>JAJEGU010000022.1 GCA_022819645.1 Pseudomonadales bacterium
GGCGGCGCCATCCCGGCGGCATGGGATTTCCCCCTGTCCGCGGTGCGGGTGCGCCCCGTTTCCGACGCCGCCGAGCGGGCCCGGTGGGACCGGGTCATGGACGCGGGGCACTACCTTGGGTTCCGGGGGATGTTCGGCCACGGTATCCGGCATGTGGCGACGGGGCCGGACGGGGAATGGCTCGCGCTTTTGGGCTGGTGCGCCGGGGCCTTCAAGGTCAAGGCGCGGGACGCCTGGATCGGCTGGGCGCCGGAGCAGCAGTTCCGGCGGCTGCGCCTGATCGCGAACAACTGCCGTTTCCTGGTGCTGCCCCGGGGCCGGGCGCCGAATCTGGCCTCGCGCGCGCTGGCGCTTTCCACGCGCCGCCTTTCCGCGGACATGGAGGCGCGGTTCGGCCATCCGGTGCTGCTGGCGGAGACTTTTGTCGATCCGTCCCGGTTCCGGGGCACGTGCTACCGCGCCGCGGGTTGGGAGCGGGTTGGCCTGACGCGGGGTTACGCCCGGTCCGGCGGCGGCTGGGTGGCGCACGGGGAACCGAAGACGGTATGGCTGCGGCCTTTGGCGCCGGACGCCCCTGGCCTGTTGGCCGGCCTGGCCGAGCCCGCGCGCTGGGGTTGCGGCCGGGGACAGCCGGCGTTGCCGGAACCGGGCCGGCTGCGCAGCCTGTTCGATCATCTGCGCCAGGTGCCGGAGTTCCGTCGCGCGCGCGGCGTGCGGCATTCGCTGGCGACCGTGCTGGCCATCGCGGCGGCGGCGAAGCTGGCGGGCGCCCAGGGGCCGACCGCCATCGCCGAGTTCGGCGCCCGGCTGGACCAGCGGCAACTGGCGGCGGTGCGGGCCTTCCGCAGCCCGGGCACCGGTCGGCTCACGCCACCCTCGCGGGCCAGTATGCATCGCTTGTTGTCGGGTATCGATCCGGGCGCCCTGGACCGGGCGGTGCGGGGATTCTCGGCCGCCCGCCGGCCCCCGCGGGGCGCTTTGGCCATCGACGGCAAGTCCGCCCCGCAAAACCGCCCGGGCGGGCCGGACGACGGGCGCATGCTGCTGGCCGCGATCACACACGGCACCGGCCTCATCGCCGGCCAGACCGCCTCGGACGGCGCGGGCGGGGAGATCGTCGGCGCCCGCCGCCTGATCCGGGAGTTGGACGTGCGCGGCCACGTGCTCACGCTGGACGCCCTGCACAGCTGCCCGAAAACCGCGCGGCTGATCCTCGACCGGGGCGCGGACTATGCGCTGCCCATCAAGGACAACCACCCAAGCGTACGCGAAGACCTCATCGCCTTCGACACCGCCTTCGACGCCGCGCCCGCCGCCGAAACGCTCGACAAGGGACACGGGCGCCTGGAGCGGCGCAGTTGCGCGTTGCTGTCGCTGGAGCAGTACCCCGACGATCTGGCGGCCCTGCCGGGACGCCGCCAGGCGTTCCGCATCCGCCGCGCGCGCACCGTCCTGAAAACAGACGCCACCACCGTCGAAACCGCCTATGGTCTCACCTCGCTCGGCGCCGACCGCGCCGGCCCCGCGGAAGTGCTCACCCTGAACCGGGGCCACTGGGAAATCGAGAATCGGCTCCACTATGTCCGCGACTGGTCCTGGGACGAGGACCGGTCCCGGGTGCGCAACGGCAAACTGCCGCGCAACCTGGCCTGCCTGTCCAACGCCGCCATCTCCATCATCCGCTTGCGCGGACGGTTCCAGCATCAACCCGAGGCCCAGCGGCATTACGCCGCCCGCCAGGGCGAAGCCTTGCGGGAAGTGGTCAGCGCCGCCTGATCCCACGCCCGCACGCCAATCCAGCCCAAACACCCCGCAACCACCGGGCCAGCATGCCCGAAAACCGACTCCGGCGTAACCAGACCCGCGCTGGGAACCATCCACAGATCCGATACCGCTCCGCCCATCGGAAATCGATCCGTAGTCCGAACGCAGTCCATCCAATCAGAAGCGAACGTCAACGACCTATGCGACTATAGGATGGCCCTGCAACAGAATAGATTCGAACCGGAGGATTGAATTCTGTGCGTTCCGGCGCCAATTCAGGCATTGACAGCAGACGTTCAAGGCTGTTTTTGATGGATGCCGTATAACGCGTCGCCTGAGCAGTCGACCAGTTTTCCGCACTGTAAAGCCAGATTTTCTCGAGATCGTCTTGAGTTGCCGGAGAAAGCCGAATGTCATTCAGATCAATTCGAGCCATGGCGTTCCCGCATCCTGGCGTGAAACTCGTCAAAATCGAAAGGCTCGGGCTCACCGCTTGCGATGCCCTCATCAATTGCCTGCTGAAGCATCTTGCTTGCCTGTTCCCGTTCCTGGTCTCGACGAATCAAGTGGCGCACGTAGTCGCTGGCATTGCTGAAGCGTCCACTTGCGGTGCGGGTTTCCACCCATCGTTTCATCAAGTCAGGCAGTGATATATTCATCGTTGCCATTTGGTACTCCCTTGAGTGGTTCCCAATTATCGAAGTTTGGCAAAGTTTGTCAAACAACATCGCATGCCACTCCCTGGATTTCAATTCAGGCGGAATCCGCGGAGCCACTGGTATGTTTCCGTGGAACGCTGGTGCAAGCGCCGGTGCTTTTCGGACAGTTTCGCGGTTCCGGGACGATATTCCCGAAAGCCGGTGGATTGCGCCACGTCTCTGTACCAGTGCGGCGCCCAGACGCCATCGGAGTCCCGGTATCCGGGTGGCCAGGACAGCATGGAATCGGGCAGAAACTCGACTCCCAGCCAATCGCACAGGGCGGCGAGGGTCCGGCCCGGATCGCGCAACACATCCGCCGCATCGATCACTGCCGGCGGCTCGCCGGTGACGGCGGCGACCTCCCGGAACAGGCCGGCCTGTCTGGCCATGCCGATATCGTGCTCGTCCACCGAGGGCATCATTCTGAGGTAGGAAGCGATAACCTCGGCCGGGTCGCGAATCAGAAAACAATGTTTCAGTCCCGCGCACCAGGCCATGTCCGTGCCCTCGGGCATATGCTTGGTCATGTGCTTCTGGTACTGCAGCGGCGAGTCGGGCGATGGTCCGGTCAACTGCCTCACCACCGCGGCGCGGTCGGCGCTTTGCGAGGCAAGCACGGCATCCCGCGCCGGATGCGGCAACCCGGTCTCCTTGAGATAACAGGCGTAGAAAGGCTCATCGACCACATCGCAATCGGGCCGGTTTTCCCAGCTCCGCATCATTGCGGTGGAAATATTGCGTGGTCCCGACCACATGGCGATGCGTATCGTCATGATCTGCCGCGGTCGCACTCTTCCGCGATCAAATCCCGGTACAGCTCCCGCAATCGCCTCATGATCGGCCCCGGTTCGCCGTCGGCGATGGGGCGGCCGTCGATCTCGGCAACCGGAGCGAGTCCGGCAAACGTGCCGGTGACGAAGGCTTCATCGGCGCTGTAAGTCTGCATCACCGAGAAATTCCGCTCGAATACCGGCACGCCGTTCGCCTTGCAGAGATCGATGACATTGCGCCGGGTAATGCCGTCGAGGCAGTAGTCGCCGGTGGACGTCCACACCTCGCCATCCCGGACGATGAAGAAATGGGTGGAATTGCAGGTGGCCACGTGGCCGTGGGGGTCGAGCATCAATGCCTCGTCAAAACCCGCCTTGGCGGCCTGGATGCAGCCGAAGATGCAATTCAGTTTCGAGTGGCTGTTGATTCGTGGGTCCTGCACATCGGCGTAGCCCCGGCGCACATACACCGTATAGAGCCGGATGCCGCGCTGGAACAGCGCCGGGTCCGGCGTCTTGTATTCCGGAATGATGACGATGGTGGGCGGGCCAATGGTCATGGCCGGGTCCTGGTATGGCGTGGCTTTTGTGCCCCGGCTCAGCATCAGGCGGATATGCACCCCGGATTCCATGCCATTGGCGTCCACGGTGTCGTACAGCCTTTGCCTGAGGTCGGCGGGCGGGATTCCCGGGTCGAGATCCAGCGCCTTTGCGCCTTCCCAAAGGCGCTTCAGGTGCTGGCCCAGAAAGGGAATCACGCCCCGGTGCAGGCGCAGGCCTTCCCAGATGCCGTCGCCGAGGATGAAACCGCTGTCGAAGACCGAAACCACGGCCTTGTCCCTGGGAAACAGTTCTCCATTGATGTTGATTTGAATATGCCGGTTGCGTTCATCCGGCGCGATGGCGTGGGTGCCGGTATTCATCCGAAAGTCCCCCGAAATTCTGAAATCGCCGTGAATTCCCGCGGCGCAGCCTCCTGGGCGGCCCGGAATGATCGTACGACACCGATCAAAAGTCCATTTTGACAAGCAAACCTGAATTTGGCTGTGAGGGAGCGTGGCGGTAACGGAAAGGGGCCCGGCGCGAGCCGGGAAAGTGTTCCGTTACCGACAGAAAGCGATCGGAGCCTATTCTGGAAATAGCATACGGGGCATTGCTTCCATTTCGATAAGCGCCGCCGCGCTCTGCTAGAATGCGCAGCCTCTGGATTGCGGGGTAGTTCTCCATGTCGAAGATCAGCAAGGTGGTGCTTGCCTACTCGGGCGGGCTCGATACTTCGGTTATCGCCAAATGGCTGCAGCAAACCTACGATTGCGAAGTCGTCACTTTTACCGCCGACATCGGCCAGGGCGAGGAGGTCGAGCCGGCCCGGGCCAAGGCCGAGGCCATGGGCATCCGGGAAATCTTCATCGAGGACCTGCGCGAGGAATTCGTCGCCGAATACGTCAATCCCATGTTCCGGGCCAATGCCCTGTACGAGGGCGAATATCTCCTCGGCACTTCCATCGCCCGCCCCCTGATCGCCAAGCGTCTGGTGGAAATCGCCCGGGAAACCGGTGCCGACGCCATTTCCCACGGCGCCACGGGCAAGGGCAACGACCAGGTCCGCTTCGAACTCGGCGCCTACGCCCTGATCCCGGGCATCCGGATCATCGCGCCCTGGCGCGAATGGGACCTTAACTCCCGGGAGCGCCTGCTCGCCTATTGCGAGCGGCACGGCATCGCGGTGGAAATGAAGCGCGGCAAGGAATCGCCTTATTCCATGGACGCCAACCTGCTGCATGTCTCCTACGAGGGCGGTGTGCTCGAAGACCCCTGGGCGGCGCCGGACGAGTCCATGTGGATGCGAAGCGTTTCGCCCGAAGCTGCGCCGGATGAAGCCGCCGAGCTGGAACTCGAATATCGCAATGGCGACATCACCGCCATCAATGGCGCCGCCATGAGTCCGGCAAAAGTCCTGGAAAGCCTCAACGAGATTGCCGGCGCCCATGGCGTGGGTCGGGCGGATATCGTCGAAAACCGCTATGTAGGCATGAAATCCCGGGGCTGCTATGAAACCCCTGGCGGCACCGTCATGCTCAAGGCCCACCGCGCCATGGAATCGATCACCCTGGACCGGGAACTCGCCCACCTGAAAGACGAGTTGATGCCGCGCTACGCAAGCCTGGTCTACAACGGCTACTGGTTCTCCCCGGAACGGCGAGCCCTGCAGGCGTTGATCGATGATTCACAGCGCCATGTCAATGGGAAAGTAAGAGTAAGACTTTACAAGGGCAACGTCATTATCACCGGGCGCCAGTCCGACGATTCGCTGTTCGACGAAGACATCGCCACCTTTGAAGACGACGCCGGCGCCTACGATCAGGCCGACGCAGGAGGCTTCATCCGCCTCAACGCCCTGCGTCTGCGGATCGCGGCGGGCAAGGATCGAGCTTGATCTATTGCATTTTTTTTGAATTTGGATCAGTATAACAACTAGCACCTTCGAAGATCCATAGAATGTAAAGCCTATCTGATAGCATGGTTCGGAACTCTTGGTTATTGGATATGGTGGAAAATTCACTGCACCAAAGGCCGTTTCCAAGTAATCTGATTGAACATCACTGAATCCTCATGATTAGAAAAATTCATACAGAGTACTTCAAGGGCTTCAAAAAGCAGGATTTTGAGCTTGGGTCGATATCACTCCTTGCAGGTCCCAACAACAGCGGGAAATCTACGCTATTACAAGCTGTTATGGTGTGGAATCTTGCTATGCAAAAGTGGTGCGAAAAAAAAGGTTCAGGCAGTGGATCTAAAGCCACTGATCGTCAAGGCGCTCCTATAACTCGACCTGAATTCAGTGTCCTGCCACTTCCCTCAATGGACCAGTTATGGAAAGATACGCATACTTCATTGCGTAAGGATGAAGTCGAAGGTAAGCCAGCCGGCAGTCCACGCCCGATGGTTATTTCACTTACTGGAGAAACTCAAACTGGAACTCATTGGCAGTTCGGATTCGAATTTCGTTACTCAGGCCCAGAACAGATACATGTTAAGCCTGTTGTCAGCGACCTTGAAAATTTAGAACTAGCACGGCAACAAGTCAACGTGATTTACACGCCGCCATTTTCAGGAATCGGAGTGAACGAAACGAGACATGATCGCCCCTTCCAGGATATGTTGGTCGGTCAAGGAAAAGGTGGTGATATATTGCGCAATCTCTTGCTTGAAGTCGCAGAAAAATCTGACGAGGAATGGAATGAGTTGGAAGAGATAGTGGCGAGTATTTTTCATTACAAACTGTTACGGCCGAAGTATCATGGAGTACCATACATAACCTGTCAGTACCTGAAAGGAATTCCCGAAGGAAGAGGAAACGGAGGATTGACGCCATTAGATGTCTCAACTGCGGGTAGCGGATTTCATCAGGTTCTTCTGATTTTAGCTTTTTTGTTTGCTCGACCTTCAAGTTTAATCCTGCTTGATGAACCAGATGCGCATCTCCATATGATACTGCAAAAAGAGCTATATGATTTACTTCGATCTCTTTGTAACGCAAGGCGTAGTCAATTAGTTATCGCCACGCATTCTGAAGTTTTAATTGAATCAACGAGTCCACACAGTATTCTCTCTTTTTATCGTGAACCGCATAGACTCAGTGAAAACACCGAACGTGACAGTCTCCGTGAGGCGCTAAAGCGGGTTACGACCTTCGATTTGTTAGCTGTCGAAGATGCTAAAAGAATCTTGTACGTTGAAGGTGTAACCGATTTTGAATTACTGAAAGCATGGGCGATGGTTCTTGAGCATCCCTTGTACGATTGGTTTAAGGGAGCGCCATTCTGGCAAAATAATCGTGGGCGCAATCCTAGAGAGGCACGTGCTCACTTTTTTGCTATGCGATCAGTTGCGGATAATTTGAAAGGATTGCTTCTGCTTGATGGAGACAATCGACGGCTTCCAGATCATGAAGTTGAAGGAGATAATTTGACTATTTTACGTTGGGAACGATATGAGGCGGAAAGCTATTTGCTTCACCCAGACGCATTACAACGTTTTCTTGAAAGAGAGGTTGGCGGACTCATGGCCGCTCAAGGTATGGATTATCTTCGACAACAGATGCCGCCAGCATTCTTTGAAAATCCTTTAGCAATAAGTCCTGTACTACAAGCAGAACCTGCAAGCAAGAAGTTGCTTCCAGAAGTACTGCAAAGAGCAGGAGCGAGCACGAGAAAAAGCGAATATTTCCTCATCGCAAAGCAGATGTTACCGAGTGAGTTACCTAATGAAATATCACAGAAACTGGATCAGATACATAAAAAATTATCTTGAGTAATGGCCACGAATTCAATGAACATAATGAGATAAATGTTCTCAATAATGAGCAAAAAAACCCCATCATTCAAAAAATATCGTCAGCCTGTCCCGATAAATTTGTGAAGGCTTGGTTCGCCATTATGTGAAATTAAAAAACATTGCCTGCCAAATAAATTAGTCCTGAATCTTGTCGGGATACTCGCAGAGGTCGGTGATGGCGCAGTCGCCGCAGCGGGGCTTGCGGGCCAGGCAGGTGTAGCGGCCATGGAGGATCAGCCAGTGGTGGGCGTCGAGCAGGAACTCTTCGGGCACCCGGCGCAGCAATGCCTCCTCCACTTCCAATACATTGCGGCCCGGCGCGATGCCGGTGCGGTTGGAAACGCGGAAGATATGCGTGTCCACCGCCATGGCCACCTGCCGAAAAGCCGTATTGAGCACCACATTGGCGGTTTTCCGGCCGACTCCCGGCAGCGCCTGCAATGCTTCCCGGGTGGAGGGCACCCGGGAGCCGTGCTTTTCCACGAGTATGCGGCAGGTGGCGATGACGTTTTTTGCCTTGGTGTTGAACAGGCCGATGGTGCGAATGTAATGCCTGAGCCCTTCCTCGCCGAGGGCGAGCATGGCTTCGGGCGTGTTCGCCACGGGATAGAGTTTTGCCGTTGCCGCATTGACGCTGACATCGGTGGCCTGGGCGGACAGAATCACCGATACCAGCAGTTCAAAATGGGAGTCGTAGCGCAATTCGGTTCGCGGCGCCGGATTGGCCGCCTTGAGGCGCTCGAAGATTTCCCGGCTGGCGGCGGCTTTCATGTCTGCTTGCGGCGGGCCGCAACCCGCGCCACGGCGGCGGTGATTTCGCGCCGGGCGGCTTCCCGGGAAAATCCCCTCGCGCGGGCCCTGGGGTAGAGCCTGGGGTCGGGATTCGCCAGCCGGAACTCGTGATACTCCTCGCGCCGGCGGCGATGCCGCAGGAGTTCGTCATCGGGTTCGAGTGCCGCGGGCAGCGCGCGCATTTCAATGCAATCCACGGGGCAGGGCGCGACACAAAGCTCGCAGCCGGTGCATTCTTCGGCAACCACGGTGTGCATCATTCCCGGCGCGCCGATGATGGCGTCAACCGGGCATGCCGGCAGGCATCTGGCGCAGCCGATACATTCGGCTTCCCGAATGAAGGCTAGCGCCTGCTGCGGCTCAGGGTTGCCGGGAGAGGTACTGCTCATTCGGCAAGCCGCTGGAATGGGCGGAGGGAATCCGGTAGCGCGCGAGAATCTGTTCCTCGGAGGCCAGCGCTTCCCCGTGATCGATCACCATCTGGTAGCCGTTGTCATTGTGAAAGACGACGAAAGGCTCGGTGTTTCCGCGCAACATGGCGACGAAATGGTCAAAGTCCCGGATGGGTTCGTCGTTGACGGTTTCCACCACCCAGTTGCGCCAGTCGTGGTAACCGAGATTGACATCGGCCGCCATGACCTGCAGGGCCACCACGAGTTCCTGGCGCTCGGGGGAGGCCCATTCATTGCGGGCTTCGAGCAGGGAAATCGGCGCCGAGCGGCTCCAGTCGTTGCCCCAGCGCTTGATCAGGTTCATGTTCAGTGGCACGAACAGGACGCCGCCGTACAGGTAGTACTCGGGAATCTCGTCGAATTTCTCGCCATTGACGAGGCTGTAGTTTTCCCGCTCGCCGCCGGCCACAAGCATGGCTTCGTGTTCCTTGCCCTGGCGGGAATAGCGCAGGGGGATGGCGTCGCCCACATGGAACTGGTCCATGGCGTACTTGTAGTTGGTGAGAATGTCGGAATCCAGCCGGATGCTGCCGTCGTCGGCAATGGCAAAGCCGTTGACCTCGGTAATGACGTCGTTGACTTCCAGAATGCCGGCGGCGGGGGAGTCATCAAAAACCTTGATGACGATCACGCCGCGCTGGTCTTCGCTCAGCCCCCGGGCGGATTTGGCCGCGGGGCTTTCCAGGGTCTGGGTGCGGAAGCCGAGATCGGGAAATCCATCGTGGACGTCATCCTCACTGTCCCTGAGTACATGGCGGATCACGCTGGGCGGGATGAAGTAGCCAAGATTTTCCGAGCGCCCGCCGGTATTGGCCTGCATGACGATGCCGACGATCTGCCGATTGACGATGACCGGCCCGCCGCTGTTGCCGGGATTGATGGCGGCGTCGAGCTGACCGGCGAGCAGGTAGCTGGAGGCGTGGGAGTAGATCTGGTGCTCCACCCGGGACAGCACGCCCTTGGTGATGCTCAGGCTCTGCCCACCCATGGGATAGCCGAATACCGAAACCTCGTCCCGCAGATCGGGTAAATCACCGATGGTGAGCGGCTTGAGCCCGGCGTAAAAATCCTCGTCCTCCACTTCAATCAGGGCGAGATCCGCCTCGTGGGAGACAAACAGCACCCGGGCCTGGAAACGCTGGGGGTCGTTGTGTTTTTGCGCCTGCACGTAGCTGGCGTCGGCGATCACATGGGCATTGGTGAGAATGCGGTTGGCGTCGATCAGCACTCCGGAGCCGGAGGATTGCCGCGGATTGAGCAGGCGCCAGGGGACGAAGTAATCCGGCGCCGCCTGGGTGGTGTAGATCTTGATGACCGAGTCTTCAATTTCCTGGATGTCGCTGTCCTGGGCGCCGGCGCCGCCGGTTATCCCGATGGCCAGTATGAGGCCGAAAAAAGTCTTGCCTGAAAAAATCCGCATGGCGCAGGGTTGCCGCAAGGGTAAGTGGGAAGTATCGTGCCAGCGGCCATTTGCTGTCAAATTCGAGAGGGGTTTTTTGGAGCTTCGATTGGGATGAGTGTTTTCTAGGCTCCTAGCTGACTCTCATACCAGGCTTGGCGCCCGAGTCGGGGGATAGCAGCCAGATTTCCTTGCCGCCGGGGCCGGCGGCGAGGATCATGCCTTCGGAGAGGCCGAATTTCATCTTGCGGGGCTTGAGGTTGGCGACCACGACCACGAGCCGGTTTTCCAGGTCGCCCGGGTGGTAGGCGCTGCGGATGCCGGCGAAAACCGTGCGCTCGACGGGATTGCCGGTTTTGTCGTGGCCGAGGTCGAGTTTCAGACGCAGCAGCTTGTCCGCGCCTTCCACGAAATCGGCTTTCGCAACCCGGGCCGCGCGCAGGTCAACCCTGGCGAAAGCGTCGATGTCGATTTCCCCGGCGAAGGCTTCGGTGGGCGCTGCTGGCGCTTGTTGCCCGGTCTTGCCGCCTGCGTTTTGCCGGGTCTCCCATTCCTCGCGGGTTTCATCCACCATGGCCCGTACCTTGTCCGGCTCGACCCGGGTCAGCAGCGGGTGAAAGCGGTTGATGCGATGGTTCAGCAGCAACGTGTCGAGATCGTCCCAGGCGAGTGGGTCGATGGCGAGAAACTCCTCGGCCTTTGCCGCCAGGTCCGGCAGCACGGGTTTCAGATAGCCGGCGAGCAGGCGGAAAGCATTGATTCCCGTGGTGCAAATGGCCTGCAGCTCCGGGGCCCGCCGGTCGGTTCTGGCGATTTCCCAGGGTTTGCGCTCGTTAAGATACTGGTTGGCTTGGTCGGCGAAGGCCATGATCCGGCGGATGGCCTTGCCGTACTCCCGGGCCTCGTAGAATTCGGCGATCACGCCGGACGCTTGCCGGATTTCCCCGATCAGGGCTTCGTTGTCAACGGCGCCGGCGAGCCTGCCGTCGAAATTCTTGCCGATGAATCCGGCGCAGCGGCTGGCGATATTGACCAGCTTGCCCACCAGGTCGGTATTGACCCGCTGCACGAAATCTTCCAGGTTCAGGTCGAGATCGTCCACGCCGGGGCCAAGCTTGGCCGCGAGGTAGTAGCGCAGGTACTCGGGATTCAGGTGTTTCAGATAGGTGCCGGCGTTGATGAAGGTGCCCCGGGATTTGGACATCTTGGTGCCATCCACGGTGACGAAACCGTGGACAAAGACCGCATCGGGTTTCCTGTAGCCCGCGCTGTCCAGCATGGCCGGCCAGAAGAAAGTATGGAAATTGACGATGTCCTTGCCGATGAAGTGGTAGATTTCGCTGTCGCCGCCGGGCCGCCACCAGGCGTCGAATTCGAGCCCTTCGCGCTTGCAGTAGTCGAGAAAGCTCGCCATATAGCCGATGGGCGCATCGAGCCAGACGTAGAAGTACTTGCCCGGTTGGCCGGGAATCTCAAAACCGAAGTAGGGCGCGTCCCGGCTGATGTCCCAATCCTGAAGGCCTTCTCCCAGCCATTCGCCGAGCTTGTTGGCCACCGCTTGGTGAACCGCCCCGCCCTGGATCCATTGCCGCAGCATTTCGCTGAAGACGGGCACGGTGAAGAAGAAATGCTCGGACTCCTTTTCCACCGGCGTGGCGCCGGACAGCGCGGATTTGGGATTGATCAACTCCGCCGGGCTGTGGGTGGAGCCGCAGACCTCGCAGTTGTCGCCGTATTGCTCTTCGGCCTTGCAGCGCGGGCAGGCGCCGCTAATGTAGCGGTCGGCGAGGAACAGCTTCTTTGCGGGGTCGAACAGCTGGCGAATCTTGCGCCGGGCGATATGGCCGTTGCTTTCCAGCGCGAGATAGATCGATTCCGCGAGTTCGCGGTTTTCTTCGGAGTGGGTGCTGTGAAAATTGTCGAAACCGATGAGAAAACCGGCATAGTCGCGCTCGTGCTCGCGCTGGACCCGGCCGATCAACTCCTCGGCGCTAATCCCCTGGCTTTCGGCGCTGAGCATGATGGCGGTGCCGTGGGCGTCGTCGGCGCAGACGTAGATGCACTGGTGGCCGCGCATTTTCTGCAGGCGCACCCAGATATCGGTCTGGATCGCCTCCATGATGTGACCGAGATGGATGTCGCCATTGGCATAGGGCAGGGCGCTGGTAACTAGAATCTGGCGCTGGCTCACCGAAAAGTCCTCGATTCGGGACAACTCGCTAGAGTTCGATCATCTCGAAGTCGTGCTTGCCCGCGCCGCAGTCCGGGCAACACCAATCGTCGGGAACATCATCCCAGGCTGTGCCCGGCGCAATGCCTTCCTCCGGCAGCCCGTGCTCCTCTTCATAAACGAATCCGCAAATCTGGCATTCCCACTTTCTCATGGGTCTTTCTCCCGCCGCGAAGCTTCACAAACCGCCCGGCATCATACCGGAACAGCCCCCCGAAATCACTCCGAAGGCAGGGATTTGCGACAGGCGGGGATGCAGCACTGGCGTGAAGGTTTTATCATGCGGCAGCTGCGGGGCCTGCATGGCCTGGAGAACTTGCATGACAATCAAATCCGACCGGTGGATCAGGAGGATGGCTGCGGAGCGGGGAATGATCGAGCCTTTTGCGCCGGGTCAGGTGCGGGAGGCGGGGGGCGGTCGGGTGATTTCTTATGGCACTTCGAGTTATGGCTATGACGTGCGCTGCGCCGATGAATTCAAGATATTCACCAATGTGCATACCACCGCGGTGGTGGACCCGAAGAACTTCGACGAGACGAGCTTTGTCAGCATCGAGGAGCCATCGTGCATCATCCCACCGAATTCCTTTGCCCTGGCCCGCACCGTGGAGTATTTCCGCATTCCCGCCAATGTGCTGACGGTATGCCTCGGCAAGTCCACCTATGCCCGCTGCGGCATCATCGTCAATGTCACGCCGCTTGAACCCGAATGGGAAGGCCACGTGACCCTTGAATTCTCCAACACCACTCCCCTGCCCGCCAAGATCTATGCTGGCGAAGGCGCAGCCCAGATGCTTTTTTTCGAAAGCGATGAGCGTTGCGAGACCACCTATCGGGAACGCGGCGGCAAGTATCAGGGCCAGCGGGGCGTCACCCTGCCCAAGGCCTGAACCGCGCCAGGAAACCGGCAACAAATAGGCAAAAAATTGACGCCATAACCAATAGCGTCAAGAAACCGTCGCGTCGTGGTTCGCGATATGGCGACTTAAACAATCCCTAGCTAACTGATTTTTTTGGCTATTTTCTAACGAATAGCCGTCGTGGCCGATGTTGGAACGAATCTTGCTGAGACCTTCCTACCCGCATTGATTTTGCGGTGCGGCAGAAGGTCCGGCAAGCAATAGCAGGCAGCTAATCCATACATCGACAGGAAGTTGCAGAAGTTTAGCGGGAATTGCGGCCAAGGGATTCGAGGCGGAAATGGAGGCGGGCCGACGCCGGGACAACAGGACAGGAAACAGGAATCAAGGGAATCATGAGTTCGGCAATCGACTACCTGGCGGAGAGAGAGGAGAGCAGGGACTGGGCTCGCCAGACAGTGGAGAAGCACGCGCCACTGGTGAATCGTATTGCGCGGCATTTGCTGGCCCGGATGCCGGCCAATGTGCAGATTGACGATCTCGTGCAATCCGGCATGATCGGCCTGCTCGACGCGGCAAAAAAATACGATCACAACAAGGGCGCCAGTTTCGAGACCTATGCCGGCATCCGCATTCAGGGCGCCATGCTCGATGAGGTGCGCAAGGGTGACTGGACGCCGCGCTCGGTGCATCGCAAGTCCCGCGATGTGGCAAAGGCCATCCAGAAGGTGGAAGCCCGCACCGGGCGCAATGCCAGCGATCAGGAAATTGCCGGCGAAATGAATATCGGCCTCAACGCCTATTTCAGTATCCTGCAGGATTCCAGCGGCACCCGCCTGTTCAGCTTCGACGAAATCAGTGAAAACGCCGACCCGGCACTGGAAATGGTGGACGGCGATCTGCCCGACCCGCTGGACAACATGCAGCACCGTTGTTTTCGCGAGGATCTGAGCAATGCCATCGACGATCTCCCCGACCGGGAGAAGCTGGTGCTGTCGCTGTATTACGATGAAGAACTCAACCTGAAGGAAATTGGCGAAATCATTGGCGTCAGTGAATCCCGGGTAAGCCAGATCCACAGCCAGGCCGCCCTGCGGCTGCGATCAAAACTGCTGGCCTGGCGTCAGTAGCCCGATACGGCCTCGGAGCCTGCGCCGTGGATGGGAGCGGATGTACAGCCGTGAATTGCCATGGCGCAGGCTCCTCACTCATGGTCCGTCGCCGGGTTCGTTATAATCCGCCCGGATCCTTCCACCGGCATGGCAAGCAGTGAGCGTTGAAGCCCAGGACTCCCACCCCATGCTTGAAGTCCGCGCACTGAACTGTGAGCGGAATGACCGGCTGCTGTTCCGCGATCTTGCCTTCATCCTCGAAGCCGGCCAGGTGCTGCAGGTCAAGGGGGGCAACGGCTCGGGCAAGACCACCCTGCTGCGAATCATCTGCGGCCTCAATGACAGTTACAGCGGCGAATTGTTCTGGCATGGCGCCCCGCTTGGGGAGCAGCGCGACGCGGTTTGCGCCGGACTGCTCTATATCGGCCACCGGGTGGCGGTGAATCGGGTGTTGACGCCGCTGGAAAACCTGCGCTGGAGCAGCCGCCTGCACCACCCGGCGGACGATGGGCGAATCCGCGAGGCTCTGGGGCAAATCGGCCTTGCCGGCTATGAGGACTCGCCCTGCCATTCGCTTTCGGCGGGGCAGTACCAGCGGGTTTCCCTGGCCCGGCTGCTCCTGCGCGGCGGCGGGCTGTGGGTGCTCGATGAACCCTTCACCACCCTGGACACCCACGGCGTGACCCTGCTGGAGAATCTCGTGAGGCGACACGCCGAAAGCGGCGGCGCGGTGCTGATCACCACGCATCACAAACTCGTCCTGCCCGGCCTGCGCACCCTCACCCTGGGAGTCGCCGAATGAGCCAGGCAAGCGCCGGCGCCGCATTTCTCGCCACCCTAAAGCGCGATCTGCTGATCAGCCTGAAGCGGCGCAACGATATTCTCAACCCTTTCATGTTTTTCATCATCGTGGTTTCGCTGTTTCCCATCGGCATCAGCCCGGAGAGCGCCATGCTGCGGCAGATCGCGGCGGGGGTGATCTGGATTGCCGTGCTGCTCGCCTCGATGCTGTCCATGGACAGCCTGTACCGCTCGGATTATGAAGACGGCACCCTGGAACAGCTTCTGCTCAGTTCAATGCCATTGTATCTGCTGGTGTTCGCCAAGAACATCGCCCACTGGCTGGTGAGCGGGTTGCCGGTCATCGTGGTTTCGCCCCTGCTCGCCTACATGCTGGCCCTGCCGGCGGAAGGCTATCTGACCCTGGTGGCCTCGCTGCTGCTCGGCACGCCGGTGGTGGGCATGCTGGGCTCGATTGCGGTGGCGCTGACCGTGGGCCTCGGCAGCCGCGGCCTGATACTCGCCGTAATCACCGTGCCCATGAGCGTGCCGGTATTGATTTTCGGCACACTGGCGGTGCAGAACGCCCTTGCCGGCGGCTCGCCGCTGGGCTATCTCGCCCTGCTCGGCGCCATGCTGGCGCTCACCATCAGCCTTGCGCCGGTGGCGACGGCGGCGGCACTGAGAATTTCGGTGAATTGAGCGTTCCCGGGAGCCTGCGCCGCAGGAATTTTCGCTTTCGCGAATTCCTGCGGCGCAGGCTCCCAGGTCAGCCGCGGCGAAGTCGAAGATATCGGTAACAGATTGTAGCCCGCCACCGGCGTGGCGGTGGCTTCGGGTACAATGGCGGCGGGCGTGGCTGGGGGCCTGCGCCGCAGGAATTCGCGAAAGCGAAAATTCGCTATCGCCGCGCCCCTGGCTGGTCGATTGAGGCGAATATTGGTGAATATGCAACGAAATCGAGCGGCCAGGGGCGTGGATGAGAGCGGATTTGCAGCCGTGAATTCCTACGGCGCAGGCTCCTAGGGCTGCGCCATTGATTCATGAGGTAGCTATGGCTGGCAGATGGCAATGGTTTCACCGGCTTGGTTCGCCGAAGTGGTTTTATGAGAAAACCACCCGCTGGCTGCCCTGGCTGTGGGGCGCCATGGCGCTGTTTCTCACCGTGGGCCTGGTCTGGGCCTTGCTGTTTCTGCCCGAGGATTACCAGCAGGGGCATACTTCCCGCATTCTCGTGGTGCATGTGGCGGTTGCCGGCGCTTCCCTGTCCTTTTTCCCGCTGATGGCGGTGGCCGGCGCCGTCACCCTGGTATGGCGCATGAAGCTGGCCGACATGGTGGCCAGGAATGCGGCGCCGCTCGGGGCCTGGTTTTCCTTCCTGACCCTGGCCACGGGTTCCATCTGGGGCAGCGTGAGCTGGGGCACCTGGTGGGAATGGACCGACAGCCGACTGGTGTCGATGCTGTTCCAGTTCTTCCTGCTGTTGGGGGTCATTTCCCTGCGCGCGGCCATCGAGAACACCGAAACCGCCGCCCGGGCCTGTGCCCTGCTGTCCATTGTGGGCTGCATCAATGTGGTGGTCATCAAGTATTCGGTGGACTGGTGGAATACCCTGCACCAGCCATCGAGCCCGATTTCCATGGAAGTGGGCAGCCCCAATGGCCCCGAGTTCTGGGTCGCCACGGTGGTGATGATCGTGGCGGTGTACCTGTTTCTGACGGTCAGCCTGATTCTGGCGACCCGTAATGAAATCCTCCAGCGGGAAAGCAAGGCCCGGTGGGTGCGGGAGCTTGCCCTGGAGGCGCGCTGATGTGGAGGACATGTTCCTTGATCAGACGTAGTGGCCGCCCAGGGATATCCTGCGACTACGCTTCGCTTCGCGCAGGATGACCGGGGAAGGACGCGCGGGATGACGGAGCAACGATAGGACAGCCATGCTTGATGGTATACAATTCAACAGCTTGGGCGAATTTCTGTCCATGGGAGGCTATGCCTTCAATGTGTGGTCTGTTTACGCCCTGTTTGCGATTTTCCTGATAGCGAATCTGGCCCTGCCTTTGCGCAAACGCCGCCGGATTTTGCGGGAACAGCAGCGCAGGCTCGCGGCTGGCGCGGGGCGGGAGGATGCTGGCGCCACGGACCGCGCCGGCTGGGAAGTGAGTCAGGAGTCTGCGCCGTAGGAATTCGCTATCGCCGCGCCCCCGGCCGGTCGATTGAGGCGAATATTGGTGAATATGCAACGAAATCGAGCGGCCGGGGGTGTGAACGGGAGCGGATTTGCAGCCGTGAATTCCTGCGGCGCAGGCTCTTGGGCCGCCCTGGCTGGAGAAGAGAAATGATGAAGCCGCATCGGCGCAAAAGGCTCGGCATTATCCTGTTCATTGCCGCGGGCCTGAGCGTGGCTATCGGGCTGACCCTGTTCGCCCTGAGCCAGAACATCAACATGTTCTACTCCCCAACCGCGGTGGCCAATGGCGAAGTGGAAGCGGGCACAATGTTCCGCATCGGCGGCATGGTGAAGGACGGCTCGGTGGACCAGCGGCAGGACAGCCTCGCGGTGCGCTTCGTCACTACCGATTATGTCCATGATGTGCCCATTGAGTACGAGGGCATTCTTCCCGACCTGTTTCGCGAAGGGCAGGGCATCGTCGCCGAGGGGCGGCTTGATTCCGCTGGCGTCTTCCAGGCCAGCCGGGTGCTTGCCAAGCACGACGAAAACTACATGTCGCCCGAGGTCAGGGCCGCCATGGAACAGGCCGGCGCCAGCCCGGAGAATCATCCGTTCAGGGAATCCCCGGAGGACTGAATGATCCCCGAGTTTGGCCAGTTCTCGCTGATTCTGGCTTTTTGCCTCAGTGTATTGCTCGGAACGCTGCCCCTTGCCGGGGCAGCCACGGGCAATGGCCTGTGGATGGGCCTCGGCCGACCCCTGAGCGCCGGCCTTTTCGTTTTTCTCGGCATCTGTCTTTTCATCTTGGGCCACGCCTTCGTCACCGACGATTTTTCCGTTCGGGTCGTCGCCGCCCAGTCCAATTCCCTGTTGCCCATGCAATACAAGATGACTGCCCTGTGGGGCGGCCACGAGGGCTCCTTCCTGCTATGGACCTTCATGCTTTCCGGCTGGATTTTTGCCGTGAGCGTATTCAGCGGCAGCATGCCCCGGGAGTTCGTCGCCCGGGTGCTTGGCGTGCTTGGCCTGTTGTGCGCCAGCTACATCCTGTTCATGCTCGCAACCTCCAATCCCTTCGACCGCATGGCGCCGGTGCCTCCCGCCGATGGCGCGGACCTCAACACCGCCCTGCAGGACATCGGCTTCATCCTGCATCCGCCGACCCTGTACATGGGCTATGTGGGCTACTCGGTGGTTTTCGCCTTTGCCATCGCCGCCTTGCTCAGCGGTCGCCTCGACGCCGCCTGGGCGCGCTGGTCGCGGCCCTGGGCCAATGTTTCCTGGGCGATCCTCACCATCGGCATCGCCCTGGGAAGCTGGTGGGCCTACTACGAACTCGGCTGGGGCGGGTGGTGGGCCTGGGATCCGGTGGAGAATCCGCCCCTGATCACCTGGCTGTTCGGCGCGGCGCTGATTCATTCCCTGGCGGTTACCGAAAAGCGCCGGGTATTCAAGAGCTGGACGGTACTGCTGGCGATTCTGGCCTTTGCCGGCAGCCTGCTCGGCACCTTCATTACCCGCTCCGGCCTGCTGACTTCGGTGCACGCATTCGCCAGCGACCCTTCCCGGGGCGTGTTCATTCTCGGCATTCTCGGCATATCCGTTGGCGGCGCCCTGCTGCTCTACGCCATCCGCGCGCCGCTGATCAAGAGCGAATTTGGCTTTGGCTCGCTGTCCCGGGAAGTGTTCCTGCTGGCCAACAACATCATCCTGGTGGTGGCTGCCGCCTCGGTGTTTCTGGGTACGCTGTTTCCCATGTTTTATCAGGCGCTTACCGGCGACCTGATTTCCATTGGTCCGCCGTACTTCAATCTGATTTTCGTGCCCCTGATGATCGTGCTCGTGATGCTGCTCGGCATCGGGCCCATCAGCCGCTGGAAAAAGACCTCGGGCGGTTACCTCAGGCGGCAACTCGGCAAGCTGGCGCTGGCGAGTCTCGCGCTTGGCGTGGCATTGCCCCTGATCGTGCTGCTTGAGATCTCACTGCCCGCCACCATCGCCGTGGCCCTGGCGCTGTGGATCGTCCTCACCATCAGCCGGGACCTGCTGGTGAAAACCGCCAACAAGCCCGGCCGCTGGCAGGGATTGCGTTCGCTGACTTATGGCTATTACGGCATGCAGGGGGCGCATTTCGGCGTCGCTATCATGCTTGTGGGCGTGGCCCTGACGAGCTGGTTCAGCACGGAAACCAGCGTGTTGCTGCGACCGGGAGAAACCGTGGCCCTCGGCAGTTACGAGTTTCGTTTCGACGGCAGCGAGCGCATTGCCGGCCCCAATTACCAGGCCGACCGGGCCACGGTGCTCGTGACCCGGGACGGCGCCCCGGTAGCGGATCTGTACCCGGAATTGCGCGTGTATCTCGCCAGCGGAACGCCTTCCACCGAAATGGCCATTGACGCGGGATTGATGCGGGACCTCTTCGTCACGCCGGGAGAGATACGCGACAACGGCGCCTGGACCATGACGGTGTACGTCAAGCCCTTTGTGCGCTGGATCTGGCTCGGCGCGATCATCATGTCCCTTGGCGCCACCCTGGCGGCGACAGACCGTCGCTATCGCAAGTTGGCCGGTCGGCGTCGGGAATCAGTTGTCGCCGACATTACAGGCGGGCAGGGCAGTCTGCAACCGGCGCCGGGAGTCAGCCCTTGAGCAAGTCAGTGCAGAAGCGGATTTTCTTTGTTCCGGTCGCGGCCTTTCTGCTGCTGGTGGTATTTCTCTGGCGGGGCCTGTATCTCGACCCCACGGAACTGCCCTCGGTTCTCATCGACAAACCCATGCCGGAGTTTTCCATGACCACGGTGGAGAACCAGCCGGTGGGCAATGTCGACCTGCCGGAGCAGGTGTTCCTGCTCAATGTCTGGGGCAGTTATTGCCTGCCCTGCCTGGTGGAGCATCCCACCCTGATGCGGCTTTCGGAAGAAGGCGAATTCCCCGTGGTGGGGGTGAATTACAAGGACCGCCGGCAACTGGCGCTGGACTGGCTCGAACGCAATGGCAATCCCTTCGCCTACAGCATTCTCGATGAAGAAGGCCGTTTCGGCATTGATTTGGGCGTCTACGGCGCGCCGGAAACCTTTTTAGTGGACGGCGAGGGAGTGATTCGCTATCGCCATGTGGGGGTTCTCGATGAGTCGGTCTGGCGCGATGTCTTTGCGCCGGCCATCGATGAATTGCGCGATCCTGATCCCAGGCCCTGAGTGGCGCAGAGATTGCGCCCGGACTGACATGATTTTCCCGCGAATCCTGCTGCTGCCCGTCCTTCTGTTGCTTGTGGCGCCAGCGGGCCTTGCCCAGGTGGACGCCTTCGCCTTCGAGAACGACGAGCAACAGCAGCGATTCCGCCGCCTGTCCAACGAATTCCGCTGTCCCATGTGCCAGAACGCCAATCTCACCGGCTCCACAGGCGGCGTTGCCGAAGACCTGCGCCGGGAGATCCACCGCATGATCCTGGCGGGCAGTACCGATACTGAAATCGAACAGTTCATGTTCGAACGCTACGGCGACTTCATCTTCTATCGTCCGCGCCTGCGGCCCGACACCATGCTGCTCTGGTTCGGGCCGGTGCTGTTTCTGCTGCTCGGGGGCTGGGTGGGCTGGCGCATTCTGCGGCAGGCGGGCAGCCGGGAGAAGAAAGCACTTGCGGCGGAGCTTGACGCCGGTAAACAGGAAAAGCTGCGACGGTTGCTCGATGATGAATGAGTTCGCCGGCGCGTTCTGGCTGGTCTGTCTGGCGCTTGTGGCATTGGCGGCAAGTTTCATCGCCATTCCCCTGTGGCGCGCCCGGCGTGACGAGTGGAATGGCGACGAAACCGCCCGCGCCCAGGCCAATATCGCCCTGTTCCGCGAGCGCAAGCAAGAACTGGAGACAGATTTTGCCGCCGGCGAGCTTGATCGGGAGCAGCTTGACGCCTTGCTGTTCGAATTGCAGGCAAGTCTGCTCACCGATGTAGGTGAGAAGGAAGCCACGCCAGGCGCCGCGACGAAAGCTTTTTCCTGGCGTACTCCGGCGTTCCTCGCGCCGTTGATACTGATGGCGTTATTGCCGCTGGCGGCCTGGCTGATGTACCGGCAATGGGGCCAACTCGACGATGTGGAACTGATGGACCAGTTCCAGCGCAGCGTGGCGGCGAGCGGCGACCCGGAAGTGGCCGGGGAGCTTGTGCTCAGCCTCGGGCAGGCGGTGCAGGATGATCCGGAACGCCCCTGGGCCTGGTATTTCCTCGGTGAAAACCTGTCCACCCTGGGCATGTTCGATGTGGCCAATTCGGCCTTTCGCCAAGCCGCTGGACAAATGATCGAAGACGAGGAAAAGGCCCTGGCGCTTGGCCGGGTTGCGCTTACCGCCTATATCCTCGCGCAGTTCGAAATCACGCCCGAAGTGCGGGGCGTCATCGACGAGACCCTGGCGCTCAATCCCGATGAGCCCAATATTCTGCAATTGCTTGCCAGTGAGGCGGAGGAAAACGGCGATTACGACGCCGCCATTGGCTACTGGCGCCGTCTCTCCCAACTGAATCCCGATTCACAGTCGGCGCGGGAGAATATCGCCAACCTGCAAAGACTGCGCGATGGCGGGGATGCCGTCGGCCCAACCATTGAAGTCGCAGTGGCCATCGCCGAAGAGCTGCAGCTCGATTCCCGGCTGCGGGTGTTTGTCGCCGCCCGCAATGCGGAAGTTCAGGGTATGCCGCCGCTGGCGGTGGCCGACCTCACCGTGGCCGACTTGCCCGCCCGTATCCGCCTTGACGACAGCATGGCGGTGGGTCCTTTCAACCTGTCCTCCGCCAGCAGGGCCTTTGTCGGCGTGCTGGTATCACAATCCGGCTCGGCCAATCGCGGCGCCGGCGATTATTTTGTCGAATCCGAACCCTTTCCGGTGGAAAATCCGCCGCCCCTGCTGGAACTGGTCGTGTCCGAGCTCGTTCCCTGAGCCCGGTCGTCGCTGTCTGTCCGCCCTTGCCCAATGGAACAGTTTCTCACCATAGCCATCGCCCATTTGCTGGCGGTCGCATCGCCGGGGCCGGATTTTGCCGTGGTGCTCAAGCAAAGCGTGAATGGCGGTACCCGGGCGGGAGTCTGGACCAGCGCCGGCGTGGGTTCCGGCATTTTTCTGCATGTCGCCTATTGCATGCTCGGGGTGGCCTTGCTGCTGGCCCGGGTGGACTGGCTGTTCGACCTGGTGAAGTGGATTGCCGCTGCCTATCTCGCCTGGCTCGGCGCCCAGGCGCTGCGCAGCGCCTGGCAGGCCGGCGCCACTACAGAGGCCGGCAATTCCGGCGCCGTGCTCGCTCCGGGGAGGGCATTTGCCACGGGCTTTCTCACCAATGGACTCAATCCAAAAGCCACCCTGTTCTTTCTGGCCTTGTGGACCGTGGTCATCAACCCGGAAACGCCGCTGCAGGTGCAGATGCTGTATGGCGTCTATCTGGCTCTGGCGACTTTCGCCTGGTTCGCCCTGCTTTCCCGGTTGCTTGGGCGGCAGGGCGTGCGGGGTTTTCTGCTTCGTTCCGGCCGCTGGTTCGAAACCGGCATGGGCGTCGTGCTGCTACTGCTCGCGACCCAGATCGTCCTGACCGGCTGAACTGTCGCTTGGAGCCTGCGCCGTAGGAATTCGCGAAAGCGAAAATTCGCTATCGCCGCGCCCCCGGCTGGTCGATTGAGGCGAATATTGGTGGATATTCAACGAAATCGAGCGGCCGGGGGCGCGGATGAGAGCGGATTTGCAGCCGTGAATTCCTACGGCGCAGGCTCCTAGGCCCTTCTTCGCGCGACAAAGCTTCCCGCCCGGTCATTCTGCGCGGAGCGAAGCGCACAGTGAGGAGGCACGCGCAGAGTGCATAAACCGCTCACTTGTAGTAGCTTCTGTCGCCGATAACGGGATTCCGCCTTGAACGCCATCGACTGGATCGTCATTGTCGTGTATTTCAGCATTCTGCTGGGGTTGGTCGCTTCGGTTACCCGCCGGCGGCAAACCTCCGCCGATTACTTTCTGGCCGGGCGCGGTTTCCACGGTGCTGCTAACAGGCCTGTACACCGTGGCCGGCGGCCTGCGAGCCGTGCTGTACACCGATTCGGTCCAGGCCCTGGTGCTGATTCTCGGTTCCGCCGCGATCACCTGGTTCGGGCTCGGGCAGTTGGGCGGGTGGGGCGAACTGCGGAACTTCGCCGCCACCAGCGTCGCCGACTATGCCTTGTGGCGCCCCCTGTCGGACCCAGAATTTCCCTGGCTCGGCATTCTCATCGCCTCTCCCATTGTGGGCATCTGGTACTGGTGCACCGATCAGTACATCGTTCAGCGGACCCTGGCGGCGAAGAACCTCCAGGCGGCGCTGATGAGTTCCCTGTCTTCCCTGTTCAATTCCACCGCCACGCTGTTCACTGTCGATATCTATGAAAAACTGCGTCCGGGCGCATCCGAACAACAGATCGTGACCACCGGCCGGCTCGCCACCGGCGTGGTGATCGTGCTCGGCCTGCTCTGGATTCCCGTGATGCCGGCGATTTCCGAGGGAGGGCTGTACCAGTACCTGCAAAATGTGCAGAGCTATCTGGCGCCGCCGATCACGGCGGTGTTTCTGCTGGGTATCTTCAATTCCCGGGTCAACGCCCGGGGCGCGCTCTGGGGAATGGCCGCGGGATTCATCCTCGGCATGGCCAAACTCGGCTCCCAGGCAATCTTCGGCAGCGGCAAGAACGAGAGCCCGGCCCTGCTCGCGGCTATCGCCGATTTCAATTTTCTCTATTTCTCCGGCGTGCTGTTCCTCATTTGCCTCGCCATCATGATCGGTGTGTCCCGGGCGGGCCCGCCACCCCCGCCGGAACAAATACGCGGCCTCACCCTGGCCAGCATCGACCGGCAAGCCGTCCGCCAAAGCTGGAACCGAACCGACATCATCGCCACCGTCACAGTCCTCGGCCTGGTAGCCGCCATCTACCTCTACTTCTCCTTCTGGATTTGAGAGGATTCATCCCTTTGTCGAAAGTGGCATCCGGAGTGCCCGACCATAAGGCTTGTACATTTCAGTGCTATGGTTGTCTTTCCGTAATCCTGATTCTTTCCTGCTCAACGACGAAGGATACGAAGCTGGGCAGCGCCGGCAACATTTTCGCTTGTCCTTTGGGTCTCCAGAGAAAATCTGATTCCACCATCTGGTTTACTATTTTTTCGCATTCCTGTCTGTCTCTTCCCTGATTCTCAAGGGCTTCTTGCACCATTTCCTCCAGCGCGGGCTGTCCAACCCATCCCTTCTGAAGCAGTTGTTTCGCGATGACCGTCAGGAGTTCCCTGTTTTCAGTCTTCCAGGCTGCGAACCTGCCAAGATAGACCTCTTCGCGTGAGGTTCTCATTTCGCCGCCCAGACAGTCTATGTCCGCCTCGGTCAACTCACTGCGACGTTGCTCACTGGCAAGTTTCCATAAACCACTGCCCCACAGTTGGAGAAATTGCGGATAGCCCTGAGTGTCCCTGGCAATCTTCACCAGTGCGTTACTGCTGATTTTGATTCCAGCACGTTCAAGAGGTATGCGGATTGCATCTCCCGCACTCTGCTCGTCGAGCAGGTCCAGACTCATGACCTCGCCGCGTTCAAGAAATGAAACCTGAGCAATATCACCAAGTTCAGCGAGCTGCGGTTTGCCTGCCAGGACCACAATGGCTGGACCGCCCCGGCCCCGGATGGTGAGTACTTCATTCAGCAATTCACGGCATGCCGAAGGCGCCATCAGGTGCGCTTCGTCAATCAGGAGAATCAGCGGGCTCGATTTGCACTTGGCCACCAGGCCCTTGCGAACCTCGCTTCTGGAAATTTCACCCCGTTGCCATTTGGCCTGCATCCCGCGCCAATCCAGGCCCCATTCACTCGGTTTCAGCGCCTCCCAAAGGGATTGACCCAATACGCCGATCAGTTCCCTGCGAGCGTCTTCGGCGCTCTTGAGGTCGGTGGCGGTCATGAGTTCCAACGTCACATGGAAATCCAGATTGGAAAGCGATTCTTCAATCGCTCTCAGCAAGCTCGTTTTTCCAGAACCTCTTGGACCATATATGACCACATCTCGAGAGACAATCTCGCTATTGGCGGTTGCTCCTACCTGTTCGAAAATCCGGTATCGCTCTTCTTTTCTGCCGGCGAGGTAAGGGGGCTGCCGCCCGTATCCGGGACTGAACGGGTTATAGAATAGCCCGGCAACTTTTCCGCGAGTCATAACTTTTCCCTAGGAGCCTGCCTTGATGGTGCAAGGGTCATCCACCGCCGGAAGCCAGAGTTCATGATAACCGCAATTCGATCGTGTTTTCGTGATCATTCGGCAAATTCCGTTACTGACAGCGGTGGGGGAGGGTTGTACAATCCGGGGTTTGGATCACATTATCGAAGCTTAGCAGGTGAACCGATATGCCACAGATCAACAAGTTAGCAGCCTTTCCCCTCTCTTTGGCCCTGGCGGTTTCCGGTGGTTCGGCGCTGGCCCAGGAGGGCGCAAGGCCTGATCTGGAAGGAGTCTGGACCAATGCCTCGCGGACGCCGCTGTCTCGGCCCCAGGGGATCGACCGGCTCGTGGTCGGCGCCGAGGAGGCGGCCCGGATTGTCGAGCAGATGGCCATTGCCGGCATATCCGCCGAGAACATCGAGGCCGGCCCGGCAATCGACCCGGAAACCGGCGCGCCACCGGAAGGGGCCTACGATTTCGGCCTGCGGGGCTACAACCTGTTCTGGGTTGATCCCGGGTCCACCCTGGCCTATGTCAAGGGGGAGTACCGCACATCGCTGATTGTTGACCCGCCCAGCGGGCGCGTACCCAGGCTCGAAACTCCGCGGCTGGATTTCGAGCGCGCCAGTTACGGCGCCCGCTACCTGACCGGAGTTGGCGATGCCCGGGGCCCGGAGGCCATCCCCATTTCCGAGCGCTGTCTGATCGGTTTCGGCAATACCGCCGGTCCCGGCATGATGGGAACGCTGTACAACAGCAGCTACCAGTTCGTGCAGACCGACGACTATGTGGTCATTTCGGTGGAAATGGCCCACGACGCCCGCATCGTTCCCCTGTTCGATTCCCCCGGGGAAGCGAGGGCCAGTCTGCGGCCTGCGTCGCATCAGCCCTGGTTCGGCGATTCCCGCGGCTGGTATGAGGACGGCGCGCTCGTGGTGGAGACCGTCAATATCAACGAGCTGCAGTTGTCCGAAAGTTCGGTGCCCATCACTCGGGACGGGCGCATCATCGAGCGCTTCGAGCGCTATTCCGATACCGAGATCGTCTACACCTTCACCGTGGAGGACGAGAATCTCTACAGCCAGCCCTGGACCGCCGAGTTGAGCTATCACGCCATGGACGGAAACCTTTACGAGTACGCCTGCCACGAGGGTAATTACTCCATGGCTGGCATTCTCGCCGGCGCCCGCATCCAGGAAGTCGAAACCGAACTCGGCACCGGTTCGGAAGAGTAGCAGCGACCGGACGCGAACCCCATGGCCGGGCCAGTGGCAAAGACGCGGGAGTTGATCGACAGGTTCGGTCGGCGGGTGGACTATATCCGCCTGTCGGTCACCGACCGTTGCGATTTCCGCTGCGTCTATTGCATGACCGAGGAAATGCAGTTCGTCCCGCGCCATCAGGTGCTGACCCTGGAAGAGCTGTATGCCGTCGCCCGGGCGTTCACCGAACTCGGCGTTCGGCGCATCCGCCTCACCGGCGGCGAGCCCCTGGTGCGCTCCAATGTCATGCATCTCATCGAGCGCCTCGGCAAGCTGCCGGGGCTCGATGAACTGCTGCTCACCACCAATGGCAATCAGCTTGTAAAGTACGCCGGGCCCTTGCGGGCCGCGGGGGTGAACCGCATCAATATCAGCCTCGACAGTCTTGACGCCGGGCGCTTCCGCCGCATTTCCCGGGTGGGCAGACTCGAACGGGTGCTTGCCGGAATCGCCGCCGCCGTGAATGCGGGCTTTGACCGCCTGCGACTCAACTCGGTGATCATGCGGGGCTATAACGAGGACGAAGTGTTGCCGCTGGTGGAATACGCCCTTGCGCGCGACATCGATATCGCCTTTATCGAGGAAATGCCGCTCGGCGAAGCCTCGGATCATGCCCGGGAAGACACTACCTGCAGCAACGCCTGGGTGCGGGAGCAGATCGAAAGCCGCTATCCGCTGCTCGACAGCGCGGTCAAGACCGCCGGGCCTTCGCGCTATGCCCAGGTCATCGGCAGAAAATCCCGTATCGGATTCATCTCTCCGGTGACCCACAATTTCTGCGCCGATTGCAACCGGGTGCGAGTGACCGTGGAAGGCCGCCTGCTGCTCTGCCTCGGCAATGAGCACTCCATGGACCTGCGGGCGATCCTGCGTGACTCCGGCAAGAGTCACGAAGACCTCAAGGATGTCATGGTTGCCGCCATGGAACTCAAGCCCGAGCGCCATTATTTCTATGAGAAGGACCATGCCCAGCCGGTGCGGCTGATGAACATGACCGGCGGATAGGATTGATGGCGGCGCAAACTCCACTGAATATCGCCGTGGTGACGGTTTCCGACACCCGCAACCGGGAGACCGACACTTCCGGCGCCTTCCTTGCCGACCGGCTCGTGGAAGAGGGGCACCGCCTGCATTCGCGCCATATCGTCAGGGACGATGTCTACCAGTTGCGCGCCCTGATCTCGAATCTCGTTGCCGACCCGAAAGCCCAGGCCATTCTCACCACCGGCGGTACCGGATTCACTGTCCGGGACAATACCCGCAAGGCCATCACGCCACTGTTCGACGTGGAAATCGAAGGATTCGGCGAATTGTTCAGGCAAATTTCATTTACCGAAATCGGTACTTCCACCGTGCAGTCCCGGGCTTTCGGCGGCCTGGCCAACAGCACGGCGATATTCTGCCTGCCGGGCTCCACCGGCGCCTGCCGCACCGGCTGGGACCACATTATCCGCGAACAACTCGACAGCGGCCACAAGCCCTGCAATTTCGCAGAAAGAATCCGGAAGCCCTGATTTGGCAAAAAAATGCCGGGCCGCGATTGGCCCGGCAAACGGACAAAAGGAAGGACTTGAGGAAAGCCCTTCCAGAGGAGAATCAGACCGCAGCAAGAGCGATCGGCGCCGGAAAGGCCAGGGCGGCCGCGACCTGCGCCGAACTGACTACGGCAGACTCCAGAACTGGCAGGAGCTGGCGAGCCACATAGGGCATTCCTGTTCTCCCGTATCGGTCCCCCAAACTGAGAATGCTGGATGCTTCCTCAAAACGTTCCGAATGGTAACACATATTTGGAAAAGGTAACACTGTTTCAGCTTTTGGTAACATTTTTTCGGAGCAGCCATGCGAATCACGACTTTCAACTGCAACGGCGTCCGCGCCGCCGAGCGCAAGGGCTTTTTCGGCTGGCTTGCGCGGCAGGATGTGGACCTCGTCTGCCTGCAGGAAACCAAGGCCCAGGAATCGCAACTGATTGCGCTGGAAGACAAGACCGGCGAGCCGATCTTTCATCCCGCCGGCTTCCATTGCCATTATTTCGACGCGGAAAAGAAAGGCTATTCCGGCACCGCGATTTTCAGCCGCCGGAAACCGCTGGCGGTGCGGCGGGGTTTTGGCTTTGCCATGGCCGACAGCGAAGGGCGCTACCTCCAGGCCGACTTTGCCGGCCTCAGCGTCATTTCGCTGTATCTGCCATCAGGCTCCGCCGGCGAGGAGCGGCAGCAGCGCAAGTTCGCCTTCATGGACGCTTTCATGGACCATTTGCGGGAGTTGCGAAGCCACGACCGGGAATACATCATTTGTGGCGACTGGAATATCTGCCACCGGGAGATCGATCTGAAAAACTGGCGCTCGAACCAGAAAAACTCCGGCTTTCTGCCGGAAGAGCGCGCCTGGCTCGATGAGCTCTACGATGAGGTGGGCTATGCCGACGCCTTCCGCCTGGTGAACCAGAACGCGGAGCAATACACCTGGTGGTCCCAGCGCGGCGCCGCCAGGGCGAAGAATGTGGGTTGGCGGCTGGACTTGCAGGTCATCACCCCGGGTCTTGCGCAAAGCGTGCAATCCGCCGAAATTGTTGACGGCATCGCCAATCCGGGAGAAAATTTTTCCGATCACGCGCCCCTGACCCTGGGATACGACCTGGAGATGGACTGAAAGCCATGCGGAACAGACCGAGAGTTATTCTTGTTGGCCTGTTGCTCGCCGGGGCCGCCGGATTCAGCGCGGCGGCTTCCGCCCAGGGGCTGTTTGCGCTAATCGATACCAGCAAGGGAGTGATGCGGGTCGAACTGAATCATCGCGCGGCGCCCAGCACCGTGGCCAATTTTGTCAATCTCGCCCTGCGCGGTTTTTATGATGGCCTCAGTTTCCACCGCGTCGAGCGCAATTTCATGGCCCAGGGCGGCGACCCGCTCGGCACCGGCATGGGCGGGCCGGGCTACCGTTTCACCGGCGAGCTGATTCTGAAGCACAACCAGCCAGGGATACTCTCCATGGCCAATTCCGGCCCGGGAACCGACGGCAGCCAGTTTTTCCTCACCCATGTGGCCACGCCGCATCTGGACGGCCTCCATTCGGTTTTCGGCAGGGTGGTGGAAGGGCTGACTGTGGTGCGGCAGATTGCCCGCAGGGACCTGATCAACTCGATAATCATCGAGGGCGACCCGGCGCCGGTCTTTCGCCGCAGGCAGCAGCAGCTTGCGGAATGGAACGCGATTCTCGACCGGGAGTTTCCGAACCTGAAGCCGGCGCCGGAATTCCAGGAGCCCGCGCCGTAGGAATTCACGGCTGCAAATCCGCGCTCATCCACGCTTCAATCGATCAGTCAGGGGCGAATTTTCGCTTTCGCGAATTCCTGTCGCGCAGGCTCCTTGCTGCCGCCGGTTCCGGTTCGAGTTATTCGGATTCGCCGCCGGCGGCCGCCTCGGCCTGTTCCGGCGCTTCCATATGCTTTGCCAGAAAAGGCATCTGGCCGAAAATGAAGACTGCGGTAATGATCAGATTGCCAAAGACCTTGAACTGGATCCACGCCGCTTCGCTGAGGCCGAAAGCCACCGCGAGATTGATTACCCCAAGCAATACGAAATACATGATCCAGACATTGTTGAGCTTGAGCCACAACTCCCGCGGCATGTTTACCGCATGGCCGAGCATGTGCTGCAGCGCCGGCCTGGCGCCGATATAGCGCGAGCCCAGGAAAATCGCCGCGAAAATCCAGTTGACCAGCGGCGCCTTCCACTTGAGGAAATTCACGTCGCGCAGGAGAAACGTGGGAATGCAGAACACCACCACGGCGGCCAGGGTGATCCATTCGAACTTGTCGAGGCGTTTGTAGGCCAGAAACAGCCCGCCGTAGACCAGTACCGAAGTCAGCAACAGCACTTCGGCGGCGCTGTAGATGCCGCCCACGCTGTGCTCGAAGCCGGCGATGCTCACCGGCCTTTCACCCATGGCCCAGACAAGAAAGAAGGCCAGCAGGGGAAGGTAGCTTGCAATTTGTTTCATGGTACTTGTTGTTTCCTGGCTCAGGAATCCGGACTCTTGCTCCGGGGCGCCTGGGGCGGCGGCAGGCGGCTGAGTATATCGCGAATATTGCCATCAACGCGCGTCATGAATTCACGAAACTGCTCCCGGTCGCTGTTCACATTGGCGTACCACTTCACCAGATGGATCGCAAAGCCGATGCCTGCAACCCACAACACAGCCTGCCCGCTATTGATCAAGGCAGTAATCGCGTCCATACCCCTCTCCCTGTAACCATGGAAAACCGCGCCACCATCGCGACGCAATTTTCCCACCAACTTCACTTGCCATGAGCGCCAGTCTAAACCTGCATCCAACCTGCTGTCAACAAGCATGGCATGACCCCGCGCCGGGTTCTCCCGTCATTCTTCGCGCAGAATGACAGGAAAGCTGGAGCGACAAAATGAAAATTTCCAGTTCAATGTATTTGTATCCACAATGCCCGATGTGTACAGTATCCACAGGACATCCGCGGGATGCTCCGCGGAGGGCCGATGATTCCAAATTCCTGGAGGCATGCCATGTTCCGCCGTTCGCACCGCCCCGGCTTCCTGCTGTTCATTCCACTATTAGTCGCCGCCACGCCCCCGACGCTGGCTCAGGGCGATCTCCCCCGGCTTGCCGATGGTACGCCCGACCTGCAAGGCACCTGGGATTTTCGCACCATCACGCCGCTGCAGCGGCCACTGGAATTCGGTGACCGGGAAGTGCTCACGGAGGATGAAGCCGCCGCCTTTGAAGCCGCCCGGCAGGAACAGCTCGACCGGGACAATTTCACCGACACCAGCACCACCGGCGACTATAACCAGTTCTGGTACGACCGGGGCAGCGAAATTCTCGATTCCAACCGGACTTCGCTGATCACGTACCCAGCCGACGGGCGCATCCCGGAACTCACCGAACAGGCCGAGCAGCGCAACGCCGCCCGGCGCGAAGCCGCCGCGCGCAATGCGGGAATCGAAGCGCGGCCCCTGTCGGAACGCTGCATCATGGGTTTCAACTCCGGCCCGCCCATGCTGCCCAGCGCCTACAACAACAATGTGCAGATCATCCAGGCCGGAGATCATTTCGTCATCCACAATGAAATGGTCCACAACGCCCGCATCGTCAAGATGGGCGCCGGCGAGTATCGCGAAACGCCCCGGGACTGGGAAGGCGACTCCATCGGCCGTTGGGACGGCGACACCCTGGTGGTGGAAACCCGATATTTCGCCAGGGCGACGTCTTTTGGCAATTCCAGCGCCAATATGGAACTGACCGAGAAGTTCTGGCTCATCGACTCCGACACCCTGGGCTACGAATTCACCATCAGCGACCCGACCACCTGGACCGACTCCTGGACCGTCATGTTCCCCATGCGCCGGGCCGCCGGGCCGATCTACGAATACGCCTGCCACGAAGGCAACTACAGCATGGCTGGCATCATGGCCGGCTGGCGCACCCAGGAAGTCATCACGGAATTCGAACAGGCGGACCCCTGAGCCCGACTCCACGTCCGGAGGTTTTCTCCGCCGTTTCCGGGTCGCTTGCCTTGTGCTGGCGTTCCGTGTACATTCCCCGACCAATTTTTGGCGTCGCCAAATCTGAATTTTTTGAGACCTGCCACCCACTCCATACCATGAGCGATCTGGCGCCTTTTTTCATATATGCCGCCGCCGTGCTGGCGATTGTCGGCGTCATGCTCGGCCTGTCTTTTGTTCTTGGCCAGAGCGCGGCCGGAAAATACACCGGAACGCCTTTTGAGTCTGGCATCGTTTCCGTGGGTTCGGCCCAGTTCCGCAGCTCCGTGCATTTCTATCTGCCGGCGATCCTGTTCATCATCTTCGATCTCGAAGTGGTGTTCCTTTTCGCCTGGGCCGTGGGAGTGCGGGAAACCGGCTGGGTGGGTTTTGTCGAGATCACGGTATTTATCGGGATTCTGCTTGCGGCGCTGTTCTATCTCTGGCGCGTGGGCGCGCTGGACTGGCGCACGGATATCCAGCGACGCGGACTGCGTGAGTTGCGCGGCAGCGGCGGCGTGGTGAACCGCAAGGAGTTCGAGCTTTGAGCTGGCAGTTGCAGAAAGTCGAAGAGGCGGCCTCGGGCCAGCCCGGCGGGTCCAGTATCGACGAATTCCTGCGCCGCAATGTGGTCATGGCCAATCTGGAGGACATGGTCGCCTGGGGCCGCAAGAATTCCATCTGGCCATTCAATTTCGGCCTTTCCTGCTGTTATGTGGAAATGGCCACCGCGTTCACCGCCCGCCACGACCTTGCCCGCTTCGGCGCCGAAGTCATCCGCGGCACGCCGCGCCAAGCGGACCTGATCGTCATTGCCGGTACGGTGTTTCGCAAGATGGCGCCGGTGGTGCGCCTGCTTCATGACCAGATGCTCGAACCCAAATGGGTGATCAGCATGGGCTCCTGCGCCAATTCCGGGGGAATGTACGATATTTATTCGGTGGTGCAGGGGGTGGACAAGTTCCTGCCCGTGGATGTGTATGTTTCCGGTTGTCCGCCGCGCCCGGAGGCCCTGCTGCAGGGGCTGATCCTGTTGCAGGAACAGGTGGGCAGGCAACGTCGTCCCCTGAGTTGGGTCATCAACGACCAGGGCGTCATCCAGAAGAAGCCGAGAACCGTGCAGCGCGAGTTCCGTCAGGCCGAGCGTATCGCGGCCACGGAACTGCGCTCGCCGGATCGCGTCTGAAACGGCTCGGGGAAACTGCATCCACATGTCAGTCGCAGTCGCCGCCAGTCCGAAGCAAGACCTCGCCAGCCGTATTCCACCCGGGTTGCAGGCAAAATTCGCCGGTCGCATCGTTGCGGAACAGTTTACTTGCGACGGCATCCCGACGGTCTGGGTTGACCGGGCCGATGTGGTGGAGTTTCTGCGCGAACTGCGCGATGGCGAAAGACCCCGCTTCGAGATGCTGTTCGACCTGACCGCAATCGACGAGCGCCTGCGAACCCGCCGGGAAGGGCAGCCAGCCAGCGAATTCACCGTGGTCTACCACCTGATGTCCTTTTCCGGCAACTGCGATTTTCGCGTCAAGGTGGCTTTGTTCGACGCGGACCTCAACGTACCCACGGCAACCGGCCTGTGGCCCGCGGCCAACTGGTACGAACGGGAAGCCTGGGACATGTTCGGTATCGGCTTCTCCGGCCATCCCAACCTGTTCCGGCTGATCCTGCCGCCCACCTGGGAAGGACATCCCCTGCGCAAGGAACATCCCGCCCGGGCCACGGAAATGGATCCGTATTCCCTGGATAACGATCAGGCCGCCTACGAGCAGGGCGCGCTGCTGTTCAATCCCGAGCAATGGGGCATGCGGCGCAAGTCGGAAAACTCCGAGTTCATGTTCCTCAATCTGGGCCCCAATCATCCCAGCGTACACGGCGCTTTCCGCATCGCCCTGCAACTCGATGGCGAGATTCTTGTCGATGCCGTGCCCGACATCGGCTACCACCACCGCGGCGCGGAGAAAATGGCGGAACGCCAGTCCTGGCATACCTTTATTCCCTACACCGACCGCATCGACTATCTCGGCGGGGTGATGAACAACCTGCCCTATGTCATGGCGGTGGAGAAAATGGCGGGCATCGAGGCGCCCGAGCGGGCGAAGGTGATCCGCATCATGCTCGCCGAGATGTTTCGGCTCTGCAGTCACCTGCTGTTCTACGGCACCTTCGCCCAGGACGTGGGCCAGCTTTCGCCGATCTTCTACATGTTCGTGGAGCGCGAGCGCATCTTCAATATCATTGAATCGATCTGCGGCGCGCGGATGCATCCGGGCTGGTTCCGCATTGGCGGCGTGGCCCAGGACCTGCCCGAAGGCTGGGACATGAGAGTGCGCGAACTGCTGGAATTCATGCCGCCGCGCATAGACGAATATGACGCCATGGTGCTCAACAATGGCGTGCTCAAGCGCCGCACCCAGGGCATCGGCGCCTATGATACCCGGGAAGCCTTTGACTGGGGCGTCACCGGCGCCGGCCTCCGGGCCACCGGCCTGGAATGGGACTTCCGCAAGCAGCGCCCCTACGCCGGTTACGACAATTTCGAGTTCGACGTGCCCATCGCCGTCAACGGCGATTGCTACGACCGCTGCGCGGTGCGGGTGGAGGAAATGCGGCAAAGCCTGAGGATAATCAAGCAATGTCTTGACAATATGCCGGGCGGCCCATACAAGTCCGAACATCCCCTGACCACGCCGCCGCGCAGGAAAGAGACCCTGCGCGATATCGAAACCCTGATCAACCATTTTCTCAGCGTGAGCTGGGGGCCCGTTGTGCCGCCGGACGAGGCCACCGTGGCCATCGAGGCGACCAAGGGCATCAACAGTTACTACCTGGTAAGCGACGGTAGCGGCGGTTCCTATCGCACCCGCATCCGCACTCCGTCCTTCGCCCACTTGCAGATGATTCCCCATATCAGCAACGGTTTCATGGTGGCGGACCTGATCGCGATCATCGCCAGCATCGATTTTGTCATGGCCGATGTGGACAGGTAAGGGGCAAGCGTGAATACAGAGGAAAATCAGCTTATCGCCTCCACCACCGTAGCGGCGGACTATCTGCGAGAGACGGAAATCGCCGAAATCGAACACGAGCGGACGTTGTATCCGGACGCCCGGGCCGTGGGACTGGAAGCGCTCAAGATTGTGCAAAAGCACCGGGGCTGGGTTTCCGACGAATCCCTGCGGGCGGTGGCGGAATACCTGCGATTGCCCATCGCCGAACTCGAAGGGGTGGCGACCTTTTTCAATCTGATCTATCGCCGGCCCGTGGGCAGGAACGTCATTCTGTATTGCAACAGCGTCAGTTGCTGGATCATGGGCTGCGAACAGGTGAAGGACAAAATCGCCGGCGAACTGGGTATCGATTTTGGCGAAACCACCACGGACGGAAATTTCACCCTGATCCCCGTACCCTGTCTCGGCGACTGCGACCGGGCGCCGGTGATGATGGTGGGTCCCGATCAGCACCGCAATCTCGACCGGGCCGACCTCGGCGCGATTTTCGCCCAATACCGGAAAGGGAAGGAATAAGGTGGTCAGTAATCCACTCACCCGGAACATCGACCTGTCGCGGCCGCCTTTCGACCTCGCCGCCTATGAGGCCGTGGACGGCTATCGCGGCCTGCGCGAAATCGCTCGTGGGCTCGAGCCTTCGGACGTGCTCGACAAGGTCAAGGATTCGGGCCTCAAGGGTCGTGGCGGCGCCGGCTTCCCCACCGGGCTGAAATGGAGTTTCGTTCCCATGGGCGACGATGCGCCGAAACAGAAATATTTCGTGGTCAATGCGGACGAAATGGAGCCGGGAACTTTCAAGGATCGCCTGCTCATGGAAGGTGACCCGCACCTGCTCATCGACGGCATGATCATCGCCTCCTACGCCATCCAGGCGAATACCGCCTATATCTTCCTGCGGGGCGAATACACCGAATCCGAACGCATCCTGCGCAAGGCCCTGGCGGAAGCCCGTGAGCGCGGCTATCTCGGAAACAACATTCTCGACACCGGCTTCGATCTCGAAATCATTCTCCACACCAGCGCCGGCCGCTATATCTGCGGCGAGGAAACCGCCCTGCTCAATGCCCTGGAAGGCAAGCGCGCCAATCCCCGGGCCAAGCCGCCCTTTCCCCAGGTCAGCGGGCTGTGGGGCAAGCCCACCATCGTCAACAATGTGGAAACCGTGTGCAATTTGCCGGGGATCATGGCCTGGGGCATCGACTGGTACCGCGGTCTGACAAAGGGCAATGACCACGGCACCAAGCTGTTCGGCGTCAGCGGCAAGGTGCGCAGCCCGGGCTGCTGGGAGTTGCCCCTGGGCACGCCGATCCGGGAACTGATGGAAGTCTATGCCGGCGGCATGCGCGACGGTCTCGAACTCAAGGGCTTTCTGCCAGGCGGCGGCTCCACGGATTTCATGTTGCCCGAGCATCTCGACCTCAATCTGGACTACGACGACATCGCCGGCGCGGGCAGCAGACTCGCCACCGGCACCATGATCGTGCTCGATAGCCAGACCTGCCCGGTGGGAATGATCGGCAATCTGATGACCTTTTTCTCCCACGAATCCTGCGGCTACTGCACACCCTGCCGCGACGGCCTGCCATGGGTCAATGAAATTTTCCGGGCGTTCGAGGCGGGGAAGGGCAGCCACCGGGATCTGGCGATTCTGGAGGAACATGTGGATTACCTGGGCCCGGGCAAGACCTTCTGCGCCCTGGCCCCCGGCGCCACCGCGCCCCTGGGCAGCGGCCTGCGCTATTTTCGCGAGGATTTTGAACGCCATATCAGCGAGCAACGCTGTCCGTACAAGCAATGACGACAATGACAGAAAAGACGAAAGTTGAAATCATCATCGACGACGTTGCCTACCAGGTGAACGCCGACAGCAACCTGTTGCAGGAATGCCTGTCCCTGGGACTGGACCTGCCGTATTTCTGCTGGCACCCCTGCATGGGTTCCGTGGGTGCCTGCCGCCAGTGCGCGGTGAAACAGTATCGCAACGAAGAAGACCAGGACGGCCTGCTCACCATGGCCTGCATGACGCCGGTCCAGCCCGGCGCGAGAATTTCCATTGCCGACCCGCAGGCCGTGGATTTTCGCGCGGGAGTCATCGAAAGCCTGATGATCAGCCATCCACACGATTGTCCGGTCTGCGAGGAGGGCGGCGAATGTCATCTGCAGGACATGACATTGATGTCGGGCCACAATTACCGCCGCTATGACAAGAAGAAAGTCACCCACCGCAACCAGTATCTCGGCCCCTTCATCAATCACGAGATGAACCGTTGCATCACCTGCTACCGCTGTGTGCGCTTCTATTCCGAATACGCCGGCGGGGTCGATCTCGCGGCCCAGGCGGCGCACCACCACACCTATTTCGGCCGCCACGAGGAAGGCGCCCTGGAAAGCGAATTCAGCGGTAATCTCGTGGAAGTCTGCCCCACGGGCGTCTTTACGGATAAGATTTTCAGCGAGCGCTACAGCCGAAAATGGGACTTGCAGACCGCGCCTTCGATCTGCACCGGCTGCGGCGTGGGCTGCAATACCGCACCCGGCGAGCGCTATGGCGAACTGCGCAGGATTGTCAATCGCTACCACAGCGAATTGAACGGCTACTTCATCTGTGACCGGGGACGGTTCGGCACGGGCTACGTGAACCATGCCGAGCGCCTGCAACAGCCGCAAGATGCCGAAGGCAAGACGCTTGACGCCGAAACGGCGGCGGCGCGGCTGCGGGAAATCGCCGGCAAGGCCATTGCCATCGGCTCGCCCCGGGCGGGCAATGAGGCCAATCACGCCCTGCGCAAACTCGTGGGCGAGGCGAATTTTCATGGGGGATTTTCCGCCGCGGAGCAGGCCTGCATGGATGAAATCGTCGCATTCGCCGGGGATCCGGCCTTTCACAACCCTTCGATCCGGGAAATCGAACAGGCCGACGCCGTACTCGTACTCGGTGAGGATGTGACCAATACCGCTCCGAGGATCGCCCTGGCCCTGCGCCAGTCGGTTCGCAACCGGGCCTATGAACTGGCGGATTCGGCGAGAATTCCCCACTGGCAGGATGCCGCCGTGCGTGAAATCGCCCAGCACGAGCGCAGCCCCCTGTACCTGTTCGCCACCGGCGCCACCCGGCTTGACGACGTGGCGGAAGCAAGCGTCATCGATACGCCTTCCGGTCTGGCGCGGCAAGCCTTCGCCCTGGCCCACCGGATTCATGCCGATGCGCCGGCGGCGAGTGGCGATGGCGGGGGGAATGCGGCGCAGCTTGACCAGATCGCCGAACAACTGGCCGCGGCGAAAAGGCCATTGATCGTTGCCGGCGCGGGCAACGGCCAGGTCGAGTTGATCCGGGCCGCGGGCAATATCGCCCGGGCGCTGCACAAGCGTCGCGGCAATGGCGAACGGAAGCCGCTGGACCTGTGCCTGCTCACCGGGGAAGTCAACAGCATGGGGTTGCATCTGCTCATCAGGCCGGAAAACAGCCTCGAAGCCGCGCTGGAAAAACTCGCCAGTGGCGAGGCGGAAAACCTCATCGTGCTGGAAAACGATCTCTACCGCCGCGCCCCCCATGCCCGGGTGGACGCCGCCCTGAACACCGCCAGAACCACGGTGGCGCTGGATCTGCTGCCCAATCGCACCACCGCCAAGGCCGACCTCGTCCTGCCGGTTACCGCCTTCTCCGAACAGCAGGCGACATATGTGAATTATGAGGGCAGGGCGCAACTCGCCTGGCAGGTGCACCGCAATCACAGCGCGGCGCGACCGGCATGGCAATGGACCGGGGAATTCGCCCATTTCCGCGAAGCCCTGCATGACTGCGCCGTCAGCGCGCCCGCCATGGCGAGGCTGGTGGAAGTGTTACCGGATACCTCCCATTTGCCCGGCGGCGGCAAGCTGCCGCGGCAGCCGGAACGCTACAGCGGCAGAACCGCCATGAAGGCCAATCTGAATGTGCACGAGCCAAAACAGGCCCAGGACCCGGATTCGGCGCTGGCCTTTTCCATGGAAGGCGTTCCCGCGCGGCGCGACGCGACCCTGCTTGCCTCGCCCTGGGCGCCCCAGTGGAATTCCAATCAGAGCATCAGCAAGTTTCAGGATGAGATCAATGGGCCGCTTCGCCAGGGCCATGGCGGCGCCTTGCTGCTTGAGCGTGGAGCGGGCGGCGGATTCCATCCGGTACCCGAAGCGGACGAGGCCACCGGAATTGAACTGACGCCGGCGCGGCAGATATTCGGCAGCGAGGAACTCAGTGCCCGCAGCGAAGCGATTCGCAAGCGCATGAGCGACGCCTATGTGGCGATTTCCCCCGGGATTGCCGCCGGGCATGGCCTTACCCACGGCGCCGCCGTGAGCGTGCGGGGAGAAGACGCCAGCATCACCGTGCTCGCCTGTGTCCGCGGCAGCATGCCGTCCGGCGTCGCCGCCCTGCATGCCAGCGACCGGGAAATCGACTTTCACGGGCTTGGCGCCCGGGTCAGTCTGGCGCCGGCCGCCGGGGACGCTGCCGTGGCGCTTGACCGCGGCCTCGGCGAATTGATCGTCTCCGACCTGGCGCAGGGGAGCTAGGGCATGTTCACTTTCGCAGTGGGGTCCGGCCTCAGTATCGCCAGCATTCTGCTGGCGGTGATCGTGCTTGCCGCCATGCTGATCTGGGTCGAAAGGCGCCTGCTCGGCTTCTGGCAGGAACGGCTCGGTCCCAATCGGGTGGGCTGGTTCGGTATCTTCCAGGTGGTGGCGGACATGATCAAGATATTCACCAAGGAAGACTGGGTGCCGCCATTCGCCGACCGGCTCAGTTTCGTGCTCGCCCCGGCCATCATCATGGTGGTGGTGCTGATGAGTTTTGCGGTGATTCCCTTCACGCCGGAAATCGGCGTCATCGATTCCAATATCGGTGTGCTGTTCGTGCTCGCCATGGCTTCCCTCGGCGCCTACAGCGTCATGCTTGGGGGGCTTTCCTCGAACAACAAGTACGCCCTGCTCGGCAGCCTGCGGGCGGCGGCCCAGATGGTGAGCTACGAAGTCTTCATGGGCATTTCCCTGCTGGGCGTCATCGTACTCGCCGGCAGTTTCAACCTGCGGGAGATCGTGGAATCCCAGGCCGACGGCTGGTACATCATCCCCCAGTGCATCGGTTTCCTGATTTTCCTGATCGCCGGCGTGGCGGAAAGCCACCGGCTGCCCTTTGATATTCCCGAAGCGGAGCAGGAAATCTGCGCCGGCTATCACACCGAGTATTCTGGCATGAAATTCGGCATGTTCTTCGTCGGCGAGTACCTCGGCCTCGTGCTGATTTCCTCGCTGATCACGGTGTTGTTTTTCGGCGGTTGGCTCGGGCCTTCGTTTTTGCCGCCGATTGTCTGGTTTGCCCTCAAGGCGGGATTTTTCATCGCCTTTTTCATTCTCATGCGCGCCGCGCTGCCGCGGCCACGCTATGACCAGCTCATGAGCTATGGCTGGCTGTTCCTCTTGCCATTGTCGCTGCTCAATCTGCTGATTACCGGCGTGGTGGTGCTGAATACCCTGTAGGAGGAGACGATGCGCAAGCAGCCGGAAAAACATTGCGGGAGACCGATATGTTCAGCCTGATCCGGGACACTCTGCTCAGTCAGGCGGTGACCCTGTGGCGCGTGTTCCGCAAGCTGTTCGTCAAGGCGGACACGGTGCAGTATCCCGACGAGCAGCCCTACATGTTTCCCCGCTGGCGCGGCCGCATCATTCTCAGCCGGGACCCGGACGGCGAAGAGCGCTGCGTGGCCTGCAATCTTTGCGCCGTCGCCTGCCCGGTGGATTGCATCGCCCTGCAGAAAACCGAAACCGAAGACGGCCGCTGGTATCCGGAGTTTTTCCGCATCAATTTCTCCCGCTGCATCATGTGCGGTTTCTGCGAGGAAGCCTGTCCCACCAATGCCATTCAATTGACGCCGGATTTCGAAATGGCGGAATACGTGCGTCAGGACATGGTCTGGGAAAAGGAGGATCTGCTCATCGACGGCACCGGCAAGTACCACGATTACAACTTCTACCGGGTTGCCGGCAAGCAGGTCGCCGGCAAGGACAAGGGAGAGGCGCTCAATGAAGCCGAGCCGGTGGACGTGCGGAGCCTGCTGCCATGATGCTGCTGTTCTATCTTGCCGCCGCGGTGGCGGTGATCGCCACCATCGGCGTGATCGTCCAGAGCAATATCGTCCATGGGCTGCTGTACCTGATCCTGTCGCTGCTGGCGGTGGCGGTGATTTTCTATGTGCTCGGGGCGCCGCTGGCGGCCATGCTCGAAGCCATTGTCTACGCCGGGGCGATCATGGTGTTGTTCCTGTTCGTGATCATGATGCTCAATCTCGGCCAGAACACCCGGGATCAGGAGCGGCAGTGGCTGCGGGCCGGCGGCTGGCTGCTGCCGGCGCTTCTCGCCGCGGTACTGCTGGGCCAGTTGCTCTATGTCATGAGCGGCGTGGAAGGCCTGTCGGCGGTGGAGCAGGTGGGGGTGCTGGCGGTGGGCTCGCGGCTGTTCGGGCCCTATGTGCTGGCGGTGGAACTCGCTTCCATCCTGCTGCTGGCGGGGCTGGTGTCGGCCTATCACCTGGCCCGGCAGATCCGCTCGGGAGACGAATGATGGGAAGCATACCCATTGCCCATGGCCTGATCCTGGCGGGAATCCTGTTCAGCCTGGGTCTCATCGGCGTGCTGACCCGGCGCAATATCGTGTTTGTGCTGATGTCGCTGGAAATCATGCTCAACGCCTGCGGGCTGGCCTTCATCGTCGCCGGCTCGCGCTGGGGCCATCCCGACGGGCAGATCATGTTCATTCTGATTCTGACCCTGGCCGCGGCGGAAGTGGCGGTGGGCCTGAGCCTGATCATCCAGTTGTACCGGCGTTACCAGACCGTGGACATCAATGTACTCAGTGAATTGAAGGGATAGGGAAGTGCTTGACCTGATCTGGCTGCTGCCGACTTTTCCGCTGCTGGGATTCCTGATCCTGGCGCTGAGTGAAGGCCGCCTCAACAAGAACATCGCCGGCTGGGTTGGCGCCGGCAGCGTGGGTCTGTCCTTCGCGGTGGCCGCCCTGGCGGCGATGGCCTTTCTTCAATCCGGGCTGGAAAGCCATACCGTGCCATTGTGGACCTGGATGTCCGTGGCCGGTTTTGACCCGGGCTGGAATCTCTACCTCGACGGCCTGTCGCTGGTGATGATGCTGGTGATTACCGGCGTTGGCTTTCTGATCCATGTCTATTCCACCGGCTACATGGCCGACGACCCGGATTTCGCGCGCTTTTTCTGTTACATGAACCTGTTCGTCTTCGCCATGCTCCTGCTGGTGCTGGGGGACAATCTGCTGCTGCTTTATCTGGGCTGGGAAGGCGTTGGCCTTTGCAGTTACCTGCTGATCGGCTTCTGGTACGACAATCCCGAAAACGGTTATGCCGCCCGCAAGGCTTTCGTGGTTACCCGGGTGGGCGATACCGCCATGGCCATCGGCCTGTTTCTGCTGTTCGCCCAGCTTGGCACCCTGAATATCCAGGAACTGCTCCACGCCGCCGAGCTGGAATGGGCCACGGGTTCGACCCTGCCGGCGATTACCGCCCTGCTGCTGCTTGGCGGGGCCGTGGGCAAGTCCGCCCAGTTGCCCCTGCAGACCTGGCTGCCAGACGCCATGGCGGGACCGACTCCCATCAGCGCCCTGATCCACGCCGCCACCATGGTTACCGCCGGGGTCTATCTCATCGCCCGTACCCATGTGCTATTCGAGCTTGCGCCCGATGTGCAGATGCTGGTGGCCTGGGTGGGCCTGATTACCCTGCTCATGGCGGGCTTCACCGCCATGACCCAGAGCGACATCAAGCGCATTCTGGCTTTCTCCACGGTCTCCCAGATCGGCTACATGTTTCTCGGCCTCGGCGTGGGCGCCTGGTCCGGAGCAATTTTCCATCTGATGACCCATGCCTTCTTCAAGGCGCTGCTGTTCCTCGGCGCCGGCGCGGTCATTCTCAGCCTGCACCACGAACAGGACATTTTCCGCATGGGAGGCAAGCGCAGGCAGTTGCCGATGGGATTTTTCTGCTTTCTCATCGGCGGGCTGGCCCTGACGGCCTTTCCCTACACTTCGGGCTATTTCAGCAAGGATGAAATCCTGCTGGCGGCGCTGGAGGTGGAAGGTCCCGGTTTCTGGCTCTGGCTGGGCGGCGTGGTGGGCGCATTCTTCACCGGCATCTATACTTTCCGTCTGTTCTTCGTGGTGTTCTTCGGGCAGAGCAAGGACCATCACGACGCCACGGAAGTCAAGGGAATGAATATCGTCCTGCCGCTGGGCATCCTGATGGTCCTGTCCCTGCTGGGCGGCTGGATTCCGCTGCCTCTCGATGCGGTGTTCGGCCATCACGCCGGGGAGCACCACGTCAGCGCGCTGCTGCACGGGGTCATGATTGCCGTGCCTCTGGTCGGCATCGCCATCAGCTACCTGATTTACGGAACCGGGGCCTTGCCGGCGGAGCGGATCATGGCACTGCCCGGGGCGAAAGCCCTGCATCGCTTCTGGCGCAGCGGCTGGGGCATGGACCGCCTGTACGATGCGCTGTTCGTCCATCCCTTCCTGTGGCTTGCCCGGATCAATGCAAAAGATGTGATCGACGCCTTCTACCATGGTCTGGCCTCCCTGAGCCGGGCGGGGCATATGCTGATCGTCCGCAGCCAGACGGGCTATCTGCGCTGGTACGCCCTGTCGATGGCCGCGGGACTGGTGCTGCTGGTGGCGGTGGGAGTGCTGCTGTGATCCTGCCCCTGCTCATCGGCCTGCTGTTCCTCGGCGGCTTGCTCGCCTGGTTCAGCGAGCGCATCAACCCCGTCTGGCCGCGCTGGGTGGCGCTGGGGGCGCTCGGCCTGGAACTGCTGCTGATGCTGGGCCTGCTGGGGGCTTCGCCGGAAAACGGCTGGCTGGCGGAATACAACCGGGCCTGGCTGCCGCGCTTCGGCATCTCCCTGCATTTCGCCGCCGACGGCCTGTCGCTGCTCCTGCTCCTGCTTACCGCCTTTCTCGGCGTCATCGCGGTGGGTTCGGCCTGGAACGAGATAACCGAGCGCGTGGGTTTCTTTTATTTCAACCTGCTCTGGACCCTGGCCGGCGTGGTGGGAATTTTCACCGCCCTGGACCTGTTCCTGTTCTTCTTTTTCTGGGAAGTCATGCTGATCCCGATGTATTTCATCATCGCGATCTGGGGGCATGAGAACAAGTTCTACGCCGCCAAGAAGTTCTTCATCTTCACCCAGGTGAGCGGCCTGCTGATGCTGGTGGCCATTGCCGTGCTGGCCTGGTTCCACTACCTGCAACTCGGCTTTTTCAGTTTCGACTATTTCGACCTGCTCAACGTGCGCATGAACCGCGGCATGGAAATGTGGGTCATGCTCGGATTCTTTATCGGCTTCGCCACCAAGCTGCCCAGCGCGCCCTTTCACAACTGGCTGCCCGACGCCCACAGCCAGGCGCCGAGCGCCGGCAGCATCATTCTCGCCGGCGTTCTGCTCAAGACCGGCGCCTATGGCCTGATCCGCTTTGCCGTGCCGCTGTTCCCCAATGCCGCGGCGGAGTTCGCCCCGGTGGCCATGACCCTGGCCGCCATCAGTATTCTGTATTGCGCCAAGGTGGCTTTCGCCCAGGCGGACCTGAAACGGTTGATCGCCTACACCAGCGTCAGCCACATGGGCTTTGTCACCCTGGGGGTGTACGCCTGGAATGAGCTTGCCCTGCAGGGGGCGGTCATGACCATGCTCGCCCACGGATTGAGTTCCGCGGCCCTGTTCATGCTCGCCGGCGGTTTGCAGCACCGGATCCATACCCGCAACATGCACGAGATGGGCGGCTTCTGGGGCCGCGTGCCGCGCATGTCGGCGGTGGCGATGTTCTTTTCCATTGCCGCCCTGGGCATGCCCGGGCTGGGCAACTTCATCGGCGAATTCCTGTCCCTGCTGGGCGCTTTCCAGGCCAATCCGCTGCTGACGATCGTTTCGGCCTTTGGCCTGATTTTCGCCTCGGTGTATTCGCTGTGGGTAATGCAGAAAGTGTTTCAGGGCAAATATGCCGGCGATGCCTTCGACGGCGGCGGCTTGCGCGACCTGGACAACCGCGAAATGGCCTTCTATGCCGCCATGATGCTGGGCCTGCTGTGGATGGGGGTGTATCCCCAGTCTTTCCTCGATCTTTCGGCGCCGACTTTGCAGGCCCTGCTTGACGGAGAGTTGGGGCAGTCCCTGACGGGAGTGGCGCGGCCATGAATCTGGTCAGCATGGACTTCGCCGGCTACACCATGGGCGCGCGGGACCTGATACCGCTGCTGCCCCTGATTATTCTCACCGCGGCGTCGGTCTGGGTCATGCTGGCCATTGGCGTAAAGCGCAATTACGCCGTTGCGCTGGGTTCCACGGTGAACGGCCTGTTGCTTGCCCTGTTGATGGCCCATGGCCTGATGCTGGAGCCCGAATTTGCGGCGATGCCACTGCTGGGCATGGACAGCTATGCCCAGTTCTTTACCGTGCTGATTTGCGCAACGGCCATCGGCGTGTGCCTCCTGGGACACAATTACTGGTCCGGGTTCGACGACCAGCGGGAAGAGTTTCTGCTGCTGTTGCTGCTGGCGACGCTGGGCGCCGTGGTGCTGGCCGGCGCCAACCATTTTGCGAGTTTGCTGCTGGGACTGGAAATCCTCAGCATGTCGCTGTACGGCATGCTCGCCTATCCCTTGCAGAGCCGACAGCACAAGGGCCATGCGCTGGAAGCCACCATCAAGTACCTGATTCTGTCGGCGGTATCCACCGCCATGATCCTGTTCGGCGTCGCCCTGGTCTTCGCCGAGACCGGCAGCCTCGCATTCACCGGCCTGGAATTGCTGCCCGCCGGCCCCGGCATCGCCTTTTCCACCGTGGCGCTGCTGCTGATTTCCGCCGGCATCGCCTTCAAGCTTTCGCTGTTCCCTTTTCATATCTGGACCCCGGATGTCTATGAAGGCGCACCGGCGCCGGCCACCGCCTTTCTGGCCACCATAGGCAAGCTCGCGGTGTTTATCGTACTGCTGCGCATCATGGTGGAAACCCGGGCCCTGGGCATGGCGCCGGTGGTCATCGTGTTCTCCCTGCTTGCCCTGCTGTCCATCATCGCCGGCAATCTGCTTGCGCTGTTGCAGGATAATCTCAAGCGGATACTTGCCTACTCCTCCATCGCCCACATGGGCTATCTGCTGATCGCAGTCATTGCCAGTTTCTACAGCGACGGACCCATCGGCATTGAAGCGGTGAGTTTCTACCTGCTGGCCTATGTCGTCATGACCCTGGGGGCTTTTGGCGTGGTGGCGCTGGTTTCCAGCCATGCCGGGGAAAGGGATGGCATCGCCGACTATCAGGGCCTGTTCTGGCGTCGGCCCTGGCTGGCCGCCTCCTTCACCGGCATGTTGCTGTCACTGGCGGGGATTCCCCTAACCGCGGGTTTTATCGGCAAGTTCTACCTCATTCTGGCAGGCGTCGAATCCGGGCTCTGGCTGCTGCTTGGCGCGCTGGTGGTCGGCAGCGGCATCGGGCTCTACTATTACCTGCGAATCGTCTACCGCATGTTGCTGCCGCAGCCCGAAAACGCCCCTGTTCTGGAGCGGGGCAGTGCGGGATTCGCCGTGGTGCTGGCGCTTTTCGCCCTGCTGATCCTGTTCGGCGTGTACCCCGCATCCCTGATGAGCCTGATCGAAGCCATCGCCCTTTGAGAGGAACCCGCTTCAGATTCGCCTGCTATTAATTTCCAGGCGATTTGATAAGATTCGGGGTTGTTTTGCATTTTCTCCCGCGGAGCCTGTTCATGACTGATTTGTTTTTCGGATTGCGCTATTTCATCGCCTGCCCGGGAATGTTGTTGCTTGTTGCCTGTGGCGAGCCCGGAGCCGGGCCTGACGGCGGGGTTGGCGGAGATGCGGTCGCAATGAAAGGCGCCCAGCTTGCGGAAGCCGGGGCGGGGCTGGGGTATACCCGCGTCAATGAACCCAATCCGCTCGACCAGATGGATACCCATATCTACCGGCTCGACAATGGCCTGCTGGTCTATCTCACCGAAAATCACGAAGAGCCCCGGTTCTACGCGGAAATCGCCGTGCGGGCGGGCAGCAAGCACGACCCGGCCGACGCCACCGGGCTGGCCCATTATCTCGAGCATCTGCTGTTCAAGGGCAACCGCAATCTCGGCAGTCTCGATTACGAGGCCGAGGCGCCGTATCTCGACCGCATCGTCGAATTGTACGAGGCGCATTTCGCCAGCGAAGACCCTGCCGAGCGCGCCGCGATTTACGCCGAAATCAACGCCACCGCCCAGCAGGCGGCGCAGTATGCGGTGCCCAATGAGATCGACAAGCTCTACAACAGCATGGGCGCCAGCGGCCTGAACGCCCATACTTCCAACGAGGAAACCGTGTATCGGGTGGGACTGCCTTCCAATCGCCTGCGGCAATGGGCGGAAATCGAATCGGACCGTTTCGTCAATCCGGTTTTCCGCCTGTTTCATACTGAACTCGAAACCGTTTACGAGGAGAAGAACCGCTCCCTGGACAATCGTGGTTTCATCATCTACCAGGCGCTGAATGACCTGCTGTTTCCCGAACATCCCTACGGCCAGCAGCCCACCATCGGTACCGTGGACCATCTCAAGAATCCGTCCCTGGTCTATATCCAGAACTACTTTGACACCTGGTATGTCCCCAACAACATGGCGGTGTTCGTCAGCGGCGATATCGACATTCCCGAAACGATTGCCCTGATCGCCGGGAAATTCGGCCATTGGCAGCCGAGGGAATTGCCGCGGATCGGCCCCTGGAACGATCCGCCCGTGGAAGGCGTGCGCAGGGCCACGGTGCAATACCCCGGCGAGGAACAGGTGCAGATCGCCTTTCCCACGGCGCCCTATGCCCATCCCGATATGGAAGCCCTTATCCTGCTCGACATGATTCTCGACAATCGCACCGCCGGGCTGATCAATCTCAATCTCAACCAGCAGCAGCGGGTGGCCCGGGCCGGCTCCTCGCCCGCTTTCCTTGTGGACGCCGGCTACCAGTTGCTCTACGGCGTGCCCAAGCAGGATCAGACGCTCGCCGAAGTCGAGCGGTTGCTGCTCGAGCAGATTGAAATCATCAAGGATGGGGAGTTCGAGGACTGGATCATTCCCGCCATCATCAATGACTTCGCCAGGAATGAAAAGGCCGGGCTGGAATCCAATACCGCCCGGGTGGCGCGCATGCGCGATGCCTTTATTCGCGGCGTGGACTGGGATTACCGCGTCGCCGAGCTTGAGCGCATGGGCGAGTTGACCCGGGACGATGTGGTCGCCGTGGCCAACCGCTATTTTGCCGGCGATTACGTGGCGGTGGAGCAGGTCAACGGCCAGCATGAAGTGCCGCTGGTGGAAAAACCCGTGATCGACCCGGTGGAAATCGATCCCACCCGGCAGTCGGCGTTCGCCGCCCGGGTGCTCGCCATGGACCATGATTCCATCGAGCCGGTTTTTGTCGAGGCCGACCGGGACTACCGCATCCTCGACCTCGCCGGGGGCGTGCAACTGTATTACGCCCCCAATCCGCTCAATGACCTGTTCACCCTGTCCATCAATGTGGAGGCCGGTTCGGAGGAAATGGGCAAACTGAGCCTGTCCGCCGCTCTGATGGACGTGGCCGGCAGCGCTTCCCTGAGCAATGAGGATTTGCAGAAACAGTGGTACCGCATGGGCTCGGAGTTCGGCTTCCGGGTGGCGGAGAATGCATCGAGTTTCAACCTCTCGGGTCTCGACGACCAATTCGAGGACAGCCTCGCCCTGATGCTGGAACTCGTGCGGGAACCGGTATCGGACGAAAACACTTTGGAGCAATTGAAAGGCATCATCCTCAAGGCCAGGGAGGACCAGAAGCAGTCGCCGCCGGCCATCGCCCGGGCGCTGTATCTGTACAACCGTTACGGCGAGGAATCGCCAATGCTCGAATCGCTGACCAGCGAGGAGATCATGCAGTCCGGACTTGAGGAATTGCTCGGCTTGCCGGCGAGCCTGCTGGGATACGAACAGACCATCGCCTACACCGGTTCGCTGCCGCTGGAAGATGTGGCGGCCATCCTGCGTCGCCACCTGCCCAACGACGGCGAACTCCAGGCGCCGCCTGAGTATCGCTTCCGTCAGGCGCGGGACATTGGGGAAACCGAACTTTACGTGGTCGATCAGCAAACCGCCCAGGCCCAGGTGCGGATCGAATTCGCAGACGGCGTGTATGACGAGGGCGACAGCATGCTGTCTTCGTTATATACCAGCTATTTCGGCAGCGGCATGTCCAGCGTGGTTTTCCAGGAACTGCGGGAAGCCCGGGCGCTGGCCTATTCGGCATCGGCGCGCTATGCCCAGGGCGGGCGGCGCAATGACCAGAACCTGATGCTTGGCGCCATCGGCACCCAGACCGACAAGACCGCCGAGGCCCTCACCGCCTTTATCGACCTCATCGACAATATGCCGGTCTCCACCGAACGATTCGAGGAAACCGTCAATGCGTCCCTCAACCGCTACCGCACTTCCAAGCTCAGTTTTCGGGAAGTGCTGCCGGCGGTGCGGGGATGGGAGCGGCTTGGCCTTGAAGGCGACCCGCGGCGCCGGCGCTATGCCGAATTGCAGCAGGCGAGCATGGACGATCTCGTGGAATTCCAGCGGCAGCACGTCAAGGACCGGGCCAAGCTGATTTCCATCGTCGGCGACCTGTCGGTGATCGATCTGGCGGAACTCGAACCCTTCGGTCGGGTCCAACAGGTCCAGGTGGATGAATTGTTCGCGGACTGACAGGGAATCGGGTGCGACGCTTCGCGCCAAGCCCGGCTTATGAATGAAACCGGTTCTGTACTGCGGGTAAGCGGACTGCGCAAAAGCTATGGCGATGTGCCGGTACTGCATGGCGTGGACCTGGAATTGTCCGCCGCCGCCGTGCTCGGTCTCGTGGGGCTTAATGGCTCGGGCAAGACCACCACCATCGAGTGCATTCTCGGCCTGCAGCATTTTCAGCAGGGTGAAGTTTCGGTGCTGGGCTTTGCTCCCGACGCCCTGTTTCGCCTGCGGGGCGAGGTCGTGGCGATTTTCGACAGCCCCAGCGTACCTCCCCATCTGACCGTGCGCCAGTGTCTCGAACACGCCCGCCGGCTGTGTGCGCGACCGTTGCGAAGCTGCGCCGAAGTCGAGCGGATGCTTGGGGTGGAAGCCTACAGCCGCTACCGCATCCGCCAGCTCTCCCTCGGCAATAGGCGGCGGGTGTCGATTGCCCAGGCCCTGCTCGGCGAACCCCGGTTGATTCTCCTCGATGAACCTTTCAATGGGCTCGACGCCGGCGGCGTGGACCAGGTACTCGCCCTGATCGCGGACCTGAATCGCGCCAGCGGCACGAGCTTTTTGCTTTCGAGCCACCAGTTGCCCTATCTGGAACAGGTCTGCAGTCATATTGCGATTCTTCATGACGGCAGGATTGCCGCGAGTGGCGAACTGGCGGGCCTGCTGGCGGACGCCGGCTCCCGGGTGGTCCTGGAAAGCAGCGACCCCGCCGCTGCCGGAAAACTGCTGGCGGATGACGGACGGATCGAGATTCTCGAGGTCGCCCCGGACGGCCGTCTGAGCCTGCGGCTTGGGGACTGGCGCAGCGATGAGCTTGCCGCGCATCTGGTGCGTCACGGCGTGCCCGTTTGCGAACTGATCAGGCAACGCGCTTCTCTCGATGGCCTGTTTCGGGAACTGACGGCGGGGGAGGCGGCATGAGCAATCTGCTGGCGGCCCTGCGCCTCGAACTGTTCCTCGCCCGCTATTCGCTGGCGGCGAAAATTACCGTGCTGGCGCCGGCGCTGGTTTGCCTGGCTCGCTATGTGCTGGTCTGGCTCAATCAGGCGGGGGAACAGGCCCGGGCGGGCCTGATCGGCGTCGACGACTTCGCCCTGGCCCAGTCTCGGAACGCATACGGGCATTTCGTCGATGGCGTCAACACCGGGCTGATGATTCTGGCGCTGTTGCTGGTGGCGGTGGCCGCCCATGATTTCAGCGGCGAACGCGACAATGGCTCGATTCGCCATGTGCTGATCCGCCGCGCCGGCCGCGCCAGCATCGTGCTGGCGAAATTGCTGCGGTTGCATCTGCTCGGATTGCTGGCGCTGGCCTTGCTGGGGCTCGCAGCCTGGGCGGGCGCGGCGTTATTCTGGGATTTCGGACCGGTGGTCGAGGATGGATTCGAGTTGATCGGCGAGGATGAAATTCTCTATGAAATTCATCTGGGCCTGCTGATGGCGGTGATCCCCCTGCCCGCCGTGATCGCCTTCGGCATGCTGGTTTCGGTTGCGGCCCAGTCGGCGACCCAGGCGGTAACGCTTGCCCTGGGCGCGACCCTGGCCATGGATATCTTCAAGGCGCTGCTCGGCGAGCGCGCCTGGTATCTGTACGCGACTTTTCATCCATCGCTGCTGGATCAATCGTATTTGCGCGAAGTGGCGAGGCTGGTGCGGGGATTTTCCGATGTGCTCGTGGCCGACCGCTTTTTTGTGTTCAATACCTGGGCGCCCGCCATTGCGGCCCTGATGCTGGCCGCGGCCGCGGTGCTGCTGGCCCTGCGACGCAGGTTGTAGGCCGATGTTGCGACTGTCATCCCTTGCCCTGTGCGGCCTGATGGCTTGCTGTGCGGTATATGAACCGGCGCGGCTGGCGCCCGCCATCAATCTTTCGCCGGAACAGCTCAGCCTGGGGCGGGGCAATGTCGGTTTGCTGGTGGATTTCGGCCTTGGGCTGGCGCTGAACGAAAGCGATTCCCTGGCCGCGGTGGAGATTCTGCCCGGGGTTCGGGTGGTGGAAGTCGCCGCCAATGGTCCGGCGGATGCGGCGGGAATCCAGGTGGGTGACGTGATTCTCGCCATCGACGAAATGGAAACCAACAGCCCGGACGCTGTGCTTGCCATCCAGCGGACGAACTATCGCCAGGCACCCTATGCATTTACCTTGCGGCGCGATACCGCCGTGCTTTCGGCCAGCGTGACGGGCCGGGAAATCGCCTTGAATGCCGGCCCGGCAGAGTTGTACCGGATCGATCCCGTGGCCACCCGGGCGGGTTATCGCAGTGGCGTGATCGAAGTAACTGGCCAGGCCCCAAGAGGCGGAGCGCGGGTGATGGCGCTGTTTCCCGGCAGCCCCTTGCCGGCGGCCGGCATCGGCGAGGGAGACTGGATACTTGCCCTGGACGGCGCGGGTTTCGGCTCGGCCCAGGAACTCGTCAACCGGCTCAACCGGGAGCATGCACTCGGCGGCGAAGTGCTGTTCGATGTCTGGGACGGCAGCAGTTTGCGGCGGGCGGAAGTCGAATTGTGGGACCCGGGCCGGCGCCTCAGCGAAATGTCTCTCGGCCCGGTGCTGCAATACCGGTCGAGCCTGGACCCGGATTCCGCCAGCCTCGATGTGCTGGATTTCTGGCTGTTTTCGGTGTACTCCTATGCCCGCAACGAAGGTGAGCGCTCCCATTCCATCCTCGGCCTGATCCATTTCAGTACTGGTTATGGCGAGTTGATCGAAGAGATCCAATGAAGACTTTTTCCCTGCAATTCGTTCTGCTGCTGGCGACTATGGCTACGGCTACTGGCGCCGCCGCCCAGAACTACACCGCATTTGACTTGCAGCGCGGCGACAACTGGGATGATCTGGTTACCGAGGACGTCAACGGCGATGGCCGCGCCGACCTGTTGTTCGCGGAATACCGCCCCGGTGTGGGCCGGGAACTGCTGATCCACTATCAACAGGCCGATGGCGGCTTTGCCGCGGAACCCGTCCGGGTGGAAATCAAGAGCGAAATCATCGCCATCGGTTTTGCCGACCTGCGCTCCGGGCCGGGCAAGGAGTTGCTGCTGTTTGCCGGAGACGGGGTGTACAGCCTCGCCAGCGGCACGCCGGGCTATGCCGGCAATATTCGCCAGCTATTCGCCTGGGAGTTGATCGCCGCCTTGCCGGACAGGGAAAACGTGCAGTTCGTGCGCGACATCGCCGACATCGACGGCGATGGCCACGTCGACCTGCTCGTGCCGGGAGCTGAAGGCTACGGTTATTTTCGCGGGCTCGGCGATGAGCGCTTTGTACTGGCGGCGATGATTGCAACCGAAAATCCCGAAGTGCCGCGGTTGGTTCGCGAGAATTTTGAAACCGACCTGGACGTCCGGGCAAGCATCGACGCGGAGCAGGGCATAGTGATCGAATTCCGCGCGGAAACGCCCACGGCTTTTGGCGACTTCATCGAGCAATGGGATGGCAAGACCGGGCGGGCGCTGTTCGAAGCCCAAAGCTGGATGCCCGGCGCCTTGTTCGCTGAATTCGATGGCGACGGACTGCCCGACCTGGTCTATGTGAACCAGGGAATCGACGGCCTGGGTCGGCTCAACGTGCATTTCCAGCAAGCCGGCAACTTCGCCGAAAAACCCGACTGGTCCGGCCCACTCGAAGCCAGGGGCGACTGGCGGCTGGCCCATCTCGACGGCGATGAACAAATCGATCTCATCCAGGTGGTCGAGCAGGGCGATGATCGGGACATCAGGCTGTATCCGAACCAGGGCGGCGAATTCGATCTGGACAGCCCGGCCCAGGTACTGCGCTTCGGCGGATACGATCTGGGGCTGGAAGTGGTCCGGATTCATGGCGAGCCCGTGCTGGCGGCGACCTGGTACGCTGTGCCCGCCATGGAGGCGATCCGCAATACCGGCGTGCAGCGGGTGAGCCTGCTCTATCGCGGCGCCGAAGGAGCCGATGCGGCGGACGGCCAGTTATTCAACCGCCGTCCCGCCATGCGCCTGGAGGAGACTTTTTCGGTGGACAATGTGCGGGGGCTGGCCGAGCCCATTCAGTTCGGCCATGACCTCGACGGCGATGGCCGCTCCGACGCGCTCTACGTAACCGGGCGGGGCACGCTGGCGGCGCGGCGAATCAATGGGGATTTGCAGATTGAAAGCGAGGATTTCTGGGAATATGTCGCGCCGCGTTCGGTATTCCAGATTGCCGTGGAGCGCCTGAACGCCGATGAACTGCCCGATTTCGTGCTCCGGCATGGGACATCCACCACGGTGCTGGTGTCGAGCCCATGAAACGCTGCCTGATTGTCGTGCTGGCCTGCCTGCCTTGCCTGGCGGGCGCTGATGACTGGGGATTCCGCTCCCAGCCCCTGAGCCTGCCCGCCGAAACCGGAAATCTGGTGCTCGCCGACCTTGACGGCGACGCCAGACAGGAAATCATTGCGGTCATCGACGAGGAACTGCGGATTTACCCGCAGGGCGAGCAGGGCTTTGATTTCGACCAGGGCTTTATCAGCCTGGGCTTCGATGCGCGCTCGGTTGGCTGGGATATTGCCCGGGGCTTCGATTCCGGAGAGACGGCGACGCTCCTCGCCCTGCTCGATGGCAACCGGGTTCTCGCCTGGCGCCTGCGGGACGGCGCCCTGAGCGAATCGGAAACCCTGCTCAGCGGCGTGAACGGCTTTCTCAGCCCCGGGCTCAACCGCCTGCATTTCGCCCGGGACATCAATGCCGATGGCCTGATGGACCTGGTAACCCCGGCCCCTGGCGCATTGCATATCCATTTGCGCGAGGCAGAAGGCGCTTTCCGACCGCCGCTGCCGGTGCAGTCGGATACCCGCCTGCGAACCAATCTCAATTCCCGCAGTCTATTCTGGCGCACGGGTCAGGCGGTGACGATTCCCTCCCTCAGCCTGCGCGACCTCAACGCCGACCGGCATCCGGACCTGATTTCGGAAACCGATGAATTGCTCGCGGTCTTCCTCGCCGACCCGGAAGCGCCGGGTTACTTCCCGCTCGCGCCAAGCTACAGTATCGACCTTGCGGAAATCGAGGAGCGTCTCGGCGGATTTGACGTGGACAATCTCGATTTCTCCAACCTCACCGGCATTCTCGCCCTGACCCACGAGGAGTTGCTGGAAGACGTGGACGGCGACGGCATTGACGATCTGCTGCTACGGGAGGGCGGCAAGATTTCCCTGTTCGCGGGAACCGCCACCGGCATGGAGCTGGCGACCCCCCGGCAGGTGCTGCGCTCCGGGGGCAATGTGCTCGGCAGTTTTCTCCACGACGAAGACGGCGACGGTCTCAAGGACCTGTGGCTCTGGCGGGTGGAATCGATTTCCCTCGGCGATATCTTCCTCTGGCTGGTGCTGTCCAGCGATATTGCCGTGGAAGCGCTGATCTATCCCAACGACGGCGAACGATTCGCCCGTCGCCCGAGCCGCAGAATCACCGTGTCGCTGCAAATCCCCTCCCTTGTGGGACTGGCCGGCAACTACAGCGAACTGACCGAAGCCGCCGAGACGACCCGCAGCGCCGACCTGGTTTCATCGGTCACGGCCCGGCTCGACAATGAAGCCGACCCGCTGGACTTGCTGGTCCTGATGGACCGGCAGTTGCAGGTGTTCTACAACAGCATCGAACCGGAACCCGAACAGCGGGAGTTTCTCGGCTCGCTGGACTACAGCCGCGAACGCGACGACTACCGCATCGACCTGCGGGCGATGATCAACGACATCAGCATCGGCGAGAACCGGCATCTGCGGGAAGTGGCGGGCCGCGAGCCGGATATCCGCCTTGACGCCGGCCCCGTGGCGGAGGCCGGCGAAGTGCTCAGCGCCCATCTCAACGACGACGGCATCCACGACATTTTCCTCCTGTCTCGCAATGAAATTGGGAACATAGAGGGTTTGCTGCTACTCTCGGGTGGCGCGGGCTCCGACTGAGCCCGGAGTTCATCCCGGAGTAACGGCAATTCCGTGAAAAAAGCCGTCTGGATTACTTTTTTTACCGCCCTGATTCTTGTCAATGCGCTTGCCGAGGCGGCGTACTATTTCGGTGGCGTGCAAATCGCCATGTTCTACCGCCTGACCATGGTGCTCGGCATTACCATCGCCGCCACGGTATTCGCCGGAACCGCCCTGCTGGTAGGCAAGATGAGCGGCGAGCGCCCGGTATCCGACCGCTTCAGCCCCCGGGAAGTGCTTTCCTGCCTGAACCAGCGCAGGACCCGGGCCACCGATGTGGCGGTAGCCGGCCTGCTGGGAATCCCTCCGCAAAACCTCGAGCGCATTCTCGGCGCGAAACGCCCCGCGGCGTCCTGGGTCGTCGCAGCGGCCACCCAACGTCCGGCGGGTTACAGCCAGGGTGAAATCCATCCTGAGTTGTTCCTGAACGAACAGGTGATCCAGACCCCGGAAGATCTCAGGCAATTCATTTATGATTGCCGCAGGACAAGAGGGGCCCAGCCTTGATCGGACGCGCAGTTCTCATCACCGTATTGGCGGCGGCTTTGACCGGCTGCAGCGACGAGCTGAGCCGGGCGCGGCCCTATGTGCTCACCACCGCCACCACCGGCGGCGTGTTTTATCCCGTGGGAGTCGCCATCGCCACCATCGCCCACGCCGAATTGTCCGAGTCCGAAAACATTTCCCTGACCGCCATCAGCTCCGCCGGCTCCATGGAGAATCTCAAGCTGTTGCGGGACAACCAGGCCCAGTTCGCGATTCTGCAGGGGCCTTTCGGCGCCTGGTCCTGGGCCGGGGAAGGGCCGGTACGGGAGCCCCAGACCCATATCCGCTCGGTGAGCGCGCTGTGGAAGAACGTCGAGCATTTCGTATTGCTGAGCGAACTCGCGACCTCCGGCGACATCATGGACCTGAACAATCTCGACGGGGAACGCTATGTGCTTGGCGCGCGCAATTCCGGCGCCGAGCAGACCGGGCGCTTCATTCTGGAAACCCTGGGCGTGGACTACGAGAACAGGTTCACCCTGGGCTACATGGGCTACGGCCCCACCGTGGGCGCCATCCAGGACGGCAATATCGTCGGCATGAACATTCCCGCCGGCGCGCCGGTAAGTTCCATTACCCGGGCCTACGCCATCATGGGCGAGCGCATGCGGATTTTGAACTGGTCCCAGCAGGCCCTGGACCAGATCAATGCGCGTTATCCCCTGTGGGACTGGTACGATTTTCCGCCGCTGACCTATCCCAATCAGACCGAGCCCGTGCGCACGGTGGCCTCGCCCAATGTGCTGGTGACCCGGGTCGATATTCCCGAAGCGGCGGTGTACCACATCACCCGGGTAATCTGGGAAAACCTCGCCACCCTGCAGGAAATCCACGGCGCCACCCGCGACATGAGGCCCGAAATCGCCATCGCCGGCCTTGGCGCCCCGCTGCACGCCGGTGCCCTGCGCTACTACCGGGAGGTGGGCCTGGAAATTCCGGAGCGGTTGCTGCTGGAAGAATCCTCGGCCATGGCGGCGCCCGGTCCCGGCAAGGAGCCTGACGCCAACCCATGAATTCCACTCCACTGCGCTGGGCCGCCTTCGCTTTCGCCCTGTTCCATATCTATTGCAATGTGTTCGCAAGCATTTCCGAACTGTGGCTGTCGGCGATTCATTTTGGCGGTTTTGTCGCCATCTGCGCCCTGCTCGGCAATGAAGATCCGGGGCTGACGCGGCGCTCGCCGGCTTATTGGACCAATATCGGCCTGGCGCTGCTTGCGGTGTTCGTAGCTGCTTATCTCATCCTGTTCGAGAACGCGCTATACGCCCGGGAGACTGAATTCATCCTTGGCGATTTTGTGTTCGCATTGATCGCCATCGCCCTGGCCATCGAGTTTACCCGCCGCACCACGGGCTGGTTCATGCCGGTCCTGATCGCTGTCAGCCTTTCCTACATCCTCTTTCTCGGGCGCTACATCGGCGGGGTATTCGCCTTTCCCGGTCTCAACCTGGAAACCGTGCTCTATCGCAGCTATTTCACCAGCGAAGGCATGTTCGGGCTGACCGCGCAAATTTCTTCCACCTTCGTATTCATGTTCATCATCTTCGGCTCCTTCTTGCTCAAGTCCGGCGCCGGGGATTTCATCGTGCGGCTGGCCCAGTGCCTGGCGGGGCGTTTTACCGGCGGGGCGGGGCTTGTGGCGGTGGTGGGTTCCGGGCTGATGGGCTCGGTGTCGGGTTCGGCGGTGGCGAATACGGTTTCCACCGGAGTCATCACGATTCCCATGATGCGCAAGTCGGGTTTTCAGCCGCGCTTTGCCGCAGGGGTCGAGGCGGCTTCTTCCACCGGCGGCGCGCTGATGCCGCCGGTGATGGGGGCTGGCGCCTTTGTGTTGGCCAGCTATACCCAGATTCCCTATCTCACCGTGATTGGCGCCTCCATGCTGCCCGCGGTGCTGTATTTTCTGACCGTATCTTTCTTTATCCGCATCGAGGCGAAACGGCTGGGGCTCGCGCCGCAGCTTGCCGCCGACGCCGAAAAAGTTTCCACGGTGCTGCGGGAAGGCTGGCATTTCATCATTCCCATCGTCACCTTGGTGGCTTTTCTGGTCAGCGGGCGCACCCCCACGACTTCGGCCGCTTTCGCCATCCTCAGCGTAATTGCGGCCTCGTGGATTTCGCCGCGCCCCATGGGACTCAATGACATCTTCGACGCCGTGGCCAATGGCGTGAAAACCATGGTTTCCACGGCCCTGCTGCTGGTGGCGGTGGGCATCATCATCAATGTGGTCACCACCACGGGGGTCGGCAACGCCTTTTCGCTGATGATCGCCGATTGGGCCGGCGGCTCGCTGCTGATCACCCTGTTGCTGGTGGCCCTGGCCTCCCTGGTGCTCGGCATGGGACTGCCGGTGACCGCTTCGTACATCGTGCTTGCCACGCTTTCGGCGCCGCTGATCTTCGACCTGATCAGCCAGTCGCAACTGCTGGAAGCCCTGCGGGCCGCCGATCCGCCTTCCAACGTGGCCGCCACCATCGGCCTGTTCGGCGGCGACGCGGCGCTCGCCCTGCAACAGATGCCATTGGAAATGAAGCAATTGGTCCGCGCCGAAATGCTGCCGGCGGAACTCCTCATGGGCATGCTGCTCAGTGCCCATCTGATCATATTCTGGCTATCCCAGGACAGTAATGTCACGCCACCGGTATGTCTGGTATCCTTCGCCGCCGCGGGCATTGCCGGCACCCGGCCCATCGCCACGGGGTTCACGAGCTGGAAAATCGCCAAGGGGCTGTATCTGATACCCGTGCTGTTCGCCTATTCGCCGCTGATTTCCGGAAGCTGGGCCGAGCGGCTGGAAGTATTCCTCTGGGCCTGCCCGGGACTGTATGCCCTGGCGGGACTATTGCAATGGCACCTGGAGAAGCCCATCAATGCCATCATCGCCGTATTGCTCGCGCTCAGCGCGGCCCTGCTGATGTGGATGCCGCTGCCGATCTATTTTCATGCCGCCGGCGCCGCCCTGCTCGCCGGCGTCATCATCTGGCAACATCAGTTCGCCAAAACGACCCACTGAGGAGTAACCATGACTTCCCGCACCGCAAAACAGATTCACCTGATTGAACGACCCGCCGGCATGCCGGGCCACGAACACTTCCAGCTTGTGGAAGCGGACCTGCCCGAACCGGGCGAGGGCGAGGCCCTGGTGGAAAACCGCTATATGTCGGTTGATCCCTACATGCGCGGTCGCATGCGCGCCGACGCCGTGTACGCCGCACCGTTTCAACTCAATGCGCCCATGTACGGCGGGGCCGTGGGCGAAGTGGTGGAATCCAGGGACCCGAGCCTGAAGCCGGGGGATATCGTCCTCAATTTCGCCGCCTGGCAGGACCGGTTCGTGGCCAGGGCTTCCCACCTGCAGCGAATCGAACCCTTCGACCGCGAACGCATCTCGCTCTATCTCGGCGCCCTGGGCATGCCGGGAATGACGGCCTACGTGGGCCTGCGCAAGTTCGGCGAGCCGAAGGAGGGCGAGACGGTGTTCGTCTCCGCGGCATCCGGAGCGGTGGGCGCCAATGTCTGCCAGATCGCCAAACAGCAGGGCTGCCGGGTGGTAGGCAGCGTCGGCAGCGACGCCAAGGCCGAGTGGCTCAGGGACGAATGCGGCGTGGACGCCACCATCAACTACCGCAACTGCGGCAGCCTGACCCGGGCGCTGAGCGCCGCTGCCCCCGATGGTGTCGACGTCTACTTCGAAAACGTCGGCGGCGACCATCTCCAGGCCGCCATCAATGTCATGAACCCGTTCGGCCGTGTCGTCGCCTGCGGCATGATTTCCGGCTACAACAATTCCGAACCCGTCCCCGGCCCCAACAACCTCATGTACATCGTCGGCAAGAAACTGCGTATCCAGGGCTTCATCATCTCCGACCACGAAGACATGCGCCCGGACTTCGAAAAAGACATGAGCCAATGGATCATTGACGGCAAGATCCGCACCCGGGAAACCGTCTACGAAGGCGTGGAAAACGCCGTAGACGCCTTCCTCGCCCTGTTCTCAGGTGAAAATTTCGGCAAAATGGTGGTGCGGTTCTGAATGTGGACAGACACAAATTGAAGCGGCGGAATACCGCGCCCCACTCGGGGAGGGATCCGGAAGCAATACGATAGAATGACTCGCAATCACGGGTCCGGGAGCCTGCGGCGCAGGCTCCTGGTTCCTGGGACCGCGAAAAACAAAAAACAAGCAACGGCTGGACACATGGCCGATACAATATCAAGGGAGCGGCGCAGCGAACTGATGGGCCGCGTCCGCTCCAGGAACAGCAAAATCGAATTGCTCGTCCGCAGCCTTGTGCACAGGATGGGTTACAGATTCCGCTTGCACAGGAAGGAATTGCCAGGGAAACCGGACCTGGTGTTTTCCAGCCGGAGAAAGGTGATTTTCGTCCACGGCTGTTTCTGGCATTGGCATCCAGACCCGGACTGCAAGCACGCCCGCATGCCCAAGTCCCGAAAGGATTTCTGGCGACCCAAGCTGGAGGGGAACCGCCGCCGGGATTTTCAAAACAGGAAAAACCTGAACGAACTCGGCTGGGAGGTGCTGGAAATCTGGGAATGCGAGATTGGGGACGTGGAATACATCAAGTCCAGAATCAGGGACTTCCTGGAACCAGTCCGTGGGGGTGGCTGAATACTCCATCTTTGGTCAATCCACCCTCTCCCCGGTCATCCTGCGCACAATCGTAGTATCTCATTCCAATCCCCTGATAAGAGTCCCGAGGAGGCATGTCAGGCTGTCGCTGTGCGGGCGGCGGGAAGAGCGGGGTAAACAAAGACCCATCCAAGAATGAGGAGTTGAGCGCGATGTTGTCTCGCTCACGGCGTCTGGGGTGATTCGGGCTGCCGCTGCCAAGGATAAGTTCATGCTGGCTGTGGTGTCTGGTGTCGAGGGTGCCGGTGCATGCCCGACCGTTCGCTTGGTCCACGATCCGTTGAAACAACTTGAAGCCGGGGCGGAAGACGGAAAGATCAATCTCATGGGTGTACGACGTTTACAGAACCGCGGCGTACATCAATTTGACAACGATGCAATTCAGGGGAAAGAGGAGACTTCGGACGAAACTCCCGAATAAGTGGTTGTCAAGACGTTGCCGGACTCAGCGGTTGGGTGCTGCACAGGCTGGCAACTCGCCGTGTGGCGTACAGCTCATGCTCTGCATGAATGCGCGTAATCAGCACAATCATATTGCGGCAATTACGCGTCCTGTCTTACACTCGCCGCATGAAATGCATCGCAATTCTGTCGTTCCTGATTGCTTTTTCCCGCGCCATCCGCATCGCTTGAGTGGCCGGATGTCGCATGATCCAAACCAGACCCCCGAGCAAATTGCCCGCGATCAGATCGACGACCGATTGCGCGCGGCCGGCTGGCAGGTGCAAGACAAGCGGGCTCTGGACTTCTCCGCGGGCCCGGGTATAGCCGTACGCGAGTACCAGACAGATATTGGCCCGGCCGACTATGTCCTGTTTGCCGACAGGAGCGCGGTAGGCGTGATCGAGGCCAAGCCCGAAGACTGGGGAGACAGACTCACCACGGTCGAAGAGCAGACCGAAGGCTACGCCAAGGCCAGGCTCAAGTGGGTCGCCAATTCACAACCCTTGCCTTTTCTCTATGAGAGCACCGGAACGCTAACCCGGTTCACCAACGGACGCGACCCCAATCCGCGTTCCCGCGAAATTTTTTCATTCCATCGTCCGGAAACGCTCCGTTCCTGGATGCAAGCGCCGGCCTCCTTCCGTTCGGGAATCGCCGCGCTGCCGCCGCTCGACACAGACGGACTGCGCGACTGCCAGGTCAAGGCCATCACCCGACTCGAATCGTCCTTGCAACTGGACAAGCCCCGCGCCCTGATCCAAATGGCGACCGGCTCCGGCAAGACTTTTACCGCGATCACCGAGGTTTACCGCCTGCTGAAACACGCCGACGCGAGGCGGGTACTGTTCCTCGTCGACACGCGTAACCTCGGCGAACAGGCCGAGCAGGAGTTCATGGCTTTCCTCCCAAACGACGACAACCGCAAGTTCACCGAGTTGTACAACGTACAGCGTCTCACCTCGCCCGGCATCGCCGGCGACAGCCAGGTCGTCATTTCCACCATTCAACGCATGTACGCGACGCTCAAGGGCGAGGAACTCGACCCGGGCGCCGAAGAGGAGCATCCCGCCGAGCGGCAATGGCGCCCCAAACAGCCGCTTCCGGTGGTCTACAGCGCCGCGCTGCCGCCGGAGTTTTTCGACGTCGTGATCATCGACGAATGCCACCGCTCGATTTACAACCTGTGGCGCCAGGTAATCGAATACTTCGACGCTTTCCTCATCGGACTCACCGCGACGCCCGATAACCGCACCTATGGCTTCTTCCAGAAAAACGTCGTCAGCGAATACACCCACGAAGACGCCGTGGCGGACAAGGTAAACGTCGGCAACGAGGTCTACCTGATCGAGACCAAAATCTCGCAAAGCGGCGAAACGCTGCGGCCCGAGCAGCTTGTGGAAAAGCGTGAACGGCAAACCCGCGCGCGACGATGGGAAGTGCAGGAGGAGCCCGAGGAATACAGCGCTTCCGCGCTCGACCGCTCAGTGGTCAACCCGGACCAGATTCACACCGTCATACGCGCTTTCCGCGACAACTGGCGACGAATATTTCCGGGCCGCGAGGAACTTCCCAAGACGCTGGTTTTCGCCAAGACCGACAGCCACGCCGACGACATTATTCAGACGGTTCGGCGGGAGTTCGGCGAGGGCAACGATTTCTGCCGCAAGATCACCAACGCCGCCAGGAATCCCAAGTCGTCCCTCTCGGCTTTCCGCAATGACTACTACCCCCGAATTGCAGTCACCGTCGACATGATCGCCACCGGCACCGACGTAAAACCGCTCGAATGCCTGCTGTTCATGCGGGACGTCAGGTCCAGCAACTATTTCGAACAGATGAAGGGCCGCGGCACCCGCGTTCTCGAAGCCGATGAACTCAAAAAGGTCACGCCTTCCGCCCCGGCCAAGACGCATTACGTGATTGTTGACGCGGTGGGCGTGACGAAGTCGCTCAAGACAGCGAGCCGACCGCTGGACTCCAAACCTTCGGTCCCTTTCAAGGATCTCGCCACGAGCCTGATGATGGGCGATCGTTCCGAAACAACCGTAAGCTCGCTCGCGGCGCGCCTTTCCCGCATCGACCACACACTCGGAGAAGAAGAACAGTCCAGAATCGCCGACGCCGCGGGCAAGCCGCTGGGCGCGGTCGTGCGCGAGTTGTTCGACGCGATCGACCCCGACCGGGTCGAGGCCGACGCCAGGGCCGCGGGCCACGCCGAACCCGGCGACGCCGAAATGCAAGCGGCGCGGGAGCAACGCGTCAAGCAGGCCGCCAACGTCTTCACCGGCCCGCTCATCGAACTCATCGACACGATCCGCCGCGACGGCGAACAGACCATCGACCACGACAACCTCGACGAGTTGCTGAGAACCGAATGGGCCGGCGACGTTGCCGGAAACGCGAAGCAGATGGCGCGGGAATTCGAGGAATATCTCAAGGAGAATCGCGACGAGATCGAGGCGCTCGCGATCTATTTCACCCAGCCAGCCCGCCGTGCGGCCGTCACGTACGCGATGCTCAAAACCGTGCTCGCCAGGCTCAAGGAGGATCGCCCGCGCCTCGCCCCGCTAACCGTCTGGCGGGCCTACGCGCATCTCGACGACTACAGGGGCGGGAATCCGACCGGGGAACTCACGGCGCTCGTCGCGCTGATCCGGCGCGTCTGCGGTCTCGACGAAACGCTGACCCGCCATTCCGACCGGGTACGGCGCAATTTTCAGAACTGGATACTGCGGCGCCACGCCGGAGCGGGCGAGAAGTTTTCCGAAGAACAAATGGCATGGCTGCGGATGATCCGGGACCACCTCGCGACCTCCATTGCCATCGAACGCGACGACCTGGAGCTTGCCCCCTTCGCCTCCCGCGGCGGCCTCGGCCGGATGCACACGCTGTTCGGTGAGCGGATGGATGACATCATGGCCGAAGTGAGCGAGGCGTTGGCGGCGTGATAAAGCACTACTGGGATATCCCGCCAACGTGGAAATGGACAGTTGTCGGCGAATTGGGAGATGTCGTTTCTGGCGGAACACCTTCCACGAAAGTTTCCGAATATTGGGGAGGCAATGTGATCTGGTTCGCGCCATCGGACCTGACAGGATACAAGCAGAAATTCATTACTCGCGGTGCTAAAACCTTGACTCAGCAGGGTCTTGCCAAATCTTCCGCCAAACTCATGCCTCCTGGAAGCGTGATGTTTTCATCTCGCGCACCTATCGGCTACGTTGCCATAATCAAAGAACCGTCAGCGACAAATCAAGGATTTAAATCTATCGTCCCATACGGCGAATTGTTCAACGAATACATTTACTACTATTTTCAGGCCACAAAGCATATTGCGGAAGAGCGGGCGACCGGGACTACATTCAAGGAACTATCCGGTTCTGCATTCAAGGCTCTGCCGATTCCGGTTGCTCCAGTCAACGAACAACGCCGCATCGTGGAGAAAATCGAGGCGCTGTTCGACGAGATCGACAAGGGCGTCGAGAGCCTCCGCGCCGCGAAATCCACCCTCGACCTGTACCGCAAGTCCCTGCTCAAATCCGCCTTCGAAGGCCGCCTTACCGCCGACTGGCGGGCACAGAACCCCGACAAGCTCGAAGATCCGGAAGCCCTCCTCTCCCGCATCCGCAAGGAGCGCGAGCACCGCCACCAAGCCGCCCTTGAAGAATGGGGAAAAGCTTCGGCCAAATGGAAACAGGACGGAGAAAAAGGCAAGAAACCCACGAAACCGAAGAAGCCTCGGGCTCTTCCAGTTAAGGCGGATAATATCGGCATTACTGGCTGGACCAGGGTGCCACTCGGCCTTGTCATCGATAACCCGATCTACGGCACATCGAAAAAGTGCGATTACGACGCAGGAGCGAAGGGAGTTCTCCGCATCCCAAATCTGGGTACCAAGTACATCGATTCATCGGATCTGAAATCTGCCGATTTTGACAAAACAGAGATTGAGAAGTATTCGTTGATTAAGGGAGATGTCCTCACCATCCGTTCAAATGGAAGCCTTTCCATTGTTGGCAAGCCAGCAATTGTTAGGAACCGAGATACCGACTTTCTATTCGCGGGCTATCTTATTCGGCTTCGTCCAATAGCAGCATTGCTAGTTCCAATGAATCTCGTTTACTTGATGACGGAACCAAGCATTCGGGCACAGATCGACGCCAAAGCCAAATCGACCAGTGGCGTAAACAATATCAGCGCTCAGGAGTTGCAAGAACTCCAAGCACCCATCTGTTCCCTCAATGAACAAGCCGAGATTGTTCGCATACTCGATGAACGCCTTGGAGCTGCGGAGACACTCAAAATCGAACTTAACAAAAGCCTCGAATACGCCGACGCATTGCGCCAATCCATCCTGAAGGACGCATTTTCCGGCAAACTCGTCCCCCAAGATCCGAACGACGAACCCGCCGCCGCCCTTCTGCAACGCATTCTGGCAAACAAGACTTCCCACAACCCAGATCGAAAGAAGCGTAAGGTATCGACCGCATGAACGACCGCTATGACACCACGGAAAACGTGGAGGCCCAGTTCGAGCCTGGGTCGAACGATCGCGTGCTTTCGAACAAACTCGGTATCACCGATACCCAGGACATGGATGACATTGAACTGGACCTGTTGAAACGGCTATATGACGCGGTTCTCGGCTCAGTCGAAGCGGATCAACGTCTTGCCGCCGCCGATATTCGTGAATGGCATCGCCGCTGGCTGGGAAACGTCTACGTATGGGCTGGCCAATACCGCACACTCAACATGAGCAAAAAGGACTTCACATTCGCCGCCAGCGGTCAGGTGCCGAAGCTGATGGACAACCTGGACAAGGAAATTCTTCCGGTTCGCACCCCCTGCGCGGGCATGTCCGAAGATCAACTGACCGAAGCGATCGCCGTCGTTCACGTCGAACTGATTCTGATCCACCCATTCCGGGAAGGGAATGGGCGGCTTTCGCGTCTGGTAGCGAACGTGATGGCGCTGCAAGCCGGTCGGCGTCAACTGGATTACACATCCTGGGATGAGCGAAAAGCCGACTACTTTGCCGCTATTCGGGCGGGGCTGAGCGACTATGAGCCGATGAAGGGCCTGGTCAGGCGAGCGTTACGCGAGGCGGACGGGAAGCCAGATGGATGATTCTTTCTTCAATCTCCCGCACCGGCCTGCCAGTCTCGATCGCCGTCGAACTGGCCACGCTGCGAATCGTCTGTCGCCTCGCTTTCGCGGGGTCGCGCAGGTAAGGATTTGTCTCGATGAGCGTCTTGCGTTTCATGACCTCATTGTAGCCAATCAGGAAGTGAACCGGCAACTCTTGCGACAACCAACAAACACGGGAGAACACGAAATTGAATACGGCCCCCATCGTCTCCAAGGTCTGGAACTTCTGCACCGTGCTACTCGACGACGGCGTGGCCTACGGCGACTATCTTGAGCAACTGACCTACCTCATCTTCCTCAAGATGGCGGACGAATACGCCAAACCGCCATACGGCCGCGACATCGACATACCCGGCGGCTACGACTGGAACAGCTTGACCAGCCGCCGCGGCGCGGAGCTAGAGGCGCACTATGTCGCGCTGCTGCGCAAACTTGGCGGGCAAAAGGGAATGCTCGGTCAGATTTTCACCAAGTCGCAAAACAAGATCGCCGACCCGGCCAAACTCTACCGGCTGATCGACATGGTGGACAGCACGGATTGGGTCATGCTCGGCGCGGATGTGAAGGGAGACATTTATGAGGATTTGCTGGAGCGAAATGCCGCCGACACCAAATCGGGCGCTGGCCAGTACTTCACGCCCCGAGCCCTGATTCGCGCCATGGTGGAATGCATGCGCCCCGAACCCGGCAAGACAATCGCCGACCCGGCTTGCGGCACCGGCGGATTTTTTCTCGCCGCCCACGATTTCCTCGCCAACCCGGAAAACCGCGCGCTCGACAGGGACGAAAAGCGCTTCCTGAAGCACGAAACCTTTTACGGCAACGAGATCGTGGCGAATACGCGCCGGCTCTGCCTGATGAATCTCTTCCTCCACGGAATCGGAGACATGACCGGCGAATCGGTGGTGTCTCCGACAAACTCGCTGATCTCCCCGCCCTCGCTCACTTTCGATTACGTCCTCGCCAATCCACCGTTCGGCAAGAAGAGCTCGATGAGTTTCACCAACGAGGAAGGCGAGCAGGAAACGGAAAACCTGACATACAACCGCCAGGATTTCTGGGCGACGACATCGAACAAGCAACTGAACTTCGTGCAGCACATCCGCACGATGCTGAGAACCACTGGCCGCGCCGCCGTTGTCGTGCCCGACAATGTGCTGTTCGAAGGCGGCGCGGGTGAGACGATAAGGCGCAAGCTGCTGCACAACACCGACCTGCACACCATACTGCGGCTGCCTACGGGCATATTCTACGCCCAGGGCGTCAAGGCGAACGTTATCTTCTTCGACAATCGCTCCGCCAGCCCAGATCCGCAAACATCGAAAGTCTGGTACTACGACTACCGCACCAACGTCCATCACACGCTCAAGCAGAAACCGATGACCTTTGACCACCTACGCGATTTCGTTGAGTGCTACAACCCCATGAATCGTCACGTCCGCAAGGAAACGTGGAACGAAGACAATCCCGACGGTCGCTGGCGGGCTTACTCGCGCGAGGAATTGCTCCAGCGCGACAAGGCAAGCCTCGACGTGTTCTGGCTAAAGGACGCCTCAATGACCGACCTGGAAAACCTACCCGAACCCGATGTCCTCGCGGAAGAAATCATGGAACATCTCCGCTCGGCGATGAACAGCTTCGACTCGGTGAAAGGAAACTTGTGATACTACATACTTAACCGTTCGGTCGTGCCATGGAAGTCTAGCAATGTACATGCGGGTTTAGTTGATATGCAGCAAGACAAGACGCACCCGTCGCAGGCGAGGGGACCCGGACAACCGGGAGCGGGCTGGCCGGTTTGGCCGACGCCGGACGATGAAAATCTGCGGCAGCTTGCCCGGGCGTTGACGCCGTTCGTGCGTTTTCTCGGTCCGGGCATCATTTGCGCGGTCACCGAAGACAATCGCCGCATGAGGGCCGACTGGTCCTCCCGGCTTGAGGAACTCGGCATTGATCCCGCCACTTATCTGTGGGAAGGATCACCCTGTGCTTTTCCAGGTGTTCGGCGGCATGCCGGAACGAAGGAGATTGCGGTATTTAAGCAAAAAGCCTCGGCATCGGCCGAAGTTCCGCCGCAATGCCTGACGCTCGACGACAACGACTATCCGAAGCATTTGTGGGCGTTCACCTTCACCAGAAAGAAATGGCAAAAGCGCGGGCCGGATGGATACCAGCTCGCGCATCTACTTGACCACAAGGAATTCCGGAACCGATGGTGCAAGGAGTTGGATATCCCTCCCGGTGCAACCGTGCCAAAACCCCACGGATTGTTCGCGAGCGCGGCGAACCTGGCTTATGTGCCGGCTGCCTTCCTGAAGCCCACGGATTTTTCATCCAAGCTGCGAAGCCTGATCCAAAGGCGGGCGCAGCAACTCTACGGCGAGATTTGTCACATCGTGCCGCCGCCCTTGGCGGTAAAGACCTGCGAAGACCCGGAGTGGAGCCTCGATAGTTTCGAGTGGGGCGCTCCCGTGGGAGAAACTGACAACGTTCCCGAGTTCCTGGAATTCCGTAGAAAGCGCATGGAGCAACTCTTCAACAAGCGGTATCAGCGAAAATAGCCAGGGATACCTCGCCTTCCGGGGCTGCGAGTGAAGTTTGCAAAGACACTGACAAAATGAGGTGGGTGGCGGCAAGCCCGCGCAATAGGGTTGCACATGGGAAGTCTCGGGTTTGGCTACAAATACCTGCGATAAATGGTCTCTTCTCCCGAAACATTCGAACAGGCATCTTCCCGACTGGTCGACGGAGGGCCAACCGCCTCGCACCGACGATGACATTTGGAACTTCGATTCAAAGATTTGGTGACACCATGTGCTGCCTCGCGGGAGGCTCGATTCGAATACTCTTCGAATGGGACGATCTGGCTCTCCGGGTTGCAAGCTACGAACTGAATTTGGCGGATGCAGCACCACGCCGCCGCGTTGAAGCCGCATCGACCAACATCAAGGCAATGTGCTGTCCGTCCGGCTGCGGTTTGCGGCGGCCCTGAAGCCGCCGGCACTTACAGGAGTTCGACTATCAGCAGGAAGGCTGCCAGCAATCCCACGCTGCAGTGAATTACGCCCTTGACGCTGGTCATCGGGCCGGTCTTGCCCTTGATGGCGTTAAATTCGAGCAAGGCCACGAGCAACAGGGTCAGGGTTATGGCGATCATGCTGGCGCTGCCTTCGAGGCGCAGGCTCAGGCGACCGACGCCTTCGAAAAGATGCGCCGAGGCACCCATGAAAAAGAGCATCGGCAATGAGAAAAGCGTATTGGTGCGCGAGGCGAGGCCGGCTTTCCCCTGGGCCGCGGCGGCTTCCGGCAATGGTTCGCCACCGTCGAGAACCTGTCGGTTGGAGGCGATTACGATACGCTGGTTGGGCCAGATGATCAGCCATACGTTGAGGAACATGATCGTGCCGAGAATCATGCCGAGCAGGAGATAGTAACCGACGCCCCCCCGGCTGGCTTCAATGAAGTACGCCAGTCCCAGACCCGAAAGAAAGGTGAACATGGCGCCCCAGCGGAACCACCACAGGGCCCTGGGCACGAGCTTGTCGATGGCGTTGGGCTTGGCGTCGCCAGCCTCCTTGAAGTACTCGGTTTGCACGAAATTGAAGTAGTACAGCAATCCGATCCAGGTTACACCCGCGAAGAAGTGTATCCAGCGAAACAGATAGTCGATCAGGTTGGCAAATTCCATGGATGATTCCCTCCAGTTGGCATTGTGGGCTAGGAGCCTGCGCCGTAGGAATTCACGGCTGCAAATCCGCTCTCATCCACGCCCTTGGTCGATCAATTTCGTTGAATATCCACCAATATTCGCCTCAATTGATCGACCAAGGGCGCGACGATAGCGAATTTTCGCTTTCGCGAATTCCTACGGCGCAGGCTCCTAGGCTTGGGAAATAGTAGCACCTCGCCGGTGAATCAGTCATGCTCCTTTGATTTTCCCCTTTTGTTACTCGTCCGGGGCGCTCTTGCCGGAATTTTTTCGGCCATACAACCAGGGGCTGCGGGTCCGGTCCCGGGCGCGGAATTCCCTGGCGCTGGCGCGGTGCCGCATTTGTTCGTCGAGATTATCCATGCCGTGAAGCAATCGGGTTCGCAGCCAGGGGTGGGTTTCGAATGGGATGAGTTCGTTGCCGGGGCATTGGATGCGCTGTTCGTGCAAGTCAATGGTGAGTTCGGCTGCCGGGCATCCGGCCAGATTCTCGCCGAGAGCGGCAATGGTCTCCCTGGGTAGTGGTATGAGCAGTATGCCATGGCGCACGGCTTCGGAGACCAGGGCGGGACCGAAAAATGACGCGATCACCACGCGGATTTCCGCGTCCACCAGGGTCTGAAAATGAAAGTCCACCGATTCGCCCAGACCGAAACTGCATTCGGTCAGCAGAATGGTCGGCGCATTTCCAGGAGTTCCTCCGCCGGATTCAAGCAGATGCAGCCAAGGGGCGGAGAACAGGGCTTCCTGCGCTACATCGCAATCAGTCGCGGCATGGGGCAAGCCCTGGCGCCGCAGGATCATTGCCGTCCCGGAATATCGCGCAAGCCCGCTGGCCGGCGCCTGGGCGAGCACCGCCGGAATCGCTTTCGGATTACTTCTGGTAAATCCAGGGCCAGCTTTGCCGGTAGCTTTGGGCGAAGACATGGATCTCCTCGTCGAGCCTGCTCAACTCTTCCCGTACGGTAAAGCCGCCAAGCAGCTTCTCCCGCACCCGCGGCTCGATACGGAACGCAAAGGTATCGAGCCCCGGCACTTCGATCACCTGTCGCTGCAGGTCAACAAGAATCGTCTGGCCGCGATTGGCGAAGGCCCATTCGGCGATGCGCTCGATCTTGTCTCCTTCCAGGGGTACCGCGAGCAGGCCCTGGCGTACGCTGTTGTCATAAAACAGCGGGCCGAAGCTTTCGGCGATGACCACATTGATGCCCCCGGCAAGGGGTCGGCTCACCGCCACGGGGCGTGAACTGCCGGTACCGAAATTCTTGCCGGCAAGAATGATCGACGAGCGGCGAAATCCTTCCTGATTGAGGATGAAGTCGGGTTTCTCCCGGCCGTCGGCAAAAAAACGAATCGGCTCAAAAGCCCGGGTTTCCGGCGTGGCGCCGGGATTGGGGGGTTTGCCGATGGGGGAGATGATGTCGGTATCGACATTGTCCATCATCAGCGGCGCCGCAATTCCTTCCTGGCGGATGAATTGCGGCCCGTTGCCAAGGGCTGCCGGTTCCTCCGCCATCACGCAATCTCCCCGGCCATCAGCCGCCGCACGTCCACAATGCGGCCGGCGATCGCCGCCGCCGCGGCCATGGGCGTGCTGACCAGATGAGTGATGGCGTCAATGCCCTGGCGGCCCACGTAGTTGCGGTTGGAGTTGGAAACGCTGCGCTTGCCCTGGGCGACAAGGTCGCCATTGGAGCCGTAGCATTTCGAGCAGCCCGGTTCGCGCCAGTCGAAACCGGCGTCCCGGAAGATCCGGTCGAGCCCTTCGGCTTCCGCCTGCCGCTTGACGGGCTGGGAACCGGCAATGACCCAGGCCAGCACATTGGGCGCGACCCGGCGCCCGCGCACGACTTCCGCCGCTGCGCGCAAATCGCTGATGCGGCTTTCGGCGCAGGAACCGATGAAGACTTCGTCGATGGGGGTGTCGGCAATGGTATCGCCCGGAGTCAGCCTGGTGTATTCCAGCGCCCGGCGCCAGGCGTCGCGCTTCTCGAACGGCGCATCGTCGGGGGCGGGAATCCGCTCGCTGATGCCGATGACGTGTTCCGGGCTGATGCCCCAGGTCACCTGGGGTTCAACGCCGGTCATATCGATGGTTTCATCGCGATAGAAGGCGGCGTCATCGTCCGAGGGCAGACTGCGCCAGTAGGCCAGGGCCTGATCCCATAATTCGCCGCGGGGGGCGAATTCCCGGGAGGCCACATACTCGTAGGTGGTGTCGTCCGGGGCCACCATGCCCGTGGCGGCGCCCATTTCAATCGACAGATTGCAGATGGTCATGCGGCCCTCGACGCTCAGGGAGCGCAGCAGCGGTCCGGCGTACTCGACGGCGCAGCGGTTGCCGGCGTCTGCGCCCAGGGCGCCGATGGTGTGCAGGATCATGTCCTTGCCCCGGACCCAGGGGCCCAGGGTGCCGGTGTAGTTCACCCGCAGATTACGCGCCCGCTCGCGGATGACGGTTCCGGTGAGCAATACGTTCTGGGCGGTTTCGCCGCCCCAGGAAACGCAGCCCACCGCGCCATGGGTGCAGGTATGGCTGTCGCCGGCCACCATGAGCATGCCCGGCAGGGTGAGGCCGGTTTCCGGCCCCACCACGTGCTGGATGCCTTGCTCGGGGTCGTCAATGCCAAAAGCCTGGATTCCCATGGCGGCAAGCTCTTCCTTCATTTCCGGGAAATCGTCGGCCACGCTGCCGAGATTGAGCGAACGGTTGGTATAACGCTCGGGGGAAGTGGAAACCTGATGGTCGGCCACGGCCCAGACAAGCTCCGGATTGCGGATCCTTTCGCCGGCATCGAGCAAACGCTTGATCGCCGCCGGTCCGCTGTCGGGAAGCATCATCCGGTCCACGTGCAGCACCGAGGTGATGCCGCCGAGATAGCTGATCTCGTGGGCTTCCCAGATCTTGTCGTACATCGTCATGCCCGCCGACTGCTGGGCGAACAGCGGCTGCAGGGGAATGAAACCACAGCCGACACTGGCGCCGACCGTGGTCTTGATAAAGTCTCGTCGTTTCATCTCTGGTCTCCGGTGGAGCGATAAATCCAGGGTTGCCGCAACTCGTGGTCGCGCTGGAAGGCTTCCGCCTCGCGCTGAAAGGGGGTCGTTTCGTCGATGTCGCTGAGCCCCTCCATGAACCTTGCCCGCAGCCTTGGACTCATCTGGAATGTGATGGGGCCGATGTCCGGCCTGCTGATGGTCTGCCACCGCAGATCAATCGTCAATTCGCGCCGGGGCGCCGCCACGGCGGCGGCTGCGATTGCCTCGACCTGTTCCTGCCCAAGAATAACGGGAAGCAGCCCCGCTTGTATACAGTCATCGAAAAATACCTGGCCGAAGCTCGGGGCGATCACCGCCCGTATGCCATCGCCGAGCAGGCGCGCCGCGGCGGGAGTCCGGGTGCCGCCGATTCCGAAATTCCTGCCGGCAAGCAGAATGGAGGCATTCCGCCAGGGCGCCCGGTTGAGGATGAATTCGGGATTTTCGCTGCCATCCGCCAGGTAGCGATCAAGGGGAAACGCTTGCCGGAGGGCCTGGCCTGAAGCATTCCCCACTACCCCGGCGGGAGTGATTACAGCCGAACCATGCGCATGCAAGCTCCCGATGGGCGGCGCGATGTAGTCGATCAGCATGTCATGCCGCATAAAGGGCGCCGCGATTCCGGTCAATTGCACGAGGCCATCTGGTTTCAAGTTGTTCATGCGGCTTGCCGATAGCTATTCCTCGAATATACGCGAAATTCGCCCTTCCCCGCATCTCCGGGAGTCTGCGCCGCAGGAATTCGCGAAAGCGAAAATTCGCTATCGCCGCGCCCCTGGCTGATCGATTGAGGCGAATACTGGTGGATATTCAACGAAATCGAGCGGCCAAGGGCGTGGATGAGAGCGGATTTGCAGCCGTGAATTCCTACGGCGCAGGCTCCTGGCTTGTCGAAAGCGGTTGCTTTCCAGGATAATGAACGCCATGAACGAGCCTGATGATCTGAATGAAATTCCTTCCATGGTTCCCGACCGGGACCATGTGGACACCCATCGTGGCAACCAGCGCGCCCGGGAGCAGGAAATCGCGGCTTCCGGTTACTATCGAGCCCGGGTCGAGCGCGCCAGCACCTGGCCTGTGCGGATCATGCTGGCCCTGTTGACCCTGGCAGTGGGTGGCGGCGGCTATGGGGCCTGGCGCTTCTATAACGAAACGTACAGCGACAACCAGCGCCAGACAGACTTGCGCCTTGGCGATCTCGAGCTGCAACTGAATGTCACCGGCCAGGACGCCGCCGAAGAGGCCGCCAATCTGCGGGACGGCATTTCCCGCACCATCGAGCAATATGACCTGCTCTGGGCCAACTGGCGCGCCAACAACCAGAAATTCGAGGATATCGAGGGTGAGATCGCAAGGCTGGGGCTGATCAATGAAGGTCAGGACGAGGTCACGGCCAACAACGCCCGCCAGATCGCCGACGCCAATGAATCCCTTTCCGCGGTGCGGCGGAATGTGAACGGAATCAACAATGATCTGCAGATATTGCGCGAAAGTTTTGCCGGGCTGGAACGGGAAATGCAGAATCTGGCCGGCATGCAGGGCGATCTCGACTCGATTCGAGAAGCATTGAGCAGCGGCGACAGCACTGTGCTCGGGCTTGTGGGGCGTCTCGAATACGTGGAGCAGTCCATGGAGTCGGTCAATGCCCACCGGCTCCAGATCAACCAGACGCTATTCAGCCTCCAGGGACAGATCGAATCCCTGCAAACCCAGGTGGGGGCTCCTAGTTTCCCGTAAACACCGGTTTGCGTTTTTCGGCGAATGCCGTCACGCCTTCGCGGAAATCCGTCCGGCTGGCGCAATCGGCGAAGTATTCCGCCTCGGCCTGCAATTGCGCCTCGAACTCGCTTTCCAGTGAACGATAGAACAAGGCCTTGGTATTGCCGTAGACGCGGGTTGGCCCGTTTGCCAGCCGGCGGGCGAGCTTTCCGGTTTCCGCGGCAAGCTCTTCGGTCTTCACCACATAATTGACCATGCCGATATCTTTTGCCTCCCGGGCGTCAAAACGATCGCCGAGCAGGGCGATTTCCATGGCTTTCTTGATGCCCACGGCCCGGGGCAGGTGAAAGGAGGAGGAACCGTCGGGGCTCGTGCCGATGTGGCAATAGGCCAGGGTGAAGAAAGCGTCTTCGGCGGCGATGATCAGGTCGCAGGCCAGCGCCATGCTGACTCCCGCCCCGGCTGCGGCGCCGCGACAGCTTGCGATCACCGGCTTGGGCATCCGGCGCATGGCGAACATGATGGGATGCAGGTCGTGAATGCGATACAGAAAGGACTTGCGAATCTCTTCCGGAGGCAGTTCCGCAAGCGTGGCGGCCATGTTCTTCACGTCGCCGCCGGCCATGAAATGCTCGCCGGCGCCGGTGAGCACCACACAGCGCACCGCCGGATCCTGCTCCACATCGTGCAGGGCATCGGCAAGATCGGAGCGCATCTCGTTGCTCAGGGCATTGCGCGCTTCCGGACGGTTCATGGTGAGGGTGGCGACGCCCTCGTCAACACTCAGTACCAGATCAGGCATGGTAGACTCCCGCTGTCGGCAAAGGCGCGGAGTATAACCCGCAACCCGGTTTTCACAAGCTCCGTGTCATTCCGCGTGGAGCGAAGCGCAGTCGCAAAATGACAGCGGGTGCCCTGGGAGCCTGCGCCGTAGGAATTCGCGAAAGCGAATTTGCAGCCGTGAATTCCTACGGCGCAGGCTCCTAGGCCAGAATGAGAATTGTTGCCAGACAGTCAATGCGGACGTGGCGGAATTGGCAGACGCGCCAGATTTAGGTTCTGGTATCGAAAGATGTGAGAGTTCAAGTCTCTCCGTCCGCACCACTTCATTTTCGGGATTTCCCGTTATTTTCATGCCATGCCGGGCGCCTAACGACTATACTTGAGGCCATGAAGGAACTGTTTCGCCCAGGCCGCAAGCAGCAGCCCGCCCGCGCCGGCGCCGGAAAACCCGCGCCCGCCGCGGGCGGTCAGGATGTGCATGCCTTTCTCGCCAAACTCGCCACAGTGCCGAAAACCATCGGCGACGCGCGGCTGATCTTTGCCCTCGATGCCACCGCAAGCCGGGAACACACCTGGAATATTGCCTCAAGGCAGCAGTCGGAAATGTTCCGGGCCACCCGGGATCTTGGCGGCCTGAATGTGCAATTGTGCTATTTCCGGGGGTTTGGCGAATTTCATGCCAGCCGCTGGCATCACGATAGCGGTCCGCTACTCGACTTGATGACCGGTATCCGCTGCCGCGCCGGCGCCACTCAGATTGGTCGTCTGTTCAAGCATGTGCAGAAGGAAAACCGGCGCAGGCGCGTCAAGGCCATGGTCTATGTGGGCGACGCCATGGAAGAGAATATCGATCCACTCGCCCAACTCGCCGGCCAGCTTGGCGTACTGCAGGTGCCGTTGTTCATGTTCCACGAAGGCCATGACCATATCGCCCGGCGCGCCTTTGAAGACTTCGCCCGCTTGTCCGGCGGCGCCTGTTGCGCCTTCGACGCTGGCAGCGCCAGCCAGTTGCGGGAGTTGCTGAAGGCCGTGGCGGTGTACGCCGCGGGCGGGTTTGCCGCATTGCAGGACATGAGCAAGCGCTCAGGCGAAGGCGTCAAGCTGCTGGAACGGCAACTGCGATAGGCATCCAGAATAGACCCATGATCGTTCGACTGCTGCTGCTCATTGTGCTGCCGATTCTGGCCTGGTATGCCGCCAGGTCCATCAGCCAGAAGTATTCGCTCACTGCAAGGCAGAACCGCTACCTGTTCCTGACCACCGCGGCGCTGCTGCTCATTGTGCTGCTGATCATGCTGGGCCGGCTGCCGGTACAATGGCTGCTCGCGCCACTCGGCGCCGCTGGCGCATTCCTGCTGCGCATGCTGCCCGCAGCCCTGCGTCTGCTGCCATTCTGGCAAATGCTCGGCAGCCGCATTTCCACCGCCTCGGCATCCGCAAGCCAGAACCAGACTTCCACCCTGCGCACCGAGTATCTGGAGATGGAACTCGTGCACGGCTCCGGTGAACTCGACGGCAATATCCTGTGCGGCGAGTTTGCCGGATGTCGCCTGAGCAGCCTGGGCAGGGAAGAACTGCTGCGGCTTCACGCCGAATGTCGCGTCGATGTCGATTCCTGCCAGGTTCTTGAAGCCTATCTCGACCGCAACCACAGCGGCTGGCGCAGCGACACGCAGTCCAACGAAGAAAACGCAGGCAGCGGCGCCAACGTCAATGCGGAAATCACCATGAACCGCCAACTCGCCTTCGAAATCCTCGGTCTCAACGAAGGCGCCAACCGTAAAGACATCATCCACGCCCACCGCAAGCTCATGCAAAAATTCCACCCCGACCGCGGCGGTTCCGATTACTTCTCCAAAAAAATCAATGCGGCCAAGGATTTGCTGCTACATAGCGAATCCAGATAGCACACCAGGAGCCTGCGCCTCACTGCTTCCGCGATAAGGCCTGGCGATACGTTACAATCCGGCAACGCGCCCGTTACCCGCCACCATGAAAGACCTCAGAACCCCTTGCATCGGTATCTGCTCCACCACCTCCCTGGGGGACCGCGTCTGCCGCGGCTGCAAACGCTATGCGGCGGAGGTCATCCACTGGAACAGCTATGACAAGGCCGCCAAGGGCGCGGTGCTTGCACGCATCGAACACTTGATCGTGCAATTGCTCGACTCCCGCTTCCAGATTACCGCGCCGGACCGGCTGCGGGCGGAACTGCGCCGCCAGAAAATCCCCTTCAACCCGGAATTGTCAGCCTTTTGCTGGTTGCACAATCTGCTGAAAAAAGGCCTTGACGACATCGACTGTCTCGAAAGCTGCGGCGTGCGCCTGCAGCCGGCCTACGCCGGCAGCGACCTCGCTTCCCTGAGCGCCCGGTTCGACGAAGAACTCCTGCGCCTGTCCGAAGCCCATTTTGATCGCTATATCGCCCCCATCAAGTCGGCGCCTGGAAAGCGAAATTTTCCAGCCTGAACTCTTCACCGGAAAGCGCGGCGTACCAGCCCTGGCTGTCCCAATCACCAAGAACGACCCGGGTGGCTGGTTCTGGCGATGGGCCTGCCTCGGGTAACCGGTGCACCGCGGGACGGTGGGTATGACCGTGGAGTATGCGACGACAGCCGCTGGTGCGAATCAACTCCAGCACCGCGTCCTGATTCACGTCCATGATTGCGGCGGCCTTGCCGGCGGTAGCTTTCTTGCTTGCCTGTCGCGCCCGCTCGGCCCAGGCCCGGCGTTCGGCAAGCGGCTGCGAAAGAAACTCCCGCTGCCATGCGGGATCGCGCACCATGGCGCGGAATTCGAGATAGGCCGTATCGTCGGTGCAAAGCACATCGCCGTGAAGCAAAAGCCACCGGGTATCGCCCGCATTCAGCGCATAAGGCTCCTCGATCAGCCTTGCGCCACAGCGCGCCGCAAAACCGGCGCCCATCAGGAAATCCCGATTGCCATGCATCAGATACACATTGACGCCGCGTCGGGCAAGCCCGCCCAGGGCATCGGACACCGTGCCGGCAAGCGGGGACTCCGCATCATCGCCGAGCCACAATTCGAACAGGTCGCCGAGCACAAAAAAGTCACGACAGGAAGCGGGCAACCTGACGGTGAAATCGACAAAGGCGCGGGTAATATCAGGCCGCGATTCCTGCAGGTGCAGATCGGAAATCAGAATGACCGGCGCTTCCAACACGGCTGCCGCAGTGCTCAATCGATCAGTCAGGGGCGGGGCGATAGCGAATTTTCGCTTTCGCGAATTCCTGCGACGCAGGCTCCTGGCGCATCATTCGCCAGTCTCAACCACGGCCGATTCAATCACCACTTCCTCCGCCGGCACATCCCGGTGGCCGCCCACGACCGTGGTGGCGCAGGCCTTGATCCGGTTCACCACCTCCATGCCTTCGATGACCCTGCCAAAGACCGCATAGCCCCAGCCGCTGGGAGATTTGCCGCGGTGGTCGAGAAAGCTGTTGTCGGCGACATTGATAAAAAACTGGGCAGTGGCGGAGTGTGGGTCGGAAGTGCGCGCCATGGCCAGTGTGCCCGTGAGGTTCTTCAAGCCGTTGTCGGCTTCATTTTGAATCGGTGCTCCGCCGCGTTTTTCACGCATCCCCGACGTCAGCCCGCCGCCCTGGATCATGAAGCCGTCGATCACCCGATGGAATAACGTTCCGTCATAAAAACCCTGCTCCACATAATCCTGGAAATTCCGCGCCGACACGGGCGCCTTGTCAAAATCCAGTTCTATGCGGATAAGGCCATGATTGGTTGCAATCGCTATCATGAGACATTCCCTGCAGTCAGATTCCAGAGTAAAAGCGGCAAGATGAAGCCACTCCGGGAAGCCCGCTATAATAAACACTTTCCAGTCCGGGAAAAAGTTGAAAACAGGTTTCAGGACTGCCGTAAGTCGCTGCCCTCCAGGAGCCTGCGGCGCAGGCTCCTAGGTTGCCAATCAATCAGGATTCATGAACAGATCAGAGCCACTGCCGCCTTCCGGCTTCATTAGCCAGATGATTGCCCGGGATATCGCCTCGGGCAAGCACGGCGGTCGCGTGCATACCCGTTTTCCGCCGGAACCCAATGGCTATCTGCATATTGGCCACGCCAAGTCGATCTGCCTCAATTTTTCACTCGCAGAAGAATACGGTGGCCATTGCAATCTTCGTTTTGACGATACCAATCCACTCAGGGAAAACCAGGATTTCGTCGACGCCATCAAGGAAAATATCCGCTGGCTCGGCTTTCGCTGGCATGGCGAGGTGCGCTATTCCTCATCGTATTTCGAGCAGTTGTACGAATTCGCCAGATATTTGATCCGCAAGGGCAGGGCCTATGTCTGCGCCTTGAGTCCGGAGCAGGCGCGTGAGTATCGAGGCACCCTCACCGCGCCCGGCAGGGACAGCCCCTGGCGCGAACGCGACCCGGAAGAAAGCCTTGACCTGTTCGCGAGAATGCGCCAGGGCGAGTTTGCCGACGGCGAACTGTGCCTGCGGGCGAAAATCGACATGGCCGCGCCGAACATGAACCTGCGTGACCCGATTCTGTACCGCATTCGCCACGCCGCCCATCACCAGACCGGCGCCAACTGGTGCATTTATCCGACTTACGACTACACCCACTGCATCTCCGACGCCCTGGAGAATATCACCCATTCCCTGTGCACCCTGGAATTCGAGGACCACCGCCCGCTGTATGACTGGATTCTGCGGCAGCTGGATCGCGATTCCCTGTGCGCCGCCAGCGACCTGGGCGATGCGGCCGCACCCTGGGTGCTGCCCGAACAGACCGAATTCGCCAAGCTGCGCATCAGCTACACCATGCTGGGAAAAAGGTTCCTGCGGGCGCTGGTGGAAGAGGGCAGGGTGGCCGGCTGGGACGACCCGCGCATGCCCACGCTCGCAGGCATGCGGCGGCGGGGTTACACGGCCGCCTCCATTCGCAATTTCTGCGAGGCGGTGGGCGTGGCCCGCAGTGAAAGCCTGGTGGATATCGCCATGCTGGAACACGCGGTGCGGGAAGACCTGGACCGTAATGCCCCCCGGGCCATGTGCGTGCTGCGACCGTTGAAGGTGGTGCTGTGCAATTTCGACGAAGGCCGCCGGGACGTTCTGCAAATCCCCTGCCATCCCAAGCGCGAAGAATTCGGCCGCAGGAAAGTGCCCCTGGGCCGGGAAATCTGCATTGAACGGGAAGATTTTGCCGCCGACCCGCCGCCCGGCTTCAAGCGTCTGGTCGCCGGCGGCGAAGTGCGCCTGCGGGGGGCTTATGTGATTCGCTGCGAGGAGGTGTTTCGCGACGCCGCCGGGGAAATCACCGAATTGCGCTGCAGCGTCGATTTCGACACCCTGGGCAAGCGCCCGGAAGGCCGCAAGGTCAAGGGGGTCATTCACTGGGTCTCTCTCGCCACGGCGGAAAAAGTCACCCTGCGCCTGTATGACCGACTGTTCCTCGAGGAAAATCCGACGCCGAAGAGTATCGGGGAAGTCATGGCGGGGCTCAACCCGGATTCACTGGAGCCAGTCGAGGGCTGTCTGCTGGAGCCCGCCGCGCTGGCCGCCGGGGTGGGCGACCATTTTCAGTTTGAGCGCGTGGGATACTTTCATCGGGATCGGGAAGCCGAATCCGGCGCACCGATTTTCAATCGGACCATTGGATTGCGTGGCTCTTTTCCACCGGTCGAGTGGAGTGTTGGCGTTCCGAATGCGGCAGGCGGGAAGATTCCGGGGCCGCAAGTATCTTGAAGTTGCGAGCCAAGGTTTCCGGGGAAGTTCATTCCATGCTCTCGATCTACAACACACTCACCCGGCGCAAGGAGAAATTCCGGCCCATTGAAGCCGGCAAGGCGCGAATCTACGTCTGCGGCATTACCACCTACGATTACTGCCATCTCGGCCACGCCCGCTGCCTGGTGGCCTTTGACATCGTGGTGCGCTATCTGCGAGCCCGGGGGTTCGAGGTGACCTATGTGCGCAATATCACCGATATCGACGACAAGATTCTCGCCCGGGCAGAAGAAAACGGCGAACTGTTCTCCGACCTGACCGAACGCTTCATCGCCGCCATGCACGAGGATGAACGCGCCCTGGGCATCCTGCCACCCGACGCGGAACCCCGGGCGACGGCGCACATGGACGAGATCATCGCCATGATCGAAATCCTGGTGCACCGGGAGTTCGCCTACCGGACGGAAACCGGCGACGTGTATTTTTCCGTCTTGCGTTTCCCCGCATACGGCAGGCTCTCCAGGAAGAATCTGGATGAGTTGCTCAGCGGCGCCCGGGTGGAACCCGGCGAACTCAAGCGCGACCCGCGGGATTTCGCCCTGTGGAAGTCGTCACCCGATGAAGGCGTGGGCTGGGATTCGCCCTGGGGCTACGGCCGGCCGGGCTGGCATATCGAATGTTCCGCCATGTCGTGCAAGACCCTGGGGGAGCATTTCGATATTCACGGTGGCGGCTCTGACCTGGTTTTTCCCCATCACGAGAATGAAATCGCCCAGTCCGTGGCCGCCACCGACCAGCCTTTCGCCAATGTGTGGATGCATAACGGGCCCCTGCGCATCGACAGTGAAAAGATGTCCAAATCCCTGGGCAATTTCCTCACCGTGCGCGATATCCTCTCCCGGCATGAGGCAGAGGTCGTGCGGCTGTTTCTGATTTCCAGCCACTACCGCAGTCCGCTGAACTGGTCGGAGCAGGCCATGGCACAGTCCGCCAGTGCGCTGCGACGTCTGTACACCGCGTTCCAGGGGCTCGATTTGCCGGCGGCGAGAATGCGGGTCAACAGCGCTTACGAGCGCGCGTTCAACGCCGCCATGGACGATGATTTCAATACCCCGGTGGCGATTCGCGCGCTGTTCGACCTCGCTCGGGAAATCAACCGGATCAAGGGGGAGAATCTGCCCGCCGCGGCCGAACTCGGGCGCCTGCTCGTACGACTCGGTGATGTGCTCGGCATCCTCCAGGCCGAGCCGGAAGCCTGGCTGCGGGGCGCCGATTCGGAACAGCTCGACGCCGCCCGTATCGAATCCCTGGTGGCCGCCAGAAACCGCGCCCGGGCCGAGAAAAACTGGCCCGAAGCCGACCGCATCCGCGACCAGCTCAGCGCCATGAATATCGTTGTGGAAGACGGCGCCGGAAAAACAATCTGGCGTCTGGAGAAGGCGTCTTCCTGAACCTGGCGGGCAGCGTCGGGATTTACTTGTAAGGCTCCGGAATAAAGCGCTGTTCGGACACCGGCGGGCGGGGATGGTGGTTGCTTTTCCCGCGGGGCGGCAACTCCGGGGTTTCCGGCGTCAGGTCCTGGTAGGGAATCAGGCCCAGCAGGTGATGGATGCAGTTCAGCCTGGCGGCCTCCTTTCTTTCGGCATTGACCACATGCCAGGGCGCCTCCTCGATATCGCAGTGGGCGAACATTTCGTCCTTGGCCCGTGAATAATCGTCCCAGCGCTGCCGCGCCTCGAGGTCGATGGAGGACAGTTTCCAGCGCTTGTGCGGATTGCGGACCCGGGAGCGGAAGCGGCGTTCCTGCTCGGCTTCCGAAATCGAAAACCAGTACTTGATCAGGATAATTCCCGAGCGGACGAGCATGCGCTCGAATATCGGACAGTCCCGCAGAAAACCGCGATACTCCGCCTCGTTGCAAAAGCCCATCACATGCTCCACGCCGGCGCGGTTGTACCAGCTCCGGTCCATCAGCACCATTTCGCCGGCGGCAGGCAAGTGATACACATAGCGCTGAAAGTACCACTGGGTGCTTTCCCGGGGATTCGGCGCGGGCAGGGCCACCACGCGGCATATTCTCGGGTTCAGGTATTCGGTGATCCGCTGGATGACGCCGCCCTTGCCGGCGGCGTCGCGGCCTTCAAAAACAATCACCACTTTCAGGCCCTTGTGCTTGATCCAGGCCTGCAGCTTCACCAGTTCGACCTGCATGCGAAACAGTTCGGCGAGGTAGGTCTTGTGGTTTGCAGGCCCTGATTTCTTCTGCTTGCTGGACTTGCTCATTATTCTTTCCGGCAGTTAGGTATTCTCTGAAAAACTCCATCCATGGAGTTTTTCATTATCGCAAAACAAAAGCGTGGTTTTGTTTTGCTCCCGAATTCAATGGCTTACGCCATCGAATTCGGCGGCACTTCCATGTGCCGCAGGGGAGCTCTGACTTGATCAGAGCTCCCCTGGTGTGCTGCCCCGTAAGTTCGCTGCATTTCAGTGTGTCTCTCATGGCCTGTGGCAGGCTTGGCGCATGGTCATTCGATTCCGCCTTCGGCAGGACTGAATTCCCAGTGGGACGGCGGCGTCTGGCGCACCAACCGCTCCACCCGGCCGAGAAATTCGGTCCGGGGCATTTTCCGGGCGCCCAGGGAGATCATGTGATCGGTAACCTCCTGGCAGTCGATCAACTCGAACTCCCACTCGCGCAATTGTCGCACAAGCCTCTCCAGCGCGAGTTTGGAGGCGTTGCTTGCCAGACTGAACATGGACTCGCCAAAAAACATCCTGCCGATACCGACGCCGTACAGGCCGCCAATCAGGTTGTCATCTTCCCAGACTTCAACCGAGTGGGCGTGGCCCAGGGCGTGCAGCCGGCAATAGGCCACATACATGTCATCGGTGATCCAGGTGCCGGGCCATCTGAGCCCGGCGCAATTGCCAATCACTTCGGCAAAGGCCTGGTTCATGGTAATGCGGAAGCGCTGCCCGCGAATCAGTTTGCGCAGGGAGCGCGATACCCGCAGATCCCCGAGCTGCAGCACCATGCGCGGGTCGGGCGAGTACCAGTGTATCGCCATGCCTTCACTGTACCAGGGAAAAATTCCCCGGCGGTAGGCGTTGAGCAGCCGTTCGGGACGAAGGTCGCCGCCCACGGCAAGCAGGCCATTATGCCCGGCTTCGGCCTTGCAGGCGGGAGGAAAGGACAGGTCCGCTTGATGCAGGCGATACACAGGCACGGGAGAAGGCTCAGGCCGTGAGGAACTTTTCCGCGTCCAACGCCGCCATGCAACCAAAACCGGCGCTGGTCACCGCCTGACGGTACACCTGGTCGGCGATATCGCCGGCGGCGAAAACCCCCGGCACCGAGGTTTTCGTGGCATTGCCGTCGATTCCCGAGTGAATCTTCACATAGCCGTTTTTCATTTCGAGTTGGCCCTTGAAAATGCCGGAATTGGGATCATGGCCGATGGCGATGAAAACGCCGTCCACATCGAGTTTGCGCTCGTCGCCCGAGTGGGTATTGCGGATGCGGATTCCGGTCACTCCCATGCCATCGCCAAGCACTTCTTCGAGCACATGGTCCCAGGTCATGGCGACCTTGCCTTCATCCACCAGGGAAAACAATCTCTTTTGCAGAATCTTTTCCGCCCGCAAGGCGTTGCGCCGGTGCACCACGGTGACATGGGAACAGATATTGGCGAGATACAGCGCCTCTTCCACGGCGGTATTGCCGCCGCCGATTACCGCCACGGGCTTGCCGCGGTAGAAAAAACCATCGCAGGTGGCGCAGGCGCTGACGCCCTTGCCGAGATATTCACTTTCCGAGGGCAGGCCGAGATAGCGCGCCGAGGCGCCGGTGGCGATGATCAGGACGTCGCAGGCGTAGGCGCCGCTTTCTCCCCGCAATGTGAATGGACGCTTGCCCAGGTCAACGGCATTGATGTGGTCGAAAATGACCCGGGCGCCGAATCGCTCCACGTGCCGCCGCATGCGGTCCATCAGGTCCGGACCCTGCAGGCCTTCCACATCGCCTGGCCAATTGTCCACATCGGTGGTGGTGGTCAGTTGTCCGCCCTGTTCCATGCCGGTAATGACCACCGGGTCGAGATTCGCCCTGGCGGCATAGAGCGCGGCGGTGTATCCCGCGGGGCCGGAGCCCATGATGATGAGACGATGATGCTGAACTGCCGACATGCCCGATTCCTGTAATTGCGGCGGGCGCTATTATGCTGGTTTTTGACCTGGCAATCCTCATCTGCCGGGGCGGATTGACGATAAATGAATAAGGGTTCCTGGAATCTGTTCAGGGGCTGTTTTTGCCTGAATTAAGGCATTGCTTTAGTATTACATCCTAACATTTTGAATTAACGGTAATTCCGGTGAATGGGAAGAGCGAAGGCAATATCGCCATGCCGCGCATGCTGCGGGATGGTTTGCTCGTGCTCAATTTTCTCGCTGCGGTTTTTCTGCTGGTGGCGCTGCTCAGCTACTCTCCGGCGGACCCGGGATTCAGCAGTTCCGGCGCGGGCGGGGAGATCGTCAATGTCGCCGGCCCCGCCGGCGCCTGGCTGGCGGATGTACTGTATCTGACTTTGGGTTATCTGGCCTACGTGGCGCCGGCCTGGATGTTGTACTACTGCTATGCCGCCATCGCCGGCCGGGAGGGCGGGCGCGGTCTGCTGGTCTTGCGTATTGCGGGGCTTTTGCTGGTGCTCGTAGCCTGTGCGAGCCTGACGAGCCTGCATCTGGATTCCACGGGCGCCCTCAGCCATGGTCCGGGTGGGGTGATCGGCGAACAGCTTGCCGGGCTGAGCGAGCCGGCCCTGGCGCGATTCGGCAGCAGCCTGCTGTTTCTGGGACTGTTGCTGATCGGCCTGACGCTTTCCTTCAGTATCTTCTGGGCCAGCGCCGTGGTGCGGGGCTACCGCTGGCTGTTGGGCATCCTGGGCTGGTTTCCGGCGCTGCTCCGCCGGCTGGGGGAACGCAAACGCAGTGAACCGATGGTGGCAAGGGCAGCGCCGCCGAAGGAGCGCAAAATGCCAGGCATCGTCAAGGCATCGCGCGGGACCAGGAAGAAAGACCAGCGGATCACTCCCGTCATGCCGGCAAGCATCGGCAGGACGCCGCCCCGTTCCGGCGGCAAATCAGCCGACGCTGCCGGCGGGAAGGTCCGGATCAGGCCCGCCGGTAACAAGCTGCCTTCCATCAAGCTGCTCGATCCTGGCTCGCTGGAAGAACATGGCGCCCAGTCCCGGGAAGCGCTCAAGGACATGTCCACCCAATTGGTGGAAAAACTCCGGGACTTCGGCATCGAAGTGGAAGTCACCGCCATCAAGCCGGGGCCGGTCATTACCCGTTTTGAAGTACAGCCCGCGGCGGGAGTCAAGGGCAACCGGATTACCGGCCTGGTGCGGGATCTGGCCCGTTCCCTGGCGGTGGCCTCGGTGCGGGTGGTGGAGCATATTCCCGGCCGCGATGTGATCGGCATCGAAATTCCCAATGAAAACCGGGAACTGATCCGGCTCAGCCAGGTGCTGGAAAGCACCGAGTTCGCCCGGGCGGACGCCCGGCTCAGCCTCGCCCTTGGCCATGACATTCTCGGCAAGCCGATTATTGTCGATCTGGGCAGGATGCCCCATCTGCTGGTGGCGGGCACCACGGGCTCGGGCAAGTCCGTGGGTATCAACGCCATGATCCTGAGCCTGCTGTTCAAGTCGTCGCCGGAACAGGTGCGGCTGATCATGATCGACCCCAAGATGCTGGAACTGTCGGTGTATGAGGGTATTCCCCATTTGCTCACGCCGGTGATCACCGACATGAAGGACGCCGCCAATGGCCTGCGCTGGTGCGTATCGGAAATGGATCGCCGCTATGCCTTGCTGTCGGCCCTGGGCGTAAGAAACCTCGCGGGATTCAACAAGAAAGTCGCCGCGGCGCGCCGGGAAGGCAAGCCCCTTTTCGACCCCACCTGGCAGCCGGACCCGGCGCTGCTTGCCCTGGAACAGAAAGCCCCGGAACTCGAGCCCCTGCCCAATATCGTGGTTATTGTGGATGAACTCGCCGACATGATGATGGTGGTGGGCAAGAAGGTCGAGGAGCTGGTCGCCCGTATCGCCCAGAAAGCCAGGGCCGCCGGCATCCACCTGATTCTCGCCACCCAACGGCCTTCGGTGGATGTCTTGACGGGCCTGATCAAGGCCAATATTCCCACCCGGCTTTCCTTCATGGTGCAGTCCAAGGTGGATTCCCGCACGATTCTCGGCGAAGGCGGCGCCGAGCAGTTGCTCGGCAACGGCGACATGCTTTTTCTTCCTCCCGGCGGCGGCGTCGCCACCCGGATTCACGGCGCCTTTGTCAGCGACGAGGAAGTGCACCGCGTGGTGGCGGACTGGAAACAGCGGGGGAGACCGGAATACATCGACGCGGTTACCGTGGACCGCAACGACCGGGATTTCCAGCCCGAAGCCGAAGAAGGCGAGGGGGGCGAAGTCGATGAGTTGTACGATCAGGCGGTGCATTTCGTCACCGAATCGCGCAAGGCTTCCATCTCGGCGGTCCAGCGCAAGCTGCGCATCGGCTACAATCGCGCGGCGCGAATGATTGAAACCATGGAACAGCAGGGAGTAGTATCCGCCATGAACAGCAATGGCGGCAGGGATGTGCTTGCGCAGCCCGCTCCCGGCGACTGAACGGTTTGGCATGATTCCCACACTTTCACGGCTGGCCTGGCTTGCCGCAGCAGCCTTGCTGCCGCCGTCTGGCGCGGCACAGGCGCAACAGGACGCCATGGCCGAACTTGACGCGCTGCTTGGCGGTATGACTACCCTGACGGCGGATGTGACCCAGTTGATCGTCGAGCGCGGTGGCGGCTTGCTTGAGGAAAGCGGGATTCTCCTGCGCCTGCGCAGGCCGGACGGTTTCTACTGGGAAACCGTCGAACCGTTTCCCGAGTTGATCGTCACCGATGGAGAGACCCTGTGGAATTACCAGCCGGACCTGGAGCAGGTGGTGATTGAAGACTGGGACCCGAACCGGGCGGAGCTCGCGGCGCAATTGCTCAATGGCGAGACCGGAGGGCTGGAGGAGGAATACCGGCTAAGCCTGGTTTCGGCGCCGGATATGCTGCGATTCGAGCTGTCGCCCCTGGCCCCGGACAGTCCCTATGAGCTGATCAGCATTGAATTCGTCAAGAACGCACTCGAACTCATTCGCCTCAACAACCGCAATGGCCAGCAAACCGTGTGGCGCTTTACCAATCTGCGGCAGAATGTCCTCCTGGAGGATGCGCTGTTTCGTTTTACGCCACCGCCGGATATCGAGATCGTCGACAGCCGCTCCGCCAACTGATTCGTATCAGGAGAAAATCCCATGCTCGATCCCAAAAGGATCCGGTCCGAGCCTGAATTGCTGGCCGGCAAGCTGGAAAAAAGAAACTTCCGGCTCGATGTGGCCTGGCTAGGTAAACTCGACGCCAGACGCAAGGAAATTCAGCTTGCCGCGGAAGCCCTGCGCAATGAGCGCAATGTGCGCTCCCGGGAAATCGGCAAGGCCAGGCGTGAAGGCCGGGATGCGACCGCGATTATCGAGTCCGTGTCCGACATCAAGTCCCGGCTCGAGCAGACGGACGAGGAATTGCAGTCCCTGCAGGATGAATTGCGCGGCTATCTGCTCGGAGTTCCCAATGTTCCCGCGGATGAAGTCCCCCCGGGCAATGATGACTCGGCGAACCGGCTGGTGTTGCAATGGGGCAGCCCCCCGGAATTTGATTTCCCGCCGCGGGATCATGTGGCCATTGGGTCCGGGCTCGCTTCCGGCGCCGGGGAAGCGCTGGATTTCGCCGCCGCCAGCCGCATGACCGGCGCCCGTTTCGTGGTGATGCAGGGCGCTCTTGCCAGGCTGCACAGGGCGCTGGGGCAATTCATGCTCGACCTGCATACCTCGCAGCATGGCTATAGCGAAATCAATGTGCCCTTTCTGGTCAATGCCGATGCCCTCACCGGCACCGGCCAACTCCCCAAATTCGCCGAGGATCTGTTTCACTTGCAGGGCAGGCAGGGCTACTATCTGATTCCCACCGCCGAGGTGCCGGTGAGCAACATGGTGCGGGAACAGATTCTCGACACCACCGCCCTGCCGGCGCGCTGGGTCTGCCACAGCCCCTGTTTCCGCCAGGAAGCCGGCGGCTATGGCGCCGATACCCGGGGCATGATTCGCCAGCATCAATTCGAAAAGGTGGAACTCGTGCAGATTGTCCGGCCGGAAGCTTCGCAGCAGGCGCTGGAAGAGTTGACGAGCCACGCCGAAGCGGTATTGCAAGCCCTGGATCTGCCGTACCGCAAGGTGACGCTTTGTGGAGGCGACCTGGGTTTCAGCGCCAGTTTCACTTATGACCTGGAAGTCTGGATTCCTTCCCAGCAGTGTTATCGGGAAATTTCCTCCTGCAGTAACTTTGGCGATTTCCAGGCGCGTCGCATGCAGGCCAGATGGCGCAATCCGGCAACAGGCAAACCCGAATTCGTGCATACCCTGAACGGTTCCGGACTGGCCATTGGCAGGTCCCTGGTAGCGGTGCTGGAAAACTGCCAGGACGCCGATGGCGGCGTCATGGTGCCGGAAGTGCTGCGGCCTTACATGAATGGCGTCGAGAGGCTGGAATAGTGGAAGCGCTGCCGGTATTCCTGAACGTTCGTGGCGTCAGATGCCTGGTGGCGGGAGGAGGGGAAGTCGCCCTGCGCAAGGCGCGGCTGTTGGCCCGGGCGGGAGCCGGCTTGCAGGTGGTCTCGCCGAAAATCAGCGAGCCTCTGGGTGAGTTGGCCCGGGCTCATGACGGAGTCTGCGAACGACGCGGCATAGTTGAAGAGGATGTGGCCGGAGCGTGTCTCGTCATCGCCGCCACGGACGATTCGGCGGTCAATGAAAATGTCAGCCACTGGGCCCGGCAGCGGGGGATTCCGGTCAATGTGGTGGATCAGCCCGCGCTCTGCTCCTTCTTCATGCCCGCAATCGTTGATCGCTCGCCCATAGTGGTCGCCATTTCCAGCTCGGGCGCCTCTCCGGTGCTGACCCGCAACATCAAGGAACTCAATGAAATCATGCTGCCGGCGCGAATCGACCGGCTGGCGCGGCTGCTGGGTTCGAAGCGCGGCAGGGTCAAGCGGCGAATTGACGATTTTGCCGGGCGGACGGTATTTTGGGAAAGCGTACTCGACAGCGGGATTCCGGAACTCGTCTATGCCGGCCGGGAGTCCGAAGCCGCCGGAGAATTCGATCGCCTGTTGGAAGAGGCGAGGCCGCCACGGGGTGAAGTCTGGCTTGTGGGCGCCGGCCCCGGTGACCCGGACCTGCTCAGCCTGCGGGCATTGCGGCTCATGTATCGCGCCGATGTAGTGCTGTATGACCGGCTGGTAAGCGCGGAAATCCTTGCCCGGGTCCGACCCGATGCGGAATTGATTCATGTGGGCAAAGGACCGGAAATGCACTCGGCGGACCAGTACGCCATCAATGAGCTACTGTTGCAGCATGCCGGCAAGGGACGCAAGGTGATGCGGCTCAAGGGCGGCGATCCCTTCATCTTCGGCCGCGGCGGCGAAGAACTCATTACCCTGGCCGAGGCCGGGGTCAATTTCCAGATTGTGCCGGGCATCACCGCGGCCTCGGGCTGCGCCGCCTATGCCGGCATCCCCCTGACCCATCGCGATCATGCGCATTCCGTGGAGTTTCTCACCGGGCATCTCAAGGATGGCAGCCTTGACCTCGACTGGCCCGCTCTCATCCGCCACAAGCATACCCTGGTCTTCTATATGGGCCTGAAAAGCCTGCCGGTGGTTTGTGGACAGTTGCGGCGCCACGGCATGGCCGGGACCATGCCGGCGGCGGTGGTTGCGAGCGGGACCACCGCCGGACAGCAGATCGTTGCGGGCACCCTGGCAAGTCTGCCGGAACTTGTGGAGAAGGGGGAAATCAAGCCTCCCGCGATCATCATCGTGGGCGAAGTGGTCAAGCTTCGCGGAAGGCTTGAATGGTTCCGGTCATCGGAATCCGGCGAACTCAGCCGCCATAAAAACTGAAATCGTCGGCGGACAGGTCGTCAAGGTCGAAGTTTTCCAGGGTGATGGAGCCACCACCGTGGCTGGACATGTCGATCACCACATTGCCCCCTTCCTGGCTGGCAGATAGCTGGGAGAATTCGGTGATATGGGTGTAGTTGCTCAACTCGATCCTGTCCTTGCCGCTCTGGAAGTCCTCGATGGTGTCGTGGCCGGCGTTCTTGTTGTAGAAGAAAGTGTCATTGCCCGCCCCGCCGTTGAGTCTGTCATCGCCGCCGGAGCCGTTGAGCTGGTCATGGCCGGCGCCGCCGGTGAGATAGTCGTCTCCGCCGAGGCCGGTGAGGCTGTCGTGGCCGCCGCGTCCGGCGATGACGTCATCGCCGTAGGTGCCATAGCCGAAGTTGTTGCCTTCGTCCCCGCCAACCGTGGCGATTCGAATCATGTCCTTGACTTCATTCTGCAGGCCCAGTCTTCCCGAAAGCTTGGGCAGTTCAATGACGCCGCCGCCCCAGTCGGTGAGATCTATGGTCACATCGGTGACCTCGCGGCCCAGCATCCACCATGTGTTGAGGGTGATCTTGTGCTGCAGATCGTCCCAGGAAATTTCCTGATTGAATTCCGTCAGATCAACCAGGTCATTGTTGATGTCGAATCTCACGATTCGGTCATTACCATGGCCTTCATCGAACTTGAAGACTTCTTTCCGGTTCCAGTCGCCGCGCATGGTCCAGGTGGCCACATTGCCGTTGATGAACTTGGGCATTTTTCTGTCTCCTGTATCGGTCCGTCGTGTACTGCCGCATCGGGATTCCGCACTGCTTATCCCTTGATGGCCAAAGTAGTGGCGCCGCGACGGGAAAGCAATTACCGTTTTCTTATCGCGGGACTAACGCAAACTTATGGCAATCCTTTCACAGGCAATTGTCTGGTTTGGGCAGGCCGGCGATGCGGCTGGCGGTTTTGGCGAAAGATCCGCTGAACAGGCGCATCAGGTAAATACTGCGGCCTTTTTCCGGGCCAAGCTCCTTTTTGACCAGGCTCACCAGCGCACGGGAAGCTGGCGACATTTCGTGATGGCGATGGAAATCCCGCAGCAGATCGATGATTTCCCAATGGGAGGCCTTGAGCGTTATTTCCTGTTGCCGGGCGAGGGTTTCGGCAACATTCCGGTTCCAGTCACTCAGCCTGCGGAGATAGCCTTCCTTGTCTACCGCGACCTGCTTGTCGTCTACGATAATTTTCCGGGCCATGGCATCAGACATTCAGAACCAGCTCAAGGTCTTGTCGTGGCGGGCGCACAGGTCTACAAAGTCGTCCATATCCAGGCTTTCGGCGCCTGCCGGCAGATCGTTGCCGAGCCCCCGAGCCCGCAGGTCTTCGGCGAGAAACCCGATGGCCACGCCTTCGGGCAAAGCGGCGAGTTCCCCGGGTTGGCGCAAATGGAAAACACCGTCTTCAAGCAACAGCAGGGCGTCTCCGGGTGACATGGTTTCCCGGGCTGTGGACAACAGGCCGGCGGCGGGGCTGCGATTGAGTATGTGGAGACAGCTCACAGGTTGAATACCGCCCGGGCGTCGGTGATTCGTTGGCGAATTTCCGCAGGGGAAAGCGGTTCGGCAGCAATCGCCAGGTCTTCCGCCCCAAGGCCGCGCTTTGCCAATGCGGCGGCGGACACGCCGGGCCGTTCAATTCCATACAACTCCAGTGCTTCGAGCGCATTGCCCAGGGTTTTGGCGCCGATGGCGCTGCCGTCCTGGCCGCGCAGCAACTGGTATACGCCGTCATCGAGAAAAAGCATTTCGATGTTCTGCTCGAATACCGCCGCCGCCAGGGACATGTCGAGCAGGGAGCGGGCCCGGTCCGAGCCATACGGCGGGCTTCGGGAAATGAACAGCAGCTTCTTGCGCTTGCCCATGATCGCGGCTCTCAGCCAAAAGACACCGTGCGATCGGATTGCAGACAGGCGTCGATTAACTGCCCGAGGCCGGCAATGCTGAATTCGGAACGAAGGGAAAACGCCGGCAATTCATGGCGCGCCGCCTGTTCCTCGTCCACAAGGCCGCGATAAATCGCTGAGCTGACACAGACCGTGGCGTCCAGATCATGCTCGCGAATCAGTTGGCCCCATAGTTTCTGCAGGTTCGCCTCGTCCCGGGATACCACGGTCAAGCGGCTGGCGTTGTGGACGCCGTCGGCAAAAAAGAAAATCCGGTGAATCCTGTGTCCGCCCCGCAAAACCGCTTCGGCAAAACGCAGCGCCGTACCGGCAGCCTGGCGGGAATAGGGCGGGGCATGGATAACGATGGAGAAAATCACGCTGACGCTTTCCCCGGCTGAAACAAAAAAGCCCCAGTAAAACCGGGGCTTCCCTGTTCCTGGCGGTTCTGGTCAATCGTTGCTGGAGAATGCGGAAAGCAGGCTCAGCAAACTCATGAACAGGTTGTAGATCGACACATACAATGTGATTGTGGCGAGAATGTAATTGCGTTCCCCGCCATGGATGATGGCGCTGGTCTGCCAGAGAATCATGGCGCTGGAGAACAGCATGAAGGCGGCGGAAATCGCCAGTTGCAGCGCCGGCATGGGCCAGAAAACACTGATTATCATGGCTGCGACGAGTACCAGGAAACCGGCGAACAGAAAGCCCTGCAGAAAGGAGAAATCCCGTCGCGAGGTCAGTGCCCAGCCAGAAAGGCCGAAGAAAATGAAGGCGGTGCCGCCAAGAGCCTTGACCACAATGTCGGTACCCCCGGCCGTGGCCAGGTAATAGCCCAGAATCGGCCCGATGGTGTAACCCATGAAGCCGGTAAAGGCAAATACCGACAGCAGGCCCCAGGCGCTGTTGGCCAGGGCATGGGTCAGAAACAGCAGGCCGTAGGCGCCGATCAGGAACAGGAAGATGTTCACCGGCGGCGCATTGGTGCTCAGCATGGCGGTGAATGCGCTGAAGGCCAGGGTCAGCGCCAGCAGGGAATAGGTATTTCGCAATACCTTGTTGACGGCCAGGATCGACTCCCTGCCGCGTACGACTTCAATTCCAGCGCCAACTCTTTGGTTCATCGTTACCTCCTTCTGGTGGGAAAACACGGTGCCGCCACAGATACGTATAGTGCCAGAACGGCGAATTTCAAGCTCGCCGCAACTTGGCCCGACACCGCAACATCATACGCAACGGCGCACAAAAAGCAATGCGGGAGGCCAGCAATTCTCATTTTGGCGATGAGCGCGCTCACATCGGTCATCCTGCGGGCAGTCGCAGGATCTCATTGTGTGGCCACTGCAAGAGATTCTGCGACTGCGCTTCGCTTCGCGCAGAATGACATGCGGGTTGGAGCGCCAAAATGAGAATTGCTGGCGAAACACCCGGGAGATTTGCCCGATGGTGAAATTGTTGTAAGATTTCCCGCCCCTTGCGGAGGGGTGGCAGAGCGGTTTAATGCACTGGTCTTGAAAACCAGCGAGGGTTAACGTCCTCCGAGAGTTCGAATCTCTCCCCCTCCGCCAATTCTTGCCAAATCAGTCAAAAGCCGCCAACCGCGCTGATCTGGCGTTCGCTGAGGCTGATATAGTCGGCGAGTACCCGGGCGCTTTCCTCAAGCAACGGGTCGAGTTCTTCACTGGATTCCCCGGCGTCTGAATCGGCCGCAGGCTCGGCTTCCGGCTCGTTTGCCGCATCTTCGGCGGCGAGTTCGGCATTGGCCTCATCCGGCGTTGCCTCGGGTTCCGCAGCGGCGGTTTCCACAGAGTCTGCTTCTTCCTCATCGCCTTCGAGAATATCGAGCAGTGGCAGGCCCTTGAGGAAACGGCGCATGTTTTCGGTTTCGATATTGCGGCGCCGTTCGGCTTCGGTCTGGGCATTGAGGCTTGCCTCATTGAGAGGCCAGGTTTCCCGTTCCTGCTGTTCGCGGGCGATGGCGATCTGCGCATTGAGGTGGATGAAGTCCGGCGAGCGCGCCGCGCGATGCCGGTGCAGCCGGGTCAATTGGGGAATGTACTCCCGTACCGGCAGATAGGCGCGGTATTCCACGGGCCGCACGGTATCCCAGGGCAGGGCGCCGTCAAGGCTGCTCTCGCCGATCTGCTCATAGGCTTCGAACATGTCGGGGAAGCTGATGTCCGGCTCCACGCCGCGATGCTGGGTGCTGCCGCCGGAAACGCGGTAGAACTTGGAGCGGGTCAGCTTGGCCTGGCCATATTCCATGGGGATGATTTCCTGCACCGTGCCCTTGCCAAAGGTCTGACCGCCGAGGACGAGGCCGCGCTGGTAGTCCTGGATGGCGCCGGCAAAGATTTCCGAAGCCGAGGCGCTGTTGCGATTGACGAGTACCGCCATGGGGCCGGCCCAGGCGACTTCCGGGTCGTTGTCGCCAAAGGAGCGGGTATAGCCGTTGCCGAGGCCGGAATAGCGCACCTGCACCGTGGCGCCGGTTTCAATGAACAGACCCACAAGCTGGTTGGCTTCGCCAAGGCTGCCGCCGCCGTTGTTGCGCAGGTCCACCACCACGGCGTCCACATTGTCCTGCTGGAGTTCCTCGAGCAGATTGCGCACGTCCCGGGTGGAACTCTTGAAATCTTCCTCGCCCCGGGACGCCGCTTCAAAATCCAGATAGAAGGTGGGCAAATGGATAATGCCCACCTTGTAGTCGCGCCCGTTGTGGGGCACTTCGATGGTTTCGGCCCGGGCCGACTGGTCCTCAAGCCGCACCGTGTCCCGGGTGATATTGACGATGGTGGCGCTGGATTCATTGACGGCATTGGCGGGAATGACATTGAGTCGCACCACGGTGCCTTTTTCGCCTCGGATCTGGGCCACCACATCATCAAGACGCATGCCCACCACATCCTGTATCTCGCCTTCGGGGCCCTGGCCGATGCCGATGATACGGTCGCCTTCCCGCAGTTCATTGCCGCGTTCGGCGGGGCCGCCCTTGATCAGTTCGACAATGGTGGTGAATTCGTCTTCCGTGGTGAGTTGGGCGCCGATTCCCTGCAGGGAAAGCGACAGGCCCATATTGAAGGTTTCCGAATCCTGGGGTGAAAAGTACGCGGTGTGCGGGTCGGCAACCCGGGCAATGGTGGTCAGGTACGCCTGAAAAGCGTCCTTGGCATTGGTCTGCAACATGCGGTTGAGCCGACCGCGGTATCGTTTGGAGAGCTTTTCGCGGATTTCCTCGTTGCTGTCGCCGGCGAGTTTCAGGTTCAATACGCTGTTCTTGGCCCGCAGGCGCCAGATTTCATCGAGTTCCGCCACGGTTTCGGCGTAGGGCGCGTCTTCCCGATCGATGACCAGGTATTCATCGAGGGTGAAATCCATTTCCGGAATATGGTTCTCAACCCGGTTGATGGCGTAAACCAGGCGCTCGAGCAGGCGCTGGTAATACAGGTTGTAGATTTCATAACCCGGCGTGAGGCTGCCTTCGCGCAGGTGATCGTCGATGCTGTAGCGCCAGGTGCTGAGGTAGTCGATATCCTCGCGCAGGAAGTAGAGATGGTCGCCGTCGAGCGCGTCGAGGAAGTTGTCGAACACCAGGGACGAGTAATCGTCATCGATTTCGATGGGAAGGTAGTGCTTGGACTGCAATACCTCGATCAGTTCGATGGCCGTGGGGCCGTAGATCGGCTCCGGGCTGAGCGGAGCGTACAACTCATCGATGTCGAGCACCAGGGGCAGGGCGTCATCATCGACGATTGCCGACCCATCCGCATCGGCGCGGACTTCGCTGGTGGCGGGATTCTGGCCGAGGCAAAAACCTGCGAACAGGACGGACACGGCAAACGCCGGCAGGCGCAATCTGTCTGAACTCATGCGATGGGTTTCCTCGCTGATCATTGTCTCGACCGGCCGCATCAGACTCCCGTCAGGGAATATCCACGCCGATGCGAACGATAGCCTCGTAGCTTAAGCCGGAAATCACTGCCAAATCCAGCGTTTTGGCGAAGAAACTGTATCCAGGTCTTAAAAATCCGCAGCGAAGTCATTTCCTGCCAGAGTTTTGACAGATTTGCCCGGGAGCCTGCGCCGCAGGCTCCCGGGACTTTGCAACCATGCTTCGCTCCATACTGAGTGGCGAGGGGGCGGCCTTGCGGCTTCGCTCAGCGTATTCGCTTGTGTCTTGCGCTGGCATGGCGTTCAGTGCGTTCCACATCGATGTAACGGTCGGTAATGGCGCTGGAGGCGTGGCCGGCGTCGTCGCGCACGTGTTCCCGGGGGCGATGCTTGACATCCTCGGATATACCGGTATGGCGCAGCCAGTGTACGGTGGCTTCGGCGAGCCGGTCGGCTTCGTCGGTAAATCCTTCCTCGCGCATGCCCGCCACGGCCCTGTCAAAGCATTGTTGCACGATGCGGCGGATATGGCGGGTGCTGCTGATTCCGCCGCCGCCGCGATTCTTGCGCAGCAGCGGCGTGGCTTCCCCGGGGACGGGCAGGGGGGGCAGGCCCCGGGCGCGGCGATAGCGTTTTAACGCTCCGAGCATGGCGTTGCTGACTGAAATCTCGCGCTCCTTGTTGCCCTTGCCCACGGTGAGAAACCACCAGTTGCCTTCCTGATCGAGCTGGAAATGCCCCATCTGGGGCTGCCAGCGTTCGGTTTCCGCGAGTTCGGAAATTCGCAGATACAGGGCAAAGAGTGCGTTCATGATGAACAGGGTGCGTTCGTGGACCGCGGGGTTCTCGTCGGCCATCTTGCCGGCGGTCTCGACCACGAATTCCCATTGCAGGGGGGAAAGCCGCCGGATACTGGCTGTGCCCTGGCGTCCGCGCAGGTATTTGCTTTTCTGGCGCATGCGGGAAACCGGATTGGTGGCGGCGCAGCCCTCCTGAATGAGAAAGTTGTAAAAGCTGCTGAGTACGCTGAACAGCGATTGCAGGGCGGACTGGGAGAGGGCGTATTCGCTGCCGCTGCTGACATAGGGTCGCCACCGGGGATTGGGGACGCGGCGACCTTCCTTGTCGATGAAGCGGGCGACGGTGCTGCCGCCAATCCAGTTCGCCGGCGGATTGCGGGCGAAATCCACGTAGTCTTCGAAATCTTCCCGGGCGATGTCCTTGAGTGATTTCCTGCGTATGAGCCAGCACCAGTGGAGAAAGTGTTCGATTTCCCGGCGGTAGGTGCTGAAGGTGTCGGTGCTGCCGCGGTAGCTGAAGATGAATTCGCTGGCGTACTGGTAGTCGCTGATGGCGTCCCGCGGGGGATTGCGGAGGAGGTGGGAGATGTCGCGGACGGGGAATTTGTAGGGATTGGGGAGTTCTTCGAGGGTGTCGAAGAAGGGTTTGGGGCATTTCCTTGCTGGCATTTTGGATCACTCCATTGGGGCTGGCGGTTTGGTTTTGCTGATAGTTGGTAGTTTATATCTCGCCGCAGTCTGGCCGGGGTGTATGGCGGACGCCGTCAATACATCCCTGTAGGCTTCGAACTCGAACCACCACACATTGCACGGGACTGTAAGCATATGAAAAATCAAGAAAAGGTAGTCGTCGACAGTCCATAATAGCCCATGATAGCATCCGTCCTGTAAGTAAATTTAACGCAATAAAACTGTAAGTAATCGGGAGCGTAACATCATGAGGCTAGATAATCAGAAAATCAAGACGGCAAGGGCAAAGGCCAAGCCGTACCGACTGAGTGACGGCCTGTAAACAAGCCTGGTAATTCAGGCACCAGACGCAGGCCAAGCAAAAAAACGACTTTGAAGCCGAAAGCGGCATCAAACTCAATTCGCTGCATTGGACCTGCTACAGACTGCAAGACGTAACAGTAGCGACACAATCCGATCATCGGAGGCCAGGGACGGAACAACCTGCAAGGGCAGACCCTAAAGGGTTCGCCCTTCTTTAATGCGCGCAGAAAAACCAGCCGCTACGCGGACAGCGTCCGACGGCGCTACCACATCAGAACGCCACTCGATAGACAACCGGTTGACAACCTCTGATCGTTTACGTTAGCGTCAGCGCCACACAATTGTGCAAGTACTCGGTCCAAGCCGGGTTGCTTGCTGAATACAAGAGCCAAACAAAGGGTCCGATAGGCCATCGGGTCCGGCGAATAGGCGAGGAGGTTACGTAGTACTTGCGCGATGGTATAACGGCCCGGCATCAAACCGGGAACCCACACCATCGGAAACGTAAGGAAATACCATGAACTACATCGCAACATTTCGACGACGAGCTAAACAGGCAATAACGGCTTTGGCCGCAGGAGCCTTTGTTATCTTTTACATATTCGCCCTCACATCTTCGGGCTTGTATGACAGACCGGCAGAAGCCTACTGGAGCGCACCGTCTCCGGTAAACGCAGAAGTCGGCCTTGCTACGATGGACTCGAATCGTATTACAGGGGCGTTCAAGACAGCTACGAAGCGGCTACAGACAGCTTTATCGCCGGTCAAAACACAAACGAGAACGCAGCCCTTTTCATCATCGCAGTTGGAACTGCAGTCGGCGTAACCTATTCCGGCCCATGGGCCGTTGCCGCTCTCATCGGCGGCGCCGTTGGCGCCCTTGCTGTATCAGAGTACTATGACAGGCAGCGAGAAGCGCCGGTGACGCTCGACATCGTGAACGAGGGCTACCTTGCTGTATCAGAGTACTATGACAGGCAGCGAGAAAGTGCCAGAAGAAGCCTCAGAAGCGACCTACGAAGCCTCTACGAATCCGCAGATACCGCCGCTCAAATTTGCGAGGATACCCACGTTAACGGCGGAGACGCCGAAAACGACACGGACGAGCCGGAAATGGAAAACAATACCGGCATCAACGTTGTCGGCGGAACCCAAAGCTCCGGAACCCGGGGGCGGGTTACTGTGTCACCGGTAAACTGAGAAACGAAACCATGAAAAAGGTAATCCTTCCAATCATTGGCGCTCTTGTGATCTTCAACATCGGCAAACTGAAATCGATCTTTGAGCGCGAAGAATCCGATGTTTTCACAGAAGTGGAAACATCCTCAACCAGCGGGGCCGCGCAAACGCGCGGCCCCCGCTCTACCGGTTCGTCAAATACAGACGATGAAATCGAATTATCGCTATTTGATTTTGACGAAATAGTAGAATTGTATTCCGGCTCTTCCCGCGATGAACTCATCGAGCGATTCAATCGAGAGCCGCTACAATCTCAAAGTTTCTATGAGGGTTTAACTAGCGGACATCCCGTTGATCGAGCGCTAGGAGTATACAATTCAAGATGGAGAAATTTTGTAAATTCCCTTGAATTATCCGATGCGGATCGCAACCAACTAAGAACCATGTTAATTGCCCAAGAAGCACAAAACATTGAACTGCGTAATATGGCAATTACCGGAGAAATTAGCGAGGAAGAATACCGATCATCCAGACGTTCTCTCGAAGAACTCGCGGAACTGATTTCGCCATTACTTTCCGACAATCAGATAGCCCTATTTTGGGAAGAAAACGAAAGACAATCCAATCAACTGAACCAACAACTTGCCGAATGGAACGCGCAAAGCCTTGAAAACAACGTAGTAGGCATCCTGGAGGCAGCCAGCCGTAACGACATGCCAACTTTACAAGCCTATATCGATTCCGGCGCAGACGTTAACGAAATGACCAGAGACGGCAGCTATTCACCGCTACAATATGCAGCATCCATCGGCAATGCAGAAATGGCACAGATGCTACTCACAGCAGGAGCCAATCCGAACATTGTCACCACCGACGGCTACGAAAATACACCCTTACGAGTCGCTGTAAGAAGGGGAAATATTGAAATAATCCGTGCATTAGCCGCCGCTGGCGCGGACCTAAACTTTGCGGCACTAAGTTCACCAGATTTAACGCCGCTTGCAACCGCCGCACTATACGGACAAACCGACGCAACACTTACGCTGCTTGAATTGGGCGCAGATGCCACAGGTACAGCAGGAGCGCGAGCACTCACTAACGCGATTCGATACGGCGGTAACGAAATGGAACAAGCGCTACTTAAAGCGGGCGCAAACCCAGACGATGTTCTCGTCAGGGCAGCGCGTGAACTTAGGGAAGTAGGTCGCTGCTTGGGAGTAGTCAACGACTAAAGAATCGTTCGCGAACAACCGTAACCGTGAACGTGAGAGAGCATAGCCGCGAGACAGCTAGGTAGACAGATTGCCATTCGCCACACCAAGACGAGGCCGGAACCACCGGTCAACGAGTAACAAGCTTCTCAACATCGCGCAGCACTACCGCAGGATGACGGCGACAGATCACCAGACCAGAATCAGCCGGAGAACCCTTGTAATTATCAGACCTAGGAAAACTTACAGTTAGAACAGACCTTATCACGATACGAATTCATGATGTACTCCAAGACAAGACCATAATCAAAATACCGTGAAGCGTGGAACATTCTTCGGCTGCACGCTTTCTCGCGAACAACAAGGAGCCTGCGCCGCAGGAATTCACGGCTGCAAATTCGCTTTCGCGAATTCCTGCGGCACAGGCTCCCAGCCCGAATATTGCATGATCAGGTGGGCGGGGTGCCCATATTTCGATATAATTCAGTTAGTTAGGCCGATATCGAAGGACTGCGCCCATGACAGATTGTAATCCGCATTCCATCGCTTTTCCACACTGCAAAGGCCGCCTCGTGGAAGCCTCTTTTTCCGGCGGCGCGATCACCTCCGACGGCGCCCGGCATGCCTGGGCGATTCTGGCCTTGCTGACCCGGCGCCTGCGCCAGACCTGGCCGGAGGTGAAGATCGTCTTCCGCGGCGACGGCGGATTCTGCCGTCCGCGGATGCTGTCGTGGTGCGAACGCAACCGCGTGGACTACATCGTTGGCATCGCCCGCAACGCGACGCTGGCCAAAAAGGCGGAATCCATCATGGAACTGGCGGCCATGGGGCACGAAGCCAGCGGCAAGAAGGTGCGCGTGTTCGACGAGTTCCCCTACGCCGCCAAGTCCTGGCGGCGGCGCTCCCGGCGGGTGATCGTCAAGGCCGAACATGCCGTGCGCGGCGCCAACCCGCGTTACATCGTCACCAGCCTGAAGGGCGCCCCGCAATGGCTGTACGACCGGGTGTATTGCGCCCGCGGCGACATGGAGAACCGGATCAAGGAGCAGCAGCTCGACCTGTTCGCCGACCGCACCAGTTGCCACGCCTGGTGGCCGAACCAGTACCGGCTGCTGCTTTCCACCCTGACCTATGTGTTGCTCGAAGCCATCCGCCGCGTCGCCCTCGCCGGCGGCGAACTCGCCAACGCCCATGTCGGCACGATCCGGCTCAAGTTGCTGAAGATCGGCGCCGTGGTGTTGCGCAACACCCGACGCGTGCGCCTGCTGCTGTCCGGTTCCTGTCCCCACCGGGAACTGTTCCACACCGCCGCGGCCAGACTGCAACCCGGATAGGCGCAATGACAGACCCGCGTTCCATATGGGCGGACCCGGTCCGGGAACGCGTTCGCCCCCAATCCGCCGATCGCTCCCGCGCGCGGGAAAAACCGCCCGAAAATCGTGGCCCAGTCTCTGGAAACCGCATCGGACAGTCCGGTTTCCGGCCGGGTGGAACCATCAAGCCCGAACAGGTCTCGAAAATCGCGGATTCGGGGGCAAATCAACCCACTAGCCCAAGTTTACCAACTTGAGCCGTTTTAAGGCCTGAACGGGGAGTTTTTCGCTGATTTTCCGGGGATTTCCGTCCGCAAGTCGTTGATCCATGGTCTTTCCGGAGCACGGAAGGCCAATGTAGTGCCATAATCGTTC
>JAJEGU010000011.1 GCA_022819645.1 Pseudomonadales bacterium
CGGCAACGCCGCCGGAGGAAAAAGAGACCCGGCCCTTCGGGTTGTGTCTGTCACGTCGCCACCCGGCGTTGCGACTCGCTCATTTGGAATCACCAAACTACGCTCCTCGCGCCTTGATTGGCGACGTGACAGACACAACAGGGCAACAGCGCATAGTGTGAACAGGCCCTAAAGATGGATTTCCAGCAAAAGAAACCAGAAATCCGTCGTGAATTCCCACGGCGCAGGCTCCCGGGTTTTCGCAAATCCCGGGGCGAAGTGCGATAATCGCGCCCCGCTTTGGGCTTGATGGAATTTGCCATGCAACTTGCCAGACCGTTCCGGGCATTGCGGCCGCCCAGGGAACTTGCCGCCCGGGTGGCCTCGCCGCCTTATGATGTGCTCAGCCGCACTGAAGCCGCCGCCATGGCCGCGGGCAATCCGCATAGTTTCCTGCATATCAACAAGCCGGAGATCGACATCGACCCGGCCATCGATTCCCGGGACCCAGGCGTTTACGCCAGGGGACGGGAAAACCTTGATCGCTTCATCGCCGACGGCATTCTGACCAGGGACGACAGCGAGAGCTTCTACGTGTACCGCCAGGCCATGGGCGATCATGTCCAGACCGGCCTCGCCGCAGTGGCTTCGGTGGACGCCTACGAACAGGGGCTGGTGAAAAAGCACGAACTGACGCGGCCGCCCAAGGTGCAGGATCGCGTGTCCCACATGGATGCGCTCGGGGCCCAGGTGGGCCCGGTGTTTGTGGCCTATCGCGCGGGGATGGATCTGGACGAGTTGATTGTCCGGGCCGCCGGGGCGGAGCCGGAAGTGAATTTCACCGCCGCTGACGGCATTCGCCACAGCCTGTGGGTGGTTGCGGATACGAATCGGGTCCGGCAATTTCAGCAGGCTCTCGATGAATTGCCCGCGCTGTACGTGGCCGACGGTCACCACCGCTCGGAAGCTGCGGCAAAATTGCGTGAAAACAGATGTTCGGGCAATTCTGATGATAAGCGCCCCGTTTCCTGGGACTGGTTTCTCGTGGTGCTTTTCCCACACGACCAGATCCGCATTCTGGATTACAACCGGGTGGTGCGTGACCTGAACGGTCGCAGTCCGGGGCAGTTGCTGGCCAGGTTGGAGCGGGATTTCGATGTGGCCCAGGTGGAGGCCGCCGCGGCGAAACCGGTCCGGGAGCGGGAGTTTGCGTTGTATCTCGATGGCCGCTGGCTGCGAATGCGGCCGCGGGAAAATGTGCTTGCGTCGCTGGCTGGCAAGACGGCAAGCGATCAGCTTGATGTCGCCCTGCTGCAGGATTGGGTGTTCGGTCCGGTGCTCGGCATCATGGATCAGCGCACCGATGACCGGGTGGATTTTGTTGGAGGCATTCGTGGGCTGGCGGAACTCGAACGACGGGTGGACGGCGGCGACTGGAGCGCGGCCTTTGCGTTGTATCCCACTTCCATGGAAGCCTTGCTGGCGGTGGCGGACTCAGGCGGCGTAATGCCGCCCAAGTCCACCTGGTTCGAGCCCAAGCTGCGCAGCGGGCTGCTCTGCCACGTGCTGGACTAGGAGCCTGCGCCGCAGGCTCCTAGCTCGCTTTCTTGAGCTTGGCCCGGGGCTTGTCGTCGATCAGACTGCCTGAACTGATGGGGATGCTCCGGGGCTTCATGGCCTCGGGGATTTCCCGGACGAGTTCGATATGCAGCAGACCATTCTCAAGCCGGGCGTCGTGAACCCGGACATGGTCGGCAAGCCGGAAGCGCCGCTCGAAATTGCGGGCGCCGATGCCTTGGTGCAGGAACTTGCGATCTTCCTTTTCCTCGGGTTTGCGGCCGCGGACGGTCAACTCATCGGACTCTACCTGAACATCCAGATCAGCTTCGCTGAAGCCGGCTACCGCCATGGAGATACGGTAGCTGTCCTTGTCCAGCAATTCGATGTTGTAGGGTGGGTAGCCCGAACCGGCATTGTCGTTCCGGGTCACCGCATCGAGCAGGGATGACAGGTGGTCGAAACCGACGGTGGTGCGGTACAGGGGCGAAAAATCAAATCGTGTCATGATCATATCCTCTCAATCAAGCAATATGGTTGGGACTGTCGTTGCCGACAGGGCGGACCTCATGATGAGCATCCACTGGAAAGGATAATGTGGGCAGCGTTGGGGAAATTCAAGAGTGTCTGGATCAAATCAGCAATTCTCATTATGGCAGTGGGCGCGTTCACATTGGTCATCCTGCGCGCAGTCGCAGGATCTCATCGCGTGACCACTGCAAGAGATTCTGCGACTCCGCTTCGCTTCGCGCAGAATGACATGCAGGTTGGAGTGCCATAATGAGAATTGCTGGGATCAAAAATCTCGTTGGTCGGAAAAGGGTATGCGGCGGGTGCCGCAAATACGTCCATGCAGGCTTTGCTCGCCCCTCAAGGAGCTGGGTTTTTGTCGGCTGCGCCGACCGGGTGACAGCTCTTGTCAGGTCGTGCCCGCTTTCCGGGCAAGACTCGAACTGATCAGCCGCAGGTCGATTTGATTGCGACTGCGGTGGATGTCGAACATGCGTACCGGAAAATTTTGACCTGGCGCATCCTGGAAATAGTACTCCAGGGTGACCCGCACCACCGGAAAGGCAAGTTCGTCCCAGGGGATTTCGGCTTTGCTGAACAGCTCCACTTCCAGTGTTTCCCCGGTAAAGCCAAGGCCCATGGTTTCGATTTCGGCGCGGAAAAACAGATACACCTGGTTGATGCGGGGCAGATTGAACAGGGTGTACAGCGTCTGTTCCCCAAGGCGGATATGGGCGCCGGCTTCTTCCCTGGTTTCCCGCACCGCGCCGGCATGGGTGGATTCACCATTCTCCAGAAACCCCGCCGGCAGCGTCCATTTGCCAAGCCGCGGTTCAATGCCGCGCTTGCAAAGCAGCACCCGGCCATCCTCGCTGATGGGAACCGCGCCCACCACATTGCGTGGATTCTGGTAGAAAACCCGGTCGCAGGCGGGGCAGTAATCGCGCAGTCGGTCGTCTCCCGGCGGCGTCACCCGGCTTGCCGGCCCGGCGCAGTGGGGGCAGAACTTCATGCGCGCTTGATTTCGCAGTGCAGGCGAAAGCGCTTCGAGGTCATGTAGGCTTCCATTTCCCGCAGGCGTTTTTCCAGATCGCGAAAGGTCCCGGCGCAGTCTTCGGCAGCGCCGCCTTTACGTTGCGGCTTGCCCTCGGCTTCATCCGGTTCGGGGGTTTCGCGGCGGCGGGAATGTGATCTTCGCCGGCGCCTCCGCTGTCTGCGCTCGTCTTCCAGAAACGGGTCCGGGTCCAGCAGGAAGATGCAGACGATGTAGCCGAACAGGGTAAAGGGGCCGAGGATGAAAAGCGACAGAATCGTCAGCACGCGAATCCAGAAGGGGCTGACTTCCAGGTAATCGGCGATTCCCGCGCAGACCCCGGCGATTCGCTTGTCCCGGGTATTGCGGCGGATGGGTTTGCGGTAATCGACCTTGCGAAAATGATCGGAAGCCCGGGACGGATCGAGATGGTCCCAGGTGCGGTCCCGGAACACGTCGCGGTCCATGCAGAACCACATCGCGAAATACGCCAGGAACAGCGAGGGCCAGAACAGGACGCTGATGACGAAGATCGTCCGCACCAGCGCCGCCGGCACATCGAGCCACTCGGCGACGCCGCTGCACACGCCGAGCCAGATGGCGTTGCTTTTCTTCAGCCGCAGGCTATTCGGTCCGCTCATGTTGCTCCCTCCAGTCGGGCACCTCGGCATCGAGAATCGATTCAAGGACTTCAATGCGCTCGGTGAGAGAGCCCGCCATTGCCGCCAGCGCGTCAAGATCCGGGTCGCCGGCGTCTCTTTGCCTGCGCCGGCGCCGTTTACGGCGGCTGTCGCCGTCGCCACTGTTCCGGGCGATACCGAGCTTGATCCACCAGGTGATAAATCCGAAAACCATCCCCACCAGGGCGATGATGAAAGTAAAGACATTCATGTCCGGGACCTCAGCCTTTCAGGCGATCTTTCAGTTCCCGCAGTTCCTTGTCGATGTTCTCCTCGCGCGCCAGCTCATCGAATTCGGCCTGCAAGCCCCTTTGCTCCACATTGTCGCTGTCGATCTGGCCTTCCATCTGGTCGATCTTGCGCTCGTAATGCTCGAATTTATCCATGGCGTTGTCAATCGCCTGGTTGCTGAGCTGCTTGCGCACGTCGCGCCGGGTGCTCGTGGCCCGGGTGCGCATGACGATGGTTTTCTGCCGCGCCCTGGCGTCGTTGAGCTTGTCCTGAAGCTGGCTGATCTCGCCGTCGAGCTTGTCCAGGGTTTCTTCGAGCTTGAACAGGTCGGCCTCGGTGAGTTCCACCCGGGACTGGATCGTGGCCTTTTCCAACAGGGCGGCCCGGGCCAGGTCTTCACGGTCCTTGCCGAGCGCGAGTTCGGCCTTGTACTCCCAGTCCTCGGCCTGGGCCCGCAACTGCTCCAGGCGGCGGGTCAGGGTTTTCTTCTCCGCCATCACCCGGGCGGTGCTTGAGCGCACTTCCACCAGGGTATCCTCCATTTCCTGAATCACCATGCGAATCATCTTTTCCGGATTTTCGGCCTTGTCGAGCAGGGCGCTGATATTGGAATTGATGATGTCGGACAGTCTTGAAAAAATGCTCATTGCTGATTCCTCCTGTGAAATCCAACTTGCAATCCGGAACGGAATTTGCCGTTCCCCTTACGTTTCAGCAGGTTCCGTGCCAACTCGGCGAAAAATTTCCAAGGCATTGAATTCATTTAGGAAATTCTGCATCACTGATTCAGTGGCTAAATGAAAATGGCCGAAAAAACCAACTTATGGTAATTTGCGCCAGCAGCAGAAGTGAAAGTTCGGGATCAGGAACTGATGTCACAGGACTCCCCATTTCGCATGATCGGCGAAGCCGCGAGCTTCCTCGAAATGCAGGAACACGTCTCTCTCGTGGCGCCGCTGCGCAAGCCGGTACTCATTGTGGGCGAGCGCGGCACCGGCAAGGAACTCGTCGCCACCCGCCTGCACCACCTTTCCCGCCGCTGGGAAAGCGGCTTCCTCAAGCTCAACTGCGCCGCCCTCAGTGAATCCCTGCTCGAAGCGCAGTTGTTCGGCCATGAAGCCGGCGCCTTCACCGGCGCGGCGAAAATGCGCCGGGGCCTGTTCGAGCGCGCCCATGAAGGCACACTGTTTCTCGATGAACTCGCCAATACCAGCATGGCGGTGCAGGAGAAAATCCTGCGGGTGATTGAGTACGGTGAATTCGAACGGCTTGGCGCCAGCGATACCCTCTCGGTGGACGTGCGCCTGATTGCCGCCACCAATGAGGATCTGCCGGAACTTGCCGGCAAAGGCAGGTTTCGCGACGACTTGCTCGACCGGCTGGCTTTCGATGTGATCACCCTGCCGCCACTGCGGGAGCGGCGGGAGGACATCCCCATCCTCGCCGAACACTTTGCCGTGGGTATGGTGAAGGAGATGGACGGGGAGTATTTCGCCGGATTCAGCCGCAAGGTCCACGCCGCGCTGCTCGCCTGGCCCTGGCCGGGCAATGTGCGCGAACTCAAGAATGTGGTGGAGCGCGCGGTCTACCAGCATGGCGGCAAGCTCGTGAAGGAACTGGTCTTCGACCCCTTCGCCTCGCCCTGGCGCCCTGCGCCGCCGTCTGCCGGCGGGGCTGCGGCGGAGAGTGGCGATTCGGAAGAAGGGGTGAGCCGCAGTGCTGCCGTTCCCGACCTGGCGCAACTGGGCGAAATCGACTTTCGCCGCCACCTGCGGGATTACGAGAAACAGATTCTCAATCAGGCCCTGCGGCAGAACCAGTTCAACCAGCGCAAGACCGCCGCCTTTCTCAAACTCAGCTACGACCAGCTTCGCGGCTACCTGCGTAAATACGACCTGACTGCGCAGTGAGTGTTTTCGGACTGGACCTTGTCCGAATTTGGTGGCATGACGCCAGCACAACTGGTTCGGGAAGGAAAGGCGGGCTTCGTTCACGCCCACCTGGACAGAATCATGGTCGGCGGTTACGCCTGATCGAACTTTGCGCGTTTCTGGATCGAATCCGCAAGTCTCCGGAAGTCCTCGTATGCACTGGAGACTGCGGTGGAATGGCCACCGATGGCACCGTCCGCCTGAGTCAATAGAAATATCGGCTTTCGAGCTTCTTGAGCCATGGCGACAAGGCTTCGATAATGTCGAACGGTCGCCACACAGTTGATGTCGTTAGTTGGGCTATTAGGGTAGGAATGATTGTCACGGTTCAACAAGTATCTTGCATAGGCCTCGGGAATGCGTTTGGCCCACTTGTCATACGCCTTTACAGGTCTGCCAAGGCGTACACTGTGTTGCTGCACGAGATACCCAATTGGTTGCATGGCGCCCGAGGGAAGCTCGAATTCTGGATTGTTCCAATTTTCGCGCCGCTTCTTCCACTCACTTCTCCATTGCCTGAGCGTGGGTCCGAGGTTCCTTAATCCTTGCAAAGACCAGATGTCGGCGGCGAGAGGAGCAATGATGTAATCTGTTGCTATCAACGCAGAACGATTCAGTGCGCCCAGGTTAGGACCCACATCAACTAGAATTATCGAAGCGTTCATGGATTCGGCAGTCTTTTGCATTACTTGCCAAAATGCCGTGGCTATCCGGAAGGGCCTGTACAGATTTTTTTCGCCCAACGCGTTCGGCCACTCACTGGAAATATTGTCTTCGAAACTTGAGAGCGCCAAGTCTCCTGGAACAAGCCCGAGTGTGTCAGACGCGAAGTGAATTCGAGGATCCTTGATGTCTCCGACTGCGGTTAATGGTTTTACGGCTTGATATATCGTCTTCGTAGCATCGCCATCTTCCCATAGGGATTCAAGCTCGTCTTCTCCAAGGAACAATGCGGTAAGGTTCGCTTGAGGGTCCAGATCGCATGCCAGAACTCGTACGCCGAGAAGCGACAGCATCCATGTCAAATGATAGACGAGCGAAGTCTTTCCGACTCCCCCTTTATTGTTGAAGAAAGTAAGTACGGGAGTTGCCATAACGATGCAGTCCTAAACTCCCGGGGAGATTGTCCAGACGGTTGCGAGCACATATTCCGGCTCGACCACAAAATCAATCTTCGGATGTCCGGCCTCGTGCATCAGGCGTTGCGCATTCGCGATACCGACTCCGAATCGCTGGACGAATCCCAGTGCTTTCATCGCTTCCGCCAGATTCGGATTTCTGTAATCGGTAATTCCCGGCAATGCGAAGTTCTCCCTCGTGACCACGCCATACGGGCCGCCGGCATTCTGAATCTCGATCCGATCATCGAACCAGGTTACGCGGACAGGTGAATTCGTAGATTCGTAATCCCGGTGCATAATTGCATTCCGGACCAGTTGTTGCAAGGCGGCGATAGGGTAGAATTCAGTCCGTTTTTCAAGGTCGCCGCTTATCAAATCGACTCTGCTATGGTTGTGGGAACGAAGCTTGTCTTCGAGGCGGGTAATTGTATCCGTTATCGTCCCATCAACTTCCAGCGCGTCGGTTATCTCATCCGCCAGTTCAGTTCCCGCGATACGCAGGAACTGAACGTAGGCGCCCGGAATGAAATCGCGAGGGCGGATGCCGGCAACAAGCAGGCCGAGAATTGTTGCACGATCATCGTCGACCGATGCAATCATCTTTGCGGCCGCCAATCGTTCGATCAGGCTTCGATCGTTTTGCCTCAGATGTTCACGGTCCACCGCGCCCGGAAGATATTCATCCTCGAATATTCTCCTGTTGAGTTCGGCATGATCTGTGCCAGATATCGGTGAAACGTCAAACGGCCGATCCGCGCTACGGCGTTTCTCGTTCAATATGCGCTCTTCCTGGGCGTTTGCAATTCCCCTTCTTGGGCCTGAGCGAATATGAATCAAGCCTTTGCATCTGACCGGCGGCGAATCGGAAGGCCTGACCGTAACCACTGCAACATCGTGACCGTCGTATTGCCGTTTCTCGCAAATCAATACAGGTGGAGGCACGATGTTGCCATCGGTTTTCATGTCTACAAGCGTTTGGAGCAACTCGTCGTTGATGACAGTCCTGGCGGGGCTTGCGTCGTCTTTCAGACCCACTATCACAATGCCGGGATTACCGCTGCCTGACAGATCGTTGGCGAACGCGCAAATCGCTTCCCGAATCCTGGTCTTGGCATCGCCCGCCAGAGATTCCTTGAATTCTACTCGCGTGTCTTCCCCTCCCCGAATAAGCCGGGTCAACTCGTCGTCTTTGAGGCGCAATGTTCAAACTCCCTTGTTGCAAATCCTGGCCCGGCCACTCCGTCAGTTCCGTATCGCCTCGTAGACCACCTGTTGGGCGATGTTGTTGTTGAAAGGCGCCGGTGGGCCGCCCCATTTCTGTTCCATGTAGATCATGTAGAAGTCATTCTCCTGATCCACGATGAAGATCGTGCCGCCGATGCCGCGCCAGCCGAAGTTGTATGGTCCATCCGGATTGTCGGTGGTGGGCTGCAAATGGAAGCCGAGGCCCCAATCGCCGACAGGGCCGAAAAAGTAGTACTCGCGCGACACGTCTTCCTCGATTTTCGGCTCCAGCATTTGTTCGAGCGTGGCTTCCTCGATGATGCGCGCGCCACGATACTCGCCGCCGTTGAGCAGCATTTCCGCGAATCGGACGTAGTCCTCGGCTGTCGAGTTCAGGCCGCCGCCGCCGGAAAGCATGCGACGCGGTACGGTGTTATCGGTCATCGCTGCGCCATGAATCGGTTCGGCAATGCGAAAGGCCTCCCGCTCGGGAACCCAGAACCAGGTTTCGTCCATGCCCAGCGGCTCGAAGATTCGTTCCTGCAAGACAAGATCGAGAGTCTGGCCGCCAGCCACTTCGAGTACGGCGCCGAGCACATCTGTCGAATGACCGTAATGCCAGACGGTTCCCGGCTCGAAGTACAAGGGAAGTCGTCCGATTTTCGCGGCGAGTTCCCGCGCCGAAAGATCTCCTCGCAATTCGCTGGCGTACATCTGCCCCAATTCGCTGTCGGGCGAGAAAATCGCCTGGATCAGGCCCGATTCGTGGGTCAGCAGATGTTCGATGGTCATCGCGTTCCGGGCTGGACTCAGTTCGCTGGTCTCCCGATCGATGACCTGGGCGTCGGCGAACTCGGGAATGAAATTCGAGACCGGATCGTCGAGCGCCATCAGCCCGTCTTCGACCATGGTCATGATCGCCACGCTGACGATGGGCTTGGTCATGGAGTAGATGCGGAAGATCGAGTCCTGATTTACCGGTTTGGGATTCTCCGGCGAAAGCAGACCTACCGACTCGAGTACGCCTACGCCCTTGCCGTTGCCGACCAGCAAGAGAGCGCCATTGAGAAAATCGCCGTCTACCGCGGCCTGCATTTGCGCCGTGATTTCCTCGATCTCTCCCTGGTCGATGCCGAAATTGGTCGAATGAATTCGCTTGATGGGAGAGTCGGCCAGCGCCAATGACGCAGGCAGAAGAAACAGCAGAGCGGCAGCGGCAATCAGCCGGCGGCCGGATCGAATCAGAATCATGACGATAACCTCGCAACAAGAAGTCCGGAAAGCCGGCCAAAAGTAACCCAGGCTCCAGCAGCGTTCAAGCTGTCCCCGGTTTTGAACGTTACTGCGGCAGGAACACGAACTTGGAAACGACGACGTCCCTTTCGGCGTCGCTATGGGTGTCCCCCGGAGCATCTTGGGGCGAAACAGGGAAATTCGTTGACGCAAAAAGATAAGTATACTCTTTCGTTCAAGCCGTATATGTGTGTTCAGTGTGGAGAGGAAAATGAAACGAAAGTTGACCTTGACCGTGGAGGAGAATTTGCTGCCGGTGGCCAAGAGGTACGCCAAGTCGCGGGGATTGTCGCTATCGTCGCTCGTTGAGCGCTTGTTAAGGGATGCAGCCGGGTATCACGAACCGTCTTTCGCAACCCGCTGGCGGGGAAAATTCAGCCCGGCGGAGCGCGGCGGTGCGCGTCATGAGTCTCTTGCGAAGAAGTACTTGCGATGATCCTGCTCGATACCGAATTTCTGATCGATCTTGTCCTTGACCGGCGACCCCATGCCTCCGCCGCGGCGCGCCGCCGCCGAAGGAACACAAACTGTCTGGCTTACTCTTCGGGTAGGAAAACGAGTTCGGGGATGACGACCTCCCATTCACGGTCGCAGCGGATGCCGTCATGGAATTCCGGTTCCGACTGCTCCTTGCTCCACTGAACCACGGCAAATACCGAAGCGCGGCAGCATCGCTCGTCCGCGGGATGTTTGAACTTTGCCGATAGCCGGCCCACGCGTCGCCCGGACGAGTTGAACAAGTCCCAGCGAGAATCCCCGGTGGCGCGAAGTTCCAGGGAATGACCCGGTTGGAGATTACCGATCATCCGATGCACGGGATTGCGCGGCGCCTGTCTGCCGGCGAAGCCCAGGTCGACCATTTCCAAATCCAGCCGCTGGTACCGCGCGGTGAGTTGCGGATCATTACCCACGACATAATCTCCCGGAGTTTCCTTGACTCCGGGAAACAAGGCGGCCGGCGTTTCCCTGGGCAAGATGGCGGGCGACTTCCCGAGTTCGTCGACAAACGGATTTGCTACTTTTGCCATGCGTGTCAGCGTGAGCGTTTGCCGCGCCCGCGTCATGGCTACGTACAAGAGCCTGCGAGGGGCGTCCCGATCTTCGCGAGAATTGCATTTGGTCCACCCGCCATCGAGCACGATCACGTGATCGAATTCCAGACCCTTGGCCCGGTGGGCGGTAAGCAGCAGCAATCCGCGCTGGCGGCCGCGAATGTCGCGGCCCCATTCCGCCAGCCACTCAACAAAGTGATCTGCCGGCGTTTCCATGTCGCCATTCTCTTCCTTATATTCCTCCACCGCCTCGCGCAAAAGTTCATTCCAGCGCCCCGGCGCCTGCTCTTCCCCGCGCCCCAGCGCTTGTTCTTCCAACCATTGGGATATGGCCGACGGCTTCACGACACGCGGTTTTCGCGCCCGCAACCATGTCAGCAGCGCCTGCGTTTCCCGCAAGCGCCAGAAGCCGCGGAATGGTTCCTTGCCGAACTGCGCTTCAACGCCTTCGAGTTCGCAAGCGGCCCGCACCGGGTCGAGGAATTTCCATTCGCGAGCAATTACCGCGCATTTGCTCCAGTCCCAGTCCGGCCCCGCGAATTCTTCGAGACGGCGCAATTCGTGCAAGACCGCGCGGGCCTGGGACGCTGCATCGTCGCAAGGAAGAATTTGCACCCGCCCCCGCACCACCGGATCCATCTCTTCCCATGCTCCTCCCGGAGGGTCTTCGCGCCGTGCGGAATCGATCTGGGTCGGATAGTCGGGCTTCATCCGTTGCCTGGCCGGTGCTATCAGCGAATTCGCCGCTTCGACTATATTGGCGCTGGAGCGGTAGTTGTCGATGAGATAGGCGCGCCGGGCATCGTAATCGGATTCGAAACGGCGGATGTATTCGACGGATTTTCCGTCAAAGGCGTATATGTTCTGGTCATCGTCGCCCACCGCGAACAGGCTCAGACGATCCTGCTCCTCCTTCAGCGTGCGACCGGATAAAGCGGAGATCAGCGCGTATTCCTCAGCGCCGATGTCTTGATACTCGTCGATGAGAATCCAGCGGAAGCCGGCCAGCAGACGCTGGCGATTTTCGTCGAGTTCCTCCGGCGGCAGACCCTCGCCCCGCAACAGGGCAATGGCTTGGCGCAATATTTCCTTGAAGTTGTCATCGTCCGGTTTGTGTTTTCTCTCTCCGCCCGCCTGCACGCTGAAACTCGCGCCGATGAGTCGCATGGCGAGACCATGACAGGTCATGACTGTTACACCGTTGGCGTCGTCGCCAACCAATTCGCGCAGGCGCCGCCGAATGTCCGTCGCCGCGTGGCGGTTGTATGCCAGTGCGATAATGCTTCCCGGCCGCTCGCGCCGCGAGCGCAGCAACCAGGCGATGCGGTGAACGAGGACTCGGGTCTTGCCCGAACCCGGTCCCGCAAGCACGAGCACACTGGTTTGTTCGCGATTATCGGTGACGATTTTCTCTTGCGCGGGATTGTTCAGGCTTTCGACGATTTTTTGCCAGGACTTCGGCGTCATCTGCCGGCTGATATCGGCTTTCCTGTCCGGCAGCCAGCGTGCCAGAAACGCTTCCTGTTCCAGCTCGAAGTATTCCATCGCCAATTGAATGGCGTCTGCGATCTCCTCGATTCCTCTTTGCGCGTACTCGTCCATTAAATGGATCTGCAACATCCTGTCCTGATAATGGAGTTCGAGCCGTTTGAATTGGGCTTTGCCGAAACCGCGCTTCCAGTCGTCGCCGAGTTTGATCGTCATTGCTGGGCGAAACACCGCGAGGCCCTTGTTCAGGCGAATAACTTCCTGTTCGTGCAGCCACATCAACGCGCGGTCCATAAGTTTCCGCGGATCCTTCGCCCGCGATTTCAATTCGAGATCGGAATCGATGGCTTCCCGCAATGAACCCAAGGTGGTTTCGGCGAGCAGATCGACACCCTGACTGCCTTTCTCCAATCGGGAAAGCAAGTGCTGCAAGAGGCATTGCGCGGCCGCGCGACGCAATTTTGCGGTTTCAGTCAGTGCATTCCAGTTGCGGTTCAATGTCAGCCTGATCGTATCCTGCCGCCCTTGGCGCCTGGTCGAGATGCTTCCCTTGCCGGCAGCTTCTTCGCGCCCGTCGCCGGCAAGGCCCCGCAACATCCGCATAACCCGTTCCGGCAAGGCGTTGTCGTGGCCAAGATCCTTCAGGCGCTGGTTGGCCACGCGCAGATTCAGATTTTCCGACTCTCCTTCCTGCAGATCGGGCGCTTGATCACGCAATTGGTCGATCAGCGATTCTTCCATCGCGCTGGCGGCCTCATACCGCTTGCGCGAGCTGTTCACCCCGCCTTGATGCACAAATGCGGTCAGCGCGGTGTCGTTATTGGCGACGCCAAGGGTTTCAAGATCGTATAGCGCCTTGCGAACCCGCTCTGGACTCATTCCGGAGACCTGCGTGAGTTCGTCGGTTGTAATGCCTTCCACCGGGTCCGCGTCGATCAGTCTGGCGGCGATTGAAAGCAATTGTTTGCGGTAGCTTTCAGGCTCGATGCGGTTTTCGATTCTATTGCCCGCTTCCGCAACTGAGTTTACCCGCAGCGAGGAGGGGAAGATTCGAACGTGGTTTTCTTCGCGACTCAGCAAACTTGCCTCTTCGAGCCAGGAGACAGCGGTGCGCACGCGGGTGTCGTCGGTCAAATCGTCCCGTTCGAAGGCCGCATCGTGGTCTTCGCCGAGAATCTCGCCTGATGTCGCCACGACTTCCCCTTGCATCTTCTTGCGTTTGTCGAGATTGCGCAGCGCGCGCAGAATGCCGTGAATTTCATGTTGGGTCAGCCGGGAGCGGGCCGACATGCCGAATTGGCGTTCCACGTCTTCCGGCGTATAGAGCAGAACGCAGCGGGCGTTTTTACGGTCACGTCCGGCGCGTCCCGCTTCCTGCAAATAGTTTTCCAGTGAACCCGGAATGTCGGCGTGAATCACCAGACGCACGTCGGGTTTGTCTATGCCCATGCCGAATGCGTTGGTCGCGACAATGACCCGCAATTTGCCCTCGATGAAAGCTTCCTGCACAGTTTTTTTCGATTCCGGCTGCAACCCGGCGTGGAAGAAATCTGCGGAGACTTCTCGCTCTTTCAGGAACTCCGCGATCTCTTCGGTTCTACGCTTCGTGGAGCAATAAATGATCGCGCCGCCGGGTATATCGGACGGCAGATCGGACGCGAGGAGTTGGCTGATATGGTGGTATTTTTCGCTGGCCGTAGTGCGGACGACCACGAATTCGAGGTTCTCACGACTTGCTCCGCCGTCGAACAGTTGCAGTTCGATGCCGAGTTTTTCCCGAAAATGTTCACGGATTTCATTGATCACTTCAGGTTTTGCAGTTGCGGTCAAGCATAATACCGGCGGCTGGTACCCCGCTTGCGCCGTGGTGTTCTCCTTGATAAATCTGGCGATGTAGCGGTAATCGGGGCGGAAATCATGGCCCCAGCGCGAAAGACAATGCGCTTCGTCGAGCACCCAAAGTCCAAACTCGCGCTGTGCCAACGCCTTGCGCACGGTGCTGCTGCGTAATTGTTCGGGAGAGATCAAAACGATGCCCGCATCTCCCAGACGGACGCGGTCAAGCGCGGCGGCGCGCTCTGGCAATGAAAGCATTCCGTTGATAGTTGAGGCGGCCTCGATGTTGCGATTTTCGAGACTGGTTACTTGGTCGGCCATAAGCGCCACCAGTGGCGAAATGACAACCGTCAGCGCGCCTGTCTTGTCGTATCGCGAAAGTGCGGGAATCTGGTAGCAAAGGGATTTGCCGGTTCCCGTCGGCAAGATGCCGAGCGCGTGATTTCCCGCCATGACAGCCTCGACAATTGATTGCTGCATGGGTTTGCCCGCATCGTCCCTGGGTTCGGGGCGAAACCCGTCGAAATCGAATAGGCGCTTGAGTTCTTTTTTCGCGTCGTGATGTTTCCGGCACCAGTTGCAATCCGGCTCGGTGCAAGCGGTATCGCGCAGGCAGCGCACGAGCTCGCCGGCCTTGGGAAATTGGTGCCGCACCCAGGGCGACATGACCGAATTTCCGCCGGAGACCGAAAGCCAGGCAAGAGCGTAGGCGACGGGCCAGCCGTTCTTTGCCGCCGCGCCAAGCAGGACTCTTCCTTGCGTGAGACAGGAACTCCCATCGAGCCTGTTCGCGATCGCGTCGCTTGCTTCGGTCTCGGTCGGACAGGCTTTACCGCGTATCTCCGTAAACAATCGATCAAATCCAATCCAACTTCTGTTGTGTCCCCCGCGGGTGGGTGTCCCATCGTTTGATTGGTTGTCCCTGGTCGTCAGCCAGTGGTAGCAGGCGAGCAGGGCAGGATCCATGTCGCGGAAGGCGTTGATTTGTTCCGTAAGTAGTTTCAGGGATTCGCGGCAATCGAGTTCGGGATTGTTGCGCACACTGCGAACAATGCTGCCGTCCTTGTAGTGCTTTACAAGGCTGTGATATGGATTGCGCGGAAAGGCAAGCGGACTGAGCCGCAGCGTATCGAGCGTTGGCAATTCGAGCAGACTCAGCGATGGCGCGGCCGCGCGCAGATAGGGAACATCGAAGTCGATCAGATTGTGGCCAACCAATACATCGGCGTCGTTGGCGAAGGCGTCAAGTCGCTGCCATTGCGAGGGTTCGGTTCTCTTGCCGCACTTCTTGTGAAATGCGCTGCCGTCGCTAGATCGCACGGCAGCGAAGGCGTCGATGCGCGAACCGTCCCTGGCGACTTCGAGATCCAGCGCCAGACACTTGAACGGCAAGCCGAATCGGGTCGCACCCGGCCCGTCAGGCGAAATTGTCATTGCTTTACTATCATTGTAATCGGGCGCCGGCATCGAGCGGATACGCCGGAATTCTAGCCGACAATTCCAACTGTCGGCGGAAAGGTACGGGGAAATATTGCAGAATTTTGACAATTTCGGGGGAACCTGGGTACACAGCTCTTGTCATGTTTCATAATTGCGGTCCAGTTGATTGAGGGGGCGATCAAGTTGGTCCAATGATTCCATCGATCAGGCAGCTCAAATACCTGGTCGCGGTGGCCGAACACCGGCATTTCAGCAAGGCGGCGGAAACCTGCTTCGTTACCCAGTCGACCCTCAGCACGGCGATTCGGGAGCTTGAGCAGCAGCTTGGCGTCGTGATTTTCGAGCGCAATCGAAAGTCGGTGCTGATCACCCCGGTGGGAGAGAGGCTGCTCGCCCAGGCCCGGACGATCCTCGGGGAAGTCGAGGACTTCGTCTGCCTTGCCCGGGCCGAAAGAGGCTCGCTCACGGGGGAAATCAGGCTGGGCGTCATTCCCACCATTGGCCCGTTCCTGCTACCGAGAATGCTCTGCGACCTGCGCCAGACTTACAGCAAGCTGCGGCTGTACCTGAAAGAGGAAATCAGCGCGCGGCTTGCCTCCATGCTGACCCAGGGCAAGCTCGACGTGCTGATGCTCGCTTTTCCCTATCCATTGCGGGACGTGGAAACCACGATCCTGTTCGAGGACGAGTTTCTGCTCTGCATGCCGTCCGGCCACCCCCTGGAGCGGGAGCCTTCGGTGCGGCAGTCCCAGCTTCGCGGCGAATCCCTGCTGCTGCTCGAAGAAGGCCATTGCCTGCGCGACCACGCCCTGGAAGCCTGCGACCTGCAATCCGCGGAAACCAATCTCGTCTATCAGGGCACGAGCTTGCACACCCTGGTGCAAATGGTCGCCAACGGGCTCGGCCTGACGCTGCTGCCCGCCGTGGCGGTGGCGGGCGATGTGCTCGGCGACACCAATTTGCCCTTGCGCCGCTTCCGCTCGGAAAAAGTCTGCCGGCGCATTGGCATGGCCTGGCGCAAATCCGATCCGCGGCGGGACGAATACCGGGTGCTCGCCGAATTCATTGCCGCCCGTTTCGCGCCGCCCGCCTTCGGCGTTCAGGCCGGCAAATGAGCGAGGATTCGCTGCAACTGCAATTGTGGCATCTGCGCTCGGGCGATATTTCGGACCCGGAGTTGCGGCTCGGCCTGCCCTGGCTCAGCAAAAGGGAATTCGACTATTTTCGCGCCTGCCGCTCCCGCTTTAGGCAACGCCAGTTCGCCCTGGGCCGCCTGTTGCTGCGGGGGGCGCTTTCGCATCTTGCGCCCGAGTGTTCGCCAGTGGAATGGCGATTCGAAACCGGCCCGCGCGGCAAGCCCGCGCTGGCGGCGGGAGAGCCCTTGATCGGCTTCAGTCTGGCGCATTCGGGAGATCGCATTGTGCTGGCCACCGGGCCCCTGCAGAGGCTGGGCATTGACCTGGAAAACGGCCACAAACCGCGCAATATCGAGCGACTTGCCCGTCGCTGGTTTCAGCCGGAGGAAGTGTCCGAGATGATGCAATTGCCCGCCGAGTCCCGCCCGGACTGGTTTTACCGGACCTGGACCATCAAGGAAGCCTGGAGCAAGGCCCGTGGCGCAGCCCTGGCTCCCTCCCTGCGGCAAATTGCGGTTTGCCATGCCGGCAACGAGACGGACGGGAAGAGGTTTCGGGTGACTCTCCGCAATGGAGAGAACTCTCACTGGCGATTCCTGGTCTTGCAGCCGGACAGCGGCTATCACTGCGCGCTTGCCTGCGAGAGCGAAACCGGCGCCAGACTCGTTTCCCGCCGCATGACCGGGCTGGCCAGATTCGAAGCCATGACAATCCCGATTCTTGCCGAGGCTTCAGCTAATCCCTGAAAGGTCTCCTCCCCGGAACGCGCTGCCTCAGCAGCAATTCTCATTTTGGCACTCCAACCTGCATGTCATTCTGCGCGAAGCGAAGCGGAGTCGCAGAATCTCTTGCAGTGGCCACGCGATGAGATCCTGCGACTGCGCGCAGGATGACCCATGTGAACGCGCCCACTGCCATAATTGAGAATTGCTGCTGTCTCAGTCGTCGAGTTGCGCCAGAATGTCAAAAATGCTCTGCTGGATGAACCCGTCCCTGGCATCGAGTGGGGGAAGGTCCCGGGCGGCCAGCAGCACTTCCCTGGCCCGGTCCCCATAACGCCTTTCACTGAGCAGAATCAGCGCGACCGCGGTGTCGTGCAGCACGATTTTGGTGCCGGTGTCGAATTCAAGCGCCAGATCGATATGTTCCAGCGCCCGGGAGCGGGAGGCGCCGAACAGGGTGCGCGCGATCAGTCCCGCCTCGTCCAATGCCCCGGCGTGCCACATGGCAATGCCGGAATGGGCCAGTGGGGATTCCGGGTCGAGTTCCGCGGCGGCCTCCAGCGAATCCCGCACGCGCTGGGCATAGCCATTGTTAAGCGCTTCCAGAACGCCCGATATTTCGGCGAGCCGGCCCATGGCGTGGGCGAGCTGGATATGGGCATACACGCTTTCCGGGTTGAGTCGCACGGCTTCTTCTCCGTGGCGGACTGCTTCGGTATACAACTCTTCAAGTTCTTCTTCGGCGCCCTGAAAATAACCGTGCGTGGCGAGTGATTCCGCCGCGAGGGCGTAACCGTCGGAAGTCCCAAGGCCGGCGGCGATCTCCGCCGCCACCAGGAAATCTCCTTCGGTCCAGGCTGTCCGGGCGGCTGCCATGTCCTGGGCATTGGCGCCAGCGCTGCCAAGCCAGACGAACATCAGCCAGACGATTCGGGGCGGCAGGCATCGCATGGCTCTGCGGATATCAGGCCAGAACATACTCAAGCACGAATTTTGAACCATAAAAACCCACCAGCAAGAACACAAAACCCGTCAGCGTTCCCCGGACCATGGTGGTTCCCCGCCAGCCGAGGCGATGGTGGCCCCAAAGCAGCACGGCGAACAGCAGCCAGGCGAGAACGCTGAAGAAGCTCTTGTGGAATATGCCATCGAGACTCCAGACATCTTCAATGAAAAACGCGCCGATGATGATCGCGAGACTGAGCAGCGCCTGCCCGGCCCAGAGCAATTCGAGCAGGAATCCTTCCATGTCCTGCAGTGGGGGCAGTTTCGCCACCAGCCCTCCGGCCCGGCCGTGCTTTAACTGGTAGTTCTGCCAGGACACAAAAACCGCCTGCAGTGCGGCAATGGAAATGAACCCATAGGCCAGCACCGACAACAGCACATGGCTGCCGGAAACCGGCCCGAGGCTGGCGCCGGGGAAACTGCTGCCACCGCCCAGGGAGAGCAGGATTGCCAGAATCGCCAGGGGGAACAGCCCGAGGAACAGATTGTCGAGGGGTTTGCGCAAGCTGGAGCCCAGGGCCAGCACGGAAATGGCCAGGGCGATCAGGGTGCTGACCTGGGCAATGCCGAACTGATAGCCGCCTCCGTCGCGGACGATTCCCCAGGCGCTCATGCCATGGGCGAGAACTGCGGCAAGGCCGGCGGCCAGCACATAAGCGCGGGTATCCGCATTGCCGCGCAGCCTTCGCCATTGCAATGTCCAGCCAAGGCCATAGCAGGCAATGGCAATCAGCCCTGCGACCGAACTGGGTTCAGGCATGGGTTGTGGCTCCAGAAGTTCGGCAAATCCCCCTGCTCGCGGAGGCATTCCGGCAGGCGCAACAAATCCCGCGCCTGGAAACGTCAAAGTGTCGCACAAGTTTCCGAGCGGTTGAAGCGAGTTTTATGGCGGATGCCCTGAACAGCGGCATCGCCGGACAGTCCGCTATAATGCACGCTAGGAGCCTGCGCCGTAGGAATTCGCGAAAGCGAAAATTCGCTATCGCCACGCCCCTGGCTGATCGATTGAGGCGAATATTGGTGGATATGCAACGAAATCGAGCGGCCAGGGGCGTGGATGAGAGCGGATTTGCAGCCGTGAATTCCTACGGCGCAGGCTCCTAGGCATCAGGGTCGGGCCATGTTCGAAAATCTCGGCAACAGACTTTCCGCAACCTTCCGCAGCCTCAGCGGCAAGACCGCCCTGAACGACGGTCAGGTGCAGGCTGCCCTGCGCGATGTGCGCCGGGCGCTGATCGAGGCCGACGTGGCCCTGCCTGTGGTCAGGGATTTCATCGAGCGGGTGCGGCAGCGGGCCACCGGGCAGGAAATCGCCCGCAGCCTGACGCCGGGCCAGACCCTGCTCAAGATCGTCCAGGCCGAACTCGAAGCGGTGATGGGCCCGGCGAGCGCGGAACTCGAACTGCGCGCGGCATCCCCGGTGGTGATTCTCATGGCCGGTCTGCAAGGCTCCGGCAAGACTACCACCGTCGCCAAGCTCGCTGCCTGGCTCAAGCGCGAACAGCAGAAGAAGGTCATGGTGGCCAGCGCCGATGTGTATCGCCCTGCTGCCATCGACCAGTTGCGCACGCTCGCGGCCCAGGTCGAGGTGGAATTCTTTGCCGGCGACAGCAGCCGCGGCGCGCTGGCTATTGCCGCCGCGGCGCTGAAGGAAGCGAAAAAGCAGTTCGTCGACGTGCTTATCGTCGACACCGCGGGCCGGCTCGCCATCGACGACGAAATGATGCTGGAAATCCGCCAGTTGCACGAGACGCTGAAGCCTGCGGAATCGCTGTTCGTGGTCGACGCCATGACCGGCCAGGACGCCGCCAATACCGCCCGCGCCTTCGGCGACGCGCTGCCGCTTACCGGCGTGGTGCTGACCAAGGCCGACGGCGACGCCCGGGGCGGCGCCGCGCTGTCGGTGCGCCATGTCACCGGCAAGCCGATCAAGTTCATCGGCACGGGCGAGAAGCCCGACGCCCTCGAAGCCTTTCGTCCCGAGCGAATTGCTTCGCGCATTCTCGGCATGGGCGACATGATGTCGCTGATCGAGGAGGCCGAACGCAAGGTCGACAGGAAGAAAGCCGCCCGCATGGCGCAAAAGGTCAAGAAGGGCAAGGGTTTCGACCTCGATGACATGCGCGAGCAATTGCGCCAGATGCGCAACATGGGCGGCGTGGCCGGAATCATGGACAAACTGCCTGGAATGGGCGCCTTGCCGCCGGGCGCCGCCGGCATGATGGACGAACGTCAACTGGTCCGCATGGAAGCGGTGATCAACTCCATGACCCCGCGCGAGCGCAGCAACCCGGCGATCATCAACGGTTCGCGCAAACGCCGCATTCTGCAAGGCGCCGGCGCGCAGATCCAGGACCTCAATCGCCTCCTCAAGCAGCACAAGACGATGCAAAAAGCCGCCCGCAAGATGAAAGGCGGCAATCTGCAAAAACTCATGAACCAACTCCCCGGAGCCCCCGGCCCCGGCCGCTTCCCCGGCAGCGGCAATTTCCCGCGGTTCTGATAATTCCCGGAAGCTAGGAGCCTGCGCCGTAGGAATTCGCGAAAGCGAAAATTCGCTATCGCCGCGCCCCTGGCCGGTCGATTGAGGCGAATATTGGTGGATATGCAACGAAATCGAGCGGCCAGGGGCGTGGATGAGAGCGGATTTGCAGC
>JAJEGU010000047.1 GCA_022819645.1 Pseudomonadales bacterium
TGGCAATGGCCGCGCTCACATCAGTCATTCTGCGCGCAGTCGCAGAATCTCATTGCGTGGCCGCTGCAAGAGATTCCGCGACTGCGCTTCGCTTCGCGCGGAATGACATGAAGGTTGGAGCGCCAAAATGAGAATAGCTGATGCGTCCCGAATCAGGATTCACGGGATGCGCTGTTGAGGAAGCGTTTGATCAGGCGGGCGTCGCTGTCCACACAGCCGGTGCTGTTGTGGTAGATATACTCGGCGCTCGCGGCGGCGATGGCGTCGCCCTTGCGCACGGTCTGGCGAAAGGTGTCGATTTCCATGGGCGGCAGCCCGTCGTTCTGGTAGATGCCGATCAGCAGGCGGATTTCCTTGTCGCTGAGGTATTCGCTGAGAATGCGGGCGATGCCTTCGGCAAAATTCTCCCAAGCGTAATTGCGAAGATAACATTCGGCAATGGCTTCCCGTACGCCCCGGGGCAGGGAACGGTCCGCGGAACTCGCAACAATCAGTGAATAGGTGCGGATGATCTCCCGGGCCTGTTCCCGGGTGGCGGATTCGAACATGGCGCCGGCGCCAGTCACCCGCAGCAGGCGGCTTGCCTCCTCAATGGAACCGGAATTCTCGTCGGCCGCATTGACGGGCAGCCAGACCGCCAGGCCCCAGAGCCACAAGACCGCCGAACCCAGGGACAATCGCGGCATGACGGGTTTCCAGGGAGCCCCAGGCTCCAGTCCTTCTGCAAGTGGTCGGAATGGCAGGATTTGAACCTGCGACCCCTGCCTCCCGAAGGCAGTGCTCTACCAGGCTGAGCTACACTCCGGATGTAAAAATCGGGTAACAATCTTGCGCGCCCCGGAATTATAGGCCCAGCGTCACAAATTTTCCTAATTCCTTGAACGCCGAACGGCTCGGCAAGTTCGCACCAGGGGCGCGGATGAGAGCGGATTTGCAGCCGTGAATTCCTGTGGCGCAGGCTCCTGGGGAGGGTGGATTCAAACTTGCAGAATCCTCGGGGAGATTCTGCGATTGCGCTTCGCTCCGCGCAGGATGACAAGAAAACAGAATAATTATTCAAAATAATTGAATACAGGAAAATATACCGTCAATATAGTCGCTGCCCGATCTCTTCCGGTGGCATACGGTAAAATCGATCCCCTGGCGGCAGCGGCTCCGTCGACTGCCGTGACAGCGGGACCCTCTGGAGCCCACTTGAACAAGAATATTCCTCGCGCCCTCTATCGGGCGGAGCAGGTTCGCGCACTTGACCGGCTCGTGCAGCAGCAACTGGGCGTCAGCGAATTTGCGCTCATGCAGCGGGCCGGAGCCGCCGCATTTGCCTGTTTGCGGGAGCGCTGGCCCGGAGCGCGTCGATTGCTGATTTTCACCGGCTCGGGCAATAACGGCGGCGACGGTCTGGTGATCGCCGCCCTGGCGGCAAAGCTGGGCCTCAAGGTGAGAATCGTCAGCCTTGCCGCCCCGGACAAACTCAGCGGAGCCGCAGCCGGCGCCAGGAACATGGCTGGTGAGCAGCAGCTTGCCATGGAATCCTTCAGGGAATTCATGGATAGCCCTGGGGCGGGCTGCGACCTGATTGTGGACGCCATTTTCGGCATCGGCCTGCGCCGCGCAGCCGAAGGCGAGCAGCGGGCGGCCATCGAGTGGATCAATGCCAGCGGCCTGCCGGTGTTTGCCATAGACCTGCCAAGCGGACTCGGCGCCGATACCGGCGTCGCTCCCGGCGCCGCGGTGCGGGCCGACCTGACCATCACCTTCATCGGCATGAAGCGCGGCCTGCTCACCCACGAGGGTCCCGAGTACACCGGTGAACTCGTATTCGCCGACCTCGACACGCCAGAGGAAATCTTTCAGCACAGCGATGCCCCCCGGGTGGAAGTCGAACGCATCGATGTTCATTCCACTGCCGGATGCCTGCCCCGGCGCGAACGCGCAAGCCACAAGGGAAGCAACGGCCATGTGCTGCTGCTCGGCGGCGATTCCGGCATGGGCGGCGCCATCCTGCTTGCCGCCGAAGCGGCACTACGCAGCGGCGCGGGTCTGGTGAGCGTGGTGACGCGGTCCTGTCATCGGCCCGGAGTGCTGGCCCGGCGGCCGGAAATCATGCTTACCGGCACCGAGGACCACCGGGTGGACTTGCCCGCATTGTTCGCCCGCGCCAGCAACATCGTCATAGGCCCCGGCCTTGGCCGCGGCGACTGGTCGCGCAATCTGCTGCTGGCGTCGCTGACGGCCCAGTCGAGCCGGGGTATCCCCCTGGTGCTGGACGCAGACGCCCTCGGCCTGCTTGCCAGGGAAGCCGACGACGGCGCCTGGGAGCCGCGGGACGAACAGGTATTGACGCCGCATCCCGGCGAAGCCGCCGCCCTGCTCGGCGGCAGCGTGGCGGAAATCCAGGGTGACCGCTTCAAGGCTGTGGCTGAGTTGCAGCGCCGCTTCGGCGGGCATTGCCTGCTCAAGGGCGCGGGCAGCCTGATTTGCGGGCCGGACCGGCCAGCGCGCTTCCAACTGTGCTCCGAAGGCAATCCGGGCATGGGCAGCGCGGGCATGGGAGATGTACTCGGCGGTATCATAGCCGGACTCCACGCCCAGGGATTGCCACTTGGGGAAAGCCTGCGCTGCGCGGTTTGCATACATGGCGAAGCGGCGGACCTGGCGGCGGAGGAAGCCGGCGAGCGGGGCCTGATCGCCACCGATCTGTTGCCCTTCATTCGCCGCCTCGTCAATCCTGGGCAGGCAACGGGTAATCATGGACCAGATCGAAGGTAGACTGGAAAACGAATCCGCAACGCTGGACCTGGGCCGGCGACTGGCGGCGGCCACTCTGGGAGACTCATGCGCCGGCAGCGGGAAGACCACGGTCATTCATCTGCACGGCGAACTCGGCGCCGGCAAGACCACGCTGACCCGGGGCGTGCTGCGGGGTTACGGTTTCAAGGGCCCGGTGAAAAGCCCCACCTACACGTTAGTGGAACCATACGAACTCGCGCAACGGTCGATTTATCATTTCGACCTGTACCGGCTGGCGGACCCGGGCGAAGTGGAATTTCTGGGCGCCGAGGACTATTTTACCGGCGGCAGCCTTTGCATTTTTGAATGGGCGGAGCGCGGCGGGGGGCAGATTCCCGCGGCGGACCTCAACATCGAGCTGCGCGGCGCCGGCGCCTGGCGGCGTTTCCAGTGTCTGGCGCGCACCGCGGCAGGTCGCGCAGTAGTCAAGAAAATGCGGCCAGGAGCCTGCGCCGCGGGAATTCGCGAAAGCGAAAATTCGCTATCGCCGCGCCCCTGGCCGGTCGGTTGAAGCGAATACTGGTGAATATGCAACGAAATCGAGCGGCCAGAGGCGTGGGCGGGAGCGGATTTGCAGCCGTGAATTCCTGCGGCGCAGGCTCCCGGGCGTCGATATTCAGGACAGGGGGAGTTGATTTGCGAAATCCTGCCATGCGACCCGGGCAAGATCGCCTGATTGCCAGTTTTGCCGCCGCGGCCTGGCTGCTGGGAATGCTGCTGTATCCCGTCAACGAGGCGGCCGGCGCCGAGGTGCAGGGCGTTCGCGTCTGGCGCGCCCCGGAGCGCACCCGGATCGTGTTCGATCTCGACAGCGCTGTGGTACACCACCTCATCAGGCTCGATGAAGTCGGTCAATTGCTCATCGATCTGGAAGACTCCAGTCTGGCCCGGTCTTTTGCCGGCCTGGCCGGGCTGGCGCCGGCGGAAGGTCCGGTTACCGGCCTGGGGCTGGAGGAATCGTCCGGGGACAGTCTGCGCTTTGTGATTGAGCTGGCGGCGAGCGTCACGCCACGCGGATTCATGCTGCCGCCGATTGCCCAGTATGGCGACCGGCTGGTCATCGATCTCTACGATATCGACAGCCCATCGCCGCCGGAAAGCCCAACCGCGCCAGCGCCGGTCGTCCCGCCGATGGTTTCCCCGCCACCGGCTCTTCCCCCCCTGCCTGACCCCGGCCCCATGCGCGACATCGTGGTGGCGATCGCCGCCGGACACGGCGGCGAAGACCCCGGCGCGGTCGTGGGGAATGACTACGAGAAAGACATCAATCTGGCGGTCTCGCGTTATCTGTACGAACGCCTTGAAGCCGCCAGCGGATACCGCCCGGTCATGATTCGGGAAGGCGACTACGCCGTTGCCCTGCGGCGCCGGGCCGATCTCGCCCGGGAGAACCGGGCGGACCTGCTGCTCGCAATCCACGCCGACTCCTATCGTGCAAGCAGCGTCAGCGGCATGACCATCTACGCCCTGTCGGGCGACCGTGCCGACCGGGAAAACGCCGCCCGGGTGGCCCGCAAGGAAAACGCCGCGGACCTGATTGCCGGGGTGGACAGCGACCTGCGTCTCGGGGAATTCGAGGACGACGTGGCCCTGGCCCTGGTGTCCGTGCATATGGGCTGGAGCATGGAGCAGAGCCTGCTGGCCGGCAAGCATATCCTGCGGGCCGCGGGAGAGGTGACGCGGCTGCGCAAGGACCGGGTCCAGCAGGCGTCGCTGGCGGTGCTGATTTCTCCCGATATTCCGTCGATCCTCATTGAAACCGGCTACATGACCAATCCCGCCGAGCTTTCCCGCCTCACATCGCCCGGATTCCAGCAGCGGCTCGCCGACGCCATGACCAGGGGCGTGATGAGTTATTTCAAAGAGAGGGCTCCGGAAGGAACCCTGGTCGCCTGGCGCAAGGCAAATCCGGACTCGGGCACCGTCACAATGCCGGGAGAAGTGAACCGCATGGCCGCCGCCCTGGTGAATGCCCTGGGCGGAAGCGCCGTCCCGGGCGGTGAAGAGCCGGAAATCATTACCCATGTGGTGAGGCGCGGTGATACACTATCCGCCATCGCCGAGCACTATTCGGTAAGCCTGCCCCGCCTGCGTGAACTGAATCAGCTTGCCGGCAACAGTATCGAAGTAGGCAGGGAACTGAAAATTCCCCGGTAATGAATCGCATTAACCGATTGAGTCCGCGCCTGGCCAACCAGATTGCCGCCGGTGAGGTGGTGGAGCGCCCGGCTTCGGTGCTAAAGGAAATGCTCGAAAACAGCCTCGACGCCGGCGCCCGGCGGATCGATATCGAGGTGGAGCAGGGCGGCAAGAAGCTGCTGCGGGTGCGCGATGATGGCAGCGGCATCCACAAAGACGATCTTGCACTAGCCCTTAGCCGCCACGCCACCAGCAAGATTGCCGCGCTGGAAGACCTGGAAGCCATCGGCAGCCTCGGTTTTCGCGGCGAGGCCCTGGCCAGCATCGGCTCGGTATCAAGGCTGGAATTGTCTTCCCGCACCGCCGGCGGCAGCGAGACCGGCTGGACCGTGCGCGCCGAAGGCCAGCAGATGGAAGCTTCGCTTGAGCCCTGCCAGCATGGCGTCGGCGCCACGGTGGAAGTGCGCGACCTGTTTTTCAACACGCCGGCGCGCAGAAAGTTCCTCAAGACCGAAAGAACCGAGTTCACCCGTCTCGACGAAGTCTTCAAGCGGGTGGCCTTGAGCCGCTTCGACGTGCAGTTCAACCTGCGCCACAATCAGCGCAGCGTGCATGACCTGCGACCCGCCGCCACCGAGGCCGAACAGCGCCGCCGCATCGGCCTGGTGTGCGGACCCAGCTTTCTGGAAAACTCGGTGTCCATCGAGCAGCGCGCCGCGGGGCTGCTGCTGCGGGGATGGATCAGCCTGCCGGCATTCTCCCGCAGCCAGGCGGATTTGCAGTACTTTTACGTCAACGGTCGCGTGGTGCGCGACAAGATCGTCAGCCATGCCATTCGGCAGGCATACCACGATGTACTCTACCACGGTCGCCATCCGGCCTATGTGCTGTTCCTGGAACTGGATCCGAAGGCGGTGGACGTCAATGTGCACCCCACCAAACACGAAGTGCGCTTTCGCGAAAGCCGCCTGGTGCATGATTTCCTGTTTCGCTCGCTGCACCGGGAACTCGGCGACATCAAGCCCGAGGCCCGCCGGGAAGAGGCTCCTGCCGCGGCGGCGGCAAGCTCGCCGCCGGAAGGCTTCCCGGAGCAGCGCGCCCTGCCCCTGCGCGACGCCTGGCAGCTGCGGGAGCCGCCCGGCGAGTACCGCGGCGCCCCGGCAGCCTCGTCCCAGCCGCTGGACCAACTCGCGGAGCAGTACGCCAGGCTGTTCGGCGGCGGCGAGGAAACGCCCCCGCTGGGTTACGCCATTGCCCAGTTGCACGGCGTCTATATCCTGGCCCAGAACAAGGAGGGCCTGATCATTGTCGACATGCACGCCGCCCATGAGCGCATTACCTATGAGCGCATGAAACAGGCGCTGGAACAGGAGCGGCTGCGGCGGCAGTCCCTGCTTGTGCCCCTGCCGCTGGCGGTGAGCGCAGCCGAGGCGGACTGCGCCGAAACCCACTGCGAAAGCCTTTTCGCCCTGGGTCTGGAACTCGAACGGGTCGCCGGCGAAGCCATCGTGGTGCGACAGGTTCCCGCCTTGCTGAAAGACGCCGATATCGAGCAACTCGTGCGCGACGTACTGTCGGACCTGCTCGAATTCGGCGCCAGCGACCGGCTCCAGAGCCGCCAGAACGAATTGCTTTCCACCATGGCCTGCCATGGCTCCGTACGCGCCAACCGCCGGCTCGCCCTCGACGAGATGAACGCCCTGCTGCGGGATATGGAAGCCACCGAACGCAGCGGGCAATGCAATCACGGCAGGCCAACCTGGGTATGGCAATCCATGGCGGACTTGGATAAGCTATTCCTGCGCGGTCGCTAGGCTTCCGACTTGGCCAGACCCAGGCGCGAGTCCGGCAGTTCAGGCCCAGGGGGGGCGGATGTGTTCTGTCTGGCTGGCCCCACGGCGGCAGGCAAGACCGCACTCGCGGTTGAGTTGACGCAGCATCGACCGCTGGAAATCGTCAGCGTCGATTCGGCCCAGGTTTATCGCGGCATGGATATCGGCACCGGTAAGCCGGATGCGCGAACCCGCGCTGTGGCGCCTCATCGGCTGATCGATATCCGCGACCCGGCGGAACCCTACTCGGCGGCGGATTTCCGTGCTGACGCGCTGGATGCAATCAGCGGCATTCTCGCCTCGGGCAAGACGCCGCTGCTGGTCGGCGGCACCATGCTGTACTTCCAGGTGTTGCGAGACGGCATTGCATCCATGCCCCCCGCCAATCCCGACATACGACGGGAGATTGAACAGCAGGCCGGGCGGGAAGGCTGGGAAGCGATGCACCGCCGGCTTGCCGATGTGGACCCGGATGCAGCGGCGCGAATTCATCCCAATGATCCGCAACGGCTGCAACGAGCGCTGGAAGTCTGGCAAGTGACAGGGAAAACGATCAGCAGCATTCACGCTGAAAGGAATAGTCGCCCAAACGGGTCTATATCTTTCAGACTGCATTTTTTCGCAACCCATCCGCCTGAGCGGGCGGAACTGCATCAGCGTATCGATGCCCGCTTCAGGCAAATGCTTGATGACGGGCTCGTGGCGGAAGTCGAGCGCCTGTACCGGCGCAACGATCTTCACCCGGGGCTGCCATCGATGAAATCGGTGGGCTATCGGCAAGTATGGCGGTATCTGGCCGGGGAGTCGGCCTATCCGGAAATGGTGGAGAAAAGCGTCGCGGCAACCCGGCAACTCGCCAAACGGCAGTTGACCTGGCTTCGTTCCTGGCCCGGGTTGCGTCGTTTTACCGGTGATCCTGGAAGGAATCGGGATCAAGTATTGCAATTTGTAGATTCATTCACAATCTGGTAATCAGGTGAACAGGACTTCCCTGAAAACCGGCAAGCCGCGCACGGTGCGGCAGAATTTTTGGAGAACAAGAAATGTCCAAAGGACATAGCTTACAGGATCCGTTCCTGAATGCATTGCGGAAAAATCGCGTGCCTGTTTCAATTTATCTGGTCAGCGGCATCAAACTGCAGGGACAGATCGAATCATTCGATCAGTTCGTGATCCTGCTGAAGAATGCCGTCAGCCAGATGGTGTACAAGCATGCGATTTCCACTGTGGTGCCCGGACGAATGGTCAAGATTCAGGTCAGCCACCCGGCGGCTGACCAGGAAGATGATGCCGAGTTCTAGGTCGGCACCGGTTCGCGCCGGCGAATTTCCGCAGCTTCGGGTCTAGGGCCTCGGCTTGTTTTTTGAGCGGCCCGACTCCGGCGAAAGTTGTGTGCTGGTGTTCATCAACATCGCTGCGGAGAAGAATCAGGAAGATCTGACCGAATTCGAGGAACTGGCAATCTCCGCGGGAGCGGAGCCGGTTGCGCTCGTGTCCGGTTCCCGGGAGCGGCCGGAGTCGGCCACTTTTCTCGGCTCGGGAAAACTCGAGGAACTCGCCCGGGTGCGGGAAAGCCACGGTGCCGCCCTGGTATTGTTCAACCATGTCCTGACACCGGGCCAGGAGCGCAATCTCGAACGCGAATTGCGTTGCCGGGTGCTTGATCGCACCGGGATCATCCTCGACATCTTCGCCCAGCGGGCACGGTCGCACGAAGGCAAGTTACAGGTGGAACTTGCCCAGTTGCGCCATCTGAGCACCCGCCTCAAGCGGGGCTGGTCGCATCTCGACCGGCAGAAAGGCGGCATCGGCCTGCGTGGCGCCGGGGAAAAGCAGCTTGAACTGGACCAGCGCATGATCGGCCAGCGCATCAAGTCGATTCGCAAGAGCCTGGACCGGGTCCACTGCCGCCGCGAACTCGGTCGTAATGCGCGCCAGCGGGCGGAATTGCCGACGATTTCCCTGGTGGGCTACACCAATGCCGGCAAGACTTCGCTGTTCAATCGCCTTACTGGCGCCAGCGACTACGCCGCCGACCAGTTGTTCGCCACCCTGGACCCGCGGCTGCGGCGCATCAGCCTGCCGGCTGTGGGCACGGCGGTCCTGGCGGATACCGTGGGCTTCATCAGCCACCTGCCGCACCAGTTGGTGGAAGCCTTCAAGGCCACCCTGGAGGAGACCGTGGCGGCCCAGTTGCTGATTCACGTGGTGGATGCCGCGGGCGCCAGACGCGGCGAGCGCATCGAGCAGGTGCAGGAAGTACTTGCCGAAATCGGCGCCGGTGACATTCCCCAGCTTGTGGTCTGCAACAAGATCGACCTGTGCCCGGAGCTTGGGCCGCGAATCGACCGGGACACCCACGGCCGCCCGCTGCGGGTCTGGATGTCGGCCCTGACCGGCGCCGGCGAGGAGGAGCTGCGCACAGCGCTTGGCGAATGGCTTGGTTACGATCTGCGGCGGGAATCTCTTGTGCTGCCGCCGCGACACGCGGGGTTGCGCTCGCGCCTGCTGGCCAGGGGCTGCATCGAAAGCGAAGCCGTGGACGAGCGTGGCAATTTCCACATCACCGCTCGCCTGAGCCCCGCGGAGGCCAGTCGCATCGCCTCGCTGGAAGGTTGCCGGGTCGGGCTCGACAAAACCATGGCGGCGGATATTACTGTGTCTGCCGCCCAAAATTCGGTACAATTTCGCTCTTGAGGACCAGGAGCCTGCGGCGCAGGCTCCTGGCGCGTACGCAAGCCTTGCAACGGAGACTCCCATGGCCTGGAATGAACCCGGCAAAAATGGCAATGATCCCGACCCTTGGGGAAGTGGAGGCGGTCGCCGTGGCGGCGGCAATCAGGGCCCACCCGACATTGATGAGGTGATCCGCAACCTGCTGGGTCGCTTCGGCGTGCTCGGCGGCGGCTCCAGGGGCAGTTCCGGCAGAAGCTCCGGCGGCGGCAAATCCGCTCCCGGCAAGGGCATGTCCGGCGGCCTGCTTGCCGGACTCCTCGTTGTCGTCCTGGTGGTGTGGGGATTCCTGGGCTTCTATATTGTCGACGAAGCCGAACGCGCCGTGGTACTGCGCTTCGGCCGCGTGCTCGACAATACCGTAACCCCCGGGTTGCACTGGAACCCGCCGCTCATCGACGAGGTCAACAAGGTAAACGTCTCGGAACTTAACTCCAAGGAGTATCAGAACCGGGCGATGCTGACCACCGACGAGAACATCATCGACATCGTGGTGACGGTGCAATACCGCATCGACGATCCGGTCAAGTACGTCATTGCCGTGCAGGATCCCGAACGCAGTCTCGACAATGCCGCGGAATCCGCGATCCGGCACGTGGTCGGCGGCAATTTCATGGACCAGATCCTGACCGAGGGTCGCCCCATCGTGGCGGCCGATGTGCATGAACGTCTGCAGAATTACATGGATCTGTACAACACCGGCATTTTTGTGAATCAGGTCAACGTCGCCGAGGTCATTCCACCGGAAGCCGTGCGACCGGCCTTCGAGGACGTGATCGAGGCGCGGGAGGATGAGCAAAGAGCTCAGAACCAGGCGCAGCAATACGCCAACCGCGTCATTCCCGAGGCCCGTGGCGAGGCCCAGCGGCAGATCGAGCAGGCCAACGCCTACAAGGAGGAAGTGATCGCCAGGGCGGAAGGCGACGCCTCGCGCTTCGACCAGTTGCTGCTTGAGTATCAGAAAGCGCCCGCAGTGACGCGCCAGCGCATGTATATCGATTCGATCCAGGACGTGATGACCGCGTCCAGCAAGATCATGATCGACGTGGAAGGCGGCAACAACATGCTGTATGTGCCGCTGGACAAGATTCTGGAACAGAACACGTCCCTTACAGGCGCGGCCAGGCCGCGCTCGGCATCGGAATGGCGGGATTTCGCCGACGAGTTGGCGCCGTATCTGCCGAACGTTTCCAGTGGCGGCGCGGTTGACGCGACCCGCCTTCCCAATGGCAGAAGTGGAGTAGTGAGACCATGAAAAAGTATTACGGTTTAGGGCTGGTTGCACTGCTGCTATTGGTGGTCGCCAACAGTCTGTTCGTGGTGCGCGAAACCGAGCGCGCCGTCATGTTGCGCTTCGGCGAATTGGTGAACGCCGACATTCCGCCAGGATTGCACGTGAAGATTCCCTGGGTGAATCGGGTGCGCAAGTTCGATGCCCGCATCCAGATAGAGGATTCGGTGCCCGCGGACTTTTTTACGCTGGAGCAGAAAGCCCTGGTAGTCGATTCCTACGCCAAGTGGCGGATCGTTGACGTGGGCCAGTTTTACGTTTCCACCCAGGGCGAAGTGTCCAGGGCCGGTTCGCTGCTCGCGCAACGCGTCAACGACGGCTTGCGCGACCAGATCGGCGAGCGCACTTTGCAGGAAGTCGTCGCCGGTGAACGCGACCAGCTCATGCTCGATCTGACCGCGAACCTGAACATGGATTCGGCGGTCGATATCGGTATCGAAGTCATTGATGTGCGCGTAAAACGCATCGACCTGCCCGAAGACGTGCGCGATTCCGTGTACGAACGCATGATTACCGAGCGCAACCGGGAAGCTCAGGAACTGCGTTCCCGGGGCGACGAACTCGCCATCGGCATCCGCGCCGACGCAGACCGGCAGGCGATCATCTTCGAAGCCGAGGCCTATCGCGACGCCGAGCGCATCCGCGGCGAAGGCGACGCCCAGGCTACAGCGGTTTACGCCGACGCCTATAACAAGGATCCGGAATTCTACGCCTTCACCCGCAGCCTGAACGCCTATCGGGAAACCTTCGCCAACAAGGGGGACGTGCTACTGCTCGATCCCGAGAGCGAATACTTCCGATACCTCAAGGATCTGGACAACGGCGAACCAGAATAACTCCGAATCGCAGTCCGTCCGGTCGTCGCCCCCATGGCGGCCGGATTCCATGGGGCCAAGCACAGGGAAGTGCGATAATGAAAAACTCCACGGATGGAGTTTTTCAGAGAATACCTGGTGGATTTCCATGTGGCATGATCTCGCCGTGGCGTTTTGCCTGCTGCTCGTGATCGAGGGTCTGCTGCCTGCGATCAGTCCGGGCGGCTGGAAGCGTGTACTGGCGAGCCTCGGGGAGGTTTCCGAGCGCCACATCCGCCAAGCGGGCCTCGGCTTCATGTGCGCCGGCGCCCTGTTGTTGTTCCTGATCAACTGAAGAGTGCATCCAGGAGCCTGCGCCGTAGGAATTCGCGAAAGCGGATTTGCAGCCGTGAATTCCTACGGCGCAGGCTCCTAGACCATAGAGAACACTGGCATGAGTACCGCCAACCGATGGCTGTTGCCCGACGGTGTCGAGGAGATACTGCCGGAAGAAGCCCGCAAGCTGGAAACCCTGCGCCGGGAGATTCTCGATCTCTACCGCGGCTGGGGATATGAACTCGTCATTACCCCGCTGATCGAATTCCTCGATTCGCTGCTCGTGGGATCATCCCACGAGCTGGATCTGCATACTTTCAAGCTGATCGACCAATTGAGCGGCAAGCTCATGGGCGTCCGAGCCGACATGACGCCCCAGGCAGCCCGCATCGACGCGCACCGCCTCAACCGCGCTGGCCCGGCGCGGTTGTGCTATGCCGACAGCGTGCTGCACACGCTGCCCCGGGGCATGCAGACTTCCCGGGCGCCCATCCGGGTCGGCGCCGAGTTCTACGGCCATGCCGGCGCGGCCTGCGATATCGAAGTGATCTGCCTGATGTGGGCCATGCTGCGCCAGGCGGCGCTGGAAAATGTCCACCTGGTGCTTGGCCATGTGGGCGTTTACCGCGCACTCGTGGCGGCGGCGGAGATGGACTCCGAAGCCGAAGAAACCCTGTTCGGCGCAGTGCAGCGCAAGGACTACGGCGAAGTCGATCAACTGCTTGCAGCCGGCGTTGCCGACGACCGTCTGCGCGCCATGCTTGCCCGGCTCGTCCGGCTCAGCGGCGGGGAGGAAGTCCCCGGCCAGGCCCGGGACGCCTTTGCCGGAGCGCCGCCGGCGGTCCATGCGACGCTTGATGAACTCGCGGCGATTGAAAGCGGTGTGCGGCAACGCATCCCCGAAGCGCCTCTGAGCTTCGACCTGTGCGAATTGCGGGGCTACCAGTACCACACCGGCATTGTCTTCGCCGCCTATATTCCGAGCTACGGGCGCGCCGTGGCCAAGGGCGGCCGTTATGACAATATCGGGGCGGTGTTTGGGCGGGCGCGCCCCGCCACGGGATTCGACAGCGACCTGAAAACCCTGGCCCGCTTCACCACCCGGAGTTTTCGCCGCGCCGGCGGTATTCTCGCCCCGGACAGCGATTGCGAAGCACTGCGGGACCAGGTCGCGGCGCTGCGGGCCAGTGGCGAAATCGTCATTACCGATGTCGGCGGCGGCGATGAAGCCACAGCGCGGGAACTCCACTGCGACCGGCGCCTGCTGCGACAGTCCGGCGCCTGGGTCGTGCAGACGATCTGACCATTCGAATCATCAAGAGCGACAGCACTTCAGCATGACACAAACCCTCGTAGTACTGGGCGCCCAGTGGGGCGATGAAGGCAAGGGCAAGGTGGTTGACCTGCTCACCGACCGGGTCGATGTGGTAGCCCGCTTCCAGGGTGGCCACAATGCCGGACACACTTTGGTCATCGACGGCAGAAAAACCGTCCTGCACCTGTTGCCATCGGGCATTTTGCATGCCGGCGTCGAGTGCATCATCGGCAATGGCGTCGTGCTGAGCATGGCTGCCCTGCTGCGGGAAATCCATGGCCTGGAAGAGCGCGGCCTCCAATTACGCGACCGGGTCAGGGTCAGTGGTGGCTGTCCCCTGATCCTGCCCTCGCATATTTTCCTCGATCAGGCCCGGGAAACCACCAACCGGGGCGGCGGGAAAATCGGCACCACCGGTCGCGGCATCGGCCCGGCTTACGAAGACAAGGTCGGTCGCCGGGCCATCCATCTGGCCATGACCCGGAATGAGTCGGATTTCAGCGCCCGGCTGGAAGAACTGCTCGACTACCATAATTTCCTGCTCAGACACTGGTACCAGCAGGAAGAAGTGGATTTCGCCGAGGCGAGGGATGAAATGCTCGGGCAGGCGCGGGAATTGCGACCGATGATTGCCGATTCCGTGGATATCCTGCACCAGCGCCGGGAAGCGGGCCATAAAATCCTTTTCGAAGGCGCCCAGGGTTCCCTGCTCGATATCGACCACGGCACCTATCCCTTCGTCACTTCCTCCAATACCACCAGCGGCGCCGCCGCTACCGGCAGCGGTTTCGGCCCGCTGCATCTGGACCGCGTGCTCGGCGTCGCCAAGGTGTATACCACCCGGGTTGGAGACGGACCTTTCCCCACGGAACTGTTCGACGCCACCGGCGAACATCTGGCCAAAAGGGGCAACGAGTTTGGCTCCACCACGGGTCGCAGCCGGCGTTGCGGCTGGTTCGACGCGCAAGCGGTGAGGTTGGCCACCCGGATCAACAGCATCAGCGGCCTGTGCCTGACCAAACTCGATGTGCTTGACGGGCTCGAGCGCCTCAAAGTCTGTATTGGCTATCGCGAGGGGTCGGCGCGGGATGACAGCGGGCAGTTGCAGCCGGTCTATGAAGAATTGCCTGGCTGGCGAGAGTCGACCAACGGCGCCCGTGCGCTCGAAGACCTGCCCGCTAACGCCCGGGCCTATATCCGCTTCATTGAAGACACCGTGGGCGCCCCGGTGGACATCATTTCCACCGGCGCCGACCGTGCGGAAACCATCATCCTGCGCCAGCCATTCGACTGACACTTCAGGCAAGCGCCGAATGCGGCGACCAAGCCACCGTCATACTGCACAAAGCCGCTGTATCTCAAGCAGAGGTTTCCCGATGAGACCCTGCGACTACGCGCAGGATGACGGGAGGGGGAGCGCGCAGCGAAGCCCACCTGTCATTCTGCGCGTAGTGTAGCGAAGTCTCAGAATCTCATGCAGTGGCCTCCGTGGCTTCCGTCAGACTCCACAAACAGGCTGCTCCCCTCGCCCCGCTGGCGTCGCCGAAGCGCGGCGGGGAAATCCTCGTCCGCACTTCGTCGGTGAATACATGATCTCCGAGCATCCGGGGCACGAGTTGGTAAATCTGCTCGATATTCGACAGCCCGCCGCCGAACACGACGATTTCCGGGTCGAGCACATTGATGATGGTGGCGAGGCACTGGGCGATCTGCCGGCAATAGTTGTCAATGCAGACCAGCGCCTGCCTGTCGCCTGCCCGCGCCAGCCGGGCGATTTCCGCGGCCTCCACCGCCGCGCCTCCCGCCTCGACAAAACTGCGCTTGAGCCCGGCGCCGCAGAGCACGGTTTCAATGCAATTCAGACGCCCGCAATAGCAGGTCCTGTCGGCTCCCAGCGAAGGTCGCAGACTGGCGGGAACGCAATTGTGGCCCCATTCCCCGGCGATGCGGTTGGGGCCGGTGTGCAGCTTGCCGTCGATGACGATGCCGCCGCCGGTTCCCGTGCCGATGATGACGCCGAATACCGAACGATAGTCCTTGCCCGCGCCATAATGCGCTTCCGAAAGGGCGAAGCAGTTGGCGTCGTTTTCCAGCTTTACGGAATAGCCAAGTTTCTGCTCGATATCGCGCTTCAGGGGCTTGCCATTGAAGCAGGTGGAATTGGAGTTCTTGATCGTTTCCCGCCCGGGCGTCAGCGCCCCCGGCGTGCCGATACCCACCGTGAGCCTGCGCCCCTGTTGCAGGTTCGCAATCAGTCCGGCAAGCGCTTCAAGCACTTCCGCATAGGAATCCGGCGGCGTGGGGCGCCGGGTCACCTCGGCCACATCGCCCGCCGGCGTGAGAACGATACCTTCCATCTTGCTGCCGCCCACATCGACGCCGATTCGCAGCGGCCCGCCGGCATTCCCGTTCCCAACAGTTTTCATGGGTTCTTCCATTTGCAACAAAAACTCAATATATTGTTTGACTTCGCAATTTCAACACTATATGTTGATGCCATTGGCTCCGGGGCACAGCTTGAATGTCCACCGGAACACATTGTAACAGTGCCTAATGGCCGGCGAGGTTAGCAGGAATGGCCGAAGCAGCAAAGCAGTGCGATGTGGCAGCGGAGGAAGAGGCCCCCAAGGCGAAAATGAAGGCCCGGGACCAGCTTCGACTGTTGCTCGAAAAACGCAGGCGCGAGGAGGAAATCCGCGAGCGGCTTGCGAACTTCGCGGCGGAAATGGAACAGGCCCGGGAACAGCGCGGGAAAACGCGGTAAGCCGGCATGCGCCGCCTGCTGATTGCCGCCCTGTTGTCCCTGCCGCTCGCCGCCTGCGACCGGGAAGTGGGATACAGCCCCATCCTGAATTCAGAACCCGCTGCCGATTCGGTCCAGACCCGCATGCCGCGCACCCTGCGGCTATACTACAGCGCCTTGCCTGACGTCGAACGCAGCAGCCTGCGCCTCATTGGCCCGGAAGGCGATATTCCACTGCGGGGCCTGCACAACATGGCCGCCGACGATCTCATGATTGAAATCCTGGAACCGCTCGCCAATGGCGATTATGCGGTCCACTGGACCGCGGTGGTCGCCGACGACCCGGACGAATATTCCGGCGTGGTGAATTTCTCGGTGGAGCTAGGAGCCTGCGCCGTAGGAATTCGCGAAAGCGAAAATTCGCTATCGCCGCGCCCCTGGCCGGTCGATTGAGGCGAATATTGGTGGATATGCAACGAAATCGAGCGGCCAGGGGCGTGGATGAGAGCGGATTTGCAGC
>JAJEGU010000075.1 GCA_022819645.1 Pseudomonadales bacterium
GATTTCCTGGACGGCGGCGCCGACGCCGACATTGTCGGCGGCATCGAGGGCAACAACACCCTGATCGGCGGCGCGGGCAACGACTGGCTCTACGATGGCAGCGGGGATGACCGCTTTGTCTTCGCCCCCGGCAGCGGCAAGGACACGATCTTCAACTTCGCCAAGGAAGGCGGCAACGACAAGATCGACGTTTCCGGCTACAGCGGCATATCGGGATTTTCGGACCTGGAGATCCGCGAGACCACCTCCCTGGGAAGCCTGGGCGGCAGGCCCGTGACCATCATCAAACTCGGCGACGACAACATGATCACCCTGTACGACGTCAAGATGGATCAAATAGACGCGGACGACTTCACCTTCACCGGCGACACGGACGCGTATTATGGGTGAGACCCGGTCGGCGCAGCCGAAAAAGAGCGAAGCTCTTTTAGGGTCGAACGGCTTGCCATGGATGGCAAGACTGGGGTTTGGCGAAGCCAAAAAAGTCCCGCCAGGGATGGCAGGCACGACCCGACAAGGGCTGTCACCCGGTCGGCGCAGCCGAAAAAGAGCAAAGCTCTTTTAGGGGCGAGGGCAAGCGTTTTACGAAGCGCAGCTTCGTGCGCAGTCCCGAGCGGCTCGACAGGAAGTCGAGACCGGGGTGCGGCGAAACCACAAATGTCGCGCCAGGGATGGCATGAACAACCTCCCGGATTCTCCAAAGAGATTCTGCGACTGCGCTCCGCTTCGCGCAGAATGACGTTCAGGACCGAACGGCTTGCCAAGAATGGCAAGATCGGGCTGTAGCATAGCCTAAAATCCCGCGCTGGAGACGGCAAGCACCCGCCAGCCCGGGGCAGTCTCCGGGTCAATGCCCCGGCAAGTTTACCTCCAACTGAAGAGGCGTCTCTTCATCAGCATCCTGCCCGGTGCGGATGAGTTGCCGGCTCTGTTCGGCGGAAATCGCGCAGACGCCCCGCCCGCCGTTCTCGAAATCAAGCCAGAGGAACGGGGTGGCGGAGAATCGGGCCTGGAGCGCTTCGGCGCTGTAGCCTGTTTCCAGAATCAACAGGCCATTGGGATTGAGGTAGCCGGCGGCTTCGCCTAGCAGGCGGATGGCGATATCGGCGCCACAGGTTCCGCCGCCGTGGAGCCCGAGCCGGGGTTCGTGGCGGTATTCGGGCGGCAGTTGTTCGATCTCCGTTTGGGATACATATGGCGGATTGGCGAGAATCAGGTCGTATCTGCCCTCAAGATCGGCGAACAGGTCGCTTTGGCGCGTTTCCACCCGGGATTCCAGCTTGTGCAGGGCGATGTTTTTCCGGGCCAGGGCCAGCGCTTCGGTAGAGATATCCGCCAGGTCCACCTGACAGGCGGGAAATTGCAGGGCGCAGGCGATTCCAATGCAGCCGCCGCCACAGCACAGATCAAGCACCCTGCCCGGCCCGGAATTCAGCAAGCCTTCGAATCGATTGTTTATCAATTCCGCCATGGGCGACCTGGGAATCAGCGCCCGGGGGTCGCAGTGAAACTCATATCCGGCAAACCAGGCCTTTTCGAGCAGGTAGGCCACTGGGATTCGCCGCTCCACCCGGGCCAGGACAAGGCGCTCCAGGCGGGCTATCTCATCAGGAAGCAGTTCCCGGTTCTGTTCCGTAACCGAGCGCTGGAAGTCAAATCCCAGGGCGCCGAAAACCAGATACACTGATTCATCGTATAGATTGTCGACACCATGCCCGCAATGAATGCTGGCGCCGCCGAAGCGCGTGGCAAGTTGTTCAATGAAGTCACTCAGAAACATGACTTGCCTTTGACTGTCACTCTGCGACTGCGCCCATAATGCCGGAAGGGGAAGCGAGCGCGGCATGATAATGCGACATGATGGTATGCTTCCGCGCCAGAAATTTGACCGGGCAGGCCAGAAGTCTGCTGAAAACAGGAACACACGACATGCGGGAACTTGCCCAGGCTTTTGCTTCCATCATATCCGGGATCGGTGAGGATCCGAACCGGGACGGGCTGAAAAAAACTCCGGAGCGTGCCGCAGCCGCATTCGGGTTCCTTACCCAGGGCTATCGGCAGGACATCGATAAAATTGTCAATAAAGCGCTGTATCCCTCTGATTCCGATGAGATGGTGATCGTCAGGAATATCGAGATGTACAGCATGTGCGAGCATCATCTGCTGCCCTTCATCGGCAAGTGCCACGTGGCCTATGTGCCCGATGGCCAGGTGCTTGGTCTGTCGAAAGTCGCCCGCATTGTCGATGCTTACGCCCGCCGCCTGCAGATTCAGGAAAATCTCACCCAGCAAATCGCCAATTGCATTCTTGAAATCACCGGAGCCAAGGGGGTAGCGGTCATCGCTGAGGCCCAGCACATGTGCATGATGATGCGGGGAGTGGAAAAACAGAATTCGGTCATGACCACTTCGTGCATGCTGGGCGTGTTCCGCAGCCGCGCTTCCACCCGGGCCGAGTTATTGTCGCTGTTGAAGTAGGCCGCCCTGAAGCCTTTCCGGTTTCCGTTTGCGGCGCAGCGGCAACTCAAGGCATTGCTTGAGCGACCAGTTCAACCCTTTCAGAACAGTTCTCCGCCGCGCATAGCGGGGAAAGCGGGCCCAGGCCTCTTGCCGACAGGCGTGACGGGTCGATGCCTGCCGCCACCAGGCGCCGGCGGATGGATTCGGCCCGGGCCTGGCTGCGGGAAAGCAGTTGTTCGAGGCCGGCCTCCCCCCGCAGGTGGGAGACCAGGTAAAGTCGCAGTTGTGGCTCGAGGTTCAGCAGCGCAACGATGTGGTCGAGATCGGCGCCGGATTCCAGTTCGTCAGCGGCTGTGAATGACAGACCGGGGACAATCAGGCCGCCATTGCTTCGCAATTGATCGAGCATGGATTGCGGCGTGGCGCCGGAAAAGGCGGCGGTGTGACCTCCTTCGGGTTCGATGATTTCCACCCAGGCGAGTAATTGGCGATTGATGCGGGTGATGACGTAGGCGGAGATGAAGAACCGCCCGGGCGGCTCGGAACCCATGGCGAGATAGAACTGGTTCCGCACCGGGCCATAGAGAATCCGGTTGCCGAAAATGTCATTGGCCCAGTATTCGCTGCTGCCACAGGCGCGTCCGGCGCAGGAAAACAACTCGTTGTAGCCCCGGGATTGCATTTGCCCGACAAAAAAGTCGAACACGTCCTGGCCGGTAAAGCCGTCGGAGATTTCGTAGAGAATCCGCGTCAGCCTGCCCCGCAAACGCTCGGATGCTTCCGGAGTCACCTGGCCGCGAACGCTCTGCAGACTGCCGAGCACGACCCGGTAATTGACCTCGGGCTCGGTCCGGTAATCGCTGATTTCCGAATCGGGAAATCCGCTGAGCAGCGAGTGGTCGGACTGCTGGGCGAGCGCAATCTGGGCCGACAGCAGCAATAGCCAGAAAGCCTGCAAGCGAACCGCCTGTAACAGAAATTTGACCGGCATCTCGACTTTTCCCAAAAGGCGACTCAAGCCCAACGGGCAACTGTACTCTATCGAACAAGCTTACTCTATCGGGCGATTCAATCCCCACCGGGGGGATCGTCCGACGCGGCCTCGCGGGAGCCTGTCTTCTTCTTGCGGGCGACTTTTCCTGCGGGCGCTTTTGCTTCGGCAGTTTCGGTGGACGTTTCGTCCCCGCTGCCATTTTCCGGGGCGCCATCGCCAGCCGCGTCGGATTCGCCGCCATCTTCCGCGACAACCGTTTCCCCGGCCTGCGTTTCTGCCGCTTCATCCTCCACAGGTTCAGTCGCCTCCCCGGCGGCCTCACTATCGACCCGGGGGAATTCGCTGAAGGGAAATGGCTTCTGCTCCCGGTTCCAGGTGGCAAACAGCAGCATCTCGTGAACATATCCGGCCAGTGCAGCGCCGAGGTCCCGCAGATTGCGGTTGTCCTCCCCCGTGGCGATCGTGAACGCCCCCTGCACCAGGCCGAGCATGATCGCCAGCGGCCCCACCACCAGGGCAAGAATCAACATGTACAGCAGGGCGAAAACCACCCGCCCCCAGATCGCCGGATCCTTCCAGGCACTCGCATTCGGATTGTCCATCATTTTTCCACTCCAGTTTGCACATTGAGCGCGATATTTCCAACCCATTGAAATTTATTGTTATTCTTGTTTTCAAACTGGGCTGGCATCCTATCTTTTCCCAGACGCCTTCTCAAATCCCCGCTTCGATTCCCAAGATAAATCTACCTTGCTCTCTTGTCTTCGCTGGCGGCGAATTCCACGTCCAGGGTCTGTTCGCTGAGCATCAGCGAGGAGAGTATGCTGCCGATGGATTCCCGTTCGTGGATGATCCGGTACAGGCCCTGGGCCAGCGGCATGTATACGCCTAGTTCTTCGGCTTTGCGGCTTACCAGTTTAACGGTGTTGACGCCTTCCGCAACCTGTTCCACTTCCCTGATTGCCTGTTCCACGCTCCTGCCCTTGCCAAGGGCGAAGCCGATACGGTAGTTGCGGCTGAGCGGGGTCGAACTCGTTACCACGAGGTCGCCCACGCCGGACAGGCCGAGGAAGGTCATGGGGTCGGCACCGAGTTCGCGGCCGAAGCGGGCCATTTCGGTCAATGCCCGGGTTACCAGCATGCTGTTGGTGTTATGGCCCATGCCCAGGGCGGCGGCGATGCCGGCGATAATGGCGTAAATGTTCTTCAGCGAACCGCCGAGCTCCACTCCGAGCATGTCGTCATTGGTATAGACCCGGAAGGATTCCGAGCGCAGCAGGCTGCGCACATTCTCGCGCACGGCCTCGTCTTCGCTGGCGATGACCGTGCCGGTGAGATGCCCGGCTGCGATTTCCCGGGCGAGGTTGGGTCCGCTGAGTACGCCCACCCGGGCGGCCGGAGCCTCCTGGCGCAGAATCTGGCTCATGAGCAGGAAGCTGTCCGCCTCGATGCCCTTGGTGCCGCTGACGAGCATGGCGTCCGGCCTGGCGTGGAGGAGCATTTCCCGAACCACCGGGCGGAAACTCGAACTCGGCACCGCGACGAAGATCAGCTCCGCATCGGCCACTGCGGAAGTCATGTCGTCCAAGGCGACAACCCTGGGACTGATTTCATAACCGGGCAGATACTGCGGATTTTCGCGCCGGTGATTGACATCCCGGACGAGTTCGTCGCTGCGCATCCAGAAACTGACATCGCAGCCGTTTCTGGCGGTGATGTTGGCGATCACGGTGCCAAAACTGCCGCCGCCCACCACCGCGATCCTTTCAATCTGCTTCACGAAATCCGCTCCCGCTCGCCGGCATGATAGCCGTTATGGATTGTCCGGCAAAACAGCGTGGGGGCGTGGAGCCTGGCGTTTCCGGATCAGCGCAAGGAATTCATCGCTACCGCCGAACTTGTGGCTGATGCATAATCCGCTCCGCTCCACCCGCCACAATCAGGAAAACACATGTCTTCATACACCATCGCCCTGCTCGACGGGGACGGCATCGGGCCGGAAATCATGGCCGAGGCCGTCAAGGTTCTGCGGATTGCGGAATCCCGCAATGAACTGCGACTCGAACTCGTCCATGGCGCATTCGGCGCCGGGGCCTGGTTCAGCCACGGCGACGCTTTTCCCCGGGAAACCCGGGATCTGTGCGACCGGGCCGAAGCAATCCTCAAGGGTCCTATCGGGCTCAACCACGAGCAGACCGGGAAAATCCCCGTGGACATGCGTCCCGAGCGCGGCGCCCTGCTGCCCCTGCGACGGCGCTTCGACACCTTTGCCAATTTCCGCCCGGTGCGGCTGGCCGGAGGGCTGACGCATTTCTCGCCGCTGAAACCGGAAATCATCGCCGGCGGCATCGATATCATGATAATCCGGGAGCTTGTCGGGGGGCTGTACTTCGGCACCAAGGAGAGCGGTCGCAACGCCGCGGGCAAGAGATATGTCAAGGAAAGTCTCGACTATGACGAGGAGCAGATCGGGCGCATTGCCCGGGTCGCTTTCGAGACGGCCCGGAGCAGGAAAAAGGTGCTGCACAATATCCACAAGAGCAACGTGCTCAAGTCCAGCGTGCTGTGGAATGAAGTGCTTGGCGAGGTGGGGCGGGAGTTCCCCGAGGTGGAGGTACGGCATATCCTGGTGGACGCTGCGGCGACCTATCTCTGCCTCAATCCGCGGCAGTTCGACGTAATGGTGATGGAGAACATGTTCGGCGATATTCTCAGCGATCAGGCCGGCGGCATTCTCGGTTCGCTCGGGCTGATGCCTTCGGCCTGTCTCGGGCCGGAAAAAGCCTATTACGAGCCATCCCACGGCTCGGCGCCGGATATTGCCGGCAAGAATGTGGCCAACCCCTATTCCATGATCGGCTCGGTGGCCATGCTGCTGGAAATGAGCCTTGGCCTCAAGAGCGAGGCGGGCCATGTGTGGAAGGCGATGCAGTCGGTTTTCGACCAGGGCTACGCCACCCCCGACCTTGCCAGGCCCGGGTCGGATTCACAAACGATTTCTACGCGGTTTTTTGGCGATCTTGTGGCGGAGCATTATGCCGCCGCGCCGGTAGCTGCAGATTGACCATGCGCAGGGTGGCCTTTACCGCCGCAAGCACCTGATTGGCGTCCACCCCCCGGGTCTTGAGCTTGCGCCCGGGAAGTTGCCAGGTGATGAAACACTCGGTGAGAGCGTCGGTCTGACCGCCCCGGGGAATGTGTATCTCGTAGTCCACGAGTTCGGGCAGGCTGAAGTCGTATTCGGCGAAAATCTTGCCCGTCGCGTCCATGAAGGCGTCGAAACCGCCATTGCCCACGCCGGAACTCTGGCTGATGGCGTCGCCGATGGCGAGCCGCACGCTGGCGGTGCTGTCCACATCAAGGCCGGTATTGATGTAACAGTTGAGCAGGCGCACGTGCCGGGCGTCCTGTTGCTCCTGCTGTTCCCGGTCTTCGAGCACATCGGCGATGATTACCGGCAGATCGTCGGTGGTGATGACGTGTTTGGAATCGCCAAGCTCGACGATGCGCTTCAGCACCGCGGCCTGTTCTTCCGCGGTGAGGCTGATGCCGAGTTCATCGAGATTGTTGATCAGCGAGGCCTTGCCGCTCATCTTGCCCAGGGCGTAGCTGCGCTTGCGGTTGAAACGCTCCGGGCCGAGACGGGAAACATAGAGGTTGCCCTTGAGGTCGCCGTCGGCATGGATGCCGGCGGTCTGGGTGAAGACATCGGCGCCGGTCACCGGCGTATTGGCGGCGATGCGCTTGCCCGAGAAGTTCTCCACCATCGCGCTGAGCGAGGCGATGCGCGATTCATCGATGGAGAGTTCGACGCCGGCCATGTCCCTCAGCACCACGGCGATTTCCGCCAGGGACACATTGCCCGCCCGCTCGCCGAGGCAGTTGACCGTGCAATGGATGCAGTCGATTCCCGTTTCCACCGCGGCAAGCACATTGGCGGTGGCGAGGCCGTAGTCGTTATGCGGGTGGAAGTCGAACCGGAGTTCGGGGAAGCCTTCCCGCATATCCCCGAGATAGTCGGCGACTTCCCGGGGGGAGAGCATGCCGAGGGTGTCGGGAAGCATGAAGTGGCCGAGACCGAGCCCCGACATGCCCCGAACGAGTTCGAAGACATAGTCGCGGCTGTCGCGATAGCCATTGGACCAGTCCTCGAGATAGGCATTGACCGCAAGACCCTGGCTGCGGGCGTATTCCACCGTTCGTTCTATGTCGGCCAGGTGCTGCCCGAGTGTCTTGCCGAGCTGCTTGCGGCAGTGTTTTTCGCTGCCCTTGGTGAGCAGGTTGATGACCTTGCCGCCGGCGCCCAGAATCCAGTCGGCGCTGCGCTTGTAGTCGACGAAGCCAAGCACTTCCACACGCCCGGCGCAGCCGTTCTCCGCCGCCCAGGCGCAAATCCGCGCCACCGCCTCGCGCTCGCCTTCGGACACGCAGGCGGAAGCCACCTCGATGCGGTCCACCCCCAGGGTCTGCAACAGCGCGCGGGCGATGCTTGTCTTCTCATTGACTGAAAAGGAAACCCCCTGGGTTTGCTCCCCGTCGCGCAGGGTGGTGTCCATCAGGACGATATGACGTCGGCTGGCAGGCTGATTCATGAAAATTCCCGGTCAGGCGCTTCTGTGCCGCTACAGGCCAGCGCGCAATTCTAGCAAATCCCGGCATGGCCGCCATTGAAATATCTGTCATTCCAGCAATTCTCATTTCGGGATTCCTGGGACACCCATCAAGTCTGCATTGGGCGCCAGCATTTCCGGGCTCGCTTGCATCGAAGCGGCTTGCCGCTATACTTCGTGCCCACATTGCGGTGTGGCCTGGGAAAGGGTATGGCGGTTCAGATTTGTGTTCCGAAGGAAACGCGGGAAGGGGAGCAGCGGGTGGCGCTGGCCCCGGATGCCGTGAAGCGGCTTGTGGGCAAGGGAATGCGGGTCAGTATTGAAGCGGGCGCCGGCGAGAAAACCGGATTTGCCGATGACAGCTTCAGCGGGGCGGAAATCGTCGCGGGCGCCGGCGAACTGCTCGGCAGGGCAGACATCAGCCTGATCGTCAATCCGCCCGCCGGCGAACAGATCGCCAGCCTGCGCGAAGGCTCGGTGCTGGTGGGGTTTCTCAACCCGCACGGCGAGTTCGAACGATTCGAACAACTGGCAAAACGCAATATCAGCGCCTTCAGCGTGGAACTCATCCCGCGAATTTCCCGGGCCCAGGCCATGGACGCGCTTTCCTCCCAGGCGAGCATCGCGGGCTACAAGGCGGTGCTGCTTGGGGCGGGCCATCTCGGCAAGTTCTTTCCCATGCTCACCACCGCCGCCGGCACCATTCGGCCTTCCAAAGTGCTTGTCATCGGCGCCGGGGTCGCCGGACTGCAGGCCATAGCCACCGCGAGGAGGCTCGGCGCCGTGGTGGAAGGCTATGACGTGCGCGCCGCGGTGAAGGAACAGGTGGAATCGCTGGGAGCGAAATTCGTCGATACCCAGGTGACGGCGGAAGGCAGCGGCGGCTATGCCCGGGAACTGACCGAAGAGGAAAAGGCAAAACAGCGGGAAGTGCTCGGCAGGCATATCACCGGCGCCGACGTCATCATCACCACCGCCGCGATTCCCGGCAGGCCATCGCCGCGCATCATCGGCGGCGAACTCGTCGAAAGCATGCGCGGCGGCTCGGTGATTATCGACCTCGCGGCCGAAGGCGGTGGCAACTGCGAGTTGACCCGGGCGGGCGAAGTGGTAAACCACGGCGGCGTGATTATCGACGGGCCGGTCAACCTGCCCGGACAGATGGGCAATCACGGCAGCGAACTCTACGCCAAGAACCTCATGGCCTTTCTCGACCTGTTGGTGGTCGATGGCGAAATCAACATCAACCTCGATGACGAGATCATCAACGAAAGCCTCGTCACCCACGCCGGCGCCATCCACCACGCGGGAATCCGGGACCGGTTGCAAGCCTCCCGCGCGTAAACACACTGGAGCAGACACATGATTGAAGGACTCGCGGCGATCTATATCTTTCTGCTGGCCGGCTTCACCGGGTATGAAATCATCGCCCGGGTGCCGGTGATTCTGCACACCCCGCTGATGTCGGGCTCCAACTTCGTCCATGGCATTGTGCTTGTGGGCGCGATGTACGCCCTGGGCATTGCCGAAACCACCACCGAGCAGGCGATCGGCTTTTTCGCCGTGCTGCTCGCGGCGGGCAATGCGGTGGGCGGCTATGTGGTCACCGAACGCATGCTGGAGATGTTCAAGTCCAGCAACAAGCCCGGCGAATCGACGGGAGGCTGAGCCATGGGACTTGTCATCGACGCCAGCTATCTCGCCGCCGCGATACTTTTCATTGTCGGCCTCAAGCGGATGAGTTCGCCGGTGACCGCCCGGCGCGGCATCGTCTGGGCGGGGCTCGGCATGCTGCTCGCCACCCTGGTGACCTTCGGCACGCCGGAACTGCTGGAAAGCGAGCACTTCGTCACCAACCTCTCGCTGATTCTGGCCGGCATCGCCGTGGGCGGCGGCTATGCCTGGATCAGCGGCAAACGCGTGGCCATGACCGACATGCCCCAGATGATCGCCATGTACAATGGCATGGGCGGCGGCGCCGCGGCCACCATCGCCGCCGTGGAATTGCTCAAGGCCAGCGAGGCGGGCGGTGGCGCGGAAGCCTATCTCGGGCCGGATGTGGCGATTCTCGCGATTCTCGGCGCCCTGATCGGCGCCATCTCCTTCAGCGGCAGCATCATCGCCTGGGCCAAACTCGACGGCAGGCTGCACCTGAGCCGGCTCCTGCCCGGGCAGCATATCGTCAACGCCCTGCTGGCCATCGTGCTGCTGCTGTTCTCGGTAATGCTGTATTTCACCACCGATTTGACCAGCATCTCGATATTCTTCGGCCTGGCCCTGGTGCTTGGCGTCTTCATCACCGTGCCCGTGGGCGGCGCCGACATGCCGGTGATCATTTCCCTGTTCAACGCCCTCACCGGGCTTGCGGTGGGTTTTGAAGGCTATGTGCTCGGCAATGCCGCCATGATTATCGCCGGCATCGTGGTGGGCTCGGCGGGTTCGTTGCTGACTCATCTGATGGCGGTGGCCATGAATCGCTCGGTGGCCAATGTGTTCTTCGCCGGGGTGGGCACCGGGCCGGCCAGCACCGACTCCGGGCCTGGGGAAATGAAGGAAATCCAGGCCCAGGACGCCGGCATCCTCATGGCATTCGCCAATCAGGCCATCATCATCCCCGGCTATGGCATGGCGGTGGCCCAGGCCCAGCACAAGATCTGGGAACTCGTGCAGTTGCTCGGCGAGCGCGGCGTCACGGTCAAGTTCGCCATTCATCCCGTGGCCGGACGCATGCCTGGCCACATGAATGTGCTGCTCGCCGAGGCCGGGGTTCCCTACGACATGATTTACGACATGGAAGACATCAATGCCGATTTCAGCAACACCACCGTGACGCTGGTGATCGGCGCCAATGACGTGGTCAACCCTTCCGCGAAAACCGACACGACCAGCCCGCTCTACGGCATGCCGATTCTTGACGCCATGGACGCCGACAATGTCATCGTCATCAAGCGCGGCCGCGGCGCGGGCTTTTCCGGCGTGGAAAACCCGCTGTTCTTCGCCGACAACACCAGAATGCTCTTCGGCGACGGCCAGAAGGCCGCCAGCGAATTGATCCAGGCGGTGAAGGAGTTGTAGGGTGAGGCAGCGACAATCCGCAAGATTTTTTTCCTGATCCCCTCTGGTGATGCTGATGAAATACCTGGTTCCGATATGGTTACTGGTTCTGCTGTGGTGCCCCGCGGCCATGGCGCAGACCCCCGCGAGGGCGGCTCCCTTCTACCCGCCCGAAATTGACTACGATCCGGATATTCCGCTGCCGGAGTCGGTGATTGGCCACCCGCTCGGCCACCGTATCGCCCGCAACGATCTGCTGGTGCGATACCTGCGAACGCTGGCGGAACTGTCGCCAAGAATCACGGTGGAGGACATTGCCCACACCCATGAGGGGCGTCCCATTCTCGGTCTCACCATTACCAGCCCCGCCAATCATCAGCGCCTCGACGAGATCAAGGCCGCCCATGTGGCCCTGAGCGACCCCGCCAGCGAACAGGAAGTGGCTCCGGACATGCCCGTGATCACCTGGCTCAACTATGGCGTGCATGGCGCCGAGGTGAGTTCCACCGATTCCTCCATGGCGGTGGCCTACCATCTCGCGGCGGCCCGGGGAGCCGCCATTGAAGCCACCCTGGAACAAAGCGTGATCATTCTCATTGCGGTATTCAATCCCGACGGCAACAGCCGCATGTCGGCGTGGAACCACATGTACGGCGGCAATGTGGCGGTGACGGACCCGCAACACCAGTTGCACAACACTTTCTGGCCCGGCGGGCGCACCAATCATTATTGGTTCGACCTCAACCGGCAATGGCTGATTCTCCAGCATCCCGAGCCCCGGGGATGGGTGGCGAAATTCCACGAATGGAAACCCAATATCACCGTGGACTATCACGAGATGGGGCAAAACAGCACCTATTACTTCCATCCGGGAGCGCCCGAGCGCACCTTTCCCTACATCCCCCGGAGATCCATGGAATTGCTCGACGAGGTTGCCGAGCGCCCCCGCTCCTGGCTCGACAGCGAGCAGCGGCTCTATTTCAACGAGGAAAACTACGACAACTTCTACATCGGCAAGGGATCGACCTACCCCCACATGCACGCCAGCATGGGCATGCTCTTCGAGCAGGCCGGCTCCGAAGGGCTGCTGGACACGCCGCATGGCGTCCTGTCGTTCCGGGACAACATCCGCACCCAGTTCCGCACCTCGCTGGAAATGATCCGCGCCGGGGTGGAAATGCGCGGCGAGTTGCTGCGATTCCAGCGCGATTTCTCCCGGGAAACTCCCGGGCTCGCGGCTGACGATGATGTCAAAGCCTATGTTTTTTCCTCGCCCGGAGATCCCGCCAGGGCTTACCACGCGATCGATCTGCTGAACCGTCACCAGATCAGCGTACAGCGTCTGAACCGGGATCTGGAAGTGGACGGGACCGCTTTTTCCGCCCGGGACTCGTATCTGGTGCGAACCGACCAGGCCCAGTACCGCATGGTCAAGGCATTGTTCGAGTTGATTACCGAGTTTGAGGACGAAACCTTCTATGACGTGTCCGCCTGGACCCTGCCCCTGGCTTTCGATTTCGCCTATGCGCCACTCGCTGCGGGAGAGATTCGCGGGGACGTGATCGGCATTGAGGCGCGCGCCGAATTTCCGAGCGCTCCCGAACCCGCCGAGGCCCGCTTCGCCTACCTGTTTTCCTGGTCGCATTACTATGCGCCACGGGCGCTGTACCGATTGCTCGACGCCGGCCTGCGGCCCAAGGTGGCGACCCGGCCGCTGACCATCACCACCAGCGGCGGAGAAGCCGTCAGCCTCGACGCCGGCGCAATTCTCGTTCCACTCGGCTGGCAGGGCGGCGATCTGACGGATGCGGAAATACACTCCCTGGCGCGCCGGATCGCCACCGGGGACGGGATTACCGTTCACGCCGTGGACAGCGCCCACACGCCGGTGGCGGGCATGGATCTGGGCGGCCCCAACTTCGCCAATATTCCCAGGCCCACGGTATTGCTGCTCGTGGGCGAAGGCATTCAGGCGTACGATGCCGGCGAGGTCTGGCATCAATTGGATGCGCGCATGGAGATGCCGGTGCATATGGCGGACAAGCGGCATCTCGACGATCTGGATCTGAGCGAATACAGCCATATCGTGCTCGTGGGAGGCAACCACGGCGATCTGTCCGGGCAGACGGAAAAGATCGACCGCTGGGTCAGGCGGGGAGGCAGCCTCGTGGGCATCCGCCAGGGTGCGCGCTGGGCCCATGACCGGATTCTCTATCCCGGCGGCGCATCAGGGGAAAGCCCCGGAGAAACGGAAGTCGCGACGGAACGATTCGACTATGCCGACAAGGACGATATCGAGGCCCAGGACATCATCGGCGGCGCCATCATGCTCGGGGACCTGGACAACACCCACCCCATCGGCTTTGGCATCGATGATCGCGCCATCGCCAGCCACCGCAATTCACTGATTGCTTTCGACCCTCCGGAAAACCCCTGGGCGAGCCTGATCCGGATTCCCGAAAACGCCCTGCTGTCCGGTTTCGCTTCAGCCGAAAATCAGGCGGCGCTGGCGGGGAAAGCCATGGCCATCGCCGAGCGGCACGGCAACGGCAGTGTCATCCTGTTTGCCGACAACCCCAATTTCCGCGCATATTTCTTCGGCACCAACAAACTGTTCATGAACAGCCTGTTTTTCTCCCTGGCCTTTGATCGACCGCGATGAGCCCTAATTACCCCGCACCCGCACCGTGACGATATCGACATTGTGATATTGCTGGTGATTGACCGAAGAAGCGGCGTGCCGCAGCAGGCGCAGGGACACCTCCCGGTCCACCGACGGCTCCGAGGGGCCGTCCTTGATCACCGTGATCAGATTTTCGATGTTTTCCCCGCCCGGGGAGGCGATGAATTCGAGTACGGCTTCGCCGCCATCGCGCCAGATGGCGATGCGCAGGCTGCGGGGCGGACCGGCGGCGCCGCTTTCATCCATCAGCGTCAACAGGGTTTCCTCGCTGGCAAGTTCGAGCCGGCTCGAAAGCGGTTCCCCCATGCCGTTGCGGGCAATGAAAAGCGCCAGGAATTCGCGCACCTGGGGCAGCGAAGCCGTGGCCAGGGGCAATTCAAGCTGCCGGCGGCGCGGGGAAGCCGCCAGCACGAAGCCGTTCATGAGGATCGCGCTGAGCCCGCCCGCCGTCATGCCGTTCTGCAACAGGCCGCCGGCAAAACCGGAAAGGATTTCGGGGAATATCAGATTGTTCTGGCAACCGACGCCGATCCAGAACGAAACCCCCACAATCACGCTGCCCCGGTAATCCACCCCATGCTGGATCACGATTTTCATGCCCAGCACGAAGAGCATCGCCAGCAACACCGAGGTATAGGCCGCCACCACCGGGCCCGGCACGGCGAGAATGATGGCGAGAAACTTCGGGGAAAACGCCACCACAAGAAAAGTCAGGCCCAGGGCGATGCCCACCCGGCGCGAAGCCACGCCGGTCAGTTCGGTAACGGCAACGCTTGAGGAATAGGTCGTGTTCGGCACGGTTCCCAGCAGGCCGGAAAGCAGATTGCCAAGTCCATCGGCGCCCACGGCGCCTTGCACGGCGCGGAAATCCACCGCCCGGGGTTTGCGCCAGGAAACCCGCTGGATCGCAACCGAATCGCCAATGGTTTCTATGGCTCCGATCAGGGTGACAAAGATGAAGCCCGGCAGCAGGGTCCAGAAAACCGGGCCGAAGGCAAAGCTGATGCCGGGCCAGCCCGCGGCGGGGGGGCCGATCCAGCCGGCGTCAATCACCCGCTGTGCGTCATACAGGCCGAACAGGGCGGAAATCAGCGACCCCGCCACCACACCGATCACCAGGGCCCACAGGCGCAGCACGCCAGTGGCCTTGAGCGCGATGACCACCACCACGAGCAACGTCGCCAGCGCGCTGATGGGCGCCGCGGCGGGGTCGCCGGTTTCGGGAACATCGAGCAGCAGGTCGAACACGATCGGCATCACGGTGACCGGTATCAGCATGATCACCGTTCCCGAGACTATGGGCGTGAGCACATGCCGCAGCAGCGAAAGGCGCGCGGAAAGCAGGAACTGGAACAGCGAGGAGACAATCACCAGGGCGGCGAGTACGCCGGGGCCTCCCTGGACCAGGGCGGTGACGCAAACCGCGATAAAGGCCCCCGAAGTGCCCATGGCGAGCACATAGCCGGCGCCGATGCGGCCAATGCGCAGGGCCTGGATGATGGTGCTCAGGCCGCTGACGATCACCGCGGCGAATACCGCCCAGTTGAGATAGCTTTCGCTGCCGTCGGCGGCGCGGATAACGATGGCCGGCGTCAGCACAATGCCGGCAACACAAAGCAGCGCAAGCTGTATGCCCAGCCCGGTGGCCAGCTCCGGCGCCGGGCTTTCATCGGGTTCGTAGCGTATGCCGCCGCGCCGGGCTTCGGGTTCCGCTTCCATGTTCCCTCCGTATTGTTGTCTTTGAAAACCGGTTGGCGTTCGACCGCCAGTATATCTTGCGCTTCCGAGCGAGTTCCAGAAGAAGAGCGCGAATTTCCCCTTCTTCCGTCATTCCGCGCGGAGCGAAGCGGAGTCGCGGAATCTCATGCAGTGGCTACCGGGGAAGATCCTGCGACTTCGCGCAGGATGACGGCGCTGGAAGGAGATCAATGCCGCAAATGTCTAGATTTCGTAGCTGAGTTCGATGCCGAGGCTGCGCGGGCGGGCGATGGTCAGCCTTTCGCGGTCGTTACCGTAGAAGGACGTCAACACGGCGCGTTCGTCGGCCAGATTGTCGATGCGGGCGCCCAGGCGCCAGTTGCCGCGGCCAAGGCCGGCGCTGAGGCCGATCAGGGTCCAGGCCTCCTGTTCGATGCGGTTGATCAGCACGATATCGCTCCAGGACGACCCGGAATGGCTGAGTTGGGACATGACCCAGGCGTCCCGGCCATTGTCCAGGCGCCATTCATAGCGCAGCCGCAGGCTCGCCTGAAAGCCCGGCGCATTGGCGAGTTCGCTGCCGGCGGGGGCGATGGCCGAAGTGGTGGAAATCGTTTCCAGAATCTCGCTGTCGAGGATGGACAGGGCTCCGCCAAGACTCAGGCCCCCGATGGATTCGGGAAGCCAGATGAAATCGCCTTCGATGCCCCGCACCCGGGCATTGGCGGCGTTGTCGGAAAAGTACAGATTCACGATATTGGAATCGAAGATCGTGGACTGGAGGTCATCGATGGTCTCCACAAAGGCCGACCAGTTCAGTTGTAATCTGCGGTTCGCGCTCAGGGTCTTTCCGCCGATTTCCCGATTCGCCAGTCTGTCGGTGCGCACCAGCCCCGGCACCACGCCCCCCGCCCCCACAGGCCGGTTCAGCAGGGGCGGCCGAAAACCTTCGGAATACGTGGCGTAGAAAAGCTGGCCCGGGCGTGGCGTCCAGGTCAGGTTGAGCTTGTGGATATTGCCCCTGGCATTGCCGGTGTCCGGCAGCGCGACGGTTTTGCCTCCCACCAGGGCCGTACCCGTGCCGTCGTAGAGCGTGGACAGGTTGACGCCGAAACGCTGCTGGTCCTCGGTCTGGCCGAAATTGCCGAAGGAAGCATTGGCGCTGCCTTCCAGGTCCACATCGATTTCGTAGTTGCGGATGCCGGCGGTGAGCCTGAGGGTATCGGGCATCAGTTCCCAGCTTGCTTCGGCGAAAACCCCGTATTGCTCATCGGTGCGGCGAATATCGTTGCGGAAGACCACGCCTTCGGGGAATGGCCCCGGGTCCTGCCGCCAGGCGCCCGGCAGGGGGTAATTGGGCGCGAAACCGAATGCGCCGGGGGTGAAACTCTCGGCGTTCACTGATGAGGGATAGGTGAAATCATTCAGTTCGAGGATTTCGGTATCGCTGAAGAAGACGCCGAAGGTGGAGCGCAGGCGACTGTCCCGGGGCGTGCTGAAGCGCAGTTCCCGGGAAAAGACGGTGGACCTGGTGTTACCACTCACCAGGGTGCGGGCGTCGTGGCAGGTCCCCGCGGGCGCCTCGGAGGGATAGGTCACCGAAGCGTCGCAGATGTAGTACGGCAGGTACTGGCCTATGAAGAGGTAGTCGGTGTAATCGATGACGCTGTCGACCTCGCGTTCGAGCCAGGCGGTGGCGAGCACGGCTTCGAGCTCGCCGAGGCGCCCTTCGAGAGTCAGGGCGCTATTGTCGAAACGGTCATCCGCGCCTTCGTCGATGAACCGCTGCACCGACAGTTCATCGGCGTCATCGAGATTGGGGTCGATCAGGAATACGCCGTCGGCGTCGATGCGCTGCCGCATGTGGCTCAGGGTCAGCCGCCAGTCGAGATTGAATTCGTACAGGCCGGACACGCGGAAGCCTTCATAGCTGACGGGATTGATGTCCTCCCCGACAAATTCGGCATTGTCGGTGCGGACGAAGTTGACCGCCGAAAGGTTCGCCCCGGCCTGGAAACCTTCCCCGGCGACGCCGAGTGGAACGCCATTGCTGCGCACGAGATCGGCGGGTTCGAAGCGGCGCGAGCGGGAAACGTCGATTTCCCCCGGCATATTGTCGATATAACCGCCCTGATAGTCCGAATAGACGACTCCCCGCAGGGCGAAATCATTGTTCACCGGCAGGTTGAGCACGGCTTCGGCCCTGGCGCCGGGAGCGCCATTGGCGGTGGCCGAAGCGCCCACGGAAACCCGGGAGGAAAAGGCTTCGAGATCGGGTTTGGCGGTAATCAATCTCACGTTGCCCGCCTGGGAACTGGCACCGAACAGGGTGCCCTGGGGGCCGGAAAGCACTTCCACCCTTTCCAGGTCCGCGGCGTAGACATCGAGATTGCGGCCGGGCTGGGTAACCGGCTGCTCGTCGAGATACAGGGCCACATTGGGGGTCAGCCCCGCCACCGCGGCGACGGAAATTGTCGGCGTGGTGGAAGCCACGCCGCGAATGTAGATCGTGCCCTGGCCCGGCCCGCTGCCGCCGGCGGTCAGGCCCGGCATATGGGCGAGATAGTCGCTGAAACTGCGGATATCGAGCTGTTCCAGGGTTTCCGTGCTGAACGCCCGCAGGGCGATGGGAACGTCCTGGGCCACTTCCGGGCGCCGGGTGGCGGTGACTTCGATGACTTCGATCTGGGCCTGAGCTTGATAGAACAACAACGAAGACGAGGCGATCAGGGATCTTGTAATGGATTTTTTCATGACGCAATTGCTCTGGCTCAAGTCGACGCACCGTCCGGGAACCTGACCTCGGCCCGGTTCATTATGCCTCTTGCCGAACCGTTCCGCCCCGCGCGGAAATTCGCCCGGACTCTGAAGAGATGCTTTCATTCATTGCGGGTTTTGGCAATTGCCGATAGAATCCGCCGCTTCCCCGAATCCAGGACATCACAGGTAGCAGCGTGCGCCATTTCCTGACGCTCAACGATTTGCCCCCGGCGGACCTCGAAACCATCGTGCGGCGGGCCATCGCGCTCAAGGCGGAGCCGGGGCTTGCCGCGGACCTTCGCCGCAAGACCCTTGGGCTGATCTTCGAGAAGGCTTCCACCCGCACCCGCATCGCCTTTGAAACCGCCATGGCGCAAATGGACGGCGCCAGCATCTTCATGACCACCGGAGACAGCCAGCTTGGCCGGGGCGAACCCATCGAAGATACCGCCAGGGTGATCTCCCGCATGGTGGACTGTGTGGCGATCCGCACCTTTGATCATGCCCTGCTCGAACGTTTCGCGGCGCATTCCCGGGTGCCGGTGATCAATGCCCTCAGCAACGATTTCCACCCCTGCCAGTTGCTTGCCGACATCCAGACCTTCGTGGAACACCGCGGCGCCATCGCCGGCAAGACCGTGGCCTGGATTGGCGATGGCAACAATGTCTGCCAGTCCTACATCAACGCCGCGGCGGCATTTGATTTCCGGTTGCGCATCTGCTGCCCGCCGGGTTTCGAGCCCGGGGCGGACCTGCTCAAGGCCCGCGGCGATCGTGTTTCCCTCAGCCGCGAACCGGCGGCGGCGGTTCGCGACGCCGAGCTTGTGGTTACCGATGTCTGGGCCAGTATGGGAAAGGAGAAAGAAAGCACGGGGCGCCTTGAGACTTTCAGCGGATTCCAGGTCAACAGCGAATTGCTGTCCGGCGCGGCGCCGGATGCGCTGTTCATGCATTGCCTTCCCGCCCACCGCGGCGAGGAAGTCAGCGCCGAATTGCTTGAGCGGGAAGATTCGGTGGTCTGGGATGAAGCCGAAAACCGCCTGCATACTCAAAAAGCCCTCATCGAATACCTTCTGAGACAGAAGCCTGCGCCGTAGGAATTCACGGCTCGCGAAAGGCGATGAGTTCTCCGGAGTAGCCTCGGCCGCTTACCGCGATGACCAGGTATTGCTCGCCGTCGAGTTCGTAGGTCATGGGAGAGCCTGTCTGGGGGGCGGGGAGCGGGAGGGCGGCGAGTTCCGCGCCGGTGGCCTTGTCGTAGGCGCGGAGCATGGCGCGGGATGCGCCGTCTTCGCCGGTGGTCATTTCGGCTTCGCCCGCGATCAGCAGGGTTTTGGTGACCAGGGTGCCCACGGATGCGCCCTGGCCGGTGCGGGGCAGGTCGATGCCTTCGAGGGCGGGATTGGCCCGGATGCGGTCCGGGGTCTGTCCGTGCGGGATTTTCCAGGCGATTTCGCCGCGGTTCATGTCCACCGCGGTGATGACGCCATAGGGCGGCTTGAGCAATGGCAGGCCGTCGACAAGCAGGCCCACGGGAGGACGGCCGCGGCTGGAGGTGGGCCGCTCGCGCTGGGCGGCGTTGAATTCGGTGCGGCCGCCGCCGGCCGAGGAACCGGCGCCGCCGGAAGTGCGCGGCCCGGTGGCGGCATTGCCCTGGATGTAGGCCATGTCGGATTGCCCGGGATACGGCGGAACCACGGCGAGACTGCCCACTGAACTGTTGGAAGACACGTAGAGAATGCCGGTTTCCGGGTCATAGGAGCCGCCGGGCCAATTGGTGCCGCCGCCGATGGACGGCGCCATCAACACGCCGAGCGGACCGTCGATGTCACTTACCACAGGTGGCGTAAACAATGGCCCCATCTGATACCAGGAAGCGATTTCCAGCGCCCGGGCGCGCAATTCCGGAGTGAAGTCGATGAGATCTTCCTCGGTAACGCCCTGGCGGTCATAGGCGGGCGGCCTGGTGGGAATGGGCTGGGTGGGCGAATACCATTCCCCCGGCACGTCGCCGCCGGGAACGGGCCGCTCGACGATGGGCCAGACCGGCTCGCCGGTTTCCCGGTCGAACACGTAGAGGAATGCCTGCTTGGTGGGCTGAGCCACTGCCTTGATCAGGCGGCCATCCACATTGATGTCCAGCAGAATGGGAGCGCAGGGGATGTCCTGATCCCAGATGCCATGATGCACCAGTTGGAAATGCCATTGCCGCTCACCGCTGTGGAGATCCACCGCGAGCAGGGTTTCGGCGAACAGGTTGTCGCCGGGGCGATAGGCGCCGTAGTAGTCGCCGGTGGCGGCTTCCACGGGCAGGTAGACCATGTTGAGTTCCGGGTCCACGGAAATCTGCGCCCACACGCCGGTATTGCCGGTGTAAGACGCCGAATCGCCTTCCCAGGTCTCGTAGCCGTATTCTCCCGGCATGGGGACGGTGTGGAAAATCCACAGCCTTTCGCCGGTGCGGATGTCGTAGCCGCGCACGAAGCCCTTGACGTTTTCCCGGCTTGGCGGATTGCCCCCGGTGCGGTGGGCGGCGCCGACAATGATCACGTCCCTGGCGACAATGGGAGTGGCGTGGAGGCCGATCTGGCCCAGGGCGAGATCGAGCGGCTGGTCGAGTTGCCGCATCAGGTCAACCACGCCGTTGTCGCCAAAACTCTCGTCGGGCCTGCCGGTTTCCGCATCCAGCGCCACCATCTGGTAGCCGGGAGTGACATAAACCACCCTGGCCTCGTCGCCTTCCCGCCAGAAGGCGAGGCCCCGGCCGGACAACTGCCGCGGCGCCACTTCGCCGCGCTCGCCTTCGCGCAGGCTGTAAGTCCACAACAATTCCCCCGTTCCCGCATCGAGGGCCACCACCGCCCGCCGGGTGCCGCCGGTGGAGTAGAGCACGCCGTCCACCATCAACGGCGTCGATTGCAGGCGGTACTCCGGGCTCGGGCCGAGATTGTCGGTCTTGAATCGCCAGGCCACTTCGAGCTCGGCGAAATTGGATGCGTCAATACCATCCAGCGCCGCATAGCGGGTGTGGCCAAGATCGCCGCCATAGGTGGGCCATTCGCCGCCCGGGGCGCCGTACTGGGCCTGAACCGCTCCGGCAAACAGCGAAACTGCCGAGAAAGCCAATGCAGGCAGGAATTTCGGACTGGGTGTCATATGATGCCCCGGGATGGAAAGTTGCCATTCCGGCCAGTCTAGCACAGCGATTCCGCGCTTCGCAGCACCATGGACGCACAGCAACAATGCGCAGCCGGCATGATCGCGGACATGACAGCCTCAGCCTCTTTGCAGTATCCATTGGACCGGCTATTCTGTGCAAAGGTGAACGAGGAACAGCCAATGCGCCGCTTCAAGTCCGCTCTTGTCATGCTCTGCAGCGTCCTGGCCCTGCCCGCCGGGGCGCAGCAGATCCTGCAATCGAACCAGACCTGGTCCGCGGATCTCGTGCGACCCGCGGGTCAGCCACTGATTCCCCTGTTCGACGGCTGGTGGACCAACCCCGACGGCGCCCATACGCTCTGCTTCAGCTATTTCACCCTCAATACCGAGCAATCCTTCGATTTGCCCAGGGGCGAACTGAACGAGTTCGACGAGCGTTTTCCCGACGCCCTGGTGCCCACCCATTTCGATCCGCTGCCGCCGGCCTACCGTCATGTGTTCTGCGCCTTCACCGTCGATGTGCCGGCGGATTTCAGCGCCGACGACCGCATCGTCTGGCGGCTTACGAGCAATGGCCAGACCCTGGAAGTCCCGGGCAAGATCATTCCGCCCTATGTCATGGATGAACCCGCCTCGGGCGGCCGCGGCGATATCGCGCCGCTGGTGGCGCTGGAGGAGGACGGCGAGGCCGTTCGCGGCCGGCGCGGCATACAGCTTCACGGGCTTGAGGCCCGGGTCGGCGAGCCGCTCACCCTGCGCGCCTGGATCGAGCACGAGGAGCCGGAAATCTGGGTTGGCTGGGCGCATCACAGCGGCGCCGGCAGCGTCGGTTTCGACAATCGCGAATACGATTTCGCGACCGGTTCGGGGCCGGCCACGGTGCGGGCGACTTTCAGCGACCCGGGCGAATACGTCATCCGCATGCAGACTATCGACGACATCGCCGCATTCGAGTTTTACTGCTGTCACACCAACGCCTGGTTCCATGTTACAGTGGGCGATTAGGCGTTCCTTCCCCCAACAATCCGCAGGACCAGACCATGAACAGAACCACGAAAATCGGCATCCGGCTTGGGCTGCTTGCCAGCGTGGGCGCCGCAGTTTCCGGTATCGCCTCTGCCCAGGATGGCCTGACCTATTCCCGTGACATCGCGCCGATCCTGCAGGAGAAGTGCGTAAGCTGTCACAACCCGGAAGGCATCGGCCCCATGCCGCTGATGAACTATCAGCAGGTCCGGCCCTTCGCCTTCCTGATCAAGGACCGCACGAGCAAGCGCATCATGCCGCCCTGGCATGTGGATACCGGCATCGGCATCCAGGATTTCAAGAATGACGCTTCCCTCGGCGACGACCAGATCGCCAGGATTTCCGCCTGGGTTGACGCCGGCGCCCCCGAGGGGGACCCGGCGGACATGCCGCCGCCGCTGGAATTGCCTTCGGGCGGCGACTGGCAGCTCGCCGAACAACTCGGCCCGCCCGACGTCATCGTGCGCTCCCGCCCCTATGACGTCATCGCCAACGGCCAGGATCAATGGTGGGAGCCGCGGGTCGAATTCACCGGCCTCGACAAGGAGCGCTGGCTGCGCGCCGCCGAGTTCAAGCCTTCCTATCCCCTGGGCAAGAAAGTCGTGCACCACGGCCACGCGGTGCTGATCCCCGAAGGCGAGCAGCGCTCGGTGGGCCTGGCGCGCTATGGCGTGGGCAAATCCTGGGAAGTCTATCCGGAAGGCACCGGCATGCGGGTGCCGCCCAATGGCACCATCGCCTGGAACCTGCACTATTTCCCCATCGGCGCCGAAGCGCCGCAGGACGTGGTTGAAGTCGGTCTGTGGTTCTATCCCGACGGCGTAACCCCGGAGCTGGAAACCGTGGGCGAAGTGCTGTTCCGGGTGGACGGTCTCAATGGCATGGCCCGGGGCCAGGACATCGTGATTCCACCCCATGGATATCAAGTGCTGCAAGGCATCCATGTGCTGGACGGGCCGGCGATCATCCACAGCTACCGGCCCCACCTGCACATGCGCGGCAAGGTCATGACCATGGAAGCCATCTACCCCGATGGCAGGCGCGAAGTGCTGAGCCAGGTCAACAAGTACGACCACAACTGGCAGATCGCCTATATCTACGACGATCACGTCAAGCCGCTGCTGCCCACGGGCACCGTGCTGCAATTCACTTCGGTGTTCGACAATACCGCCAACAACCCGATCAATCCCGATCCGGAGCAGTGGGTGGTGTTCGGCCGCCGGGGCGTCGATGAAATGAGCCACGCCTGGGTTGGCATCACCTATGTCAACGAGGAAGAGTTCGCCCAGGCGGTAGCCCAGCGGCGGGCGCAGCAGGAAACCCTGAGCCTGGAAGAGTGAGCTTCGCCAGCCAGGAGCCTGCGCCGTGGGAATTCGCGAAAGCGAAAATTCGCTATCGCCGCTCCCCCCGCTGATCGATTGAGGCGAATATTTGTGAATATTCAAAGAAATCGAGCGGCCAGGGGCGCGGATGAGAGCGGATTTGCAGCCTTGAATTCCTACGGCGCAGGCTCCTAGTGTGCCGTCCCATAAGTTCGCCGTATTTCAGAGCGGTCCTGAAGCGTCAACGCAAGGCGCCGGCGGCAGGCAATACCGCGAGTATTGCCAAGGGCGGCAACGCCGCGGTGGCGCTTCAGGGCCGCTCCCGAAGGGCGCG
>JAJEGU010000032.1 GCA_022819645.1 Pseudomonadales bacterium
ATCAAGTCAGAGCTCCCCCTCGGCACATGGAAGTGCCGCCGAATTCGATGGCGTAAGCCATTGAATTCGGGAGCAAAACAAAACCACGCTTTTGTTTTGCGATAATGAAAAACTCCACGGATGGAGTTTTTCAGAGAATACCTAGTGCACATTGATTTGCGGAGGCTGATCGGGGAAGGGCGCCTGGGGAGTGACCCGGGTCTCGCCGTCGCGGATGCGTTCGGCGGGAAATCGGCAAACAAAGGTGCTGCCCTTGCCCGATTCGCTTTCGATCCGCAGATCGGCATCGTGGCGCAGAAGAATGTGCTTGACAATGGCAAGACCAAGGCCGGTGCCGCCGGTTTCCGATGAACGACTTACATCGACCCGGTAAAAACGTTCGGTGAGGCGCGACAGATGCTGGGTTTCGATGCCGATGCCATTGTCGATCACGCGGACTTCAAAAGCCTCGCCGTTTTCGATAAATGCCGCCTCAATGCGGACTTCTCCGCCGTCCGGTGTGTACTTGGCGGCATTCTGGGCAAGATTCGACAGGGCGCTGTACAACTCCGCCCGGTCGCCGACGATCTGGATGTCTTCTTCGCATTCCGCCTGATAGCTGTGGCCGTGATTTCGGTATACCTGGGCAGTATCGCTTTCCACTTCGCGGATCAGCGGGGCCAGCCGGAACGGCTTCTGCTGGCGTTTCACCGCCTTGGTTTCCAGCGCAGTGAGCATGAGCAGGTCGCGCACGATGTTTTCCATGCGCGCCGACTGTTGCAGCATCTGGCCAAGCGGTTTGCGCCACTTGCCGTCGAGTTCGTGGACATGCTCCATGATGGTTTCGAGGTAGCCCTTGATCACGGTGATCGGCGTGCCGAGTTCGTGGGAAACATTGCCCACAAAATCCTCCCGCATCAGTTCCATGCGATGCAGGCGGGTCACGTCGCGCACGATCATGAGCCTTTCCCGTTCGCCGAACAGCGCGATCTCGAATTCCAGGGTGCGCGAGCCGTCGCCGGGCGCCGGCAGTTTCAGCGGCTCGCTGTAATCCGCCTCATGAAAGTACTGGGCGAAACGCGGGTCGCGCACGAGATTGGTGACCGGGTGCCCCTGGTCCCGGGGATACTGGAAGCCGAGCAGTCTGGCGGCGGCCTGGTTCCACCATTCGAGGCTGCCTCGCCGGTCGATCATGGTGACTGCGATTTCCAGCGCCGATGAGGATTCCTGGGCCTTGCGGATGATGCTTTCGAGATAATCCCGGGACTTCTGCTCCTGTCTTCCAAGCTGGTAGATGGCATCGAAGACTTCGCCCCACAGCCCGAAAGATTCCGGCGGCTCTGTCTGGGTGGCGGAAGGATTGCCCCGCAGCCAGCGGCGCAGGCGCCAGAGCTGCCAGTAATTGAACCCGAGATACGCCGCAATTCCGGCAAACAGCGTCAGCGGGACACTGCCAGCCAGCCAGCCGATCAGGGCGGCCATGGCAAGCACGGCAAGCAGCCGCAGAATTTCCGCGCGCCAATATTTCAAGAGCCGAAGTCCCGATTGGGGAACAGGCGCTATTCTATGCTTCCAGGCAGTCTCCTGACCAGATGTTTGCCTGTCCCGTCATTCTGCGCGTAATCACGGAATCCCACTGGGAGTTCCCTGCATGGGATTTTGCGACTTCGCTTTGCCAGGAGCCTGCGGCGCAGGTTCCCGGGCACGGAATGATGGAAAAGGGGGGCGCACGGCAACAGGCAAATTTTCTTGTGTCAATTTCATGGCAGAAATTTTCGGGCTGACTATACTTCTGTCGCCGGCTCGCAGAAGCCGGGTTCATAAAGTAATCCATTGGTTAACCCTGATACCCCGTGGCATCAATTCGCTGCGGGAAGGACTGTTTTGCATGCAGGAATTCATTTTGCCCACGAAGGAGACCCATCGGAACCATGATCTGGACCTGTCCGGTCAGGAGGCTTCCGGCGGTGCTCCGGGAGAACCGCCGGAAGTCGAGTACCCGCGGCAGGCGTCAGCCCGGCCCGATACGGATCCGACTCAACTCTACCTGTCGGAAATCGGCTACAAACCGTTGTTGACCGCCGAGCAGGAGGTGCAATACGCCCGGGAAGCCCGGCAGGGCGAGCAGGCGGGCTGGCAGCGCATGGTGGAAGGCAATCTTCGTCTGGTGGTGAAAATCGCCGCGCGCTACCGCAGCCGGGGTTTGGCTTTTGGCGATCTCATCGAAGAGGGAAACCTCGGTCTGATGCACGCGGTGGAGAAATTCGACCCGGAACGGGGCTTCCGTTTTTCCACCTACGCCACCTGGTGGATTCGCCAGAATATCGAGACCGGGCTCAACCGCCATGGCCGGGCAATTCGGCTGCCGGTGCATATCATCCGGGAAATCGGCCGCTGCCGGTACGCCGAAGCCAGGCTCATGTCGAAGAATTTCCGCGAGCCCTCGGCCGAGGAGATTGCCGAATTCACCGGCAAGCCGCTACGGCGGGTCAAGATGCTGCTGGCGCTGCGCTGCGGCATTTTTTCCGTGGACGCTCCCATTGCCGAGGATGTGAGCGTCCCTTTGCGGGAAGTGCTGCCGGATCAGGAAACCGCCGAGCCCGTTACGTTATGCGGCAAGGACCGCCTGCGTAGCCTGGTGGCGGAGTGGTTGCGGGAACTCACCCCCCGGCAGCGGGAAGTATTACAGCGGCGCTTTGGGCTTGACGGCTACGAGAGCGCCACCCTGGAGCGAATCGGCAAGGAGATCGGCCTTACCCGGGAACGCACCCGGCAGGTGCAGTTGGAAGCGCTGCGCAAGCTCCGCCACATCGCCGCCCGATGCGGCATCGACGCCGATGTGCTCGATGAATACGGTTAAGGCAGTCGTGTACACTGGCGCCTCTTTTCTGGCAGGCGGCGGGATTCATGGATACCAGGCAGCCGGGGGCTCTTGCGGGCAAGCTCATCATCGACCTCTCCAGGGTGCTTGGCGGTCCCTATTGCACCCAGATTCTTGCCGACCATGGCGCCAGGGTCATCAAGGTCGAGCCGCCCCGGGGCGATGAGACCCGGGATTGGGGACCGCCTTTCCACGAAGGCGACGCCGCCTATTTCCTCGGCCTGAACCGCAACAAGCGCTCGCTGGGGCTGGATCTGTCCATCCCCGCGGGAAGGGAGGTGCTGCTGCGCCTGTTGCGCGACGCCGATGTGCTGGTGGAAAACTTCAGGCCAGGCGCCATGGAGCGCTGGGGGCTTGGTTTCGAGGAAGTGCTCGGCGAGCGCTTTCCCCGCCTGGTTCACTGCCGCATCAGCGGCTTCGGCAATGACGGCCCCTGGGGCGGATTTCCCGGCTATGACGCCATCATCCAGGCCATGGCCGGCTGGTTCAGCATCAATGGCGAGACCGGCAGCAGGCCCACCCGGCACGGGCTGGCCATGGTGGACATGGGCACCGGCCTGTACTGCGCCATTGCGATACTCATGGCGCTCAGCGAAAGGGAGAACTCGGGCCGCGGGCAGTATCTCGACATGACCCTGTACGACTGCGCCGTGTCCCTGATGCACCCCCATATCGTTAACTACCAGTTGTCCGGGGAGATTCCCGGACCCACTGGCAACGCCCATCCCAATATCAGCCCATACGACACTTTTCGCACCCGCACCGCGGACATTTTCATCGGCGCCGGCAACAACCGCGCCTTCGCCAAACTCTGCCGCGAACTCGGTCGCCCCGAACTCGCCGGCGATACCCGCTTCCGCGACAATATCGACCGGGTCAACAACCGCGATGAACTCAAGGTGGAGATCGAGTCCTGCCTGATCCGCCTGGACGGCGAGGAGATCAGCGACCGCCTCGCCCGGGCCGGTCTCGCCGCGGGCCCGATCCATAATACCGCCCAGGTGGTCGGGCATCCCCACACCCGGCATCGCCAGATGAACCTGGAGCGGGACTGGTACCGGATGACGGGCACTCCCATCAAGCTGTCGCGCACCCCCGGGACCCTGCGCAGCCTGCCGCCGCGCTATGGCGAGCACGGTCGGGAAATCCTCCGGGAATTCGATTTCGACGAGGCCGCCATCAAGGACCTCGTCAAGGCTGGCGCCGTGCTTCTTGAACGCCGCGCCTGATCCGATTCCGCGCCCGGGGCGTATATGGTTTGCAGATCAGGGAGTTGCGCCTATAATCGCAGTTTGGCAGCACACGAGAACAAAACCATTCCATTCGATGCTACCGAGGGGGGAGCAAATGAAAACCCGTATCCCATTTCGCCGCAGGCACGGTGCCGTCGTGCTTGCCGTCGCCACCGCCGCTTTTGCCCAACAGGCACTGGCCCAGCAGGAGAATATCGAAGAAGTCGTCGTCACCGGCTCGCGAATCGCCCGCGACGCCAATCTGACGGGCGCCCTGCCGGTTCAGTCGCTCACGGCGGAAGACATTGCCGCTTCCGGCGAATTCTCGCTGTCGGATGTCGTCAACGACGTACCCGCCTTGCTGTCGTCCCTGACTCAGGAAAGTTCCGTGGACCGGGGCGCCGCCGGGGGTAACCGGCTCAATTTGCGTGGCCTGGGCCAGAACCGCACCCTTGTGCTGGTTGACGGTCGCCGCCATGTTGGGGGGGCGCAAGGATCCTCTGCGGTTGATATCGGCTCGATTCCCGCTGCGCTCGTTGAGCGGGTGGAAGTACTTACCGGCGGCGCTTCGGCGGTGTATGGCGCCGACGCGGTGTCAGGGGTGGTCAACTTCATCCTGCGCGATGACTTTGAAGGGCTTGAAATCGATGCCCGCTACGCCTCATCTGAGTATGGCGACGCCCAGCAGGGGGTCTTTTCCCTCGTCTATGGCGAAAACTTCGCCGATGGCCGCGGCAACATAACCTTCGCGGCCGATGTGCGCCAGGACGCGGGTTTGAAAGTGAACGAACGCGGCGACGGTCTATACACCGGTTCCTCAAGCAACTGGCCTAATCCCGACCTGCGATTCCAGCAAGGCGACATCGGCCCGAATACGCCCAATTTCGCGACTTTCTACGACTATGCAACTACAGGGCTGTACCATTACGGTCTGAATATTCCCACTACAGCCAGCGACTTCATAGCGGACTACACCGACGAGTTCGGAGTGGCGCCCAACCTTACTGCGGCCGAGACTGCGCTCATTGATCGTGCGGCGAACGCTTTTCCGCGAGCGGAAAGGCCGTTGAGCACTTTCGGACTGACCTCGGGCTACGGCAAAATAATCCCCGGCAACGCATCCAACTTCACCGGCTTCAGCGCCGAAACGCCCATCGATCTCAACGGTAACGGCATCCCGGATTGCCTCGATTCCTATACGGGCTTCAGTTCCTCTTTCTCCAGCCCGGAATCTCCGTTCGGCGTGATCGGCGGCTGCTGGACCATACAGGAAGACGGCACGGTCCTGCCGGTTCGGGACGGCATCATAGCCAACAATGTGAACAGCTTCGGTGGAGACGGCTACGACGCGACCCAAGAAGGCCTGGACGATATCGTGCTGCCCGATGAAAAGATTTCGCTCAACCTTCTGGGACATTACGATCTGACCGATTCCGACACGGTCTTCCTTGAGCTAAAGTACGTGACCCAGGAAACCTCCGCCGAACTGCGCCCCACCTCGTTCTGGGACATTCTTCCCGGATTGTCCGATAACCCCTTCCTGCCGGAATTCATTCGTGGCGTGGCGGAGCAAACCGGCGGCGTCGGCCTTACGGTGGATCCCTTGCATTTTGATTCCACCGGCACATACAAACGCGACACCTGGCGCGTGGTAGGCGGACTCGAAGGCGAGCTCGACAACGGCTGGCAGTATGAGACCAGTATCAATTATGGTCGTTACGACTATGAATTCACCCGCTTTGGAAATGTGATCCTCGACCGTTTCCTCGCAGCCTTCGACGCGGTCACCGATCCTGATACGGGCCAGCCCGCCTGCCGCGCCGATGTGTACCCCGATGCGCCAGCAACGAAAACGCCTTTCGACATTCCCCGCTGGAATCCCGGCTACTACTCGTACACGCCAGGGAGCGGCGACTGCGCACCGCTGAACCTGTGGGCCGGCAAGGACGGAGTGAGCCAGGAAGCCATAGATTTTGTGACTTACGACGCATGGAATGAACTTTCAATCGATCAGTTTGTGCTGTCGGGCACGGTGATCGGTGACAGCGCCGATTGGTTCGAGTTGCCCGGTGGACCGTTGGGCTTCGCCGCAGGCCTTGAATACCGCGAGGAATCTTCCGAAGCGAAGGTAGACCCATGGCAGCGCGGTGTGATTCCCCCGGGTTCGCCCTACCCCGCCGGCACACTCATAAGCACTGTGCAAGGCAACAGTGAGAGCCTTCCAATGAATGGCTCGCTGGTGTTCGACCCCACGGTGATTCGTGACAACGAAACCGGCGAATACGATGCCACCGATGTCTTTGTCGAAGTTTCCCTTCCCATCTTGGCGAACCAGCCGGGCTTTGAGGAATTTACGGTCGACGTGGCCGCCCGGGCTTCGGATTATTCAACCATCGGCAACACCGAATCCTGGAAGCTCAATCTGATTTGGGCGCCGATCGAGGATTTCGCCTTCCGCGGCGGCGTTTCCCAAGCGGTGAGGGCGCCGAATATCACCGAGTTGTTCGGCCCCGTCGTCGGCACCACATCCCGACCGACAGACCCTTGCGACATCAAAACCATCGACGGGCTGCGGAAAGATGGTTTCAACGACAAGGCCGAGGCAAGTCTGGCCAACTGCAGCGCGGAGTTTGATCGTATCGGTGTCGTTTATACGGGTGACGACGGCGGATACAACTGGACCGACCCACTGACAGCCCGTTTCTCGGGACAGACCAGCGGCAACCGCGATCTGACAGAAGAAACCGCAGATACGATAACCTACGGTTTCGTGTTTTCGCCCTCCTTCCTGCCGGGATTCACCCTGACACTGGACTACTGGGACATCACTATCGAGGACGCGATTTCGGCGGTCTCCGTCCAGAACATCGTCGATGGCTGCTATCAGAGCGCCACGCCCAACCAGGAATTCTGCGATCGGATCGAACGAAACCCGGACCCGAGATCTCTTCAGGCCGGCGGTTTCGTATTCTTCCGCCAATCCAGCATCAACTTCGCCAAGTTCGAAACCGATGGCTTCGACCTGACGGCTTCGTACAACTTCGATATCGGTGCCCACGGCTTTGATATCTCGGTCACCGGCACCGAAGTAAAGTCGAATAACGATTTTACCAACCCGAACGACCTGACTGAGATAGACCCGGCGCTGGGCGAGTTGTACCTCCCGGAACTGGCGGGCAACATCTTCCTCGGCTGGACCTGGGGTGACCTCAGCGTCGGCTGGCAATCCCAGTATCTCGGCGAAATGTTGCCGGGTTCGCCCAGGATGGAAATCGAAACCTATCTCACCCAGTTCGGCCCCTCGGTGTTGATGGACGAAACCTGGATTCACGACATTAATGCTCGCTACGTCGTTAATGAAGAGTTGACCGTGTACGGCGGCATCAATAACCTGACCCACACTGATCCCTTCATGTCCGAGAATGCATATCCGGTAACACCGCGCGGCCGCATGATCTTCCTTGGGGGAACGTATCGCCTGTAAGGGAAGCTCTGATCGAGTCAGAGCTTCCCTGCGGCACATGGAAGTGCCGCCGAATTCGATGGGTGAAGGCAAGTGTTTGCGAAGCGCAGCTTCGAGCCCGGCCGCAACGGCGCGGAGCTATGCTCCGTGACTGGGTGAAGCCATTGAATTCGTGAGCAAAACAAAACCACGCTTTTTTGTTTTTCAGAGAATACTTAGCCCATGGCGCCGGCGGGGCCGGCGCCGGAAGCGAGACCCGGGAGCGGAGCCATGTCCAGATTGTCCCGAACCAATGTGGAGAGACTCGTCTTCGCCTGCTTCCTCGCCGTGCCGATTCTTTTCGTTGTCGCCCAGGACTTCACCCCGAGCATATTCGAGCGCGACGATGGGGCGATTCCGCTAAACACCGAAGAACCGGGCTTCGACCTCTGGAGCCAGCTTCGCGACGGCGAGGACGACCCGGAACGTGAGCCGGGGCCCATGTATCCGGGCCGGCTCTACAGCATGGGCGTGCTTACCTTCTTCCAGTTGCCCGTGGCGATTACTCCCCGGGACCTGATCGCGGGCGAGGTCGACGTGGCCATCATGGGCGCCGAGATCGACATGGGGGTCGGCTTTCGCGGCGCCGGACAGGGGCCCAGCGCCCTGCGCCACAGTTGGGGCCGGTTCGGCGGCGGCGACCTGCCCCATATGCACACCGGCATCGCCTGGAAGGATGAACTCGTTGCCGTGGATTACGGCAATGCGCCCATAGACCGCTTCAGCATCGAACGCAGTGTGCCCTACGTCCGCGCCATGGTGCGGGAAATCGCCGAAACCGGTGCGATTCCCATCGTCATCGGCGGCGATCATTCGCTGGAATATCCCGACGTGGCCGGCGTTGCCGATGTCTATGGCAAGGAGAACGTGGGCGTGATTCACTTCGACGCCCATTACGACGCCGCTGGCGATGGCTACTCCGGCCATCTCATCTCACACGCCCAGCCCATTTACCAACTGATCGAGGAGGGCCACATCCTCGGCCGGAACTATATCCAGGTGGGTTTGCGCGGCTACTGGCCCGGGCCGGAAGGATTCGAGTGGATGCGCGAGAACAACATGCGCTACCACACCATGGTGGAGATCGAGCGCGACGGCTGGCCCGCGGTGATGGAGCGCATCATCGCCGAGGCCAACGACGGCCCCGAGCATTTATACGTGTCCTTCGACATCGACGTGCTCGACCCGGCCTACACTCCCGGAACCGGCACGCCGGAACCGGCGGGGCTGACAACCCGGGAAGTCTTCCCCCTCGTGCGCGCGTTATGCACCGAAAAGAACCTGGTGGGATTCGAACTCGTCGAACTCAACCCACTGGTGGATCCGGGTTACACCACAGTGATGAATTCCGGCCGCATCGTCCAGGAATGCCTCACCGGCATCGCCATGCGCAAGGCCGGCATCACCGACGGCGCCTACCTCAACCCTCTCACAGTCGACGACGGTAGATCCGACCCCTCGGATTGAATCAAAAAAATTTAAAAAAGCGCTTGCATCTGCGTGATATGGTGTTATAGTCATGTATAACACTATAGCGGAGACATGGCCTTGCAGGGGAACTGGAACAGCAGGGAACCGATTTACCGGCAGTTGCGGGACCGGGCCGCCGAGCGGATTCTCGATGGCGACTGGCCGGAAGGCGAGGCGGCGCCCTCGGTGCGCAAGATCGCCAATGATCTGCGCGTCAATCCGATTACGGTGTCCCGGGCCTGGCAGATGCTGGTGGACGAACAACTGCTCGAGGTGCGGCGGGGGCTCGGCATGTATGTGGCCGCCGGCGCCAGGGAGCGCCTGCGCGAAGCCGAACGAAAACGATTTCTGGAACGGGAGTGGCCGGCGATGATCGAGCGGATCGACCGCCTCGGGCTCAGGCTCGAGGATTTGCCGCAAGCTTCCCGCTTCGGAAAAACCGAGGAGTAAAGATTCATGGAAAACAGCTTGCTGGACCGGCGGGCGGCGTCTGGCGCCGCGGTCGGGGAGGGGGTGGGAGAAGGGGAAAGGGAAAGCATCGTCAAGGCCCGGGGACTGCGCAAGTCCTATGGCAAGCTCAGGGCGCTTGACGGCGTGGAGTTGAACATTGCGACGGGCTCCATCAGCGGGCTGATTGGTCCCAATGGCGCCGGCAAGACCACGGCGCTCAAGGCTCTGCTCGGCCTGATCGACGTTCAGGGCGATCTCGAAGTCGCCGGCATGGACCCAAGGGCCGCGCGGCACCGCCTGATGGATGAGGTCTGCTTCATCGCCGACGTGGGCATTCTGCCGGGCTGGATGACAAGCCGGCAATTGCTCGACCATGTGGAGAAGGTGCATTTCCGGTTTGACCGGCGCCGGGCGGAAAAACTGCTGTCCACCACTGAAATTCCCGCGGACAAGCGTATCCGGAGCCTGTCCAAGGGCATGGTGACCCAGTTGCATCTTTCGGTGGTCATGGCCATCGACGCCAGCCTGCTCGTGCTCGACGAGCCCACCCTCGGCCTCGACATCATGTATCGCAAGACTTTTTACGACCGCCTGCTCAACGACTATTACGACGGCCGCCGCACCATCATCATCAGCACCCACCAGGTGGAGGAAATCGAACACCTGCTGACCCATCTGCTGTTCATCGACAAGGGCCGGATCGTGCTCGACCAGTCGCTGCAGGCAATGGCCGAACACTATGTGGAAGTCGCGGTGGACCCGGCACAGCGCGAAGCCGCCCGGCGGCTCGGGCCCATGCACAGCCGGGAGTTGCTCGGCCAACTCGTGTGCATCTACAGCGGCGTGGCCAGACAGCAACTCGAAGCCCTGGGCGAGGTGCGAACGCCGGCGGTGGCCGACCTGTTCGTCGCCAGACTGACGGGAGAGAAGGGCAGACAGACGGAGGGAAACCAGAATGAAAACTGAAATGACGCGCTTTGGCGCCCTGCTGCGGAAGGAAGTGCGGGAGCACCGCAATCTGTTGTGGATCACCCCCACAGTGGTCAGTCTGCTGCTGTTGCTGATCTTCTTCCTGCTCGTGCTCGGGCCCCTGCAGAACCTGGGCCACTCCGCCCTGCTCTGGGCCGGCAGCCTGCTGGGCAATCCGCCCCTGCGCTCCGCGGTGGCGGTACCCCTGTTCGCGGCCATGCCCTTCGCCCCGGCGATATTTCTGACCTCGATCATTTACCTGACGGTCTGCCTTTATCAGGACCGCAAGGACCGCAGCTTTCTGTTCTGGCAATCGATGCCGGTTTCCGACTGGCAGGCGGTCATGGCCCGGGTGGTTACCGCGGTTTTCGTGATTCCCGCGGTTTTCGCGCCTTTTGTGCTGGTCTGCCTGCTGTGCCCGCTGCTCTATCTGGCCCCCGCCATGGCCGATGCCGGCACGGGCTTTGCCGCGGGCAGGGCGCTGCTGCTGGCCCTGGACGCCTCGGTGCTGTTCTGGTGCTTCACCTGGCTCAATGGCTTGCTGATGCTGCCGGTAATCGGCTGGTTCCTGCTGTTTTCGGCCTATTCGAAGCGGGTACCATTCCTCTGGGCCCTGGGCAGCATTTTTCTCCTGGCCCTGCTGGAAGTCTGGCTGCTCGAAAGCATCTGGTTCGTTTACTGGATGAACTGGACCACCCGGGCGCTGGTTTTCGGCTACGGCGACGTGCCGTCAACACTGTTCAGCTATGACATGCTCGTGGCGCTGATTCTCGGCGGCGTACTGCTCGCCGGCGCCGCATTCATGCGCCGCTTCAACGACTGAGGGGAGGATTGATCATGAAAAAACACATTCTGCGCAATCGACACAGCCTGCTGCTGACCACCATAGCCATATTCTGCGCACTCATACTGCTGGAAGCCGCCCTGAGCGACCGCAGCCTGTTCAGTCTCGAAGTCGACAACAGCTTCTTCCAGTTCCGCGTGGGAGACTCGCTAATCCTCGACGACCTCGAACTCCTGGAGGATTTCCCCATCGATTTCTGACTCCCCCGGCAGCGGTGATGCCCTCCCTCCCCAACAATACCCCACCATGTGCTAGCATTCGCTCCCGCCCGGAGCGAAGATGAGCCAAAACCTGTCCATATCCAGGGGCCATCGCGATTACCCGCAATCCGATCCAACCGCAACCAATGAGACCAACCCATGAGCTTGTTTGACCTGACCGGCAAAGTCGCCCTGATTACCGGCTCCAGCCGGGGCATCGGCGAGGCCATCGCCCGGCGTTACGCCGAACATGGCGCGAAAGTAGTGGTTTCCAGCCGCAGCCTTGAATCCTGCGAGCCGGTGGCGGCCACCATCCGCGACCAGGGGGGAGACGCCCTGGCCATTGCCTGCAATATCAACTACGCCGAGCAGTTGCAGGCCCTTGCCGACGGCGCCCGGGAACATTATGGCCGCATCGACGTGCTCGTCTGCAATGCCGCCCTGAACCCGCATTTCGGTCCCTCCCAGGAAATTCCCGACGAGGCCTTCGACAAGGTCATGCACGGCAATATCGGCAGCATCCACCGGCTTTGCCGCATGGTGATTCCCGGCATGGCGGAAAACGGCGGGGGGTCGGTGATTATCGTGTCGTCGATTGCCGGCCTGAAGGGCTCGGGAGTGCTCGGCGCCTATGCCATTTCCAAGGCCGCCGACATGCAGATCGCCCGCAATCTCGCTGTGGAGTGGGGGCCGCGCAATGTGCGGGTCAACTGCATCGCCCCGGGCCTGGTGAAAACCGAGTTCGCCCGGGCCCTGTGGGACAATCCGGAAATCTACCGGTCCACCGTGGCGCAGTACCCCCTGCGGCGCATCGGCGAGCCCGACGAAATCGCCGGCGCCGCGGTCTATTTCGCTTCCGCCGCGGGCAATTTCACCACCGGACAGACCCTCGTCGTGGACGGCGGCGGCGTCATTGGCTGAGCCGCAAAGCTCCCAGGAGACAGCAAGATGAATCTCGGACTTTCCGAAGAACTGATCGAAATCCGCGAGAATATCCGCCGCTTTGTGGAAGACAAGGTGGCGCCGGCGGAGCCGGAATACCTGGCGGAAATCGATAAGGGCGATCGCTGGTCCCATACCCCGCGGCAGGATGAAATCCTCAACGGGCTCAAGCGGGAGGCCCGGAATCAGGGCCTGTGGAATTTCTTTCTGCCGGAAAGCCAGGGCGGGGCCGGTATCAGCAATCTCGAATACGCCCATCTCGCTGAAATCATGGGCCGCAGCCGGCTAGCTTCGGAGTCGATGAATTGCAGCGCCCCGGACACCGGCAATATGGAAGTACTCGAACGATTCGGTTCGGAGGAGCAGAAAAAGGAATGGCTGAAACCATTGCTCGCTGGCGAAATCCGCTCGGCATTCGCCATGACCGAACCCCATGTGGCCTCTTCCGATGCCACCAATATCTCCACCCGGGCGGTGCTCGATGGCGATGAATGGGTAATCAACGGCGAGAAATTCTATATCTCCGGCGCTGGCGATGAACGCTGCAAGATCATGATCGTCATGGTGGTCACCGATCCGGACGCGCCCCGCCACAATCGCCAGTCCCAGATTCTGGTGCCGAAGAATACTGCCGGCGTGGAAATCGTGCGCCCAATGTGTGTCTTCGGCCACGATGACGCTCCCCATGGCCACATGCATATCAGGTTTCACAATGTGCGGATTCCCGAAAGCAATATCATTCTCGGCCGCGGCCGCGGGTTCGAGATTTCCCAGGGGAGGCTCGGGCCGGGACGCATCCACCATTGCATGCGTTCCATCGGCGCGGCGGAGCGGGCGCTGGACCTGATGTGCGAGCGCGCGGTCAGCCGGGAAGCATTCGGCAAGCCGCTCGCCGAATTGGGCGGCAACTACGACATCATCGCCGACAGCCGTATCGAAATCGAGATGTGCCGCCTGCTCGTGCTGCGCGCCGCCCACCTGATGGACAGCCTGGGCAACAAGGCCGCCAGGGATGCGATTTCCCAGATCAAGGTGGCGGTGCCCAACATGGCCCTGCGGGTAATCGACCGCGCCATCCAGATGCATGGCGCCGCCGGGGTATCCCAGGATTTCCCGCTGGCCTCGCTGTGGACGGCCCAGCGCACCCTGCGTCTCGCCGACGGTCCGGACGAAGTCCACCGCCGCGTCATCGCGAGAAAGGAGTTGGCGAGATACCGCTGAGGGTGGTGGCTTCGAGCCGTCGCCGTCTGGTGGGCTGTATGCAGCGGACGCCGTGAATACGGTCCAGCCGCCAAGCGCAGCTTGGCGGCGTTCCGGCTGCGCATGAAGCTGCGCTTCATAAACGCTTGCCTCCACCCATGTAGGCTTCGGGCTCGGCATCGTGCCTCGCACGCCCGCTGCATACAGCCCACCAGACGGCGACTCGCGTCGAGCGGGCCCGCGGGATCTCTTCGGGAAAATGGGGAAGGGGGGGCATGCCAATATCGCTGGGAGTGGTTATTCCGACTTTCAATCGTGCGCATACGCTGGGTCGGGCGCTCGATTCGGTGTTTGCCCAGAGCTTGCCGCCCCGGCGGGTTATCGTCGTTGACGATGGTTCGAGCGACGCCACCGCCGATCTGGTGGCGGGCTATCCTGGAGCCAGCTACCTGCGGCAGGAAAATCGTGGCGTCAGCGCGGCGCGCAATCTCGGGATTCGCCATTGCGGCTGTGACTGGATCGCCTTGCTCGACTCCGACGACGAATGGCTGCCCGACAAGCTCCGGGTGCAGTTCGAGGCGCTGGCGGAAAATCCGGGGCATCGCCTGATCCATTGCGACGAGATCTGGATTCGCAACGGCCGCAGGGTGAATCCGGCGGACCGGCATCGCAAGCGGGGCGGGTGGATATTCGAGCATTGCCTGTCGCTATGCGTGATTTCCCCGTCCGCGACGGTGATCGAGAAGAACCTGCTGGAAGAGGTCGGTGGTTTCAACGAAGGGTTTCCGGCCTGTGAGGATTATGATCTCTGGTTGCGCATATGCAGCCGATACCCGGTGCTCCATGTCGATGAACCGCTGCTGCGCAAGTACGGGGGGCATGATGACCAGCTTTCGCGCCGGCATTGGGGGATGGACCGGTTCCGGGCGCGGGCCCTGCGTGACTTGCTGGCGGGAGATGGGCTGCGTGCCGAGCAGCGGGAAGCGGCGGAGGCGACTTTGCGGGAGAAATGCCGGATACTGATCAACGGTGCCAGAAAACGCGGCAATCTGGAAATTCTGGAGGAGTTTGGAGACTTGTCGCATGAGTAACAACCACCCGTCATTCTGCGCGGAGCAAAGCGCAGTCGCAGAATCTTCCGGGGAATGGTTGTCCCATGACAAATGAACGCCACGTCTGAACACCCCTCGCTACCAGCTTCAGGGGGAAGTGAAGGCACTGTCAACCTGGCCGTAGCCCACCGCCTCGAGGCCGAGCGCTTGATTCAGTGGTTCGGGCTTTCGGAGATTATGCCCCGGGAGGAGTTTCCCTGTTTTGAGGATGGCGAAGGCCTGTCATTGGTGGTGACGGGTTCGGGGGCCGAACGGGCGGCTGCGGGAGTGCGCTATCTGCACGGGCGGCGACTCGGAAGCGCCTGGCTGAACATCGGGATAGCGGGACATGGCAGCGCCGCGGTGGGGACCGGGCTGCTGATTCACCGCATTGCGCGGCGGGAAACCGGGAAGCGATTCTGGCCTCCGGCGCCCGGTCTGAAATTGCCGGGCGGCAGTCTGATCACCGTTAGCGAAGCGGAAACCGAATACGCGGAAGACGCCGCCTATGACATGGAAGCGGCCGGTTTCTTCGCCGCGGCAAGCCGTCTGGTCACCCCGGATCTGATAAATGTCTACAAGATCATATCGGACAACCCGGCGCATCCGCTGGCCGGCTTTCGGCGCGGCCAGGTTCCTTCATTGTTCGGTGCCCGGGAATCCGAAATCCGCTCGCTGGTGGCCCATTTGCGCGAGCGCGGCGCCCGATTCGCCCATTGGCGCAGCCTGCCCGCAGAGTATCGGCAGTTGCTGGAAAAGTACCATTTCAGTGTCACCCGCAAGGCCGCCCTGGGGAAGCTTTGCCGTCGCTTCACCGCCCTGGGCATGGGGCCAAGACTCACAGTGCTGGTGAGCAAGCGCTATCACAGTGCAGGTGCGCTAATGGCGGCGCTGGAAGGCGAGCTTGCCGGGGCATTGCCGGTCGGCGGGAAAGACTCAAATGAGCCGGCTTTCTGAAGGCGGAATCCCATGTTCTCGGCCATCTATTTTGAATCGGCGGTGCGGGACCACCCGAGAACCCGTGCGATTCTCCGCCGCTACCGGGACCTGCCGCAGATCGAATGTGAACGCTACAGCGAAATCTTCAACCGCAAGTCCCAGAATTTCCGCCTGCAAAAGGAAAATCCCGCCCTGATTCTCGCCCGCAAGCACGGCCGCAAGGTACTGCCCGCACCGGGAGGCTACGGCTTTGACGCCGCCGGCAGCCACTACTTCTCCCACATGCTCAACTGTATCTACGACTGCCGCTACTGCTTCCTGCAAGGCATGTACCGCAGCGCCCATTGCGTGCTGTTCGTCAACTACGAAGATTTCGCTGACGCGATCGAGCGGACGCTTTCCGGCTCAGCTCTCCCAAAAGAGGACGCCCACCCCCGATACTCGCAGCACACTTATTCGCAGGACACCCATGTTCCGACTCGCACAGATGAAGCAAGCCGGGGCGCTGAGCAGGTCTTCTACAGCGGCTATGATTGCGACAGTCTCGCGTTTGAGCCCGCCAGCGGTTTTGCCGAATTCTTTGTCCCCTGGTTCGCGGCGCGGCCCCGGGCGGTTCTCGAATTGCGCACCAAAAGCACCCAGATTGGCGGTTTGCTGAAGCATGGCCCGATTCCGAATTGCATCATCGCCATGAGCTTCACCACTGCGGCCGCGGCGGCGCGCTGGGAGCACGGCGTGCCGGCGATCGACAAGCGGCTGGCCGCTCTCCGGCGGCTGCAGGAAGCCGGATGGTCCGTTGCCCTGCGCTTCGAGCCGCTGATGCCGGATACGAATCCGGACGCCTGCAGGGAATTGTTCGAACTGGTTTTCAGCCGTCTCGACTCCCGGTGGCTCCATTCCGTGAGTATCGGCCTGTTCCGTATGCCCGCGGACTATTTCCGCAACACTCTCAAGCTCTATCCCGACGAAGCTCTCTTCGCCCGGGAAACCCGAACCCGGAACGGCGTGACGTCGCTCCGGCATCCGAACGAGGAAGCCTGGCTCCGGCAAATCGAAACCGCGCTGTTTCGCCATATCGACCCGAAGAATTATTATCGTTGCGCGGATGGGGAAACAGATCGTGAAAATTGACGAAAGACGAATGAACGTAGTCGAACTGAATCTGTTTGCCAGCCGGGTTGCCGCCATCTGTGACGAGATGGGAGTGGTGCTGCGGCGGGCGGCTTTTTCTCCCAATATCAAGGATCGTCTCGACTTTTCCTGCGCGCTGTTCGACGCGGATGGGAGATTGTTTGCCCAGGCCGCCCATATTCCCGTGCATCTCGGCAGCATGGCCTACGCCATGGGTGATGTGGTGGGGCGCTTCGACTGGGCCGAAGGCGACATGCTTGTATTCAATGACCCCTATCTCGGCGGCACCCACTTGCCCGATGTGACCCTGGTGGCGCCGGTTTTCCATCAGGGCCGGCTTGCCGGATTCGCCGCCAATCGCGCCCACCACGCCAATATCGGCTGCGATACCCCGGGCTCGATGCCGCTTTCGCAGACTCTTGCCGAGGAAGGCCAGATCATTCCTCCGACGCTGTTGTACCGGGCCGGGGAACTGCGGCGGGAAGTGGTTTTGCCGGGCTCGAACCACGGTCCCGGAGGCGATTTCGCCGCCCAGGCAGGCGCCAATGAAGTAGGCGCGCAACGGCTCGGGGAATTGCTGGAATCACTCGGCGGCGAACAGTACCTGGCGGGCATCGCCGAACTCAATGACTATGCCGAGCGAATCTCCCGCAGGGCGCTGGCGGAGCTGGCCTCCGGCGAATACACGTTTCGCGATTATCTCGACGATGACGGATTCAGCGACAGCCCGGTGCCGCTGGAAGTCACGCTGCGCCTCGGCGACGATAGCGCCGAACTCGATTTTTCCGCCAGCGCGGACCAGGTGCGCGGTAATCTCAATTGCCCCGAACCGGTGGTCGCGGCGGCGACCTACTATTGTTTCCGCTGCCTGTTTCCGCCCCGGGTTCCGGTTTGCGACGGCCTGTTCCGGCCCCTGCGCCTGATCACGCGCAAGGGTTCGGTGCTCAACGCCAATTCGCCCGCGGCGGTGGCGGCGGGCAACGTCGAAACCTCGATGCGCCTGGTGGATCTGATTTTCGGAGCGCTGGCCCAGGCGTTGCCGGAGCGGATTCCCGCCGCGAGCCAGGGCACCATGAATAATGTGGCCATGGGCCATGCCGGGTCCTCCACGGCTCCCCGTTGGGATTATTATGAAACCCTCGCCGGCGGCATGGGCGCGGGCCCCAATCGGCCGGGGGCCGACGCCCGCCACAGCCATATGACCAATACCCTCAACACCCCGGTGGAAAGCGTCGAGATGCATTATCCCCTGCGGGTACTGCGCTATGCCCTGCGCTCGGGCAGCGGGGGAGAGGGCCGCCATCGAGGCGGCAACGGCCTGGTGCGCGAGTACGAGTTTCTGGCAACCGCGTCCCTGAGCCTGCTCACCGAGCGCCGCAGGATTCCCCCCTGGGGCCTGCATGGCGGCAGGCCGGGCCGGACGGGAGAAAACCATCTCAACGGCAGGCCGATACCCGCCAAATGCACGCTCAAGGTAGCCCCGGGCGACCGCCTCCGCCTCTCCACCCCTGGTGGGGGAGGATTTGATCCATTCGATGACAAGCAGACCGCCAGCTAGTACACTCGGCTTTTCTTCATCCCCGAGCAAGGCGAACCATCATGAGCATCGAGCAGACCATCAAGGACCAGATCAGCGACAACAGCATCCTGCTGTACATGAAAGGCAGCCCGCAGATGCCGCAATGCGGTTTCTCCGCCCAGGTTACCCAGGCGCTGATGCAATGCGGCAAGCGCTTCGCCTACGTCGACGTGCTCGGCAACCCGGAAATTCGCGCCAATCTCCCCAAGGTCTCCAACTGGCCGACCTTCCCGCAACTCTTCATCGAAGGCGAACTCGTCGGTGGCTGCGACATCGTCACCGAGATGCATGAAAACGGAGAGTTGCAACCGATGCTCGACAAGGCCGCCGAGGAATCCGGGTAGTCGCCCGGTACCGAATCATGAAAATAAAGATTGTTGTGCATGAAGCGGAAGAGGGCGGATACTGGGCCGAAGTTCCTTCCATTCCCGGTTGCGTCACTGAGGGCGATTCCTTTGAGGAATTGCTTTCAAACCTGTATGAAGCAATAGAAGGATGCTTGTCGGTCGATGTCGAGGCGGCCGCCGATTCCGATAATGCCAGAGTGCTTGAAATAGCCGTATGAAATCGGTTAGCGGCAAAAGGTTTTGCCGGTTACTCGAATCCAGGGGCTGGCTATTGAGGAGAATCAACGGAAGTCACCATATTTTTACCCGAACGGGTGAGGATGTGCGGCTCTCCGTGCCTGTACACGGAAACAGGGCATTGAAACGCGGAACGCAAGCGCATTTGATGAAGCTTGCGCGAATCAGCGAATCCGATTTGTAGCGCTAGAAGAAGGGTTTCGATATGGCGCTGATTCATAGCGAAAGACCAAGTGGCAACAGCGCGGAAGCGCGGATATACGATCTCTTGGCCAGTTCGCTCGATGACGAATGGCAGGTCTGGCATGAGCCTGAAATTCGCCGCGCCGAAGACGAGGAACGCCCCTATCGCCCCGACTTCATATTATTGCATCCCGGACGGGGCTTGTTCGTATTGGAGGTCAAGGGCTGGACGCTGAATCGGATCGAGGAAATTCGACCGGCTGGCAAAGGTAAGGGCGGGGACTTTCCAAGCCTTGTGGTGTACGGGTTCAGTGCGGGGCCAGCAGAAGTTGAGGCACCATTCGAGCAACTGGGCAAGTACATTCGTGAGATTCGCCAGCAACTCAAGAAGCGGCATGCCGCTCTGGGAATACCGGCGAAAAAAGTTGGCGCGCTGTTCGATGGCGCTGTGGCGTTCACCAACATCGGGAGAAGCGAGGCGGAAACCGCCGGGGACGACTCCTTCGAGCAGCAGCGCAAGAAAGTCCTGACGAACAAAAACCGCCGGGTCGTCTATAAATCCGAAATAGATCGCTGGGAAGTCGATCCTGGGCTTCTGGAGCGGACGCTCTCGGCCGACGAGGAAGCGAGCCTGGCGCTGACTGCCGGAAAAATGGACCTGATGCGAGGCATCGTCCACCCGGAATCGTGCCTCGCTCCCGCGCCTCGCCCGCACGCCGGTGGACTGCCGGCCGGAATTGCACCGGTGGACGCTCTCGATGAACTGCGCGTGCTAAGCCAGGCGCAGGAGAATGTCGCACGGAATCATATCGGTGCTGGCCACCGTATTCTTTTCGGCGTAGCCGGCTCGGGCAAAACGATGATCCTGATCGCCCGGGCGCGCTGGCTGGCGATGCTCAATCCGGCGCAGGCAATCCTGGTGCTTTGTTTCAATCGCGCGCTCAGCCTGTATATGGCCAAAGTGCTTGAAGACCATGAAAACATTGACGTGCTGACCTTTCACGCCTGGGTCAGGGAGCGGCTCGGTTTCGCTGTCGAGTTCAACGACGGGGCATACGGCGCAAAACTTCTCGCGCATCTGGAGGAGTTCGGTGCCGACAAGTACGACAGCATCCTCATTGACGAATGCCAGGACTGGGAACCCGAGTGGTTCAAGGCGGTGCTGCACGCGGCCAGAGATCCAAAAAACGGCGACCTGCTGATCGTCGGCGACGGCAGCCAGTCGATCTATAGACGTCACGGCAATTTCGATTGGCGGGATTGCGGCATCGAGCCGCAGCCCTGGCGGGGAAACGACGGCAGGGTCAGCATTGTTTTCGACCGCAATTACCGTAGTACACGGCAAATCGTCGCTCTTGCGTCGGCCTTCGCCCGCAGCGGCACAGCGCAATGCGCAGGCGCGAACAAGGGCATTCTCTCGCTGCTGCCGGATCCTGCCGAATGTGAGCGGGAAAATGGCGTGAAGCCGAAGTTGGCCCACTTTTTGGACAGGGGCGCGGAGATGGCTTTCGTGGCCAAGCATATCCAGGGTTTGATCCAGCGCAATAATAGCCTCGACCCCTGCGATTTCGCCGTCGTTTATCCCGGCCACCTCGGTCCGGCAAAAGCCGTCGAGCGATACGGCGAATTGTTCGAAGCGCTCTCGAAGTTCGGTATCTGCCACGTTCACGTGCAGGGCGGCGAAAACCGCAACCAGGAGATGCTTCTCGCCGGCAATTCCGTCAAGGTTCTCAACGTCAAGCAGATGAAGGGGCTGGAGCAGCGAGCCTGTTTTGTCATTGGTGTGGATGACTATTGGGACAGCGAAGAAGAGCTGTTGTACGTCGCCATGACCCGGGCTACGGACTGGCTGTTCCTGACATGGTCGGGCGAGGAGGAAACTGTAATCATCAATCGCCTGACGGCAGAACCATCACTGTATTCCCACCATGGAGACTCGCAACCGATGGCAGTATCTGATTCCAGGCGATCCAATGGAGTCGCCAAGCTTACGATCAGTGAAATTCTGGAATGTCTGAATGCCCGGAAAATTCGCTGCACGTATACCGCGTTAGCCAAATACCTGGGGATTGAAGCAAAAGATATTGGTCAAAAGTTAGGCCGTCGACGCCCGGAAGCATCTTGGATAGTTGGTGCCAGGTCGCTCAGGCCGACTGGCTACAGCAAGGACGAACTCGCACCTGATCTTTTCTCCAATAAAATTGTCATTTCTACCGAGACGGAATTGAGGCGGCTGCTTGATAACTGTGCCAGCGATCAAGACTGAGCAATCCGCACATGCAAACTGCTATTTCCAGCCCCCGAGTTCGCGCCAGCGGTTGACGATGCCGCAGAACAGTTCCGCAGTTTTCTCCGCGTCGTAGCGGGCGCTGTGGGCGGCGCCGTCGTCGAATTCGATGCCGGCTTCCTCGCAGGCCCGCCGTAGCACGGTCTGGCCGTAGGCGAGGCCGCCGAGGGTGGCGGTGTCGAAGACGCTGAAAGGGTGGAAGGGATTGCGCTTGAGATTGTGTCGTTCGCTGGCGGCATAGATGAATCCGTGATCGAAATGCGCGTTGTGGCCGACGAGGATGGCGCGGCTGCAGCCCTGGGTCTTGACGGCTTTTCTCACCAGCTTGAACACGTCGCGGAAGGCTTCTTCCTCCGGAATGGCTTTCCGGGCCGGGTCGTTCGGGTCGATACCGGTGAATTCGAGGGCCGAGGCTTCGATATTGCTGCCGGCAAAGGGGATGATGGAATGGAAGCGGTGCTCATCGGTTTGCAGCATGCCCTCCGCGTCCATGCGCAGCGTTACCGCGGCGATTTCGAGTATGGCGTCTTTCCTTGCCTGGAAGCCGCCGGTTTCCACATCCACGACTACCGGCAAAAATCCGCGGAACCGGTTTTTCACGCGCCGCCCGCCAGCTTCCAGCGCACGGTTTCTCCCGCCCGCACCGGGATGACTTCCGCCGCGCCGAAGTGATAGCGCCCGGGGATCGTCCAGTCATTCCGCACGAGTTCCAGACGGGAGATGTTGCGTTCCAGGCCGTAGAAATCCGGCCCGTGGAAGGCGGCGAAGGCTTCGAGCCGGTCCAGCGCCTGTTCTTCCTCGAATACTTCTGCGTACAGTTCAAGCGCCGCTGGCGCTGTATATACGCCGGCACAGCCACAGGCGCTTTCCTTTTCGCCTACCGGGTGGGGCGCCGAGTCGGTGCCGAGGAAAAAGCGCGGATTGCCGCTGGTGGCGGCTGCCCGCAATGCCTCGCGATGCACATCGCGCTTGAGAATCGGCAGGCAATACAGATGCGGACGAATGCCGCCGGCGAGCATATGGCCGCGGTGGTACAGGAGATGATGCGCGGTAATCGTGGCGCCGATTCTGGCGTCGGCTTGCGCCACAAACTCGGCGGCTTCGCGGGTGGTGATATGTTCCAGCACCATGCGCAAACCCGGAAAGCGCCGGATCAGCGGCTGCAGGACCTGGTCGATGAACACCGCTTCCCGGTCGAAGATATCCACATCGCGGTGATTGACCTCGCCATGCATCAGCAGCGGCAGGTCGAGTTCCTGCATGCGTTCGAGCACCGGCCAGGTTTTCTCGATGGCCGTTACGCCGGATTCGGAGTTGGTGGTCGCGCCGGCGGGGTAGTATTTCACGGCCGCAAGCCAGGACGTTGCCGCGGCCCGGTCGATTTCCACCGGCGCCAGATTATCCGTCAGATACAGCGTCATCAGCGGTTCGAAACTGCCGCCGGGAGGGATTGCCGCCAGGATTCTGTCGCGATACTCGCCCGCCGCGGTCACCGTCGTCACCGGCGGCTTCAGATTGGGCATGACGATGGCTCGGCGAAAACAGCGGGCCGTATGAGGAACGGTGGTCGCCAGCGTGGCATGGTCGCGCAAATGCAAGTGCCAGTCGTCGGGGCGGGTCAGGCTGATCCGGTCGCTACTCACAAAGTCGCATCCATTCCGTAAACCCGGCCATGTTACCCCATCATCACCATTCGATGGTTACGATTCAATTACCCTCAACAGGGAACGCCAGTCCTGTCTTCCGCCCAAAATGCGCAAGACGTCAAGGAAGTCTCCCGAGATTCGGTACACAATCAAGTGATTGGCAACAGAATAGCAGGGCCATCTTAAAGTCGCCCTTAACTCACTGAAGCCTTGCCGGAAATTCCCGTTCTGGACATTTGGCGGCGGAAGGATTATGCTGTCCCCATGTCCGATTCTCCACACGAACGCGGCGGCGCCATCCCGGCGGCATGG
>JAJEGU010000017.1 GCA_022819645.1 Pseudomonadales bacterium
CGAAAGCGAAAATTCGCTATCGCCGCGCCCCTGGCCGGTCGATTGAGGCGAATATTGGTGGATATGCAACGAAATCGAGCGGCCAGGGGCGCGGATGAGAGCGGATTTGCAGCCGTGAATTCCTACGGCGCAGGCTCCTAGCTTGATCATCGCCTTTCCGTTTTCCACGCCGCAGAAATTCGGTCGCGACCCGCGAAATCTGGTGAGCGGTTGAATGGGTCTTGCCGCGATGCTTCAGAGAGTCTGACATGAGTCTCCTTGCGAGAAATCAAGGGAAATTCACGGGGAGGGAGCCGGAGGCGAAAAACTGCAACGCCACGCAGGCCGGGCGACCCGCTGCCCGTTCTCAAGGTTCAACCATCCAGGCCGACGACAAGGGCGAAGCGTGCAACAGGGCCGGGCGACCCGCCGCCCGTTCTCAAGGTTCAACCTCCTTTCCATCCCACGCGAAGCATTTGCCGCTTTGTTCCAGAGTGAGATTTTCCAGCACATCCAGCATTTTTCGGGTTGAGTATTCAGGTGTGAACAGTTCTCCATCGGGCACGTTTCGCTGAAAAGGCCTCGAAAGTTCGCTATCGACCGTTCCCGGATGAAGGCCAACGATCACGGCCTGCTTGTTCCGCCTGCCGATTTCAATCGCGGCATTTTTTATCAACATGTTCAGCGCCGCTTTGGAGCAGCGATAGGCGTACCAGCCGCCGAGTCGATTGTCGGATATACTGCCCAACCGCGCTGACAATGCCGCGAATATGGATCGCCTTGCGCTGTTCAATTTGGGAAGGAAGTGCTTGGCGAGCAACGCGGGAGTGATTGTGTTGGCCTCGAAAACGCGCCTGAATTTTTCGGCGGACAAATCCCCCAGTGATTTCTCGGGCATAAAATCTCCCTCGTGCAGGATACCTGTGGATACGATGATCAAGTCGAGAGAATCTTCTTTCGATGCGATTGATGCGGATTCCGCGATGGAAGCTTCGTCCGCATAATTTATCTTGTGGTAACTCACATCGGATACGGGATTTTCCGGCATCCGACGCGAGAACGCATGGAGGCTTGCGCCCGGATACAGCGTGGATAAACGGTTGGCAAAAGCATTCCCGATCGCTCCCGAACAACCGATTATCGCAATATTGTTAACCATGGCATTCATGATGCGCTCGGCTTGCGCCATTTTTCGCGGTGTCGATCTTACACCCGGTTTCCCGCATCGATTTTCACTCCAATATTGGTACGCCGAAACTTGATTGCGCGGTTCTGTCCCCAGCAACCGCGGGTGGCGATACTCCCGGAAGTTTGTCGGGCGAGCGTTTCGCCTTTGCTGCGGGAGTTTTTCATGGGCCCAGCGCGTTGACCGGGACGATGCCCACGTCGCCGGGTTTGCAGTGACCGTAGCCGCTGGGAACGATTACCGCGAGGGCGGCAGGTTCGCCGTGTTCGGTTCCAGACAGGCGGTTGGCGAGCCGGAGCAGGTTTTTCTTTCCTTCGTCGATCCAGCGTCCTCCCAGTTTGATTTCGAATGCGGCCCAGTGCCCGTCCGCGGTTTCCACGATGGCGTCGACCTCGAGCCCGTCTTTTTCCCGGTAATGGAAGACCCTGGCGTCGGCAGCCTGGGCGTACACCCGCAGGTCCCGGATTACCAGCGATTCGAACAGGAAACCGAAGAAGGCGAGGTCTTCCAGGAGGCGATTCGGCGTGATTCCCAATGCGGCCGCGGCAAGGGAAGGGTCCGCGAAATGACGCACCGCCGCCGCGCGCAGCCGGGTGCGCGAGCGCAAATTCGGCGACCATGCCGGCTGGTCTTCCACGACCATCAGCCGGGTGAGCGCCTCCAGATATTCCGCGGCCGTTTCCGGATTCAACTTCCTGCCGTTCGCGCCGTCCACATCGGCCGCCAGTTTGCTTGTGGCCACGGGAGTTGCCACATTTCTTGCCAGTGACCGCAGCATTCGCTCCACTCTGGCCGGATCGTGTGACTTTCCGCTCGCCTGCGAGACATCGACATGACAGATTTCCCTGATATAGCCGCGATTAGCGCGAATCGCCGCGGCCAGGGGTTTGTCAAAGTTCGCGGGCCAGCCGCCGGCGCAGACGATTTCGGCGAGTGAGGCTATCGTCATTTCTTTTGGGGTGGCGCTTTGCTTCTCGCCGCGCAGCAGTTTGGCAAGAGAAATCCGGCTCGAGGAGTGCCCCGTCTCGCTCAGGGAACAGGGCCGCATCCTCAGCCGGGAAAAACGGCCCGCTCCGGAGTGCCGGGTATGGTCGTCTGCGGGTTTCGCGGAGCCGGTGAGGATGAACTGGCCCGGAGCGCGTCTCCGGTCAACTTCGTGCCGCACATGATTCCAGATCCTCGGAGCGACCTGCCATTCGTCTATCAGGCGCGGCGTTTCACCGGCGAGCACTGTTGCGGCATCCAGGTCGGCCATCTGCCTTGCGTTTTCGTCACGGTCGAGACATACCTCGCTTGCCGCGGCGCGTAATGCCGTTTCGGTCTTTCCGCAGGCTTTCGGGCCTTCAATGAGAACCGCTCCGGTTGCTTCAAGCAACAGGGAAAGTTCCGCTTCGACGATTCGGGGAAGATATTCCATGGTCGCGATCCGACCTCGAATCCGGTGATTTGTCGAGATATTAACACGTGATTTGTCGAGAAATCAACCCGATATTTGTCGATTTTATATCCGGTGATATGGAGAATTTCTATCCGATGATTTGTCGTTCCTGAAACGGCAAGATTCCGCAAATCTTGCGCCGCGCCTGAACTTCCGCATATAGTCAGAAACCCCGCATGATGTTCCCGGCTTAGAGGAGCAGCCTTATGAATTCCGATTCGTTCGACCCGGAGGCGGAAAAGCAGGCGGTCGCGCCTGATGCGCCCGAGTCGCCGTCGCGCCGCGAGTTTCTCGAAACCACCGGCGCCACCGTGGCGGCTTCCACCGTCGTCTCATTCGCTACGCCGGCCATGGCGCAATCCACCGATGCGGCCGCGCCGAGCACCGCGATTTCGGTCAGCGTCAACGGCGTCCGGCATGAAATCGATGTGGAAGACCGCTGGACCCTGGCGGAACTGCTGCGCGACGGTATCGGCCTGACCGGCACCAAGATCGGCTGCGACCGCAGTGAATGCGGCGCCTGTACGGTGCTGATGAACGGCGCGCCGGTGTATTCCTGCAGTCAGCTCGCGGTCTGGGCCGACGGCGCCGAGATTCGCACGGTGGAAGGACTGGCTCGGAACGGCGAATTGACGCCACTGCAGCAAGCCTTCGTCGACAATAACGCGCCGCAATGCGGTTTCTGCACTTCCGGCCAGTTGATGTCCGCCACCGCATTGCTTGCGGCCAATCCGAGCCCGTCCGCGGACGAGGCCCGGGCAGCCCTGGTCGGCAACCTGTGCCGTTGCTCCAATTACAACGCCATCGTCGAAGCGGTGGTCGCGGCAGGCGAGGGAGGTGCGGCATGACACAGCCAACCCGAATCGGCCTTGAGCCACTGGAAACCATCGGCAACGATACCCCTCGCATCGACGCGGTCGAACGCGTTACCGGCGCGGCGCAATTCACCCGGGACGTCAAATTGCCCGGTATGGTTTATGCGCGGGTGCTGCGCAGCCCGCATCCTCATGCTCGCATCGTCTCCATCGATGTTTCCGCCGCCATGTCCTTGCCCGGCGTGCTCGACGTGATCACCCACGAGACCAGCCCCATAGTCTGGGGTTCGGGTTGCGTCTCCGGCGGGCGGCAGTACAACGACCCGATCAAGGACGCGACCATTCACCGGCGCTATATCTTCAACAATCCGGTGCGTTGCGTGGGCGATTCGGTCGCGGCGGTGGCCGCCACCGACCGCAATATCGCCGAGGCGGCGCTGGACTTGATCGAAGTCGAATACGAGGAACTGCCGTTCGTGCTCGAACCCGAGGAAGCGCTGGCGGATGACGCGCCACGCATCTGGCCTGAAGGCAACATGTGCCCGGACACACGCAACCGGTTCGAGCCGATGACTTCGCGCATCGGCGACGTGGAAGCGGGATTCGCCGAAGCGGATCGGATTTTCGAACAACGCTATGAGACCGGTTTCGTACACAACGCCCAGATGGAGCCGCGTTGCGCGCTGGCGACCTGGGAAGGCGACAAGCTGACCTTGTACACGCCGTCCCAGGGGATTTCCAATTGCCGCCACGATACCGCCCGCGATCTCGGCCTGCAGGATCACCAGGTGCGCATCATCGCCCAATACATGGGCGGCGGCTTCGGCAACAAGAACCAGAACCAGGACGCCGACCTGATCGCGGCCGAACTGTCGCGCCGCGTGGATCGTCCGGTGATGCTCGAATACACTCGCCGCGATGACTGGCTCGGCGTGCACGGCCGCTGGCCCACGGTGCAGGAATACCGCGTGGGCGTGAAGGATGACGGCACGGTAACCGCCATGCAGATGCGCGGCTATAGCGGCATGGGGCCTTATCGCAAGAATTCCGGCGGCATCTCGGGCATGGACTACTACGCCTGTCCCAACCGATTGCGGGAGATCTATCCGGTCTATACCAATCGCACGACCTCAGGCAATTTCCGCGCTCCGTCCGACCCGCATGGCGTCTATGGCGTCGAGTCGATCATGGACGACATCGCCTACGAAATGGGCATCGACCCGGTGGATTTCGCGCTCAGGAACATGCGCCGGCCCACCGAGGAAATGCAGTTCACCAACTATTCGCTGGAAGAGGTCATCACCACCGGCGCCGAGCAATTCGACTGGCAGGCCCGGCGGCGGGTCCAGCCCGGCTCGGACGAAGGCCCGCTCAAGCGGGGCGCCGGCTTCTCCTTCATGATGTTCCGCGCCGGCCTCGGCACGAGCAGCGCCGTGGTGCGGGTCGATTCGCAAGGACAATACACCTTGTATGTCGGCGTGACCGACATCGGCCCCGGCGCCAAGACCACCATGGGCATGATCGCCGCGGAGGCCCTCGGCGTGCCGCTGTCCCGTGTCGAAGTGGTCTGGGGCGATACCGACCGGACGCCGTATTCGGTGGGCGAATCCGGCAGCCGCACGACGATCATGACCGGCTACGCCGTGGTCCAGGCCGCCGAGAATCTGAAGCAGCAGATCGCCGATCACGGCATGCCGGACGGGGCGGACGTACTGATCGGCACGGCGACTCCCGTGCCGAACACCGACGGGCTGATCCGCCAATGCTTCGCCGCCCACTTCGTCGAAGTGGAAGTCGATACCGGCATGGGCACGACGCGAGTGCTGAAATACACCGCGGTGCACGAATCCGGCCGCATCATCAATCCGACCACGGCCAGGGACCAGATTCGCGGCGCGGCGATCCAGGGCATCGGCCAGGCGCTGCACGAGGATCTGCTCTACGATCCGCGCAACGGCCAGCCGCTCAGTCCGGGCTACTACCGCGGGCGGCATCTGACGCACCTGGATATCCCCGACATCGACGTGACCTTCATCGAGACCGACGACGGTTATGGGCCTTTCGGCGCCAAGACCGCCGGCGAGTCCGGCATCATCCTCGCGCCGGCGGCGGTCGCCAACGCGGTGGCAAACGCCACTGGCCGGCGCATGCGATCCTTGCCTATCACGCGGGACAAGATTCTGCAGGAGGTGTCGGCATGAGAGCGCTGAGCAATCACGACGCAAGCAGTATCTCGGATGCGGTTCAGGCAGCGGCCCGGGCACGGGCCGAAGGTCTAATCCCTGCTTTCTCCGGCGGCGGCACGGATCTGCTGCAGCAAGTCAAGGACGGTACGGATCCGGCAAATGTCATCATCAATCTGCGCACCGTGGACGAGGCGCGCGAGATAGAGGAAGACGCCGGCGGAATTTCCATCGGCGGGCTGGCCACGTTGGCCCAGGTGATGGGCAATGCTGCCGTGCGCGCCCGTTTGCGGGCGCTGGCCCAGGCCGCCGAAAGCGTGGGTACGCCGCAGATCCGCAACGTGGCCACCGTCGCCGGCAACATGACCCAGCGCCCCTGGTGCTGGTATTACCGCAACGGCTTCCATTGTTTCAAATCCGGCGGCGACGAGTGCTTTTCGGTAAACGGCGAAAACGGCCAGCACGCCATTTTCGGCGGCGGTCCCAGCTTCATCGTGCATCCGTCCGACATTGCGCCGGTGCTGGTTGCTTTCGAAGCGGTGTTCCAGCTCGCCGGCCCGGACGGTGAACGCGAAGTCCCGGCGGCGGAGTTCTTCGTGCTGCCCAGGGTCGATCCGGTCAACGAGAATGTCCTCGGCGAGTCGGAAATGCTGGCGCGAATCCTCGTGCCTTCACCGGCTGACAATACCGTGAGCAGCTATCAAAAGGTTATGGACCGGGCGGCCTGGACCCATGCCGAAATCGGCGTGGCCACGGTAATCCAGCGCGACGGCAATGCCGTGACGGACGCCCGCGTGGTGCTTTCGGGCGTGGCGCCGATTCCCTGGCGGCTGCGCGCTGTCGAGGAATTCCTCACCGGCAGACAGATCACCGCCGAAGTGGCGCAGGAGGCCGGAGAGATGTCGGTCGAGGATGCCCAGCCATTGGCGAAGAACCGCCACAAGTTGCCCATGACCAGCGCCGCCGTGGAACGCTCGATCATAGCGCTGGCCGCGGGCTGAACGCGGCGGGGCAGAAGCGAGAACCGCAATGAAACGCAGGGATTTCCTATTCCTCACCCACGCTGGAGACGATTGCGTGCGTCTGTCCTGCGAGCAACTGTACATGCATTACCGCGATCTGACACGGGTGGAATCTCATGGCGCCGATGCGTCGAGTGAACACGCCGAGTGGTGGGCGGGCGAGCCCGAATCCGAGCTTGCGCTGGAGTCGCCGGAGTCGTTTTTTCGCCGCCTCGGCGAAGCGTTGCATGGCAAGCGCAGGCTCGAACTGGCCGACAAGGAATGGCTCGGCGACGCCGGATTGCGGCGGCAAATCGAACAGTTATTGAACGCGTTTCGCGCGGCCGGCGGCGAAGTAGTATTTGAGCCACGATTGGAAACCACAGAGGAAGCCCTGTAGGGGCGAGGCATGCCTCGCCCGGCCGGCGCCACAGACGGTAATTGCGGAGACCTTGACATGAGAAGATCCAGAAGACTGCCGGCGCTTTTCGCATGCGGCCTGCTCCTGTTCGCGGGCTGCGGGCCGCAACAATCCGGCGTCGGCCCCGCACCTGACACGGATCGGGAATTGGCGGGCCGCGTGCAGGCGGCGCTGGAGTCCGCAAGCGATTTGCCGCGGGAATTGTCGGTCGAGGTAAGCGATGGCGTGGTCCTGATCTCCGGCGCGCTCGCCTGCGAGGATTGCGGCGGCAACCGCACGCCCGGCAACATCGGAACGATCCAGCAATCTCTCGGAACCGTCGTGCGCGCCGTCCCCGGCGTCACGGAAGTGCGGTTCCAGCTCGATTACTCTCAGTAGATAAGGTTCGAAAAAACGAGCAATAACACGGAAAATGCGTGATATGTTCTTGTATTCGAACATTATGAATGTTGGAGAGATTGGTCGCATGAATGCTTTCTTGCTTGCATGTCATAAAGTGTTATTATTCGTATCTAATTCGTAAAAGAGTCAAATAAGTACGAAATAACACACACTATGGACTCCCGAAAAAACGCATCCACTGCAATCGCCGAGCAGTTCGGGGAGCGATTGAAACGGACCCGGCTCAATCGGGACATGACACAGTCCGAGGTGGCGGAACGAGCGGGCGTTTCCAGGCTGGCGGTGCTCAACGCCGAAAAAGGCGACGTGCGGCTGAAAGTACTGGTGGCGATCCTGTCCGCGCTTGATCTGGCTGGACAGTTGGACCTGTTCCTGCCGAGCCAGGACGTTTCTCCCATGCAACTCGCGCGGCTCAAGGGAAGAATGCGGCAAAGAGCCTCGGGCCAGCGCAAGACCGGAACCGCGGAGCCGGCGCAGGCTCCTAGGTCCCCGGCATCGCGGGAGAGCGAAACAGGGAAGAAGACCTGGGCTGAATGGGAGAGCCGCCGGAATGCTGCATCAGATCACCGAAGTCAGATATGACGGACGCCAGGTCGGTGCGGTCGGCCTTGATGCCGGCACCGGCATAGGCGCATTCGAGTACGCGCAACCCTTCATCGAAAGTAGCATCGAACTTGCGCCGCTTCGCTACGCGCGGAATGACAGCCGGAATGGGCTTCGCTGAGTTTGACTTTTCCAGCCGCGGCATTCCGCCGCTGTATTCAAGCTCTGGATAATCCACTGAACCGGGGAATAGCCGTGAGCCAGGACATTGTTGCAAGCATGAAGGAAGGCGCCATGCAGCCCGTGCAGGTGCTGGCGGTGACGATCTGCGTGGTCATCAACATGTTCGACGGTTTCGACGTGCTCGTCATGGCCTTAACCGCACCCTCGGTTGCCGCGGAATGGTCGCTGGAGCCTGGAACCGTGGGCATGCTGCTCAGTTCCGGACTGGTGGGCATGTCCCTGGGCTCGCTGTTCATCGCGCCGCTGGCCGACCGCATCGGCCGTCGCAACAACATTCTGATCTGTCTGGCGATCATCAGCGCCGGCATGTTTCTCTCCGCGTTAACCCAGTCGGCCCTGCAACTCGCTTGGGCCCGGGTGGTGACCGGGCTCGGCATCGGCGGCATGCTGGCCAGCATCAATACCATCACCGCCGAGTTTTCCTCGCGCAAGCGGCAGGGTTTCGCCATCGCCATGGTGCAGTCGGGCTATCCCGTGGGCGCCACTGTGGGTGGAGCCATCGCGGCCTTCCTCATCGTCGCTTATGACTGGCGCGCGGTGTTCCTGTTCGGCGGCGCCTGCACCGCGGTGATGATTCCCGTGGTATTGCGCTACCTGCCGGAATCGCTCGACTATCTCATCGAACGCAAGCCCCCCGGGGCGCTGGAGCGGGTCAATCGCCTGCTCGCCCGGATGGGCAGGGAAACGCTGGCCGAACTACTCCCGTCGCGCCGCCGGGGCGAGTCCGGCAGCGTCCTCGAGTTGGTATCGGCGCCTTTGCGTACTTCCACCCTGCTGCTGTGGTGCGCATTCTTCATGATCATGCTCAGCTTCTACTTCGTCCTGAGCTGGACGCCAAGCCTGCTCACCGATGCCGGTTTGAGCCCGGAACAGGGCATTTCCGGCGGCGTACTCGTGAATATCGGCGGCATCATCGGCGGGGCAACCCTCGGCTATCTCACCGCGCGCTTCTCCGCCCACCGGCTTACCGCCCTGTACATGGTGCTATGCGCCGTGTCCATGAGCATTTTCGGGCTGCTCGACGGCAATCTCGGCCCGATGCTCGTGGCCGGCTTCGTGGTGGGCTATTTCATCTTCGGCTCGATCATCGGCGTGTACAGCATCGCGCCGAACCTCTACAACACCACCGTGCGCAACACCGGCATGGGCTGGGCAATCGGCATCGGCCGGTTTGGCGCCATCATCGGCCCTGCGGCGGCGGGCTTCCTGCTCGACCGGGGCTGGACCGGCGCCGAGTGCTTCTTTGTATTCTCCATGCCCCTTCTTGTCGCCATGGCGGCGGTATCGCTGTTGCGGCAAAGGAAAGCGCAGTCCCCTGGAAGCCCTGTTCCGGAGTAATGGACCCGGCGCGGTAGTGCGCATGGCTTGTTCCACCGAAAGGATAACGGCACAATCGGGAGCGCGGATTCAAGTGACGAATGGGGGGTACAGACCATGAACAGAAGACAGATGATTACCGGCTCGCTGGGCGCGCTGCTGGCGGGGAAGTTCGGCAGACTGCGTGCCGCGGAAGAGGGGGGAATTTTCGTTCCGCCACAATCGTGCCGGCAGACCTTGCGTCTTACCCAGGGGCCCTATCGGACCCAGAGTCCGCAACGTTCCGATGTCAGGGGCGGCAGGGAAGGCGTCCCGTTGCGGCTCAAACTCAAAGTCCTCAATCATTACTACTGCACACCCGCCGAAGGAGTCATGGTGGAAATCTGGAGTTGCGATTCCCAAGGGATCTACTCCAATGTCCGGAACATCGTTTTCGATTTTGAAACCACCCGGCGAAGCGGATTTGCGGAAGATACCCGGGGATCCGATTTTCTCAGGGGGCATCAATTCACGGACAGCAATGGGGAAGTCGAGTTCCTGACCCTCATTCCCGGCTGGTACGAGGGCCGTCTGCCCCATATTCATGTGCGGACCACGGCATTCCTGGAATGGACCGCTCACGATACGCAGCTCTTTATCCCGCAGGATATCGAGCGCCGCGTGTTCGCATCCGGCCCCTACGCCAGCCACGGCCAGAATCCCTGGACCATCGACCGGGATCTGGTAGTCAAGGGAGACCAGGACATGGTGGATCAGTTGACCATCTCCATGGAACCGGAAGGCGAAGGCTACATCGGTGAATTCACCATCGCCGCATCAGGCTGATTACGGTGCCGGATTTTCCTGGGCGCCATCCGGCGAACTGATGAGCCGGGAATCGGCGCTCCGCCGGCAATCTGAAAAAAACCGCCTTGCCGGGGAACCGGCAAGGCGGTCGGGTTGGTGGAGGCGGGGAGAGTTGAACTCCCGTCCGTCAGTTCGCGGCCCCGGGGTCTACATGCTTAGCGTCGTCTATTGCGTTAACCCCGATCTACCCGACGGGCAGGGCGAGCGGGGCGAGCCTGGAAAGCTTTAGCAGCGCAACGCCAGGCGCGTATTGCTGCGATCCCGTTCTGGATGACGATTGCGGACGGCGGTTTACGGGAATCCCCCCGGCAATCGCTGACCGCGATCAGGCGGCCAGTGCGTACTGAGTGTCTTCGGCAACTATGCAGTTGCAGCGATTGATTTACGAGAGTCACTACCCTCTCGGCATGCACCCTGGGAGTTGATACCGGCGTCGAATCCGAATCGCCCCCGGAGAAGACCGCAAATCATAACACATTCGGATGGAAACTCGCCGATTTTTTTGCGTGTCTGCCGGGAAACTCCCGCCGCCGGTGCCGAGAGTCTCCGAGGAAAACCGTCAAATCGCTCATCTTTGGCGAGATTTTTGAGCAATTTCCAAGGCTTGCCTGGCGAGATTTTCAATGGCGCTGAAGTCGCCCCGCCAAATTGGTTCCGCCGGCGTCATCCAGCTTCCTCCGCAGGCGAAGACTGCGGGCGGGGCAAGGAAATCCGCCAGGTTGGAGGCGGAAACGCCGCCCGTGGGTATGAAGCGCATGGTGCGGAACACGCTGGACAGCGCCTTGATTGCAGGAATGCCGCCAGCGATCGAAGCGGGGAAGAACTTTACCGTTTCCAATCCCAGATTGTGGGCGCGCTGCAATTCGCCGGCGGTGGCGACTCCGGGATAGACCGGAGTTTCCGCTTTCCGGGCCACATCCACAACCGCTTCATCAAGGCCAGGGGAGACTACGAATCGCGCTCCCGCGGCCAAAGCCGCCTCGGCCTGTGCCGCCGACAGCACCGTGCCCGCGCCCGCCATGGCATCGGGAACTTTCTCCACGACCGCGGCCAGACAATCCAGGGCGGCGTCGGTGCGCAGCAGCACTTCAATCACGGAAACGCCGCCCGCCACCAGGGCTTGCGAAATGCGAACCGCTGTCCGCGCATCATCCGCCTGCACGAGTGCGATCAGGGGCGTGACTCGGAGCTGGCTTTCGATTTCAGTGTTCAAAATCTCTGCGGGCCTGTGGTTCCCGGTTCAGTTGCGAGCCCGCCTGCGGTGAAACTCGTCTGCTTCAGAACCTCGCCCTGACACCGGCGAATATCCGCGGGCCGTATTCCAGGGTTTGCAGGTATTGTCCTTCGAGGCCGCGGAAATCAATGCGTGGCTCGCTGAGCAGGTTGATGCCTTCCAGGGTGAGTTCAATCTCGTCGGTAATATCGTAGCGCAGGCGAAGGTCCAGGGTATTGTAATCGTCCACGTAGCGGATGCGCGCGCCGGTGTCGCGGCCGTAGCCCTGAAAGTACCCGGAACGCGCCTTGTAGATCGCCTGTGCATTGAAGCGGTTGTTCTGCCAGTAGATCTGGGTTGCGCTGGTATGACGCGAAAGTCCCCAAAGCCCGGCCGGAGGCAAGAGACCCAGCAGTGGGCGGGCGTTGCCACTGGCGTCGAAAGAAGTGCCGTCGCCGCCGTGACCGTCTTCGAAGGCAAAGTCGGAATCGGCGAAGTTATAGCTGATCTTCGCGCCAAAGCCGCCCCAGAACCCCGGCAGATAGTCGAAGGCATGGGTGGCGGTGACTTCGATTCCCGTGAGGTCGCTCGTGTCATCGGAAACCTGGGTGGTTCGCACGGTGCCGCCAACGGTATTGCCGTCTATCAGGAAATCTTCCTGTTGATAGACATTTTCGAATCCTCCCTGAAAACGCTTCCAGTACACGCCAGCCGCGAGCAGGGTGTCTTCATTGGCGTACCATTCCACGCCCAGATCCAGGTTCCAGGAAGGCAGGGGCTCCAGTTTCGGATTGCCCGGCGCCCCGATGCCCTGCACGGCTTCCGCAAGGGTAGCGTATCCGGAATCCGGGTCGTCGGAATCATTGGTGTTGATTGCGCGGCTGTTTCCATAGGAGTGCGGGTCCGGTCGGGAAATGCCGCGGAATGCGCCGGCCCTGAGCACCCAGTCTTCATCGAGGTCCATGATGAAGGTAAGACTCGGCAGCACTTCGGTATAGCTGTTGGTTTGCACGACCCTTTCGTATTCCGCTCCCGACGCCGCCTCGACAAAAAACAGGCCGTCCTGCTGGATGACGGTGAGCGGGCTTCGGTAACCGGTCGAGGAAACTTCGGTATCGACAACCCGTACCCCGAAATTGCCCCGGACCGGCCTGCCTGACATTTCCGATTGATAGTTGGCCTGGACGTATAGCGCCGTCGTCTCTTCGGTCAAATCGATACTGTTGGTCTGGACGCCGTTCTGGAAGCCGATCGCGGAACTGCCGCCGTAGTTCGCGGTCAGTTCATCGAGCAGGCAGCCATGATCGAAAGTCGCCCATCCGGTGCCGCCGCCGATGCCGTTGGCTACCGTCACCAGGGGATTGCCGCCCCTGGACTCCGACAGGAAGCCGGGTTCCGGAAAACTCGACTGGCCGCAGTTGTTGGCGGCATTGAAGACCGCAGCCCGGGCCTCGGCGGTATTGGAAGACCCTCCGGGGACGCCGTCGAAATCCTCGTCCTCGAACAGGCTGAATCCGTCGTCATTGCGATTGCCGCCGAAGGTGCGGTACGCAAGCGTTGCCGAGCGCAGGCCGGCCTGCAGGTTGTGGACGAAACCCAGGGAGTCGGTGTCCCAGGACAGGTCCAGCCGGTAAGCGTCTATCGTGTGCTCGCGAATCTGCTGTCTGGCGCGGATCCGGGCCCGGTCCCGGGCGGTGAAGTAGCGGGGGTCGGTAATGTCGAAATCCAGCAGTGAATCAGGATCGCAGGAACTGCTGCCGTCGGTGCAGAGAATCGTCGGCAGGGCCAATCCGTCGGTGCCCGGCGCATTGACGTCGAAACTCACCAGAAACTCCTCCCGGCTGCCAGTGTTGTCGGGATCCGTGATCAGTACCTCGTTGGCGGCCATGCGCACCTCAACGTCGGTTTCGGTGCGCATGGTGTCGGCAAATGAGGCGTCGAACGCGACCTCCAGGGCGTCGGTGGCCTGCCAGGCGAGATTGAGGCCGGCGCCTTCGTATTCCTCGAAGCGGCTGAAGTCGGTGGTATTGGAGCGAATATCGGTGTCCGCGGTGAAACTTCGCAAAATCCCGGTTCGCGGGTTGGAAACGACGTTTCTCAGGTTGTTCTGGGTGCTTCCGAATTGCAGGTCCTGGCGCAGTTCCTTCTGGTCCCGCTCGGACTGCTGGAAATCGAGCATGACATCCACGGTTTCATTGGGTTGCCACTGGAACGCGCCGAATATGGCCTGACGGTCATCGTCCGTGGTATTGCGCCGGAATGTGCGGTCGCGGGGGATATAGGCGAAGGGAATATCCCCCACGCTGTTGTAGGCGGGGTTGGAATCGATCAAATCCTGCAACTGGTCATTGCTCAGGTCCGGATTGCTCCCGTTCTCGTCACATCGACCTGAGGTGTCGAATGGTTGCGCCATGGAATCGAATGACTCCAGCACACAGGCTTCAAAGCGCCCGCCGCCGGTGGTGTGCGTGGCTTCCGCTTCGGGATTGGAGTCGTCGCGTTTTTGCCCGCCAATGGAGATGCCGATGGTGCCGAGGCCCTCGACTTCCCAGGAATTGATGTAGCTGGCGGTGCCCCGGTAGCCGTTACCCTGGCCGTCGATATTCCGGTCATCGGGATGCTGCGAGCCCTTGAGACTGAATTGCGCGCGCTGTTCGCCATAGTCAATGGGCCGCCTGGTGCTCAACTGCACCTGGCCGCTCACGGCGCCTTCGATGTAGCTGGCGGACTGGGTCTTGTGAATCGCGACCGAATTGAACAACTCGGAAGGGAAGATGCTGAAATTCACCGCCCGGTTGCCGCTGCCGTTGGTGGACTCCCGACCATTGACCACCGTGCTGCCTAGATATGGCCCAAGTCCCCGCACGGCAACTTCGGTGGCACCACCGTTTTCGCGATGGGTCGCGGCGCCGGTAATGGTCTCGAGCGCCTCGCCGATGGACAGGGCCGGCAGTGCGCCGATCTCGTCGGCGTTCAGCCCGTCCACGATCTCCACCGAATTCCGCTTGAGCTGGATGGAATTCTGGATATCGCGCCGCACGCCGGTAACGACGATTTCCTCAAGCAGCGCTTCAGCGCCCGGGTCTTGCTGGGCGAGGGCCGCGGTGGCGGGAAACAGCATGGGCGCGCACAGCGCGAGCAGCAATGGCGGGCGCCGTCTGGTTGGAGCGGTTGGAGCAGGCATCTTGAACCCTCTTGCAGGTCTGGTCATATGTTTTCCATCAATATTGGACTGCCCAATTATAGAGGCCAAAGTTCGGCGAAAGTTACAGGCGATAGCTGGCGCCGATGGTGATTCGCCGGTCGGTCAGGCCCTGAAAACACACGAGGGCACCGCTGTTGACGCAGGATTGCCTGACATCCGACTCGGTTAGGTTGACCGCCTCGACACCAATGCTCAGATTGTCGTTCACTTCGTAACTGACGCTGGCATTGAGCTGCCCCCGGTCTTCCTGCACCACGGGGAAGCCCCACGGGAAGCTGGAAGTACTACCGAAATCGGTGGAGCGATAGGCTTCCCGCCAGGTGTATCGCATCCTCGCCGAGACGCCGTACTTTTCGTAGTACGTCGTGAGGTTGTAGGAGGTACCCGACAGGTCGATCAGTTGTCCGCGGAGGGTGACATCGGTAGCGCCGCCCGACATCAGGGCGAACGCGGCCCGGGCGCGGCTTGTGGGGTTGAGGAAGGTATCCCCGCCGGAGAACTCCTGCTCGGTGAAGTTGGCGATAAAGCCGAATCCGGACGCCCAACCCAGTTCGTCCTCAAACTGTGCGAGATCATACTGCGCGGCGATTTCAAATCCTTCCTGGGTGGTTTCCCCCGCGCCATTGACTGTCGTTGCCGCCGGAACGCAGACTCCCACGCCACCGGCATCGCCGAATACATTGACATCCGCAATGGGGTTGAAAATACCGCCTTGTTCACAGGGAGCGGTGGTGTCGCGGAAGCCGGTGACCGGATCTTCGAACGGGTCGTCCTGGGTGCGGACGAACAGCCCGGTGCGCTCCTTGTGGAACCAGCCGATGCTCAACACGCTCGAAGGCGCGAAGTACCATTCGGCGGAGAGATCGAAGGAGACCACCTCTTCCGGCTCAAGGCCGGGATTGCCGATCGAAACCGGAGGGTTGGGGCTGGTGCTGAAGGTGGTTGAGGTGGACAGGCTGTTGAAACTCGGACGGCGAATATCCTTGCTCCAGCTTGCCCGAAGCGCCACATCCGCGGCGACGTTCGCCACGAGGTTGAGCCGCGGCAACAGGAAGTCATAGCTGCCGGTGGACGTGGTCGGCGTTGCCTGGCCATTGGTGACCGAGTTACCCGTTGAACTCACTTCGGTTTCCAGATAGCGCACGCCCAGGTTTCCGCGGAACACGCCGCTGGCGAAATTCGCCTGGGCGTACAGGGCGTCGGTTTCTTCCTCGATATCGAAGAATGCGGCGACACTCGAGGTCGGCTCATTGATGGAGCGGGAGCCGCCGTGGGTGGTAATGGCACCATTCAGCGTGGCCAGCACACCGGCGGGGTTCGAGGCCACGAGTTCCGGGTTGATCAGGAGAAAATTGCCGATGTACAGCGCCCTGCCGTCGGCCTCATTGAAGTTGTCCGGGCCGGGAACGAGCAATTCGGCGAACAGATTTCCCCTGGGAGAGTCCGACATACTCCGCAAACCGCGATTGGTGCGGATGTCGTTGTTGAAATTGGAAGCCGTACTGCCGCGGTAGCCGAAATCCAGCGTGGTGAAGCCGGACCAGTCCAGATCGTAGCTGAAGTCCAGCACCACGGCGTCTTCGCCGCTTTCGGCGACATCCTGGCTGATGTTGGTGTCTCGCAGCACCACGTTTGCGGGATCCAGCAATTGTGCGACAGTGGGCGCGCCGGGTTCGCCGAATGCGATGCCCCAGGAAAGCGTACCGCCGGACAGGTCATAGCGGAACGGGGTGCTGTTGTCGTTGGCGCCGCCCGGGTCCAGCGGCACGTTCGGATTGATGAAGTTGAGCGTGGTGTTGAAGCTGGGGGTGGTGGAATCGGAACTTGAGGTGGAGATTTCCGCACGCCCCGACCATCTGCCCCTTTCCCAGTCGGCGCCCCATCTGAATATCTGGCTTTCGGTCAGGCGCGAGTTGGTGTCCGACGAGAAGCGAAGATTCGGGTCGTCATCGTCAACCGCCAGATCAACGCCGATAACGCCCCGCAGCGCCGCCTCGATCGTGCCGAGATTCTGTGTGCCGTTCCTGCCGTCGACGGAACCGAAGTTGATGGTTTCAAAGGCATCGGGAATTGAAGCGTTTCTCAGACTGCTGACGCCCGATCCCTGAACCCTGGAACTTTCCTGCCTGCGTTCCTGGTCATTGAGGACCGCATCAAAATACAAGGTCAGTTCTTCATTGGGGGCCCATTCGAAGGAGCCGGCGAAGTTTTGGGTTTCGTACTCGAAATTGTCGTAATCCTGATTGAGGAATTGAATCGGCAGGAAATTGAAGGACTGGGCGGCCGCCACGCCGCTGCTGGCGGCAACATTGTTGTCGCGGTCGGTACGGGGGCGGAACGCGGTGACATCCTGCTCGGTGTAGCTGGCGCTGATCACGATGCCGACATCTCCGGCGTCGGTGGTCCAGTTGTCGCCCCAGGTGCCCGATACCCTGGGCATGAAGTCGCCATCGGTGGTGAGACTGCTGTTTTCGCCCTGGAGCCGGATTGCAGCGATGCGGTCGCCTATCTCCAGCGGGCGGATGGTTCGCAGGTTGATGGTGCCGCCCACGGAGCCTTCGATGGTTTTCGCTTCCGGCGCCTTGGTCACTTCCACCGCGGAGATGATGGCCGCGGAAACATCTTCGAAGTCGATGCCGGTGCGGCCCGCGCCGGAACCCACGGTGGACACGCCATTGATCTCGGTGCGATTCGCATTGGTGCCGCGAATCTGAACGCCGGTGCCGACGCCCGCCGTCCGGGTAATCTGGATACCGGTCACGTTCTCCAGCACTTCCGCAAGATTCTGATCGGGCAGCTTGCCGATATCCTCGGCCTGAATGACTTCAATCAGGTTTGCCGCGGCCCGCTTTTCCTCCAGCGCGCTGGCTAGGGACGAGCGGATGCCGGTAACAACGATCTGTTCCAGATTCGCCCCGGCTTCCTGTCCCAGCCCCGGCATACTGATTGCCAGGGCGGAAACGCCGGCCGCCAAGGCGATACTGAGCGGATTGCGCTTGAAGGAGTCAGGAACATTGCGGTCTGGCGTCAAGCCGGTCGGGGCATGGGCCCCGGTGTCTGTGCCCATGGTGGAAGTGAGCCTGGTACGGGTGAAATTCATCTGGAATTCCTCTTGAGAATTGGAATTGACAATGGCTTCGGCCAGTGCGACAAACCGCAGTGTAGCACATAGGCGTACCAAAAAAACCTACCAAGTGGATAAAATTGGTAATACCAAAAATTATATCAGGCGCGATTCGCCTGGCGCAGGATGCGTTGCTTGTCGATGTTCCATTCCCGTTCCTTGATGCTGTCGCGCCTGTCGTGGTCCTTTTTGCCCCTGGCGAGTGCGATGCGGCATTTGACGAGATGCTCGCGCCAGTAGAGTTTGGTGCAGACGCAGGTGTAGCCCTTCTGCCGGGTGGCGCCGAAGAGTTTTGACAATTCCTTTCTGTTGAGCAGCAGCTTGCGGGTGCGGTCCGGGTCCGCCACCACATGGCTGCTCGCGCTTTGCAGCGGCGTGATATGGCAGCCGAGGAGAAAGGCTTCGCCATCCTTCATCAGCACATAGCTGTCGGTCAACTGGACCTTTTTCGCCCGCAGGCTCTTCACTTCCCAGCCCTGCAGGCACAGGCCCGCCTCGAAGCCTTCTTCGATGTAATAGTCGTGGCTCGCTTTCCTGTTGACCACGATTGTGGTATCAGGTGTTTTCTTTTTCATGGCCGCCTTCCGGGAAAGCGCAAATATAACAGGGGAGAGACGAATGGCACACGAAAGGGGGAAATTCTCTTCCCGTCTGGGTTTCATCCTCGCCGCGGCGGGTTCGGCGGTGGGGCTCGGCAATCTCGTGGCCTTTCCCGTCATGGCCTCCAAGAACGGCGGCGCCGCATTCCTGCTCGTCTATCTGTTTTTCATCGCGGTGATCTGCTATCCGGTGATGATGGCCGAAGTCGCCATGGGCCGGAATACCCAGCGTAATCCCGTGGGCGCCTTCCACAAGCTCTCCGGGGGTAGCAGGCTCTGGCACGGGGTGGGCATGCTGGCCATTCTGACGCCATTCATGATCGCCGTGTTCTATTCGGTGATTACCGTCTGGCTGCTCGTGTACCTGAAAGAACTCGCCACCGGTGGCCTGACCCTGCTCGCCGATGACGCAAGCTTTGGCGAGATTGCGGCGCGGCCCGCCACGTTCGGCTATCTGGTGTTTCTGCTCGTGCTGGTTTTCCTGATCCTGCTTGGCGGCGTCAAGGGTGGAATCGAGCGGCTGGCGCGGGTGCTGATGCCGACCCTGGCGGTGATGCTGCTCGCCCTGACCGTGTTCGTACTGACGCTGGATGGCGCCAGTGTGGGCATCTCCTATTATCTGGTGCCGGATTTCAGCCGCATGAATCTGGCGGTGGTCAATGGCGCCCTGGCCCAGGCGTTTTTCTCGCTTTCCCTGGGTATGGGAATCCTGATCACCTACGGCTCCTATTTCAGCCGGGAAGACAGTATCGCCGGCTCGACCCGCATGGTGGCCATCGCCGATACCGGCATCGCCTTTTTCGCCGGACTGCTGATCCTGCCGGCGATTTTCGCCTTTGATCCCAACACCAACACCGATGAGCTTTCCACGAGCAGCGTGGGGCTGATCTTCAGTTTCCTGCCCAAGATATTCCTGTCCATGGAAGCCGCGGTAGGCTATTTCGGCGCCAGTCTCGCCGCCATCGTGTTCTTCACCCTGGTGTTTTTCGCCGCGCTGACCTCGCTGGTGTCGATTATCGAGATTCCCATCAGTTGCTGGATCGACGAGTTCAAGGTCAGCCGCCGCAAGGCGATTCTGGCCCAGGCCGCGTTGATGACGATCTTCACGATACCCGCCACCATGTCCCTGGGCATTTCCGATTTCTTCACCAATTTCACGAGTTATGGTGGAGTGTCCAAATCCTTTTTCGATCTGGTGTCGGACGTTTTTTACGAAACGATACTGCCGCTGGTGGGTTTTACCGTGTGCATCTTCTGCGCCTGGCGCTGGAAGCTGAGCGGGCTCGCCGCGGAACTTGAGGTCGGCGACTCGGAATTTCGCGGTTCGCGGCTGCACCGCTATATCGATTTCTCCCTGGGGGCGATCATTCCCGCGGTGCTGCTCGTGGTATTCTTGAGCACGGTTTACCAGATTTACCTGTAGCATGGTTTCGGTGGAACGCAGCGCCCTGCTGCCGTATTCCCCGCGGCAGATGTTTGATCTGGTCAACGATATCGAGCGGTATCCCGTGTTTCTGCCCAATTGCCTGTCCGCCAGGGTGCTGGAAAAGAGCGACGGTGAGCTTGTTGGCGAGCTGTGCCTCGGCAAGGCGGGCATTCGCCAGCGCTTTGTTACCCGGAATCGGCTGCGGCCTCCGGAAGCCATCGAAATGGAACTGGTAGAGGGCGATTTTTCGCATTTCAACGCCCAATGGCGATTCGAGGCAATGGGCGGGGATGCCTGCAAGGTGACCCTGGAAATGGACTTTGCCTTCCGCTCGAAACTGGTCCATCTCGCCGCGGCCAGCCTGTTCCGCGACACCGCCGGTGAAATGGTGGACGCCATGGCGGCCCGGGCCCGGGCGGTGTATGGTCCATGAGCATTGCAACGGCAGATCTTGAGATTGAAGTCGCATACGGGACACCCACTGCCCAGCGTATCGTCGCCGTGAAAGTTCCCCGGGGAACCACGGCCCGGGAGGCCGTTGCGCAATCCGGCATTGCCGCCGGGTTTCCCGAGATTGACCTGGAGAACGCCGAGCTCGGAATTTTCTCCCGCAAGCTCGACGGCAAGCGGACCCCCGCCCCGGAAGACTACGAACTCAAGCCCAGGGACCGGATCGAGATTTATCGTCCCTTGCGGATTACGGCAATGGAAGCCCGCAAACTACGCGCAAATCGGGGCTGAGCTACAATGGACCAGGCCCATGTCATTCTGCGCGTAGCGAAGCGAAGTCGCGGAATCTCTTTCAGTGACCAACAAACAAGATTCTGCGACTATGCGCGGAATGACTGAAAAGGGGAGAGCGCCGTGAATTCCCATCGCGACCAACCGGGATTGCTCCAACGAATCGAGCGCGGCCTGTACGAGTACTACGTCACGCCGCACCGCCGGGCCCTGGCCCGGGCCGGGCGCGAGGAGGAAGACCTGTTCATGCTGCTTGTCTTCGCCGAATCCATGGGTATTCCCAATCCCGCCGCCTACTACACCATGGAATTGTTGCCCGTGGTCTATGAACGTTTCCATGAATGGCATCAGCGCATGGGCATGGAGCGCTCGCCACTGGATCATGTAGGTTGCTGTTAAATCACGCTCGTTCCAGGCAGGTTCTCTTTTTCGGCGGCAAGGGTGGCGTCGGCAAGACGACCGTGTCGGCGGCGGTCGCCTATGCGCTGGCGAACGAAGGCCGGCGGGTGCTGCTCGTTTCCACCGATCCGGCCCACAATCTCGGGCATCTTTTTCATCGCGAAATCGGCCCGCGGCCGGTGCGGCTTGCGCCGGGGCTCGACGGGCTCGAGCTCGACCCGGACGCCACCGTGAATGAGCATGTGGACGAAGTCTCCGGTGCCTTGCAAAGCCTGATGCCGGTGCATCTGCATGGCGAGGTGGACAAGCATGTTTCGCTGTCCCGGGATGCGCCGGGCATGCAGGAAGCGGCGATTCTGGAAAAGATCGCCGAAGTCGTCGAGCGGGGCGGAAAGGATTACCAGCATGTGATTTTCGACACCGCGCCTTCGGGCCACACTGCCCGGCTGATGGTCCTGCCCGAGGTAATGACGGCCTGGACCGAAGGGCTCATCAAGCGCCGGGAACGCGCCGACCGCTTCGCCGAGTTCGTGCGGGAACTCGGTTCGGACAAGGCGCTCGGTGAAAACATCGTCGGCGATAAAGACCCGGAAGCCGAAAAGGAAAGCAGAATCCGCGGCATCCTCAACCGGCGGCGGCTCAAGTTCGCCCGGTTGCGAGATGTGCTGGCGGATGCCGGTACAACCTCTTTTGTCATCGTGCTCGTGGCCGAGCGCCTGCCGGTCCTGGAAACCATCGAATTGCACGAACAACTCGTCAAGGCGGGGCTGGCGATCAACTGCCTGGTGGTGAACAAGCGCCTGCCGGAGGGCGCCGGGGAGTTTCTGGAAGAGCGCCGCGGCCAGGAGAGAGTTCACCTGGCGGCGCTGGAAAAGGCGCTGCCGAAAGTTCCCCGGCAGCATCTGGGGCTGGCGGCGAAAGACGTGACGGGTTTGGACGCTCTGAAGGAGTTTTCCGAGCGCCTGCTTGCCGGCGCAGGCTCCTAGGAGGCTGCGCCACAGGAATTCGCGAAAGCGAAAATTCGCTATCGCCGCGCCCCTGGCCGGTCGATTGAGGCGAATATTGGTGAATATGCAACGAAATCGAGCGGTCAGGGGCGTCGATGAGAGCGGATTTGCAGCCGTGAATTCCTACGGTGCAGCCTCCTAGCGCTGCACCCTTCCCGAGCCCGAACCTTCCATCAGATGCAGCACTTCGGCGGCGTCCACGCGATTGAAATCGCCCGCAATGGAATGTTTCAGGCAACTGGCGGCAACGGCGAAGTCGAGAGATTGCCTGCGGTCGTCGAAAGCGTTCAGTCCGTAAATCAGCCCCGCGGCAAAACTGTCGCCGCCGCCGACCCGGTCAATGATGTCGCCGATTTCATAGCGGCGCGAGACATGGAATCCGTCCCTGTCGCGCAGGCAGGCGGACCAGCGGTTCCGATCCGCGCTGAGCGATTCTCGCATGGTGATTGCGATTACCGACATGCGGGGGAACTTTTCCAGCATCCTGGCGGAGAGCAATTCGTATTTGGAGAGGTCGAGTTCGCCACTGTCCACATCGACATCCACCGAGACTCCGAGGGATTTCTGGCAGTCTTCCTCGTTGGCAATGCCGATGTCCACGAATTGCACGAGTTCGTTCATGACCTCGGGCGCGGATTTGCCATACTTCCACAGTTTGCCGCGGAAATTGAAATCGCAGGAAACGGCAAGGCCCGCATCCGACGCCGCGGCCACCGCTTCCAGGCTGAGTTCGGCGGCCGAAGCGCTCAACGCCGGGGTGATGCCGGTAATGTGCAGCCATTTCGCTCCGGCAAAAATCCGGCGCCAGTCAAAGTCGCCGGAATTCGCAAGGCAGATTGCGGATCCGGAACGGTCATAAACCACTTTCGAGGCCCGCTGATTGGCGCCGGTTTCAAGAAAGTACACGCCGACCCGCTCGCCCGCCCGGCGGATATGGGAAGTATCGACGCCGAACTTGCGCAATTCGCGAATCGCGGCGTCGCCGATGGCATGGTCCGGCAGGGCGCTGACGAATGCCGCGTCGCAACCGTAGTTCGCCAGGGATACGGCCACATTCGCCTCGCCGCCGCCGAAAGTGGCTTCGAAATGAGGCGATTGCAGTAGGCGCTCATGGGAGGGCGATTTCAGCCGCAGCATGATTTCGCCGAAGCAGATGTACTCAGCCAAACGCAGGAATCCTCAGGAAAAATAGAGCCCGCCATTGATGTCGAGGCTGGCGCCGGTAATGAAGCTTGACTCGGGCGAGGCAAGGTACGCCACCAGATCGGCGACTTCCCGGGCCAGCCCTTCCCGCCGCAAAGGAGTGGCGCCGGCGACATTGGCGCGGACTTCATCCCGGGTGAACCGGTCGTGAAACGCGGTGCTGATCATGCCGGGGCAAACACAGTTCACCCGGATACCAGCGGGGCCCAGTTCCTTGGCGAGTCCGCGGGTGAAAGTCATCAAGGCGCCCTTGGATGTTCCATAGGCGATGGCGCCCGGCCCGCCGCCGTCCCGCCCGGCCTGGGAGGAAAAATTGATGATGGAAGCGCCCTGACCCATGCGGGGCACAACGGCTTTAGCGGTGAGAAAGGCGCTGGTGACATTGAGTTTCATGACACCTTCGAAAAACTTCTCGCTCATTTCCAGAAGCGGCTTGCGCGCCACCAGCCCCCCGGTCACATTGACCAGAATGTCGATGGAATCGCCAAACTCGCTTTGGGTTTGTTTGAGCAGATTGTCCACGTCCCGCTGTCTTGTCGTGTCTGCGCGAACGCTGATGGCGGCGCCGCCAGCCGTCTTGATTGCCTTTAGCGTGTCGGCCCCGTCGGCTTCGCTGTTGCACCAGGTAAACGCGACCCTGGCGCCTTTTCGCGCCAGGGTCTCCGCAACCGCCCTGCCGATATCGCGCGAGCCGCCGGCGACAATCGCCACCTTGTTTTCAATACTCATTGCAAGTTCCCGATCAAGTCAAAATCAGTCCGAATTCAATTCGGGGTTTCCGCGGCAGCCGTGTCCCTATCCCAGTCGGTCGTCACCGGTTCGATCCGGCCGCCGAAAATCCATACCGACGCCACCGCCAGCGGAACGAGCAGCGCTCCCAGCAGGAAAAACGGCACGTAGGATTCCTGGGTCGCTATGGGAACAATCCAGGTCGTGATCAGCACGCCGGCGACCGCGGCGGTGCCGCCGACGCCGGCAAGCGAGCCAACCGACTTGCCGGCGAAAAAATCGCTGGGCAGCGTCTGGATATTGCCGATGGCCAACTGGAATCCGAACAGGATCACCGCGATCAGCAATACCGCGGTGAGCGGTGTGGAGGCGAACGCCGTGGCAATCAGCATGGGCATCATGATGGCGCCGCCCAGGGTGATGGTCAGCTTGCGGGCGCCATTGACCGACCAGCCGGTCCTGAGCAGTTTGCCGGCAAGCCAGCCACCGAATATCGCGCCCAGCGCCGCGCCGACATAAGGCACCCAGGCGAACAGTCCAATCTGGGCGATGTCGAATCCGAACTGGTCCGCCAGATAGATCGGCAACCAGCTCACAAAGAGCCACCATACCGGGTCCAGGAAAAAGCGCGAGGAAATGACCGCCCAGCTTTGCCGGTACTTGAGCATTTCAGCCCATCCCGGCGCCGCCTGTTCCAGCTCCCCGGCTTCGCCCTCCGTTTCCGGTTTCTGCCCGGAGAGTATGTATTCCTTTTCTTCTTCGGACAGCCAGGGATGACGTTCCGGTGGCGCCTTGTACACGAGCAGCCAGGGAAGCAGCCAGATGAAACCGAGTGCGCCCACCGCAATAAAGGTTCCCTGCCAGCCGAATTGCAGATAGAGCAGGGCGATTACCGGCGCGGAAACCACCGCGCCAAGAGAGGCGCCGGAATTGAATATACCCTGGGCCAGGGCGCGCTCCTTGATGGGAAACCATTCGGCATTGCTCTTGGTTGCCCCCGGCCAGTTGCCCGCTTCGCTGACGCCGAGCGCCGCCCGCACCAGCCCCAGGGAAAGCACGCCACGGGTTGCGGCGTGCAGCATGATGGAAATCGACCAGGCCACGATCGCCAGCACGAATCCCAGCCGGGTTCCGATCATGTCGAAGATCTTGCCGAACAGGGAATGGCCGACGGCGTAACCCACCATGAAGAAGGAAACCACCAGGGCGTAGTCGTTGGTGTCCATGCCCAGGTCTTCGGAAATTGCGGGCCACATGATGGCCAGGGCATTCCGGTCGATATAGTTGATCACCGTCGCGATGGCGACCAGGCTGACAACGATCCATCTCAGGTATCCGCGGAACATTCTTCTCTCACTCCAGACATTGGCGCAGCCTGTTTATTTCGGGTAAGCCCTCTACTCCTGGAACAAGGCGTAGTTGCCGTTCCAACGATAGGGGCGACCCGCAAGCTCGGCTGTGTGTGTCATCGCCTCGCCGGCATCATGGGACAGGGCGAGAATCGCCTGTGGGCCGTCGGCGGTTCGCAGACTCAGGAAATCGGCGCCGGTTTCCCGGACAAACCGCAGTTCGTCCAGGGCGCCGCGGCTGTTCAGGGTGTATTCTTCCGCCCCGTTGTATTCGCCGTGTGGTTCGAGCGCGGACACAAACCAGCCTGAACTTTCCCCGCTGGACCGCAGTACCAGCGCTTGTTCACGGCGCAGATTGAATTGCGGGTCATTGGCGCCGAGTTCGGTAAAGAATACTTGCATATCGTTCCGGGCAATCACGGAATAGGTATAGAAACGGTTTCCGGTGAGCCAGGTGACGGCAAACTTCTCGCCCGCGGGGACTTCCGCGCTCGCGCGCAACCAAAGATGCTGGTAGCCGTTGGCCGCTCCCAGCGGATGCAGGCTGGACGCGGGCTCCAGTGGATGACTGGTATCGACGATCTGGCCGTTGAAATGCACGGGCAGGTCGAACTGATGCGGGTTCTCTCCACTGGCTTCCAGCACATCGATCATCAGCGGATATTCGGTGGGAAAGTCGCTCAGCAAGGCCGCGGTGCGCCGGAATGACACTCCGTCATAGGCGCCTTCCATGCTGGCGGAGGCGATTTCGATTCCGCCCGTATCGTCAAAGAACAGCATGTCGGGATGATGCTGTTCCGCGACGCGCAGTTGGCCGTCGAAATGGCTGGTTTCATCCACCACCAGAGCGTTGTGGGCGATGGTTTGCTTGGCCCAGGTTTCGTTTTCCGGCAGGTAGCGCCCGCCGTTTTTCTGTTCCACGTTCAGGAAGCGCGCGGCGCCATAATCGGTGAGGATTTCCCGGCCGTTGTCGTAGAACAGCAGCCCGAGCTTGTCGAAATGGCCGTGGCCCATGCCCTGGGACGTGGCCTTGAGAAGCAGGGCCTGCTGATTGCCGGCGCTGTGCGCGCGAAGTACGGCCAATGCGCCCCGCCTTCCTTCCGGCCCGTCGCGGAACAATCGGGATTCGTGGATGAATGGCGGGGTTTCGCCCCGGTCCCGGGCCCGGGCGAGCCGAAAGCCGTCGCCGTTGAGAACCTGGGCGCTGTGCTGCCCCGCGATGGACGCGAGGGCGGAATCGCCGGTCAGGGCGTAGGCCATGGCGATGCCGTGGCGCAGCTCCACGGTGTCGAGCCCCTTGTCCTTGATGGCGTCGTTCAGGGGGAAAAACAACCCGGCATAGGACAAGTCGATGCAGGCATGGATGGCCTTGAGCAGGATGCCGTCACGATAGGCGAAGATATCCAGTTCCGGGTCGTTCGTTTCGATGCTGCGGGCGAAAAGGAGGAAGGGCATCATGGCGTAGCGCTGGTAATACGGCCCTTCGCTGTAGTAGCCATCTGGGGAAAACAGCAGGTCAATCTGCCGCATGAAACCGGCGTCGCCATCGCCATCGAGTCCGTGAAGCGCCTTGCGGACGTAGTCGTCGTCATCGAGCACATAGCCGGTCATGCCCACCGCGGCGACGGCCCAGGTGCCGTGGTTGTGGATCCGGTCAAAGGTGTCTGCCGAGCCTTCGGAGAGGAAATCAGCCATGGGCCGCAGCAGCCTGTTCACAATCTCGTTGCGCTCGGCGGGCGGCAGGCTGTCGTGTATCGCATCGAAACCCTGGATGGCATAGGTGAGCCAGACGGATTCATTGAGGTTTTGCCAGAAAAGCCGGCCGGGATTCGAGCCCCTGCCGTGGGGATGGTTGCCGAGGTCGGGGTACATGTCCGCATAGGCAAGCAGCAGCCGCCTGGCATGGCGCGCATAGGTTTCGTCGCCGGTGAGTTGGTAAACCATCCCGGCGTCATGGATGGCAATGCCGTTTTTCTTGTGGGTTTCGTGGGAGTATCCGCCGCCTGGATCCACCGGCGCCGGCACATCCGGCGCCGTCCCGAAATAGTCATCGAGTTCGCTTCTGGTTTCTTCGAGTGCGCGGCTGAAGCCAGGTGACTCCTGCCGGTACTGCCTGATGAATTCGACATCTTCCGGCGTCAGCAAGAGTCCCGGATGTTCGGCGGGAAATCCCGGGGAACACAGGACAAGCGCGACAAGGCCGCAAAGCGAAACCTGGGCGGGGCCGAATCTCATGGCCCCGTTTCGCCTGCGTCGCCGATGATCGGCAAGGGGGTGTTTTCGAACTGATTGCGGTCCAGCGTATTGACCGGATCGCCGACGATGGTGGTGATCCGGATGGGTTTGCTGCCCGACAGGGTGTTGTCGATGATTTCGACGTCCTGGGCGCCGTGTAATCGCACCGAGGCGTTCGTAGCGTTGCGGCTGCCATTGCCTACGGAAAGCAGGGTGGATGCGCTCAATTCGAAATGCGGGCCGAAGGTGCTTTCGTCGGTTCCGCCCCGGTAGACATTGGCGAGAGCGCCTTCAATGTTTTCGAAAGTGCTGTTGCGGATCGTGACGGTTTCGGCGTTGTAGATGCCAAGATCTTCCGTTTCCAGCTCCAGCGCAAGCACATCTCCGGTAATGTTGCGGAATCTGGAGTTCGCAATCTGGATGAGATTGGCGAAAGTGTGTTTCGCGGGAGAGAAAAAATCGAAGGAGTGGTTGCTGTTCAGGTCGCTTACGGTCACGTTCTCAAGCTCAAGGACATAAGGTCTCACCATGGAGTAACGGCTTGTGCGGATTGCCGAATTGCCCGCCACATCGGGCGCCGATTTTCCCGAAAGCGTCAATCCCTCAAGCCTGAGGCTGCCGCCGTCAACGATTTCGAACAGCGCCGTGCGCTCGAATTCGATTGTCGCCTCGCCGGTTGGCGCAAGGATGGCGAGCGGTCGGTCCACGACCACGATTTTCGATTCCAGATACTCTCCGGGCGAAAGGGAAATCGTGTCTCCCGCCCCGGCTTCGGCGACCGCGTCGAAAATCGAATCAAGTCCGGGGTCAATCTCCCGGGTTTGACCGAATCCGAAGCGAACTTCCGGGCCGGGTTTGGGATACCAGGAAACGCCGGTTGCCTCCCTGTCGAGCACGGCAAGGTCGCGTGGGACGCCGATGCCATTGAATTCTTCGTTTGCCGGATGGAGCAGCCCGTTTGCCGATCGCCGGAGCGCAATGCTGGAGTAGACGAATTCATCGCCCGGTGCCGGCGGATTCGCTTCCGGCGCAACGGATTCGTGAATGACATTGGCCTGGAAATCAATGCCGCTCAAGTCATCGTAGGCGGAGAAAATACTGTGATCGTCGCTGTTATGCACCAGATTCGACCGGAACAAGCTATTAATGGGCGGGGCCGAGCGCTCCTCATCGCTACCCGCGGCAAGTTCGATGTGGTCGCTGTCAATGATGGAATTGTTTTCGATGATCGCGCCATCGACCTGGTCATAGCGATTGATGGGGGAATTGGGGACGCCGTTCATCACCACGAGGGCGCCGCCGAATCGATGCCCGGTCAATCCCCGCAGATAGTTGTTGCGCACCACCTGGTCCCGGTTGATCACGCGGATGCCGCCGGTGTGGCTGACCCGGTTGCCGAGGAAAACATTGTTCTCCACAGTGTTTCCGTGGCCATGGCGCAGGGTCAGCGTGCCCTGGGATTCATGGAATACATTGCCGCGAAACACATTTCCGCCGGACTTGCTGGATATGATTTCCACCTCGCCATTGCAGCGGTCGAAGTAATTGTTCTCTACAACCGTGAAGGAATTTGTCCGGGACCAGGTACTCGTGCCGATGCGCAGGGTTTCGCCACCGTTGGAGCCGAGCACGGGGCGCGGCCCGAAGTAGTTGTGGTCGATGCGGTGGTGGTTTTGCCGGCTGTCTTCGCTGTCGAGGCGCACCGCCATGGTAACCCCGGCATTGCTCTTTCCTTCGAGATGATTGTGGTCGAAGCGGTTGTGTCTGCCGTACATCATCACCCAGAAGTCGGTTTCGAAGCGCTCCGGGTTGTTGAAATGGTCGATTACCGTCTCGGTTACCCGGGAGTGGTGGGCGAGGTCGCCACGGGTTCCGCGGAACGCGATGACGGTGTTTGTGGGTGTATGGCCGTCCCGGAATACAAGGCCGGACACCACGAGGTGTTCTCCGGCCAGGCGCAAATTCGAGCGGCCGGAAATGATGACCTCTCCCCTGGTTTCCGCGGTCAGGGTAATGGGTTCGCCGGCGCGGCCATGCCCGGTAAAAAGAATCTCGAAATCGCGCCAGACTCCATTGGCAAGGATGATGGTATCGCCGGGACCGGCCGACTCCACCGCGGCGCGGTACTCCCGCTGGTTGCCGACGAGGATTTCGGCGCCCCGGGCCTGATTTGCAGCGAGCAGGGTCGCGACCAGCGCCGTGGCGAGGAATGTGCCGAATGGGGTTCTCATCGGATCAGATATTGACGGCCTTCAAGAAGCGATGGCGGCTTTCCGAGGCCTGCTTGCGGATTCGCTCAAGCGCCTGCTCTTCCGTGATGTCGAGCATGGATTCGAGAAGACGGGCAAAATGCCTGCGCATCGCCATACGGGCCGCGGCCGGGTCGCGATTGCGCAACGCGATATAGATTTCCATATGTTCATCGCCACGCTGGGACGTATCTTCCAGGCAAACCGAGTCGTAGACTTCCTTGACCTTGGGCAGTTCCGTGCGCAGCTTCCAAAGCAGTTCGACGATATGGCGCGCCGCCGAATTTCTCGAAGCCGCGGCGATGGTGAGATGGAAATCCCGATCCGCGAGTTCGGCGGCCGCCTCGTCGTCGGGATTGTTGGTGGCCATTTTCTCGATGTAGCCGGAAAGCTCGTCGAGTTCTTCGTCGGTGATATTGAGCGCGGCAAGCGCGGCCACCTCGGACTCGAACAGCGACCTCGCCTCGGTTACTTCAAAGGCATTGATTCTGGATAGATTTTCATTTCCCGGGTCGGACGCTTCCAGCACGTATACCCCGGACCCGGTCTTGATGTCGATTTTGCCCCGGGCCTGGAGGGCGACCAGGGCCTGCCGAACCGTCACGCGGCTTACATTGAACTGTTCCGCCAGACTTCTTTCCGCCGGCAGTCGGCTTCCCGCCGGATAGATGCCTTTTTCGATCAGATCCAGAATTGACCGGGCTACCGTGTTGTACAGCCTTTTGTCACTCATGGTTGTGATTCTCGCAATGGGCTATTGGTTCCGGCGAACACCCGCCGCCTGCAACAGCAGGCTGGCGCGGTAACGCCGGAGATTGGCGGATATTGTATGCGAGGATTGTCGGACACCTGAAACCGATCATCTTGGGCAGTTCAAATGGATTGCCCAAAGTGTATACCAGTGCAATAGAATTGTGCAAACAAATTTCTGCCGCGCCAAATGGAAATCGCTGGAACGGGAACTCAGTTCGCGCTTTCGTCTTCAGGCGGATTCGGGGTGAAGTCGCCGGTTACCCGTTCGAGTTCGTCGTCGATGAACCAGACGGTGATGCGCTCCTGGGTGCGGGCGCCGCCGCCGGGCTGGAAGTTGTAGACGTAGTCCCAGCGATCCTGGTGGAAAGGGTCGCGCACCAGTGGCGTGCCCATGACGAAGATGACCTGGTTGCGGGTCATGCCGGGCCGCAACTGATCCACCATGTTTTGCAGGATGACATTGCCCTGGGAGATGGAGATCTTGTACACCCCCGGAAAATCCAGAGAGCCGAGGTTGTTGGCGCAGCCGGGCAGGGTCGCGAGCAGCAGAATCAACAGGCTGGTCTTCAATCTTTTCATGGCGGTTACCGTGCCCTAGGAGCCTGCGCCGTAGGAATTCACGGCTGCAAATCCGCTCTCATCCACGCCCCTGGCCGTTCGATTTCGTTGCATATTCACCAATATTCGCCTCAATCGATCAGCCAGGGGCGCGGCGATAGCGAATTTTCGCTTTCGCGAATTCCTACGGCGCAGCCTCCTAGCGGAGGCGTTACAGCGGCCCACGCGGCGGCTATCATGTCTGGACAAACTCAGCAGGTGCGTCATCGTGGCAACTATAAACCGGTCCTTGGCAATTTTCACCCGTTCCGGCGCGGTCGCGGCGATTTCGGTTTTGTTGCTGGCGGCCTGTGCTTCCGGTTCGGAAAGCCCACGGCAGGCAGCGTAACTCCCGCCGCCGGCGACGCCCTCAGCGAAACCATGCGCGAAGCGGTGCTCGTCTCCGGGCAACTGCCGGCCCAGTTGAGTGCGGCGACTCTCTCGAATGGAACCATCAGCCTGACCTGCTTACCCGTTCTTTGTCAAGTAAAATTCGTTTTCTTTCAATGCCCCATCGATATCCGCCAATACCACCGTTATCTTGCAGTACTCTATGGCAGGGAATCAAAATACCAATCTTGTTCGCACCGCATGCGGATGCGACAGCGCGAAATGCATTAGGTTTATCTATTTCTTTTGCCAGCTTTCCATAACTCAAAACGTCGCCTTCTTTTACGCTAAGTAAAAATCGCCACACTTTTAGCTGAAAAGAAGTCCCCCGCAGATCTAATGGAAGATCAGGGCAGGGCGAATTGAGCCCGATATGATCATCGAATGCCTTTATCCAAAGATCTAACTCTGGCCCCTTGCTACCGGGTGATTCTAGAAATTTCGCCTTTGGAAACTCGGCCTTCAATTGTTCTTTAAGTTGTTCCAGGTTGTCTCCAAATTGTGCGAAACATACACCGCGCTCCGTTGCCGCCATTAAAAGCGGGCCCAGTAATGAGTCACGATATGCAAAATAGATTTGTTCGCCCTCGGCTCCGGCTCGATACACCGCGGGAGTCATGCCCATGTTTCGGGCTGCTTCACCGTACACACGGCTGGGAGAACCATATCCCGCGGAATAGATTGCTTCCGTCACCGTTTTCCCTTTTTTTAAAGCAGATTTGTACTTATCAAGGCGGCAGGCGTTCTGGTATTCCTTGGGAGAGACACCTAACGCGGATTTAAATACTTTTTGAAATCTGGAAGAGGAGAGATTTGCCATTTTGGCGAGGTCTATCAGAGTTATGTGATCGTCCGCATTAGACTCGATGTATCTTGCAATTTCGACTATTTTTTCCAGATCTTTCCCATGATTTTCTGGTCTGCACCTTTTGCAAGGTCGGAAACCAGCCTGCCTTGCTGACTCCAGATCCAGAAATAGGCGAATATTCTCGGGACGAGCAGGTCGTGATGCACAAGATGGTTTGCAAACGACGCCAGTAGTTAAAACTCCGTAGAAAAAGGCTCCATCGTAAGCTTCGTCGCGATTTTCAATCGCAGCATGCATCTCTTTGTTCGATGGAATCCTGATACGGTGCTGCCTCTCCGATTTTGCCATTTTGGCTTCTCTCCAATTCCGATGGTGACATGGCAATTACGTCACTCATCGACTAGCATTTCTATCCGAATTTTGTCAACCAATTGAATTCTTGATCTCGACGGTTTAGCCTTCCGAGCCATGTTTGGGGTTTTCACTTGCGGCGCAGGCTCCCGGTGCGCTTCAGCGCTGGAACAAGTAGGAAAATTTGACGAAGAACTGATCGCCGTCTCGGCGCAGTTCAGTGGCGTTGACCAGTTCCCACTCGCCTTCGTATTCGACGATCTCGAAGTTGCTGCTGTTGGAGTTGTAGCCTGCGTAGAAGGCCGACCAGGGATTGATCACATAGCGCAACAGCAAGTCGAAATTGAGGTTGCGCTCGTCCTCCAACCGGGTCAGCGGACCGCCCCGGGTTTCCTCGTACTGGGCGATGAAGCGCAGTGACCATTCGCGCGTGAACTGATAATTCCAGTTGCTGCGGATAATCTCGTTGTTGAAGATCCGCGCCCCACCCGAGTTTCGCACGTCGGTGTAGAGATAGGTGTTGCTGACCCGCAGCCGGTCGGTCGGGCGCCAGAGCGCGTCGGCGGTGACCCGGCCGTGGTCGGCGACATGGGGCAACACGCCAATGGCCGGCACGAGATTCAAGGTCTTGCCCCAGCGGTAGCCGAGGCCGAATTCGAGGGTGTTCAGCGAGTTGTTCTCGAACTCCACCCGCCAGTCGTCGTAGTCGTGGTTCTGGGTCGCCGTCAACCCGGAATATTCGCCGGGCCGGAGGATTTCATTGTAGCCGGTCCACCCCAGTCTCAGCTTCGTGGTATCGGTTGCGAATTCGAAACTCGGGCCGCTCTGGTGGTAGATTTTGGTTCCCGCCCAGTCCTCCAGGTAGACGCCGAACCAAGCGGTGGCGATGCTGTTGAGCGGCACGTCTTCGGGAAACCAGTTGTGGGCGATGCGCTGGCGCATGCCAGAAGTGTTCGGGCGGAAGAAACGGCTCATGAAGCCGAGGTCGGTGCGGAATCCGGGACTCGTTTCGACGAGATGGGTCTGGGTGTTCCAGTTGCGGCCGGCATGGTTGATCTGGAAATTGCGCTGGACGCCGGTATCAGTGTCGCCATCGCCCGAATATGGTTCGGTTTCGCTGCCGATGACCTGCAACTGGCCGATCCAGTTCTCACTGAGCTTGATGCGGCCGTCGATGCTCGCGACGCGGTTGTAGCCGTCGCCGAATTTCCGGTCGCTGACGAGGAATCCATAGCGATCCTGTTCGCCGAAATCGCGGAAGCCGCGCAGGATGGCGATATTGGCTTTTTCGCCCGCCAGCGGGTCGGTGTCCGCTCGGCCCTGACCCGGCGCGATGTCGTTGACGACGATGCCGCCGAAACCATAATCCCCGGATCGGCCGGTGAAGCGCAGTCCGCCTTCGGGGTCGATGATGCGGCGGGTGAAGACCAAATTCGAATCGGTGGCGAAAAAGTCGGCGTTTTCGACGAAGAAGGGCCGCCGCTCGGGGAACTGCACCTCGAAGCGTTCGTTCACCGTAACTTGCGGCTCGTCGGATTCGACTTGACTGAAATCCGGGTTGAGGGTGACATCGAGCGCCATGCTGTCGTTGAAGACGAACTTGGCGTCGACGCCGAGCTCCTGTTCGCTGGTGGCTTCAAAGCCGGGGCCTCCCGTCATGTCCCGATTGAGGACGTTGGCTTCCCGGACGAACAGGAAAGGGACGATCTGGTAGTTGTTCCCCGGCGAAACTTCGCGGATGCCATTGAGCAGGGCGGCCTGGTTGAGGCGGCCCTCGATGTCAATGGTGTACCGCGGCCAGTAGGACCACTCGCTCAGCCTGGAGACGTTGCGCGCCAACTGCACGCGCCAGGTTTGTTCGAGGGTGTCGGGAAAGCGCAGGCTGCGCAGTGGAATCGCCATTCTGACCATGTAGCCTTCATCGGTGAGTCGGCCTTCGCTGTCCCAGACGGCTTCGAACGTGGTGTCGAAATCCGAGGCATTTTCGGTCCAGCGCGCGTCCCACTGGACGCCGAGCGGGGTCGAGCGGAAAGTGAACGCGGCGCGCTGGTCGTTGAAGGTGTCCAATGTGACCGCCACCGAATCGTCGCCGTCTATGTTTTCCCGCGAGGACAGGTTGGCGCGGATGCCTTCGGGTTCGCTGTCGAAGGCGAGGAATACAACATGCAATTCGGTGCGGTTGTAGCCGAGATAGACTTCGGTGCGCTGGCTGGCGGACTGGCCGTCGTCGGGTTCGCGCTGGATGAAGTTCTCCACCAGGGCCATGGACCGCGCCAGCGGAGTAACCGGTTCCATGTCGGCGAAATCTTCCAGAGCCGGAACGCCGCCGATTTCGGGAATGACCAGATTTTCCTGGCCAAAAGCGAACGGATTCAAACAAAACAGGAGGCCCGCGCAAACCAGGCGCAGCCAGCACGAACTGGGGAATTTCCAATCGGCGCTTTTGGGAAGTACTGACATCTTTGCATTTTTCCAATTCCGATAGTGACATGACAATTACGTCATTCATCAACAAGTATTTCTATCCGAATTTGGTCATCAAATTGATATCCATCGATACATGGTTTTCAGGCAAGGCGCCCGTTGCGCAAATTTCCATTGAGTCGTTGCGCGATATGCCAGCCAAGTCTGAATCTGGCCAGAGTAAGGTTTTTTATTGAATACAAAATTGGAGGTTGGCAATCGCCCGAGATGCTCCCGAAACGCCTCGGCCGCCACATCGTGGTGAGTTATAGTCAAGCGTGGACTCTGGCTCCGACGCGGTTCAGGACGAACCCGAACTTGACGACCGCTACCGCCAGCGCGCAGCCAGATCGCCTGATTTCATCCATCTGAACGACCAGATCGCCATCGCCCGGGAACAGCAGGAACGCGACACCTGGCCCTTGAACGAGGAGGCCCTCGACGCCCAGATGGAGTCCGAACGCCGCCGCAACATAGAATCCGAGAACATGCGCCGCTTCCTCAAGGGCCTCCCCTTGCTCGACATCCTCAAAGGCGATGAAGACGAGGAAATCGAAACGGCGGAAACCGCAGAACCTTTTCCAACACCTCAGGGCGAAATCCGGTCTTTTCCGCCTCCCGCTGTAACATCTCATTGGAGAGCTTCAAATTTCCCGCTCCCAGGAGCGCTCCATTACTTCGTCGGGCACCACCAGATTCCATTCAGGAACGAGTTGTCCCCCACGCTCACCCCGCGTCAGGTAGTGCGGATTGCGCGGTCGCCGGGCGCGCAGGCGCTCGATATACGAATCCTCTATCAACAAGGATTCCTGGTGTTGATCCAAAAAGAAACCCACCTTTGCCGCCGTAGTCGCATTTTCCAGAAGCAATGCGTACTCAACGACTACTTCCGCATCGAAAAACTCCACCATTTCCAATGAGCGCCATATCTCCTCCCAGCCGCCACCAAGGTCGGGCCGGGCCAGGACATCCACAAGGGTGCGCTCCAAACTGGTGACCGCCACGGCCATGCCGGCGCGGTCCATCTCCTTGACCGAAAAAAACCGCTTCCGATCAGAATCCAGCTTTCCGGGGAACTGCACTGGTTTGAAGCGGTAGTCACGAAAAGTCACAGGGCGAGCGGCGTGGCCAGTCAGGTACTGAATCTCTTCGAAAATCGAATATGCCTTACCATGGAATTCCAATGCGGTGTGGTATGCCAGTATCGCATCATCCGTCATTTTCGCCGCGAGCAAATAGGCATCCACCGGAAAATTTTCGGGATTGGCGCCGGGGGGCACCACATAATAAAGACCGCGGCGCGCCCGGCGAAGACGCCCTTGCTTTTCGTGATATGCAAGCAGGGCCTTGCGCGTCCAGGGATTATGCGAATCCCGGCGCACCAGCCAATTCTTCAGTTCCTCCGTAGTAAACACGGGGTGCGAAGCAAAATAGTCGGTGAGGCGCACTGAGTCACTCCAATACTGATTATTTGCAATAAGGCTAATAAAATTAGCCTTTAATGCAAGAATAGTCAATTAAGTGAGAAGTACAGCCGGGTTCGTGGGGTGCGGAAAGCCGTTCCGTAAGCAAACACTGAAGGGGAAATTGGCGGAGCCAGTGGATTCGCACCGTTACCCGATCAGCCCCGGAGAATGATCATCAGCATCGAAACTATTCGCTGTGCCATGATCCAATAGTTGACATGAGTTGACATGAGTTGACATGGGGGCGCTCAGCGCGAAGAACGAGAATTGCCGCGTTTGGCTGGAAAGCGAGCTTTCCCATTCGCCAGCCAATGGGCATAATAACGCAAAACCCTCCCCCGCATCCCCGAGGAGACCATGGGCAGCGAAAACCAGGAACTGCGCAAGGCCGGACTCAAGGTAACCTTGCCCCGGGTCAAGATCCTGCAGATTCTCGAAAATTCCGAACGCAAGCACATGAGCGCCGATGACGTCTATCTGGCGCTGGTGGAATCCGACCAGGAAGTGGGCCTTGCCACGGTGTATCGCGTACTGACCCAGTTCGAAGGGGCGGGGATGGTGACCCGGCACAATTTCGAGGGCGGCCGCTCGGTGTTCGAACTGACCTCCGAAGATCATCACGACCACATCGTCTGTACTTCCTGCGGCAAGATCAGGGAATTTTTCGACGAGATCATTGAAGACCGCCAGGTGAAGATCGCCGAAAATCTCGGCTTTCGCATTACCGACCACAGCATGAATCTGTATGGAATCTGCGAGGACTGTCAGGCCGATTCCTGAGCCGCCGATTCAGCTTCGTCCAGTATTTGCCTGGCATGGGCCAGCGATGCCTCGCTGAAATCCGCTCCCGCCAGCATCCTCGCCACTTCCTTCACTCTTGCCTCGGGGCCGAGTTTGCGGATTTCGCTTTGCGTGCCGGATGCATCGCTGTGTTTGCTCACCGAATAGTGCTGATGGGCGCGGCTGGCCACCTGCGGCTGATGGGTGATGCAGAGAATCTGCGCCGCCTCGCCGAGATTCCGCAGCAAGGCCCCCACCTGGGCCGCCACGCCGCCGCCAATGCCCACATCGACTTCATCGAACACCAGGGTTGGGGTGCTGGAAGTGCGGGCGGTCACCACCCGGATGGCGAGGCTGATGCGCGACAACTCGCCGCCGGATGCAATCTTCGCCAGCGGCCCAGCCGGCTGGCCCGGATTGGCGGCTACCAGAAACTCGACCCGTTCCAGGCCACTGGCGCGTATCGCGCCCGGGTCCAGTTCTTCAAAGCGAATATCGAATCGGGCCTTGCCCATGCCGAGGCGGGAGATATGTTCCTCAATGGCCTGGGTCAATTCCGTTGCCCCCGCCCGGCGTTGCTCACCGACCCGGGCAGCCACCCGGGCGTATTGTTCGCGCAGCTTCCCGCCCTGCTGTTCAAGGCGCTGCAACTCCGATTCCCGACCGCGCATCTGTTCAAGATTTTCCGCAAGCGATTGCGTCAATTCGGCTAGCTCGGCGGGTCGCACCTTGTGCTTGCGCGCCATATCGTGCAATTTGCCGAGCCGCTCGTCCACCTGGGCTAGCCGTTCCGGGTCCATGGGGAAATCTTCCGCGGCGCTGCGCAGGTCGGCGGCTGCCTCTTCCAAATGGATTCCCGCCGCCGTCAGCAGCTTGATGGCATTGGCCACCGGGCCGCTGCTGCCGGGCACCTGCTCCAGCGATTGCCGCGCCCGGTGCAGACTTGCCAGGGCGTTGAACTGTTCATTGTCGGCAATATCCGCCACGGCCCCCGACAGCGCCCCAAGCGCCTCGCCGGCGCCGCTCAACCGGCGGTGTTCCTGCTCCAAGGCTTCGGCTTCGCCTTCCCCGGCCGCGAGTTCCTGCAGTTCCGCAGCCTGGTAGGCCAGCAGTTCGGCATGGCTGTCGCCGTCATCGCCCCGGAGTCGGGCCATGGTGGCTTCATTGGTTTGCCAGTCGCCATGAATGGAGCGCAACTCGGCAAGCAATTCCTCCTCGACGCAGTAATCATCAAGCAATTCGAGTTGAGTCCGGCGCCGCATCAGGGACTGGTGTTCCTGCTGGCTGACGATATCCACCAGCAGCGAGCCAAGTTGCTGCAAGCTTGCAACGGTTATTGGCGAGTCATTGATGAAAGCCCGGGAGCGGCCATCGCCGGCAATGGTGCGGCGCAGCAGGCAGGCGCCAGTCAGGTCTTCCTGCAAGTCGTTGACCTCCAGCCATTCCCGGGCAGTGGCATTTCCAGAGAGATCGAACTCCGCAGCAATGGACATTTTCCCGGCGCCGCTGCGCACGGCAGTCTTGTCGCCCCGGCCACCGAGGGCAAGCCCGAGCGCATCAACGATAATCGACTTCCCCGCGCCGGTCTCCCCGGTCAGCGCCGAAAGCCCGGCGGGAAAGTCCACTTCGAGGCCCCGCACCGTGGCGTAATTCTGAATGGAAAGGCGCTTCAACATGGCGTTGAAAGTATAAAGGAAACAGGGGACACCCACTCTACGCGAGTGGCGGTTTTCCAGAAATCGGGACTCACAATACCGATCAATTGGCGGGACAACAGCATTCTTCGTGGATACCTGATACTCTTCCGTGCTCGAACACCCAAAATGAGACGATTCCCCAGGAGGATTCCATGAGATTTGCAGTAATAGTGAGTGCAACGGCGCTGATGTTGGCGGCCTGGTCCAACGATGCGGCATTTGCGGCAGAAAACCTGTCGGCCGACGCCAGTCTGGAAGCGGTCATCAACCACGAACGCCGGGACGGGAACCGGGGCCGCGACGAATGGCGTAATCCGCTGGACACGCTGTCCTTTTTCGGAATCGAGCCGGACATGACGATCGTTGAGGTCTTTCCCGGCAATGGCGGCTGGTATTCCCAGATCCTGACCCCGCTCACGGCCGAGCAGGGTCGTCTGATCGGCGCGACCTATCCGGAAAGCCTGTTCCGTCAATTGTTCTCCACCTGGGATGAAGCCGCTGCCGAGCGCACCGGCGCCGATATCGCCCAGATGGGCCGGTATCTGAGTGTTGAAGGAGTCGAAAGCGCGCAACCAATAGTCGGCTACGCGATCGACGATATTCCCGACCGGGAGAACGGTCAGGCCGATGCGGTTCTCTACTTCAGGGCGATGCACCACCTGTTCCGGTTCGATGAACCGATTATCGATACGGCTCTGTCTGAAACTTACGATGTGCTCGCTCCGGGCGGTGTGGTCGGCGTGGTTCAGCACCGCGCTCCGGAAGACGCCGATCCCGAATTTGCCAGCGGCAATAACGGATACCTGAAACAGAGCGATGTCGTCGCCGCGTTCGAACGGGCAGGATTCGTTTTCGAAGAAGCCAGCGAGATAAACGCCAATCCCAACGATTCCGCCGACAGCTTCGTATGGCGTTTGCCGCCAACGACAACCGACAACCCGGATACGCAGGCGATCGGCGAGTCGGATCGCATGACCTTGCGGTTCCGCAAGCCGTAACAACCGCTTCAGCCTGTCCCGAAGAAGTCCCGGTTTTCCGCCGGGACTTTTTCCTTCACCGGCACGATCTCAAGCTCGTCGCCCGACTTCAGCCCGAAAAATCCACTCTTCATCCTCGCAGAATCCCCAATGATGTTTCGCGAGCACCCCTTTCCAGGCATTTCGCTTGAAACATCGGGGCCTGTCCCCATATAGGGTTTCGCGGATCGTGGTTGGGACGGCGTGGCATGGGCGAGACAGAAGATTCCAGGACCGGGGAAGAGTCGTCGGCGGCGGAACCGGAGGTCAGGACAGAGCAGGCGGATACAGCCGAACAGGCCGCGGAAACCGGTTCCGAAATGTCGCTGCAAGAAGCGCTGGAGCGCCTGGCGACGGCGGAAACCGAAAGCCGCGAGGCCCGGGACAAGCTGCTGCGGGTACAGGCGGAAATGCAGAATCTGCGGCGCCGCACCGAGCAGGACATCGAGAAAGCCCACCGATTCGGCCAGGAGAAGTTCAGCAGCGAACTGCTCATGGTCATGGACAATCTCGAACGCGCCGCCGAAGCGGCGGGCAAGCACGACGATAGCGAAGCGGGCAATCAGGTGGTCAAGGCGATTCACGAAGGCGTGAACCTGACCCTGAAAAGCCTTGTCGACTGCTTCGCCAGATTCCAGATCGAAGCCGTGGACCCGGAAGGCGAGCCCTTCGACCCCGCCCTGCATCAGGCGATGTCGATTCAGGAAAACGACAAGGTGGAGCCCAATACCGTGATTTCGGTCATGCAGAAGGGTTATACCCTGCATGGCCGGGTGCTGCGGCCAGCCATGGTGGTGGTAGCCACCGAAGCGGCCGCAAAGTCAGGTGACTGAACCGGCCAGAATCGCGCGGAAACAGGAACCCGCGCCCTTGAAACTGGAAATCTCGCGGCAATATACCTATTTGTGGCGGCCCGCAAGCTGAGCGGACCGCGGACTCAGTGGAGACATCGAACATGGGAAAGATCATCGGCATCGACCTGGGAACCACCAATTCCTGCGTGGCGATCATGGAGGGCGGTGAGCCCCGGGTTATCGAGAACTCGGAAGGTGATCGCACCACTCCGTCCATTGTCGCCTACAGCAAGGATGGCGAGACCCTGGTGGGTCAGCCCGCCAAGCGGCAGGCCATTACCAATCCGGACAATACGCTGTTCGCCATCAAGCGCCTGATCGGCCGCCAGTTCAAGGACGACGTGGTGCAGAAGGACATCAAGATGGTGCCCTACAAGATCGTCAAGGCGGGCAATGGCGACGCCTGGGTGGAAGTCAACGGCAAGCAGATGTCGCCGCCGCAGATTTCGGCCCAGACCCTGATGAAGATGAAGAAGACCGCCGAGGACTATCTCGGCGAGGAAATCAGGGAGGCTGTGGTCACGGTTCCCGCCTACTTCAACGACTCCCAGCGCCAGGCCACCAAGGACGCCGGCCGCATCGCCGGTCTCGACGTCAAGCGCATCATCAACGAGCCCACCGCGGCGGCACTCGCCTATGGCATGGACAAGCGCACCGGCGATTCCACCATCGCCGTGTACGACCTTGGCGGCGGCACTTTTGATATTTCCATCATCGAAATCGCCGAAACCGACGGCGAACACACTTTTGAAGTGCTCTCCACCAATGGCGACACTTTCCTCGGCGGCGAGGATTTCGACCTGCGCCTCATCGACTATCTCGCCGATGAGTTCAAGAAGGAACACGGCATGGATCTGCACAACGATCCGCTGGCCCTGCAGCGCCTGAAGGAAGCCGCGGAAAAGGCCAAGATCGAGCTGTCTTCCTCCCAGCAGACCGAGATCAATCTGCCCTATGTCACCGCCGACGCCAGCGGCCCCAAGCACCTGGTGCAGAAACTCACGAGAGCCAAGTTCGAATCCCTGGTGGAGGATCTGGTGGACCGCACCCTCGGCCCGGTGAAGATCGCTCTCAAGGACGCCGGCATCGACGCCTCCGCCATCAACGACGTGGTGCTCGTGGGCGGTCAGACCCGTATGCCGCTCGTGCAGCAGAAAGTCGCCGACTTTTTTGGCAAGGAAGCCCGGCGGGACGTGAATCCCGACGAGGCCGTCGCCGTGGGCGCGGCCATTCAGGCCGCCGTGCTCGCCGGGGACGTTACCGATGTCCTGCTGCTCGATGTGACGCCGCTTTCCCTCGGCATCGAAACCCTCGGCGGAGTGGCCAGTACGCTCATCGACAAGAACACCACGATTCCCACCAAGAAGACCCAGGTTTTCTCCACCGCCGACGACAACCAGACCGCGGTGACGATTCATGTGGTCCAGGGCGAGCGCAAGCAGGCGACCCAGAACAAGTCGCTCGGCCGTTTCGATCTCACCGACATCCCGCCGGCGCCCCGGGGCATGCCCCAGATCGAGGTCTCCTTTGACCTCGACGCCAACGGCATCCTCAATGTGTCCGCCAGGGACAAGGCCACCGGCAAGGAGCAGTCCATCGAGATCAAGGCTTCCAGCGGCTTGTCGGACGAGGAAATCGAGAAAATGGTCCGGGACGCCGAAGCGCATTCCGCCGAGGACAGGAAATTCGAGGAACTCATCACCGCGCGCAATACCGCCGACGGCCTGATCCATGCCACCCGCAAGACCATCGATGAAGCCGGCGACAAGGCCAGCGACGAAGAGAAAGCCGCCATCGAAGACGCCATTGGCAAGCTTGAAGAGGCCATCAAGGGCGACGATCTTGCCGCCATCGAAGAAGCCACCAAGGCGCTGACCGAGGCTTCCACGCCCGTGGTGCAGAAGATGTACGCCGAACAGGCCTCCCAGGCGGAAGGCGCCGCGGGAGAGGCGGAGCCCGGCCCCGGCAAGGACGACGACGAAGCGGTGGACGCGGAGTTCGAAGAAGTCAGGGAAGAGAACAAATAAGCTTGACTATTATGTAATGGCAAGCAAACGCGACTATTATGATGTCCTCGGCGTAAGCAGGGACGTTGACACGGCCGAGCTGAAAAAGGCCTATCGGCGCACCGCCATGAAGCACCACCCGGATCGCAATCCGGGCGACAAGGAATCCGAGGCCAAATTCAAGGAAGCCAGCGAGGCTTTTGAAGTCCTTTCCGACCAGCAGAAACGCTCGCGCTACGACCAGTTCGGCCATGCCGGCGTGGAAGGCCAGGCCAGCGCCGCCGGGGCGGCGGATTTCGCCGACATCTTCGGCGATATCTTTGGCGACATTTTCGGCGGGCGTCGCGGCGGCGGTCGCCACCAGGGCGCCGATTTGCAATACCATCTCGAGCTCGGCCTCGAAGAAGCCGTCCAGGGCGTATCGCGCAATATCCGCGTACCCACCCGGGTGCGCTGTACCGCCTGTGACGGCAGCGGCGCGCGCCGGGGCACCGAGCCTGTAACCTGCACCGCCTGCGGCGGCGTGGGTCAGGTCCGCATGCAGCAGGCCTTCTTTTCAGTGCAACAGACCTGCCCCCGCTGCCGCGGCGAAGGCAAGCAGATCAAGGACCCCTGTTCCACCTGCCGTGGCGCCGGCGCCGTGGAAGAATCCCGCACCCTGTCGGTAAAAGTGCCTGCCGGCGTTGATAGCGGAGACCGCATCCGGCTTTCCGGCGAAGGCCAGGCCGGGCCCCGGGGCGGACCTTCCGGCGATCTGTACGTGAGAATCGAAGTCAGCCGGCATCCGGTTTTCGAACGCGACGGCGCCGACCTGCACTGCGATATTCCCATCAGCTTTGTCGACGCCGCCCTCGGCAACCATCTCGAAGTGCCCACGCTCAGCGGCCGGGTAAAACTCAAGATTCCCGCGGAAACCCAGACCGGCAAACTGTTCCGCCTGCGCGGCAAGGGCATCACCCCGGTTCGCGGCGGCCCGCCCGGCGACTTGCTGTATCGCCTCGTGGTCGAAACGCCGGTCAAGCTCACTTCGCGCCAGCGCGACTTGCTCGAAGAGTTCCGCGAGATTCAGGAAGAGCAGGGCAGCAGCCAGTCGCCCAAGCGGCAAAGCTGGTTCGACGGCGTCAAGCGCTTCGTCGAAAGTCTGCGGGGCTGAAGGTCGCCGCCAACAGCCAGGAACGCTTCAGCCGGGCCGCGTTGATCCAGACTCCGGTCACCGACATGGCGGTCATCATCAGGCCAAGAATGAACCACAGCAGCTTGCTCCATACGCCGCCAAAATAGCCGAAATGCAGGGGATCCGAGGCTTCCGAAATGCGCGTGTGGGAGTCGAGTTCCTCACCCCGGTAGCTGCCGAGCACATCCCCGCTTGCCGGATCGATATGGACGCCATTGGCCCGGGGCCGCACCAGCATGGCGGACAATTCTCCGTGAATCGTCAGCGGCGCGCCGGCATTGCCAGGGAACAGAATTCGGCCGGGCTCCAGGCCCGGCAGTTCACGCCTGGCGTTCTGCAGCGCAAGATCGATAGCGGCGCCGTCAAGTTGTTGTGGCAGGGCGGCATCCCTGTCGGCCATTTCCCCTGCCGCGGCGGGTAAAGGCGGCGCCCGGCCGCCAAGTTCTTCCACAAGGTACCAGAGGCTGGTGATGGCAATCAGGGCGATGAACCAGCTTCCCCACAACCCCAGCAGGCGATGCAGGTCGCCATTCCAGATTCGCGGCTTGCGCCCGAAGCGCGGCCACTTGAACAGGCCCCGCCAGAACTTCTTGTAGACCACGAAACCCGCGATCAGGGAGATCAGCAAGGGAAAGGCCAGAGCCGTCACCAGGGGTATGCCGATATGCAGGGGCAGCATGAGGTGCCGGTGGAGTTCACGGAAAAGCCGCTGCATATTGAAGAATGAAGTCATGCCCAGGGTTGCGCCGTCCGCCGGATTGAACCAGACCCGCACGAGTTCCCCGCCGGGGCTTCGGGCCAGCATTTGCAGAGCGAACCAGTTGTCCTGGAAGCGGGCAAGGTTGAGCGGCCGATACTCCGGATACTCCCGGCGCATGTTGTCGAAGGCCGCGCCCCAGGCCACCCCGTTCCCGGCGACGCGCTCCGTGGCGCGCATTTCCGGGTTCAGCAGCCAGTCGATCTCATAGCTGAAAACGGCGATGGTTCCTGTCGCCAGAATGAAGCTCATCAGCAGTGAAAGCTTGAGCCCGAGCCAGGAATGGACCGTGAACCAGAGCCGGTCCCTGGCCTGCTTTTCCGTCAGGCGTTCGTCAGCGGCCCTTTCCGCGGAGGCTCCCGGCTGGGTCGAGGCATTCATTGCGCGGCTTCAATCAGGCCGAATGCCGACAGCTTGCGGACCGCCTCGACCCGCTGGGCCATGTCAAGGGCAGCAAAGGCCGCCGGGGTAAACACTTCCCCGGACAGAAAAACTTCCAGTCCCGGCGCCGCCTCGATGGCGAAATGCAGGTTGCCGCCGGGGCCGACGATGACCGCTTCGGTTTCGCCCTGTCGCAGAATCGCTTGCAGATGTGGGCGCCGCACAAAGCGGTCGTTTTCGTTCACCGGCACTGAGGCGGCGTTCAATGCTCCCCGCAGGTCGCCGCGGCGCTGGCGCAGGAAGCTCTCGCGGAAAAACGCGAGCACTTCGTCGAAATCCGCCTGCTCGGCGAAATCGCGACACAGCTTGCGAAACTGCTCCGCGAGCAATTCCGGATCGAAATCACGGCGGGCGAAGCCGGGCGGCAGCGAGCGGCGGAATTCTGGATTGCGCAGCGCCACTTCGGAGACGGCTTCAAGCATCAGATCTGCCCATTTCTTCACCATCAGCCCGGTGGTGACATGCAGCGAAGGAGCATCGCCGCAGCCGGAAGCATCGTGCATCAGGCCACGGGGGATGTAGAGGCAATCGCCGGGCTCGAGCAGGAACTCCCGGTCCATCTCACCCGGGCTGTGGGCGCCGGCCTTGAAAGCTTCGCCGCGGTAGGGATTCTCCACGGGCTTCTCATACAGGCGCCACTGCTTCTGGCCCGCGAGCTGGATGATGAATACGTCGTGATCGTCGTAGTGGGTATTGAAACCCTGGTTTCCCGGCGGTGTGAGGTAGGCATTGGTCTGCACATGGCAACTGAATACCATTTCCAGCGCGCGGCAGAAGCGGGCGAGGCTGGCGTCGCCCTGCTGCAACTGGTTGAGGATAATCGTGGCCCCGCGCTGGTAATGCCGGACCACCGCGCCCCGGTCGATGGCGCCATTGCGAAAAGTGTAGTCCGAGCGCTTGATGGCTGGTTGGCTGCGGGCCATCGACAGCGAGGAAGACGGCAATTCGGAGCTTGCGATGATCTCGTCGATGCGGTCGAGGCTGAGCAGTTCGGCAAAACGAGCGGGATCGGCGCGCCTGCAATGCAAGGCGCGCTGTTCGTAATGGCTCTCCAGAAATTCCTGTTCCGGAACCGGACCGATCAGCCAGGACAGCGGGTCCGCCATCCCGATTTTTTCCGTCATGCCGGGCTATGAGCCTGCGCCGTAGGAATTCACGGCTGCAAATCCGCTCTCATCCACGCCCCTGGCTGCTCGATTTCGTTGCATATTCATCAATATTCGCCTCAATCGACCGGCCAGGGGCGCGGCGATAGCGAATTTTCGCTTTCGCGAATTCCTACGGCACAGGCTCCTGGGAACCTGCGCCGCAGGCTCCTAGTCTTCCAGGCCCCTGCCGTTGCGACCGCTGTTGTCGACGCCTTCGCCGCCGGATTGGTCGCTGGCGTCCGTACTCTCACCGCCGGACTGGTCGCTGGTGTTGGGTTCCTCCTGATCAGGCGGGTCACCGGCTTCGTTATCTTCCCCGCCGGACTGATCGCTGGCATCGGGTTCTTCGCCGCCGTACTGATCATTTGCGTCAGTATCGCCGCCACCGGACTGGTCACTGGCGTCTGTGCTTTCCCCACCCGCCTGATCGCTGCTGTCGGCGCCTTCCTGCCGCCCCAGTGCGTGGGAAGACGAGACCACTCCAAGAAAGGAAGTCGCCGACGCCACCGCCGCGGCGCCCGTCACTGCCTCCAGGAAAGACCTCCGCGTGAATTCATCCTGCTTGCCGATTTTTTCGCTGGCCATATCGTTACCCCATTTGTTCCAAAAATGAATCGGCGAATGATAATGGGGTTGAGTCTCGCATGCAACTGCGAAGTATTCTCATTTGCAATAATATAGCGCCTCTCCGGGCGACCGTGCCCTGAGTCCGTGGCGAACAGACTTTCACGGAGATAAAATCGCGCCAGGAGCTTGCGGTGCAGGCTACTGATATTGGTGGTGTTGAGCAATGGCTGTGAGGAGACCGTCCATGAATCCGTCAGGAAAGCGAGGTTTCGCAATCGCGTTGTCGCTGCTGTTCGCCACGAGCGGAAACGCCACTGCCCAGAGCGACGATTTTGTTTTTTACTCCGAACTGGCCAGGGACTGGTATGAGGCCGGTTCTTACTTCGAATGGCAATCCACCACGGCAAACAACAACGGCGCCGTGGTCGACGTGCATTACCAGACCTTCGGCGACCCTTCGGATCCGCAATTGCTGCTCGTGCATGGCTATCCCCGGTCCAGCTTCGACTATGAAGAAATGATCGTCCACCTGCAGAACGACTATTACATCGCCACGCTCGACTTCCCCGGCTTCGGTTTCTCCGAAAAGCCCCTGAACGACTATTCCTACCTGCTCGAAGACGACGCGCGGCTGCTTGATTACTTCCTGCGCGAGATCGTCGAGTTCGACGATTTCGCGATGTTCACCCACGACCGCGGCGTCAGCGTCGGTCTCGTCTTCCTCGGCCACTATCTCGACGAAGACAGGCCTTATACGATCAACTATCACTTCCTCTCGAACAGCGGCATGTTTCTGCCGCTGGCGAATCTTACTCCGGGCCAGACCGTGCTGCTCGATCCCGTGCGCGGCCCGGCCGCCACGGCGGAAGCGAAAGCCAGGCCGCGCCTGACCGAAGGCGATCCGGTGAGCGTCGCCTACGCCGACATACAGGCGTTCAACGACGGCATCGGCGCCAGGTTGCATGTCGGCAAGTACCTGCTCGAACGCGTCGCGAACGAGTATCGCTGGCTCGACAATCTGCCGCGAAGCCCTATTCCGGTCGCTTATGTGTGGGGCGCGCTGGATCCGGTCAATCCCCTTCGCACAGCCAACTACGTCTGGGCCGAGTATCTCAACGAGCGCGATGTGGAAAGTTCCTTCTGGGTTCTGCCCACCGCAAGCCACTACCCGCAACGCGACCGCCCGGCCGAGTTGGCCAAGATCATCAAGCTCGCGCTTTCCGGCGGAGTACCGAGCCAGGAAGAGGGCGACGAATTCATGTGGACCTGGAACCGCCAGCGAACCGAACACGACGCGATTTTCGTCGGCCATTCCATCATCGAGGAAATGGAATTCGAAGGCGCCGTGGAATACACACCGCAGGGATATCGGTAAGAGTAGTACTCTTGAATATACTTGGATGTTGCCCTTATCGGCATCCCGCTCAGGACCAAAGCTGGCTTACCGGCATGGCGTAGAGTCGGTCGCCGGTTCTTTGGATGCGCTCGCCGTCGTGCAGCACGATGCCGCAGGCGAACGTGTCGCCGGTAGCGTCCTGTAGGCGTTTGAGTCCTCGAAAATCTTCGGGCTTTGCTGTCATCCCGGTTTTCACTTCTATTCCGAGAATCTTGCCGCCCCGTTCGATGACGCAGTCGACTTCGACTCCGTCCTTGTCGCGATAGTGTCTGATGGATTCGCCAACTTGCGCTCTGCCCGCCAGTTTCGTCAATTCGGCGAATACGAATCCTTCGAGCAATGCGCCGAATTTGTTTCGATCCCGCTTCAGGATTTCCACATTCACTCCGCTCAGGGCGGAGAGCAACCCGGAATCGAGAAAGTGAAGTTTGGGAGCCTTGATGAGGCGCCTGCGGTCGTTTCGATGCCACGCGCCCAGTTTTCGAATGACGAACATTTGTTCGAGAAGCGTCAACCAGCGGTTTACGGTTTTGGCGTCAACTCCCAACGGTGAGGCCATTGCCGCAAGGTTCAACAATTGTCCGGTGCGCGCCGCGGCATGTTCCAGCAACACCGACAGTCCGTCTTGCCTCGACACTCGCGCCAGTTCGGCCACGTCGCGTTCGGCAAGCGAGCGGGCGTAGTTTTTCAGCCAAATCTCGCGTCTCGCCCCTTGCCTGCGCCGCAACGCTTCGGCATAACTTCCCGCAACCACGCGCTCCATCAGATTCCCGGTGCGCCCGGTTTCCCGCAATGCCGGGAAATCGCAATCCATGGCGCGGCTCAGAAACTGCGGCGAATCGCGCTGTTCGATTTCGGCTTGGGAAAAAGGCAAAAGCTCTATCGTTTCCACCCTCCCCGCCAGCGAGTCTGGAGATAATGCGCCGCGAAACAGGTCCACGGAGCCGGTGATCAGGAATCGGCCCGGTCGCGAATCTTCATCGACCGCCAGTTTGAGCGCAAGGACCAGATCGGGCGCACGTTGCACTTCATCGATAACCGCCCGGTCCAGGCTTTGGATGAAACCCGCGGGATCACTTATCGCGAATTGACGATACTGAATATCGTCGAGAGTAACGAAGGTCATGCCTTCTTCAGTGGCTATCTTGCGAGCCAGAGTTGTTTTTCCCGATTGGCGGGGGCCGACCAGGGCGACAATCCTGGCATCGCCCAACGCCATGCGAATCGGAGCCTCCGCATGGCGTCGCAGTATCTCGTCCTGTTTTGTCGGTGCCGGCATTGTGTTCGTCCAAACGGGAATCCGCTTCCGTCCAATCAGGAATTTACCACCGTCCAATCAGGAATGAAAGCCCGTCCAATCTGGAGTTGCAGGGAAATTGGATGATAACTATCGGCGGGTTACGGAAGACCATCGAACTCGAAGGCGCCATGGGCTATACTCCAATGGAGCCAACAGCCCGGGGCCTGATGAAGCCGAAAATCAGCAGGGCCAGGATAGTATGCGCAATCTTGAGAAGTTCGTAATTCGGGACCAGCCGAAACCCGGTGAATTGGATGGGCTGCGCAACAGCATCGAATTCATGCGCGAGGAACTGGGCATGCCTCCCGGCGACCTGCCCGGTTCGCTTGACGAGGCAAGAAAAGTTCACGAAGAGCTGAAAGCCAGGGTTGCGCCTCCGACTCCGGCGCAGCTCAGAAGATTCGATTCGCTCCTGGTTGAAGTCGGCGGCACATTTTCAGGCGAACTGAATTCCCGGGCCCAGGTGGACCTGCTTATCCGGGAACTGGAAAAAGCCAAGAGGGAAATGGGCGGAGGATACCACGGTATCCATGCGGGACTTTCAACGGACAAAAACCCTTTCAAACTGGACATTGCCGGCATCCTTGTCGCCCTGGCGATACTCGCTATCTTCTGGATTGCCTACTCGATCTCCGAAGGGTTCTTCTTGATAGCCCTGTTCATATCGGCGTTTATCAGCCTAAATCTCTGGTTTTTCGGGCGATAACCAAGATGGTTGCCCGAACTGGGAATCTATCGATTCGTCAAGATAATTCTCCGCAAACAAGCTTCCCTGTATTGGCAAAACCATACTCAACCACCATTCGCTGATGACGAAGGCAGAGCAGCCGGAATATCTGTATGGCTGAAGTCGTTTCCTTTATACAGCAAAGCTTCGCCCGTGACCCGGGACAGGGCATATGCAAAGCAGTCGCCAAAGTTCAATGCAGCCCGATGCCTGCCTTTACCGAATTGGCGCCATGCCTGTCCGGCGACTCTGGATTGCTCTCCAGTCACCGGAGCAGTTTCTATTCCGGCAGTTTCGAGGAAGGCATCGAGTTCGTTGCCAGCCTCAATGCCTCCACGACTTTCCACCACGATAGCCGCCTCCAACAGGTTTGCCGCCGAAATCTGGCAATTCATTGAGGTCGCGATTGCGGTTTCGTATTCCTGGGCATCAGGTTCCCGATCGAGGACGGCAATCAGTGCGGAACTGTCTACGATCACTTCGGGAGACCCCTTTCGTCGTATAGCAAATCGCCATGATCCACCGCACCGGGGCCTGGCGCCATGAGGCGAGAGCATCTATCTGCAATGGCGCGCATTTGATGCAGACGTACATCAATTCCAAGCCGTCTTTGTTCACGGGCAAGGCGTTCTCGGAGTGCGACAGTGATGGCACCAGTCTTTGTTTCGCCCGTCAGTATCGCCAATTTGCTGGCAAGCTGGCAGGTTTCATCGTTTTTGATGTTCAGGCTCATGGCTGCAACGGTAGAAAAATTGGGAGCCTTCTACCATACTGCTTTCCAGTGCTTTCCGCAACATGGCATACAAGAAGTTGCTCCATTGTCTATTTGCCTGTCCTCGAGGAAACCTGGTCCTGCAACAGTCTGCGATAATCTTCGGCCTCAAGCCTTGGGCCGAAGCGGCTGACTACGGCAGCGGCGATTCTGGTGGCGAGTTGGCCAGCCTGGGGTAAGCTCTGGCCCTTGCTGAGGGCGTACAGGAATCCGCCGGCGTATGCGTCGCCGGCGCCGGTAGTGTCGACCGCCTTGACTTTGTGGGCGTCGAGTTCGATGAAATGGTTGCCGTCGAACAAAACCGATCCTTTGGCGCCTCTGGTGACGACGAATTGCTTCGCGAACGAGCGCAATGCGACGCAGGCCTCGCCGAGATCCGCGGCGCCGGTCCAGAGGCGGGCCTCCTCTTCGTTGCAGAACATCAGGTCGACTCCATCGCCGAGCATTTCTTTCATCTGATCCGGGAAGATTTCGAGCAGCGAGGGATCGGAAAACGTAAGCGCGGTCCTGAGTCTGTTTTCCGCGGCAAACTTGCGCAATTCGATCGCCGCGGCGCGGCCGCTGTCGGAGCTGACCAGATAACCTTCGATGTATACGTACTGCGCGCGACGCACGGCGTCGAAGTCGAGATCGGCCGGCGACAGGAATTCAGAGGCTCCGAGAAAGGTGTACATCGTGCGTTCGGCGTCGGGGCTGATCATGATGAGGCAGCGGCCGGTTTCGACCTCATGGAAATCGCCGCAAGTGCGGATGCCGTGCTGGCCGAGTTCGCGCAGGTAGAAGTTCCCTGCCTCGTCATCGGCGACCTTGCACGAGAAGAATGACCGGCCGCCGAAATTGCTGATCGCGTAGAGCGAATTGGCGACCGAGCCGCCGTCCATCATCTTGCGCATGTCGCCCCTGGCGCGCAGCGCCGCGATGATTTCCTCCTGCCGCTCGTGGGTGACGAGAGTCATGACGCCGCGGCGTACGCCGTGGGCGGGGAAGAAGTCGTCTTCGACCTGGTATTCGATGTCGACCAGCGCGTTGCCGATGCCGTAAACGTCGATTGGCTGCACGGAGCTTCAGTCGCCAATCGCGGCGAAGGCTTTTTCGGCGGCCCGCAGCGTCAGTTCGATTTCAGCATCGCCATGGGCCGCCGAAAAAAAGCCGGCCTCGAAGGCGGAGGGCGCCAGGTAGACGCCGTTTTCGAGCATGGCGTGGAAGAACTTGCGGAAATGTCCGATATTCCCGGCCATGACTTGCTCGAAGCTGCGGATGTTATCCTCTCCACTGAAGAAAAGCCCGAACATGGCGCCTGCCTGATTGGTGCTGAACGGCACGGAGGCGGCTTCTCCCAGGCGGCGCAATTCTGCCATCAGGCCGCCGGTGCGCGCCGCCAGGGTATCGAAGAATCCTTCGCTCCGAATGACTTCAAGTGTCGCCAGACCAGCGGCGACAGCCAGCGGATTGCCGGCGAGGGTGCCCGCCTGGTACACCGCGCCTTGCGGGGCGATATGCGACATGATGTCCCGCTGGCCGCCGAAGGCGCCCACGGGCAGGCCGCCGCCGATCACTTTGCCCAGGGTGGTGAGGTCGGGTTCGATTCCGTACATCGACTGGGCCCCGCCCAGCGCGACCCGGAAGCCCGACATCACCTCGTCGAAAATCAGCAGGCTTCCGTATTGATCGCAAAGCGTCCGCAGTTTGCCGAGAGTCTCCGCCTGGGACGGAACGCAGTTCATGTTCCCGGCAACGGGTTCGATGATGACACAGGCGGTTTGTTCGCCATGGGCGGCGAAGTGGGCTTCCAGCGCCGGAGTATCGTTGTACGGCAACACATGGGTTAATTCGGAATAGCCTCCGGGTACGCCGGGTGAATCCGGAGCGCCCAGGGTAAGCGCGCCGGAGCCGGCCTTGACCAGCAGGCCGTCCACATGGCCGTGATAGCAGCCTTCGAATTTCACCACAATATTCCGACCGGTGAAGCCCCGGGCCAGACGGATCGCGCTCATGGTCGCTTCGGTGCCGGAGGTGACGAGACGAAGCTGTTCGATGGATGGCAGCAGTCGGCAAACGGTTTCGGCAAGTTCCACTTCGGCTTCCGTTGAAGCGCCGTAGCCCAGGCCTTTCTGCAGTTGCCGCTCCAATGCCTCGATCACAGCCGGGTGGCGATGCCCGAGAATCAGCGGCCCCCAGGCACCCACATAGTCGATATAGCGGTTGCCGTCCACGTCGGTAAGCCAGGCGCCATCGCCGGATGCGAAGAAAAGCGGCTTGCCGCCCACCCCGCGGAACGCCCGCACCGGCGAATTCACTCCACCCGGAATGGATTCGCACGCCCGGGCATACAGTGCTGCTGATTTTGTCCGACTCATTTTCCGCATCCCTTGTCGCCGGGGGCAGATGTTAGACAATCCTGCTCTCCGGCGAAACCGGCGCTTGCCGCGGGGATTGCTTCCGTTGCAAGTTTGCCGGATCTGCATGGCACATTCTGTAGTACGAGTTGGAAGCGATCGCAATTTCCCCGGGGGGTTCCACAATCCGGTTTGAATTGTTGTAAGCTGCTTTTTCGGACTTCAGCCACCCGGAGTGCCCGATGAAGAGAATCCTGTTACTCGCTCCCGTGCTGCTCGCAATGCTGCAGCCTGCCTTTGGCCAGCGTCCCGCGCCGGCGCCGCTGCCCGAGGGCGCGGGCAAGGAACTTGTGCAGAGTCATTGCTCCTCCTGTCATTCCCTTGCGACTGTTTCCCGCGCAGCGGGTTACAGCACCACGGACGGATGGCGCCGGGTCATGGCGACGATGATCGACCTGCCCGACGCCCAGGCGCAGACCATGGCCGAGTATCTCGCCGAGCATTTCCCGGAAGACGTGTCGCGCCGGCCCAATCTGATCGCCGGCGATACCGAGATCGAAATCATCGAATGGACCGTTCCCACGCTCGGTCAGCGCTCCCGCGACCCGGCGGAAGCGCCTGACGGTTCGATCTGGTGGACGGGCATGTGGGCCTCGCTTGCGGGGAGACTCGACCCTGAAACCGGCGAGATGGAAGAGTTCCGCCTGCCGCCGACCGCGCGGCCGCATACCATCGTGCCCGACGCCGACGGCAACATCTGGTACACCGGCAACAGTAACGCCACCATCGGCATGCTCGATCCGAAAACCGGTCTCGTCACGGAATATCAGACCGAAGCGCGCGATCCGCACTCGGCGGTCTGGCACCCCAACGGCAACCTGTATTTCACTGCCCAGGGCGCGGCAGTGCTCGGCCGCCTCGATCCCGAAACCGGCGAGATCACCGAAATACCCACCGAACCGCGGCCATACGGCATTCAGGTGGACTCCCGGGGCACAGTCTGGGTGGCGTATAACGGCACGAACAAGATCGGCGCCCTCGACCCGGACAGCATGGAAGTGCGTTTCTACGAAGTACCCGACGATCACACGCGCATCCGCCGCCTGGGACTCGACAGCAACGACATCGTCTGGTTCGTCAATTCCACCATGGGCAAGATCGGCCGACTCGATCCAGCCACCGGCGAAATCACTCAATGGGATTCTCCCAGCGGGCCGGATTCCCACCCCTATGCCCTTGCCGTGATCGACGACGTCGTCTGGTACAACGAATCCGGCAAGCGCCCGGACGCTCTCGTGCGCTTCAATCCACGCACCGAGACCTTCCAGAGCTGGGCGATTCCCTCGGGTGTGGGCATCGTGCGCCACGTCTGGGTAACCGAAGACAGGAACCTGCTGATCCACCAGAGCAGTTCCAACCAGGTCGGGCTGGTGAAGATCAACTGACTAACGGAGCCACCCGCAGCCTGTCATTCTGCGCGTAGCGAAGCGAAGTCGCGGAATCTCCATCTGGCGGCAGTAATATCCGTGTCTGCGACGAAGAATGGAATTTGCCTCATGGGAAAGGAAACAGCCATGAATCAGCAGGAAATGACCGGCCAATGCCACTGTGGTGCGGTCAGATACACCGGCCTGGGAGGGCTGCCGGAGCTGCATTGCTGCCATTGCCCTGATTGCATGCGCTGGGCCGGCGGCCCCTTGATGGCCCTGCACTTCAGCGGTGGCATCCAGCTCGCCGACTCCGATGCGGTAAACTGGTATCAGAGTTCGGATTGGGCCGAACGCGGCTCATGCAAGACTTGCGGCTCGGCCCTGTTCTGGCGGCTCCGGGCCGACCACGGCATGATCGTGGTAACCGCCGGCAGTCTCGACCGGCAAGAGGAACTCAGCCCCATAGCCGAGCATATCTACATCGACGCCAAACCCCCCTGGTACGATTTCTCCGGCGACGCCCCCTGCCTGACCAGCACCGAGTTCCTGGCGCGGATTCAGGGGCGGTAGCTCCCTTTATTTGTTCGATGGTCGAAAACTATTCTACGGATTATCCCAGATTCCCCAAAACTTATTCTAACCTGCAGAAAACGCAGCAAGGTTAGATGATGGTTGAGCATTTACACCGCTTAATCTACTATTTATTGCGACGGCCAGATCTACTCCGTGACTTCTAGTATTGTCTGTTACAACTTCTTTTGCACCGGTCGCTCTTATGTATTCGATTGTTCCTTGAAAATCGGCATGATTTGTGAGGGCCACACCGTACGCTCGCTCAGAATATTCGATAACTGGATTGTCAGGTTTTGTCATAAAAGCGCTACAGGAAATGCTAGTGCCTTCAATAAGCTCATTTTTAAATCCATCTCCCTTCGCGTATAGTCGAATATACGACTGACTGCCGAGTGCACTGCTGCAACTGCGCCCCTCTTCGGAATCAATTCTTATAATCGACCCTGCGGCGAAGCCATTCGCTTGATACACTGAAATCTCACCGATCAATCTCTTGCTTGCCAAGATCGGGACTCCAACGTTAGTAGATAACACATGCAGTACCCGTTCTATTGTTCCCCTGTGAGCGTGGATATGCACGGAACCTTGACGAAGTCGTTGACTAACTATTTCCAGCAGACGACTCTCGGCCTCTCCCTGTGTGTATTTTCGAACGCTTGCTGGGTTGCCATAGGTGCTATCTACAACAAGTTCGTCGACCTGAATTACCTCACTAATGGGCCAAGCGAAGTCTCCAGAATACCCACAACGAAATCCATCCGAATGCTCCACTACGACTTGGGCAGAACCTAGCATGTGACCCGACCTTACGAAAGTGAGCTTTGTTCCGTCTTCCAAATCCTTTACTGTGTTCCAATTAAGTGAGATAACGTTATCTCGATATTCAATATCTGCATTAAGTTCTGAAATCAGAAGAGCTTTAGTCTCTTGGCTCATGAAGATATCTTGCATGCCCTTACTTTTATTAAAATCTCCCATGTGATCGTCATGAATATGGGTTTGTACACGATAATCAAAACCTTCCGCGTACCCATCGCAGACTGTGTTAGATCCAAGGCGCACCGCGCCATTATGAAATACGTCAACTCTTGGAAGAGCCATTCTCCAATGCCTTTGATACGAGCGCTCTGATCCTTGCCTCTATGTTCTCTTTACCAATTTCTTGCATTGAGGCATTAAAGTCCTCGTTACCCACTAGCGTGAACAGCTTGGGGCCGAGACGACCGGTCGCGCTTCTAATTCCCAAACTTCCTATAGCGGAAGCCAATATTGAATCTCTGGCAGTTTGAGTCTTTTTTTCCAGGATTGATTCAATTTCCAATGGCATTGAGCCAACAAATACAAATCGCCTTGTAATTTGTTGACGCATGCCAAGTACTTCTTTAATGCATTGACTGATAGTCTTGTCGGATCGATTTCTGAGTTGCGCTACCTGTCGCACTTCCTTACTGGTTAATCCATCTGACAAAATGGAGTCAGCAACAACTCGCTGCTCTTCAGCATTGCTTAGTTTTGTTAACTCGAATGCGGCTGTGAACCCAATGAAACTTTTTTCTGCCCCCCATCCGACCAGATGCTGCAAATCCTTCGGAAGTCTGAGGATGGTCAAGAACCTCCCTATGTGTCCTGTACCATCAAGTTGGACCGCTTCAGCACAGTCTTGAAGAGACGTACCCTCCGAGCGAGCCCTTCTCAGAAGTTCTCCTACCTCAATCGGAGACAGAGGTCGACCCTTCTTGTGTGTCCCATATCCCAGGGACATACGAAGACGGCCAAGCTCCAATGCGTTTAACCCAGCGAGCATGTTCTAGCTTCCTTCCAAGGCTCCACGATCAATTAGAGCCTCTTCGATAAGAAGGGCCACTGTGTCGTCTTGGTTTTCTCCTTCTTCCTTAGCTACGTGCTGAATCGCTGCATGAACGTCATTAGATACGGTTGCGATGACCTGTACTACTTTAGATCCTGTTTTTGCTCGTTCAATTAAATCGTCCATATTGCGTTCAGGGTGGTCTTTGATTTCCTTATGTACCTTTTTCCGCTGAGCCCCGGTCATCGGAGCCATCTCCTTGGCTAATTGGACGGCGACCTCCGGGTCAGCCACTCCTTCGTCATCGCTCGCGGCATCTTGTGCCTTTACCGCTACATTAACATCAACGACGCCATCATCAACCAGACCTTTCAGTTCTTTGAGCAGCCTTGGGTACTTAATGTACTCCGAGATCTTTTTTCTAGGAAGACCTGTGGTTTCTGCTACCTCTTTGACAGTCCCATAGATGTTGTATAGAAACAGAACCCCATCCTTCAGCTCTTTCCCAGTAAGCTGCCGCCGAATCAAGTTTTCCGTAATGGAGATTGCTTTCGCTTGCCCCTCATCAACCCGCTCATTCAGGACAGCTGCTGAAATTTTTTCCCTTCTCAAGTGCTTATGAGCTAAAAAGCGTCTTTGCCCAGTTAGAATCTCCCACTTACCCTCCTCCCGAGCTTGGCATACAACGATGGGTTGCAAAAGACCCTGAGTTTCAATGCTTCTCGCTAATTCATCTATCTCTTGCCCAGTGTTTTGTGTCCGCACTTGCCCCTTGCTAATCGTTAAATCATCCAAGGGAATTTCTCGATATTCCACAATTCTTGCCATTTCCTTAATTTTCCTCCTGCCTTTATCTAGTTGAATTCTTGTTGCTTTCGGAGAGTTCGAGGATATACATCAATTCCTGTACAGAGAAACCGCGAGAGGCAGTTTCGACGGATTCAACGATATCGCTGAACATTTCCTCTTTGCTGTCCAAGATGCTGGCAATACGCTCTTCTATCGTATCCACCACCAAAAATCGGACAACGTGCAGCGGCTCTTCCCGATCAAACCTATGTGCACGGTAGATCGCCTGCATCTCCACAGCCGGGTTCCACCACCTGTCAAACATTACAACGTGTGACGCCTCTCCCAGATTCAATCCCACGCCGCCGGCCCTCAACGAGATGAATAGGATTCGGGGCGACCTGCCAGTTTTGAACCTCTCTATGGCCTTCTGCCGCTCTTCGATCGACATTGAGCCCGTGATGAAGTCACCAGGAATGCTAATCCGCGCAGACAGCCATTTCAAGGTCTCGACAAACTGCGAGAAAACCAGTACGCGAGCATTTGATCCCATACCTTCACAAACCTCCTTCAAAGCGTTCAGCTTGGAAGATGTATTGCTATCAGAGTCAAAATTGCACGCAATCTTAAGGCGAGTTATTAGCCCAAGCAGTACAGCCGCGGAACTCTCGGCGTCCGTCCTGACAGCATCCTCCCGCTCCACCCACAGTTGATCGTAGGCAATTCTCTGTGGAGATAGTAGTTCCAGCTTCATGTCCTGAATGATGACTGGAGGAAGTTCCCCCCTGACGTCCCGTTTCCTCCTACGCAGCATCATTGAACTTAGCGTCGACGAAAGTTTCGTACTTGAGAGGTCCGTTGGTAAGGATGGATTTAGAAATCCAAGAATTGAGGCCACATCATCCGGGTCGTTCTCAAGCGGAGTGGCGGATAGGGCCCAGGAGTGCTTTCGCGGGAGTAAACGGCAGGCCAATGATGTTCGGGAGTACTTGTTCTTTATGCGCTGGGCTTCGTCAAGAATTACTATATCGAACGTGTCGGCTGGAATCCGATCAAGACCATCTTGTCTGATCTGTTCATAGGAGCCAACCAACACTGGAACAGGAAGCATATACAGAGCTTCACGGTCACGAATATCTCCTTGCAGACGTCGAACCGCAAGGGATGGTGCCCAAATATCCAGTTCCGCCATCCAGTTGGTAATCAACGATGCAGGGGCAACGATGAGTGAACGCCTGATATCATTCTTCGCGTTCAGCAAGAGGGCCAGGGCGACTGAGGCCTGGACCGTCTTGCCCAATCCCATTTCGTCAGCAAGTAGCGCTGCGTTTGAGCGAAAGAGGAAGGACACACCCTCCCATTGGTAATCATGCAATCTACTCGGGACACCGAGCATGTCCTCAGCCTGGTGTCGAAGTTCCAATGTTTCGTTCATCCGACCGGGCTCTATAGGTAGCTACGCTTTACTTGGTGAAAATTGCCAAACTGATGCCGCCTCCTTTGCAAGTGCCCTAGATCTCTTTTCGATGACCTTTGGCGTCCATTCGTCGTGGCTCTCAGCGACCATTCTCGGCATGCGCAATGTACTGTTTTTGTACAACTGCGCCTTGGCCAAAAAACTTTTGTTAAATTCGTCGCTCGACCGATTTTCCCTTTTTGTCAGAATCACCATGTTGCCGGTGCGATAGATGCATTCCTTCGCACTTTCTTCCGAAAATGCCTTCCAATCAGACCAATGTTGATCGGATTGCGGTAGTACATGCTCGACGGTACAGTGATCTCGCCTCAAAATCTCAGAGCCAACTTGAAGTTTGGAGTTGATTCCGAATAGGAATCGTAGTGCTTTAGCGTTAGTACGTATTTCCATTTCAGTCATACGACGAATAAATCTCGTATTATCAATAACATCAAATTCGTCCGTTCCGGCAAGTTCCTCATAGATATCGAGCGATTGCAAATCAGTTCCCCTGAAGACGTCCATGGCAATATTGGAGAACGCTGCTTCAAACTTGGAAGGCTCGAACTTCGAGGCCACGAAAGTCGTCCTCATCACGAATGAAGCCAGATTTTTCAGACTGCGAGCAACCACCAAGCCAACCTTACGTTTCGTCTCCTTATCCTTTTCTTCAAGAAATCGATGCAGCAGAGAAAACACCAAGGGCTGGGTCACCTTATAGTCCTTGAGTTCGCCGAGCAACACAGTCACGTCCCTATAGCCAGTGATCTTGGGAAGGTTTGTATTTAGTGCCGCATCCGGTCTCGAAGACGTGAGGGTCCGAAACAGTTGCATACTATCTTGCTTTCCCAAGCCAGCAATGAGTCGAAACACGTAACTTGGTGGATCATTTTGTCCAGCAGCCCTTTCTACCTTTTGCCTGACTTCCCTATAAAATCTGTTTTTTTGTAGATATCCATACTTGCATTGCAAATAGCATCGGAAATAGTCCTGCACATTGCTTGGCCCAAGAACTACAGCCGGAGACTCTAGTCTTTCGTGGATAGTTTCCCGTCGGTTAGGGTCTTCCTGATCAGAAAAATACGAATACAATCGGTTACGGATCAAATCGACATCGTCGAGAGGTTTGCCACGGGCATTAAGCGATTCAAATACTGAATTCGCATCTACATCACCGGGCACTTCGAGTACCGACACTTCAACCTTTTGCATGACAAAATCTGAAAAGCTTTCAATTGCTCCTCGATCCATTGCTCCCACAAAAATATCGATTACGTCCCACGCGGAGGTGAGCGCTCCATTAGTTCCAATGTCGTGACCTCGAATTAACTGCTGATAAGTGGATTTGTTTCGTCTTGGCGGTTCAATTCTTGGCTTGTACTTGGCGGCATCAGCTAACTTGAGAATGTGGTAGTCAGGCTCGTCAAACAAGGCACGTAATCCGCGAGTCTCTCGTGCATTATCTGGAGGCAGCATCTTTTCGAAACGGCGGCAAAGAGCTGCGATCAGTAACGAAAGAGTAATGAGCCGTTGCTGGCCGTCATTGATTCTCAGGGAAGTCATCAAGTTTGAGCTGACCAACATTATCGAACCAACGAAATAGCATGCTTTATCGGCTTCGACCGCGTCGTGCAGATCTGTCAGCAGTTCGCCAACCTGCTCTTCGGCCCAATCGTAGTAGCGCTGATGCCAAGGTACGGTAAAGCATCCCGAACATAGGACTTCTGATACGAGGCGAACCTCGGAAGCGATCTTTGTCTTGCTCAAGGGATCGTCCTTGTCAATAGTAGTTAAACAACGGCTTCAAGGCTGCGATGCAATGCCTGACGGGCATCTTCTTTGATCTGGTCTCTCCACCACACGTCTTCGATACAATCGATTTCTGCCGGCAAAATCAGTGGTTCACCAATCTCAGATTCCAGCTCCCGCAGCTTGTTGAGAATCAGTTTGCGAACCTCGAGTTTGAATGGCCCCAGGATCGGACTCCCATCCTCGCGATGTTCAACGTTCCCATTCCGCCGCACAGGCAATCGATTGCTCTTGTCTTCCCGAAGTTCCAGCAGCCATTCCCTGAAATCGAACAGCGCTTCCAGCTTTTCCGTCTCACCGTGGCCGGAGTCTATCAGCCCTTTAAGACTTCGGTCCTTTTGGACAACGGTGCATGTCCAGCAGCCAAATCGTGGAGATGTGCTGCCGCAGGAAGGCGCCTGTTCCTTCGTGACGACCAAAGGACACTCCCCACCTCCTGCATTGCGATACAAGGTAATCAAGCGCCGATGGGTGCCGCCCCATGGCGGACTCCGCTGCATGAGTGTCATCCAGACATCGTTATCCTCCAAGTCAGCCAGCGGGGCGAACATCTGACAGCCCTCCACCAGTCCTTGCGGATTCAATTTCTGGGCAGAAACTCCTCGATTATTCATCGCACGTCGGCGATTGTCGGACTCCGCTCGCCTCGTGCCGATCAGCAAAATCGCACCGCCGAATTCCTGCGTAAGTCGAAGGATCAGCTTGTTTGTGGGCGAAATCTTCATCCTGTCGGTACACCAGCGAAAATTCCTGGTGGGCGGTATGTAGCCTCTCCCTATGACGCTGACCCAGAATGTCTGGTCAATGCATGGCGTCGTAACTTCCGTTGAAATGGGTAGGCCCGACTGGACCCCCGCCAGATCGATTTGCTGCAACGAGTTTCGGAGATGACTGATAACGAGGGGCGATTCCACCAGCGTATCGTTCCCAACGACCAGAATCTGGCGGCTTCGCTGCTTCAGCGGCAGGTCCGCGATGACCTCCCAGACCAGTTGGAGCAGCAATGTGGAATCCTTGCCGCCCGAGTACGCGACGATCCACGGGTAGCTGTGCGCCTCCAGATATTCGGAGCGAATGACATCCTTTATGTCCTCAAGGCGTGAGGGCAGGCCTGAGATCGAAATTGCGAGGGCAGGCTCTGTCATATTTTGTTGCGGCTCCAATCCGCGAGATTATCGGAGAATCTGGGTGTGCTAACAAATGGTATACGCATGTTCACCGATTAGCCAAGAAAAGGCGGAAAATACTCGACCCGTCTCCGAGGAGTGACGGGTCGCGCCGGGCTCATCCGAATTGCTGTTGCATACAGATGTTGATCGGCCCATACCCCGATTACAACAGGAATCAGTCAAATCTCCATCATCCGGTCGATGTCCCGGGCCAGTTTTGGTGGCGGGGTGGCGTAGGAGACCGCGAAGAACAGCACCAGCGAGGTGACGAATGCGGCGAGGCCGCCGGAGATTCCCCAGGGGAGGGTGACGCCGGCGAGCTGGACGGTGAAATTGATTGCCAGGGCACTCACCACGGCGGCCACGGTGCCAGCGGTGGTGGCGCGCTTCCAGTTCAGGCCGATGGCGAGTACCGGAAAAAGCGAGGCGGCGAAAGTGCTCCAGCCGAACGCGCCGAGCAGGGCGACAAGGGTGGCATCGCGATAGTACGAGAACAGCGCGAAGCCGGCGGCGACCACCGCGAGAACCACCGTAACCACCCTGGCCCAGAACAGTTCATTGCGCACCGGCCGGCCGCGCAGGGCCCGGGGAATGTCGTGGATGACGGCTGCGGTGCCGATATTGAGGAATGCGTCCGAGGTGGACATGATAGCCGCGAACAGCGCGGCGAAAACAATGCCGGCAAGCAGCGGGCTTGCGAACATGGCCAGGAATGTGGCGGCGGCATCGTCCGGCAGCGCCAATGGTTCGGCGGAGCCGCCCACAACCACCGCGCGCATGACCAGTCCGATGGAAATCCACAGAAAGGCGGACACCATGTAACCCAGCAGCGAAAGCGGCAGGATGCTGCGATTGTCCGCCAGATTCCGGTTCATCATCATCTTGGTGACGATATGGGGCTGTCCCGCAAGGCCGATGCCGAACACAAAGAACCAGCCCAGCGAGGTGATGATTCCCGCCGCGCCAAAAGGCATCATCGATTCGCTGTCGTCGGCGAGCACGATTTCGCCGGCTTCCCGCAGGCCGCCGTCAAAGGCCTGCATGGCGGCAATCAGGATGAGAATTCCGGCCACCATCATCACCAGCCCCTGCAGCACATCGGTATAGACCGATGCGATCACGCCGCCGGTAACGCAATAGAACACCAGCACCGCGGATGACAGCAGCACGCAGGAGAACAGGCTGGTGTCGGCGAATCTTTCGGTGCCGGCAAGAATCGACTGCATCACCACCGACATGGCCAGAATCTGGGTGGCAAGATAGCCCAGCACCCCAAGCACAATGGTCAGCGCCACCAGGCCCCGGGCCAGTTCGCTGCCATAACGCGCCGCGATGACATCGGGAATCGACATACAGCCCCGCAGCTCGGCGATCATGCGGATGCGCTTGGCGACGAGGAAAAAGCCGAGCCCGAAAGCTGTGGCCGAGATCACCACCATCCAGAAGGAACTGACGCCGACGGAATACACCAGCCCGGGGCCGCCGACAAAGCCGAATCCGCTGAGGGTGCTCGCGAACAGGGCCAGGGAAACCACGATCGGCCCCAGGCCGCGGCCGGCGATGAAGAAGTCTCCGGCGCTGCGGGTGCGGCCCATGCTCCAGAGGCCGATCGCCACGCACAGGGCCATGTAGAGGACGATGACGCCGAGGATGATTTCCTGTCTGAATGCTTCCATTTTGCTGGCGTCAGGCGGCCTCTTTCATGTGGCGGCACATTAACGACGACTTTCCGAAATTCGCTCTCCGGAAAAATCCGGTTCCGCATCGGTGCGGGCCTCCCGCAGCAGTCGCTCGAAGCGGCGCTCGTCCGATTCGCTGAGAATGTAGCTGCGAAATCCGCCGCTGTAGACCGCGATCAGAATGACGCCGGCAAACCACACCCCGTACACCTGCCAGGCTGTGGCTGCGGGGAATCCCAGAAACCAGCCGGTTTCGCCACTGGCCAGAAAGGCCAGATGTCCGAAATACATCTGCTGCCAGACTATCAGGTTGGTTACAAAGACCGCGGTCATCCAGCCGAAAAAGACCGGCGTGCGTTTGTCAGGGCTTACACTGAGCGTACAGAGCAGCACCGTAAACAAAAGCAGCAGACAATTGAAGACAAAAGCCAGGCCGCCAATATCCGCCAGCCTCGCCGCGCCGTCACCGCCAATCAGCATGGCGGGAATCTCGCCGTGAGCCACGCCCGCCGCATTCTGCGGCGCTTCGGTAAACCCGATCAGCAACAGGATTGCCGCCATGCCCAGCACGGCGGTGAAAATCATTCCGGCGATCAATCGGTCCATTTGGCGGATTCCTTTGATGATGCGGCAATTCTCATTTTGGCACTGAATCCCTCATTAAGGCCATTCCGTACGGAGTGACATTCCGCAAGGATCGACTGCGCCGAGCATCGTCCGCCGGCTGTCATTCTGCGCGGAGTCGCAGAATCTCGTGAATTTGACTCTGCGCCATCCGGCAAAAGATTCTGCGACTGCGCTTCGCTCCGCGCAGAATGACAGCGGGAGGGGGAATCTGGGACACCCATCGCATCGTCCTTGACATCTGCGCGGCCAGGGGCCATTTTTGCAGCCCACGACCTGATACACAGTCAGCAATTTCCCAATTTCGAGGTGAACAATGAAAATGAGCTTTTCTTCCGGTGGCGCAGCCGGAATTGCATGCAGGGCGGGAGTATTGGCCCTGACCGCGTCGCTGGTCTCCGCCGCCGCCCTGGCCCAGCCGCCCCGGCCGGGCGCCGTGTACCCCGCGGCCCATGCCGGTCAGCAGCCGGTCAACCATCTGCCCAATCCCTATGAAACCCAGCGCAATTTCGGCACCCTGCCCGATGGCCGCAACTGGGGTTCGGTGAGCGCGGTCAATATCGATATTGATGGTGTCCACGTGTGGGCGGGCGACCGCTGCGGCACCAATTCCTGCGCGACTTCGGACGTGGACCCCATCGTCAAGCTCGACCCCAGTGGCCGCGTGGTGCAGTCTTTCGGCGGCGGCATGATCATCTGGCCCCACGGCATTGACGTGGACAGCGAAGGCAATGTCTGGATTGCCGATGCCAGGCTGGCGAATGAAAACGAACTGGCGGAAAACCCCGCCGCGGCCAACCGGGGCAGCGCCGTGCTCAAGTTCAGCCCGGAGGGCGAGCTGCTGATGACTCTTGGCACGCCGGGTGAAATGGGCGACCCGCCGACGCACTTCACCGAACCCAATGACATGCTCGTGGCGCCCAACGGCAATGTCTTCGTCGCCGAAACCCACAGCGCCCAGTTCCAGAGCGAGCCGGGCCCGGACGCCAAGAGCCGCATCTCGATCTTTGCGCCGGACGGCAGCTTCATCAAGAGTTTTGGCCAATGGGGCTTTGAAGATGGGGAATTCCGGGCGCCGCACTCCCTGGCCATGGACTCCCAGGGCCGCCTGTTCGTGGCGGACCGCGGCAACAACCGCATCCAGATCTTCACCCAGGACGGCGAACATCTCGATACCTGGTACCAGTTCAGCCGCATCAGCGGGATCTTTATCGACCGCGGCAACGATATGCTCTACGCCATCGATTCCGAGTCCGACCCCAATTACAACCCCGGCGGCTGGCGCAAGGGCCTGCGGGTGGGCAATGCCCGCAACGGCGAAGTGCTGTATTTTGTGCCGGAGCACATTTCGGAACGGTCTTCGGGCATGGGCGGCATCGGTTCCATGGGTGAGGGAGTCACCGTGGACAGCAGCGGCAATGTGTATGCCGGCGAAGTCGGCCCGATCCGGGGCATGACGAAGTTTGTGCCCAGGCTGATTCCCTGATTTTTGGCGGGCGCCGCTGAATCCGCGGCGCCCGCCATATTTTCACCAGCCCGGACTTGCGCGGCCTTGTCCTTCTTCCAGGCCACCCTGGGAATTTTCGCGTTCATTGGCATAGCCATTGCCTTGAGTGAACAGCGTCGGCTGCCCGGCTGGCGCCTGCTTGCCGGTGGGCTCGGCTTGCAGTTCCTGTTCGCCCTGCTTGTGTTCCGCCTCGAATTCGTGCAGGGGGCGCTGCATGGCGTCAATCAGGGAGTGCAGGCGATTACCGCGGCGGTCGAGGCCGGCACCGTGCTGGTTTTCGGCTATCTTGGCGGCGAGCCCGCCAATGTGGCCTATCCCTATGCGGTGACGGACCCGGGCGCCACCTACATCCTGGCCTTTCGCGTACTGCCCCTGATCCTTTTCGTTACCGCGTTTTCCGCAGTGCTGTGGCATCTGCGGGTGCTGCCGCTGCTGGTGCGCGGATTCGCCTTCGTGCTGCGGCGCAGCCTCGGCGTTGGCGGCGCCGTGGGCCTGTCCGCCGCCGCCAATGTGTTCATCGGCATGGTGGAATCTCCGGCGCTGATCCGTCCCTGCCTGCGTTCGCTGACCCGTAGCGAGTTGTTTATCGTCATGACCTGCGGCATGGCCACCATCGCCGGCAGCGTGCTCGTGCTGTATTCGGTGGTACTACAGGAAGTGCTGGACGATGCCCTGGGCCATATTCTCACGGCGTCCGTCATCAGTGCGCCGGCGGCCATCCTGCTTGCCCTGATCATGGTGCCGGAAAGCGGCGCGGGCAGCGCGGATGAAATGAATCTGGAAAGCAATTACCAGAGCATCATGGACGCCATCACCCAGGGCGCCGGCGACGGACTGCGGCTGATGCTCAATGTGGCGGCCATGCTGATCGTGCTCGTCGCCCTGGTTACTCTCGCCGATAGCCTGCTGAGCCTGTTGCCCGAATTGGCGGGGCGGGAAATCAGCCTGGATAGAATCTTCGGCTGGCTGTTTGCGCCGCTGGTCTGGCTGATGGGGATACCCTGGAGCGAGGCGCCCCTGGCCGGCTCGCTGATGGGAACGAAAACCGTTCTGAACGAGTTGCTCGCCTATCTCGCCCTGGCGGAATTGCCCGCCGGTACCCTGGGAGAGCGCTCCACCATCATACTCACCTACGCGCTTTGCGGCTTCGCAAACTTCGGCAGCCTTGGCATCATGATCGGCGGCCTGAGCGGCATGTGTCCCGAGCGCGGCGGGGAGATTATCGGGCTTGCCATGAAGGCGCTGGTATCCGGCACCCTGGCGACCTGCATGACCGGGGCGGTGGCGGGGATGCTGGCCTGATTGTCTATTCCCGCGCGGCGGCGCTGGCGTCCCGGGTCTCCTTGAACTCATTGCCTTCGTACCACTGCGGCCAGACGGAGTCATTGGCCAATCGCTTGCCGATCTCGAAATAGAGCAGCAAGTCCTCGGCGGCGCCGGTCAGGTCCCATTCCGGGTCGTATTCGTCCCCGGGGGCGTGGTAGCGATTGGCGACGTAGTCTTCCGACTGCTCCACCCCCCATTCATTGCCATGCTCCCGGCTGTCGGTGCCGCCTTCGGCGTACAGCGAGGGCACCCCGGCCCGGGCGAAATTGAAATGATCCGAGCGGTAATAGAATCCCCGCTCCGGCGTGGGTTCGGGGACGATGATCCGGTCCTGGGAGAAAGCCGCATCGGTGAGATAGTCTTCGAGTTCGCTGCTGCCGTAACCGATTACCACGATATCGCGCACCCGCCCCCAGGGGTTGAGAGCATCCATGTTGATATTCGCCACGGTGGTGGCGATGGGAAACACCGGATTTTCGGTGTACCACTGGGAGCCGAGCAGGCCGGATTCCTCGGCGGTAACCGCCAGAAACACCACGCTGCGCTCCGGCGGGGCGGGCTCGTTCAGATACAATTCGGCCAGCGCGAGCAGGGCGGCGGTGCCGGTGGCGTTGTCCACGGCGCCGTTCCAGATGTTGTCGCCTTCCATGCCTTCCACCATGCCGAGATGATCCCAGTGTGCGGTGTAGATGATGGTCTCATCCGGTCGCACCGAGCCGGGAATGGCGGCAATCACATTGTGGGAGCTTGAGCCGCGCACGCTGGTTTCCACGCTCATGCTGGCGCGGATATCCCCCAGCGGAACCGCGCTGAAACCGGGTTCGGCGGCCGCGGCCTTCATTCCCTCATAGTCTATACCCGCCGCGGCAAATAGCGCTTCCGCGGTCTCCCGGGTGATCCAGCCTTCGATGCCGGCAAGATGGGCGTTGTCGTTCTCCGAGGCGAGGGTGATCTGTGGGCCGGACCAGCTATTGTCCACCACCTCCCAGCCATAGCCCGCGGGCCCGGTTTCATGCACGATGAGGATTCCCGCCGCTCCCTGCCGGGCCGCTTCCTCGAACTTGTAGACCCAGCGCCCGTACCAGGTCATGGCATTGCCGTTGAACAGTTCCGGGTCCTGACTGGCATAGCCGGGGTCGTTCACCAGCACAATCACGGTCTTGCCCGCGGCGTCCACATTGGCGTAATCGTTCCAGCCGCGCTCGGGGGCGACAATGCCATAGCCCGCAAAGACGACTTCGCTGTCTTCCACGGTAACCGGCGAAACATGATGCCGGCTGCCGATGACCATCTCGCTCTTGTAGGCGGGGCTGGCCTCGAAGTCGCCGCTGAATTGCAGCACGGGCGCGGTGGCGGCGGTGATTTCCACCACATCGACTTGCTGCCGATATGAATCGCCATTGCCCGGCCCTGCGCCCAGGGCGCTGAACTGTTCGGTGAGATAGTCGATGGTCATCCGCCCGCCGGGAGTCGCCGGGGCGCGGCCCTCGAACGCATCGGAGGCCATGACCGCAGTGTGTTCATGCAAGACGGTCGCCACCGCGTTGCGGCGGCCTTCAAGGTTTGCATCCGGACGCTCATCGGAAACCGCATCGGCCGCCGGCGCGCTGACGGTCGGTTGCGCCGGGTCCGGGTCCATTGCCGGAGCGGTGGCCGTGCCGGAGTCGCCGCAGGCGGCCAATGCAAGAAGGGCGGGCGCAAGAAGCACGCCGGGCAAAGCCGGCAGGCGAAAAGTCATGGCAACCTCGTCAGGCGAATCAAAGCGCGAAGCATACCCATGCCGCGCTCCTAGACATTAAACCGGAAGTGGATGATGTCGCCGTCGCGTACGGCGTAGTCCCTGCCTTCGAGGCGCCATTTACCGGCGTCCCGGGCGCCGATTTCGCCCTTGTGCGCGACGAAATCGTCGAAGGAAACGACTTCCGCGCGGATGAAGCCGCGTTCGAAATCGGTATGAATGACACCAGCCGCGCTCGCCGCTTGGGCGCCCTTTCGCACCGTCCATGCCCGGGCTTCCTTTGGGCCGGCGGTGAAAAAGGTCTGCAAGCCGAGAAGCTGATAGGCGGCTCGGATGACTCGGTCGAGGCCGGCTTCCTCCATGCCCAGCTCTTCCAGGAACTCCTGCCTGTCGTCGTCCGCAAGCTCGGCGATTTCGGCCTCGATCTTGTTGCAAACGACCACCATTTCGGCGCCTTCCGCTTCAGCAATGGCGGCCACCGCCACAACCCGGTCATTGCCGTCGATACCGTCCTCAGCCACGTTGGCGATGTACAGCACGGGCTTGGCGGTGAGCAGGTGCAGGCTGCGCAAATTCTCGCGCTCCTCCCGATACAACTCGATGGCCCGCACCGGCTGCATCCGGTCGAGGCCTGCCTGGATCTTCTCCAGCAGCGCAGCCTGCCGCTGGGCGTCCTTGTCGCCGCTCTTGGCGACGCGGATCACCCGGTCCAGGTTGCGGTTGACGGTTTCCAGGTCCGCAAGGGCAAGCTCGGTATTGATGGTCTCGATATCGTCCGCGGGTCGAATTTGGTCGGAAACATGGGTGATGTTGCTGTCTTCGAAGCAGCGCACCACATGGGCGATGGCGTCGGTTTCGCGAATATTGGCGAGAAACTGGTTGCCGAGGCCTTCGCCTTGCGAGGCGCCGGCCACCAGACCGGCGATATCGGTGAATTCCACCGTGGTGGGAATTGTTCTGGCGGGTTGCACGATTTCCGCGATGCGGTCGAGCCTTGGGTCAGGGACAGCCACCACGCCGGAATTGGGCTCGATGGTGCAGAAAGGGTAGTTTTCCGCGGCGATGCCCGCCCGGGTAAGGGCGTTGAACAAGGTGGACTTGCCCACATTGGGCAAGCCGACGATTCCGCAACGCAACGCCATTTCCGCCTGCTCCTCATTCCATCCGGTGTGCCGGCCCACTATGCAGGATTCGCATGGCTTCTTCCCATTCGCCGGCCGCAACCCGGGGCAGGACCGAGATGGCGTCGCCTATGCCGTCCTCGATCAATTCGCGTTCCGCCGGGGGCGGGTCGCCGAGCACGTAATTTGTCACCAGGGACTTGTGCCCCGGGTGCCCCACGCCGATGCGCAAGCGCCGGAAGGCATTGCGTCCGCCGAGGGATTCGATAATGCTGCGCAGGCCATTGTGGCCGCCGTGCCCGCCGCCGGACTTGAAGCGTATCCTGCCTGCCGGGAAATCGATTTCATCGCAGGCGATGAGCACCTGTTCGGCTTCGATTCGATAAAAGCCGCAAACGGCAGCCACCGACAGGCCGCTGCGGTTCATGAATGTGGCCGGCCACAGCAGGCGGATTTCCCGCCCGGCGATGCGGATCTTGCCGGTTTCGCCATGAAACTTGCCGCGGGCGCGCAATTCCCCATCGTATTCGGCGCACAAGCGCTTGAGCATCCATAAGCCGGCATTGTGTCGATTGCCGGCGTACGCGGGCCCCGGATTTCCGAGGCCCACGATCAGTTGCAGGGAGTCTTGCGCGGTCAGGATTCTTCTTCCGCGTCGGGCGCGGCATCGCTTTCCGATTCAGGCGCAGTTTCTGCGTCTCCGGCCTCATCAAGGCCGCCGCCCCTGGGAGACTGCACCGTGGCGACGGAAAGATCGCCTTCCTTGCCGTGGGACAGGGCCACGCTGCTGACGCCTTCCGGCAGCGTGATGTCCGACAGATGCACCGACTGGCCGAGTTCCACCTGGAGCATGTCCACTTCGATGAATTCCGGCAAGTCCTGTGGCAGACAGCTTACGTCGATTTCGGTCATCGACTTGAGAATGCGTCCGCCGCCGGTTTTCACGCCGACGCATTTGTCCTCGTTGATGAAATGCAGGGGGACACGGATATTGACCGTCTGGCCCTCGCTGATGCGGAGAAAATCCGCGTGCAGGATCACCGGCCTGGCCGGGTGGCGCTGCAAGTCCTTGATTATGGCGCGTTCCTTGTGCTTGCCATCCAGATTGAGCGTGACGATCTGGGAGAAGAATGCCTCGTTTTCCGTGGCGTGGAGAATGCTGTCGTGATCGATGGCGAGCAACGCCGGTTCCTTGTCCGCGCCATAGAGCACGGCGGGAATGGCATTGTGCAATCGACGCAGGCGGCGGCTCGCACCTTTCCCCTTGTCGGTCCGCACCGATACATCGAGTTCGAATTCAGGAGTTGACATGGTTTGTTCCTGTCTCGTTGCAAATTCCCGGCGGAGCTTGCGACCAGCCCTGCCGGGGTCCTGTCGCGGTTCGCCGGCATTGCCGGCGCGGCCCACGACCCGCCGCCGCGCGGTTCAGGTATTGTCGAACATCGCGCTGATGGATTCTTCGTTGCTGACCCGGCGAATCGACTCCGCGAGCAGTTTCGCCATGGACAACTGCCGGATGCGCTCGCAGTTCCTGGCGTCTTCGCGGAGCGGGATCGTGTCGGTTACCACCAGCGAATCGAGGCTGGAATTCTCGACATTTTCGATTGCCCTGCCGGAAAGCACCGGATGCGTGCAATAGGCCACCACGCCAAGCGCGCCGGCTTCCTTGAGCGCATCCGCCGCCTTGCAGATCGTCCCGGCGGTATCCACGAGGTCGTCGACGATCAGGCAGGTGCGACCGTCCACATCGCCGATGATGTGCATGACCTGGGCTTCATTGATCGATGGCCGGCGCTTGTCGATGATCGCCAGATCCACATTGAGCTGTTTGGCCACCGCCCGGGCCCGGACCACGCCGCCGATATCCGGCGAAACCACGGTGAGGTTGCGGTAATTCTGGCGCTCGATCTCGTCGGTCAGCACCGGCGAGCCGTAGACGTTGTCCACGGGTATGCTGAAGAAACCCTGTATCTGTTCGGCGTGCAGGTCCACCGTAAGCACACGGTCCACGCCAACGGCGCCGATCATGTCGGCCACCACCTTGGCGCTGATGGCGACCCGGGCCGAGCGCACCCGGCGGTCCTGGCGGGCATAGCCATAATAGGGAATCACCGCGGTGATGCGATTGGCCGAGGCCCGGTGCAGGGCGTCGGCGATGAGCATCAGCTCGAGGATGTTGTCATTGGTGGGCGAGCAGGTGGGCTGAATGATGAAGACATCCTTGCCCCGGACGTTCTCGTTCAGTTCCACGGAGATTTCACCGTCGCTGAACTTGTCGATGCTGGCGTCGCCAAGTGGAACGCCGATGTATCGGGCAATGCGATCCGCGAGTTGCGGATTGGCATTGCCGGTGAAAACCATGAGATTGGTGGCCACGGTGGGTGATTCGCCTGTCGCTTACGGGCGCACGTTAAACGGGTTTGCCATTTTTTGTGCCTGGCGCAGCCAGGCACAAAAAATGGCTGGGGTGGCTGGACTCGAACCAACGAATGCAAGGATCAAAACCTTGTGCCTTACCACTTGGCGACACCCCAACACGCGAATTTTACCAGTTTCTCCGGGGAAATCGCGCACTTTGCGGATTCCCGGGCCGGCATGTCTGGCGAATGCTCAACCCCGTACTCCTTGCGGACAGCCCTCTGCGTGTTCCATTTTCGAGATTCCCCGGGCGGCGAAACCGGTCCAGCCACTGGGCAATTGGGCCAGAATCCCTTCCGCCGCAGCCTCGCCGGCAATCTCGACAAAGACGCTGGCGCCGGTGCCCGACATGCGCGCCGCGCCGAATCGGCCCAGCCAGGTCAAGGCTTCATCCACCGCCGGGTAGAGCCGGCGCGTGACCGGTTCGCAGTCGTTACGGCAGCTTCCCGCGAGAAAGTCGGCAATTCTGATGTTTGCGGAGTTGCGTGTCAAATTTTCATCCCGGAAAACCGCCGCCGTGGAGACCTCACAGGCAGGCGTGACCACCAGATACCATCGCTCGGGAAGTTCCACCGGCGTCAGGATTTCGCCGATGCCTTCGCCCCAGGCGCTGTGGCCGCGGAGAAATACCGGCAGGTCGGCGCCGAGGCGCAGGCCAATCCGGCAAAGCGCGTTGATGGAAAGACCCAGCTTCCAGAGCCGGTTCAGCGCCAGCAGGGTGGCGGCGGCATTGGAGCTGCCGCCGCCCAGTCCGCCGCCCACAGGCAGACGCTTTTCCAATTCGATATCGGCGCCAGCCTTGCAGCCGCTCTCCCGAGCCAGCGCGGCTGCTGCCCGCAGGATCAGATTGTCGCTTCGGGGCAGCTTGCGGCCCTGGGGGGTGTCGGCAATACGCAGGGAGACGCCGCTTCGCCGCCGGGGCGCAAAATGCAGCAAATCGCCATGATCGAGCAACTGGAACAGGGTTTGCAGCTGGTGGTAGCCGTCGTCGCGACGGCCGGTGACATGCAGGAACAGGTTGAGCTTGGCCGGGGCCGGCAGACTGAGCGCGGTCATTCCGGTGACCCGACGATCCAGCGCAGGCCCACGAAGCGGAGGCGGATATCGTCTGCGGCGCGGGAAAGTTCAATGGCGCCCGGCAGGTTCAACTCGCCGTATCGCCGCGGATCATCGTATTGCACCGACCAGCCGTCCTGACGCAGGGTGCGCAGCTGGTTTGCGTCGTTGAAATCGAGTTCCGCATCGCCGGCCGGAGCGGGCAGGCCGCGCACCCAGTATTCCAGACGGGAGACCGGCAACTCATAGCCGAGTTGCTCGAGAATCAGGTTTTCCGGCGTGGTCGCGGTGAACACCTCGCCGTCCGATTCGAGGCTGACGCCGTCCGGGCCGCCGCTGATCAGGGTATTGCCGGCATTGAAGGAGCCCCAGAGGCGGATGTTGTAGTTGCGTTGCTGCTGCCGCCAGAGAATCCGGGGCGTGTGGGATTCATTGTCGTAGCGCACATTGACCCGCCCCCGCAGTTGCCATTGCTCCAGCGCCGCAAGTCCCTCCCGGTGGCGGTTCCAGTCACCGCCCTCAAGCGCCCGCGGCGCATTGGCGCACCCCGCCGGCAATCCGGCAAGCAAAGCGAGGAAACCCACAGATTGCAGCAGTCTCAACACTGGGACACCCATCAAAGTTACTGTCATTCCGCGCGAAGCGAAGTCGCAGGCTCCTAGGAGCCTGCGCCGTAGGAATTCACGGCTGCAAATCCGCTTTCATCCGCGCCCCTGGCCGCTCGATTTCGTTGAATATCCACCAATATTCGCCTCAATCGAGCGGTCAGGGGCGCGGCGATAGCGAATTTTCGCTTTCGCGAATTCCTGTGGCGCAAGCTCCTGGATCATGGCCTCCCCTTGAGCCGCTCCATGGTGGGCAGGATGAATTCGCTTTCGGGGTTTTCCGCAAGGGCTTCGGCCCAGACGCTTTCGGCTTCCTCCCGGCGGTCCAGCGTCCAGAGCACCTCCCCGAGATGGGCGGCGACTTCGTGGTCGGGAAAGGCCGCGTAGGCCCGGCGCAGGTTTTCCAGCGCCTCGTCGAGAATGCCGAGTTTGAACTGGGCCCAGCCGAGACTGTCGATGATGGCCGGGTCATCCGGTTCGATGGCGATGGCGCGCTCGATCAACTCCAGCGCCTCTTCATGGCGCTCGGTGCGGTCCGCCAGCATGTAGCCAAGATGATTGAGCGCCCTGGCGTTATCCGGCTGCATGCGGATGATCTGTTGCAGATCGGCCTCGGATTCCGCCATGTCGCCCCTGGAATCGTGGACGAAAACCCGGGTGAAAAGCAGGTCGGCGTGATTGGGATAGCGATTCAGGGCACGGTCAAGCAGTTCCCTGGCCCGCTGGGGATGGCCCTCCTGCAACAGAATGGCGGACTCCATGCTGATGAACTGGATTTCCAGCCTGCTGCTGCCCCGGGAAAGCTCGGCCAGCCAGTCGTGGGCCTCGTCGAATCGGCCAAGCTGAATGGCCAGCCTCGTGCTTTGCTGCTGGGCCGGCAGAAAGTTCTCCACGCCCTGGCGCACCTGGCGAAAGTGTGCAATGGCGGCTTCGAAATCACCAAGTTGCTGATTGGCGTATGCGATGTAGAAATGCGCGTCGTCTTCATTCTGCCTCGCCCCAAGCATCTGTTCGAAAATGCCGATGGCCGACGGGAAATTCTCCATTTCGAGATCGAGCAGGCCAGCGGAAAGCAGGGTTTCCCAGTCATCCGGCGCCTGGGCGAGCATGATGCCGAACTGTTCCCTGGCGAGGGCAAGCTGCCGTTGTTGCAATAACAGCCGGGCGTAGCCCAGCCGCAGGCCGCGGTTGTCCGGGAAGGCCTCAAGCCCGGCTTCCAGCGCGGCCGCCGCGCCTTCGCCGTCATTGGCGCTTTGGTGGAGCTGGGCCTGCAACTGCACGAGTTCAGGCGTCATTTCAACGCGGTCGCCGAACTGCCCGAACTCCGCCAGCGCCAGGTCGAACTGCTGGTTTTGCGCAAGTAGCTGCACCAGGGCGATGCGGACCGAGCCGTTTGCGGGGTGGCGCTCCCTGATCCCGCGCAATCCGGCGATCAAGTCCGAGCGAATCCGGCGCTCCATATTGCCGGTGGCGGAAGCGAGAATGCTGAATTCAAAACTGCCGCCGGCTTCCAGCACCTGCTCCATGTGGGACAGGGCCTGGCCCGGCCGGCCGGCTTCCAGCAACTGGAATGACAACAGCAGATGCGGCTCCGGCGAATCCGGAGAAACTTCCGCCCAGAGCAGCCCGAGTTCGAGCAGACTGCGCCCGTCGCCGATGGCCGAAGCGAACTGCACTGCGCGCTCGATGACGCCGAGGTCAAGGGTTTCCCGGGCCAGCTCGAAATAGACTTCGGCGGCCTGATCGAGATCGCCGCGCTGGGCGCTCAATTCGCCGGTGATGGCCTGGTAGAGCTGCTCAGCGGTGAAACTGCCGTATTCAATGGGGGTGGGCGCCGGTGCCTCGGCCTGGGCTTGCGCGACAGGCTCCGTTGCGGGGGTTTCCGCAACGCGAGTCCCGGTCTGCAAGGCGCAGGCCGCCAGCAGCAAGACCATGCCGGCAGGCAGACTGGCGCGCAGCATCGAAACATTCATTGGAGATTCCACAAAAGGAACAGTATAGCAATGTCCGGGGAAGCTGGCTCTGGTCAAAAGGCAAATGGACACCCACTGGGGTTACCGTTAATTTACGTGGAGGCGCAGTATCTCATGCAGTGCCCTCCCGAAGAGATTCTGCGACTACGCGCAGAATGACATGAAGCAGCACCCGGCGGTTCGATGGGTGTCCCAATTGAACCCGCTCAAGTCGTTTCATTGCTTTTCCTTCGTCAATGAATAATGAATTTCAGCCGCAGAAAACCCACTTTAATGCTGCGTATCACATCCTATTGGAGTCCGGGTTTTCTTTTATGGCCTTTTATCGAGCACCTGCATTCTCCAGCATACGAACAACTTCCAAGTTGCCGTTTCGCCGCGCCAGACGTAAAGCACTCTCGCCCGCTGCACCGCTCGCGTCCGCGCCCGCTCTGAGTAGTTCGCTGACAATCTCGGTTTCATTATTCATAGCGGCTACCGTTAACACAGAATCAGGGAGATCTGGTGATATTATTATTTCGAGATCGGCGTTGTGGGAAATAAGCAACCGCACAATATCCAGATTCCCATCACTGGCAGCGTTCATTAGATGCGTATAACCCAGACTGTCTGCCCAATCAACGTTGGCACCTGCGTCAATCAACAGTTTCACCATATCCGGTCTAGATTGTCGAATAGCATCGCCTAGAGGGGTTGTATCACCATCGGTTGTGGTAAAATTCACATCCGCCCCGGAATCTATCAGTGCTTGAACACTGTCAATGCTTTCAGAGATTAGTGCTGTTAAAAGGGGATGGTTATACCCTTGTGCGTCACGCCTTGCTGACAGGCTGTTATACCTTTCGAGCACATATTCTCCGAATATTTCATTGTTTATCCCAATATCAACAAGCTGATTTGAAGTTAGATAGGGTGCCAATCGTTCCTGTAAATCTTCAATAGAGAGTCTGTTTTCCGCCATTTCCAATCGCGTTATATCCCCGTCCCTCCATGCGCGATATATTTCCTGATTGAACTGCTCCCATTCCATAATAATGGCACGAACTATCGGCTCATTCTCAAGCCCCATGCTGTTAATGAATTCTTCCCACTTCGACTCATAAGCTGTTTCCGCAATTGAAACAGGTTCCGGTGGTTGCCGAAATTCGGGCAACCCTGTTCTAAATCCCGATGGAGGTTCCAAGCGGGTTGTGGGGGATTCAACTGTTTGGCTCTGCTGTCTGTCGGTGTCAGATAGTTCTACTTCGCGGGAAGTCAACTGTATAGCGGACTGTTCGGATTCTACCTGCAATTGCCGGGATTCTCCAGAGGTAGATTCCTCAAAATCCAAGTCTTGCTCAGTAGGCCAAAACAGGGAAAGTGCTCCCAGGAAAGCGATAGTTCCCAGGAGCAATAATCCTTGGTTTTTCTCGCTAAAGCGAATCATCATCCTGAATCCTGTTCGCAAGTGACTCCTCCATCATCGTCGTCCTGCTGACAACTGTCTGTGCCGGAACCGCCGCCGACTTGATAAACAGTTACTTTTCCAATGGGTTCAACAGGAAGATCGTACGGAATCCTGTAAGGTGGAGTGAAGGAGTCTTCATCTGCTCCCCCACCTTCACTGCCGTCTTGATTATCTTGCGGCTGGGAGTCATTGTCTGAGTCTGTTGGGTTTGGGTTATTGTCCAAACATTCTTGCTGCTCATCTAGTTCTTGTCTCAATAGGTTCCTCAATTCCCGTTCAGGATGATCGGTCAAGCCCTTTAAGTGGCTATCATATCAGCGATTCCCGGTAACTCAACCGGCGATTGACTGAAGCCGAACCGGGCCTTTAGTCGTGTCGATGAGAGATGTCCTGGCGCTGCAACCCCTCCGGCGCTTGTCCGGATGGCGATTTCCGCTACCTCGTGCTTCCCCGAAGAACCGGCTTTTCGCGCAACTGGCCGCGGCGAACCGTCACGAGGTATCGAGCAACTCCGGCTCGCGGGGACGGATGCCGAAGGCAATGGCGCCGTACGGAAGAGGCAATGGAGAAGAGGCAATGGGACACCCATCGGCCTGCTCTGCCCGAGTCCGCCAATGCCCGGGATTGCCGCCAGGCGAGTGTGGCCCGGTACTCTGGTATATTTGTGCTTTCTCGCCTGAACTTCCTGGAATACCGTGGAACTGGCAGTTACCGGAATCAACCACAGTACCGCCAATATCGCCTTGCGCGAGAAGGTAGCCTTTCCCCCCGACCTCATATCCGATGCCTTGCGGCAGGCTGTGGGGTTGCCCGGCGTGAATGAAGCCGTCATTGTCTCCACCTGCAACCGGACCGAGGTGTATCTGGGTTTTTCCGGGGCTGCGCCCGAGACGGATGAAGGGGCGGGGCGGCATCAGATCACGCTGGACTGGCTGGCGGGAATTCATGGCTTGCGCGCCGAAGAACTGGCGCCGGCAAGCTATTTCCATCATGGCGGCGACGCGGTGCGGCACCTGATGAAGGTCGCCGCGGGCCTGGATTCCATGGTGCTCGGCGAACCCCAGATTCTGGGGCAGATCAAGTCCGCCCTGGCCCTGTCACGGGAATTGAAACTGGCCGGGGGACAGCTTGCCCAGGCATTCGAGGCGTCCTTTTCCATTGCCAAGGAAGTGCGCAGCGAAACTGCCATTGGCGCCAGCCCGGTATCGGTTGCCTATGCGGCGGTCACGCTGGCCGGACGAATCTTCTCCGACCTGTCCCGCTTGCAGGTTGTGCTGGTGGGCGCCGGCCGCACCATCGAACTCGCCGCGCGGCATCTGACCGAGAAAGGGGTCCGCAGTATCGTTGTCGCCAATCGCACGCTCGATAATGCCCTGCAACTGGCAGGCAGGATTTCCGGCGAAGGCGCCCTGCTGTCGGACTTGCCCGCGTTGCTGATTCACGCTGATATCGTAATCTCGTCCACAAGCAGTCAGTTGCCCCTGATTGGCAAGGGCATGGTGGAGCGGGCGATTCGCCAGCGCAAACACCGCCCGATGCTGCTCGTGGACCTCGCCGTTCCGCGTGACATCGAAGTGGAAGTGAGCGAGATTCCCGACGCCTATCTCTACGGCATTGACGACATCGGCAATGTCATAGAGGACAGCGTGGCAAGCCGGCGGCAAGCCGCGACCGAGGCCGAATCCATCATTGATCGGGGGATGGAAAGCTTTCTCGGGCAGTTGCGTTCGCGCAACGCTGTCGCTACCCTGCGCCGTCTGCGCGGCAAGGCCGACAAGATTCGTCAGGCCGAGCTTCGTCAGGCCCGGCGCGAACTTGAAAAAGGCAAGGATGCGGAAGCCATCCTCGAGTCACTGGCCCGGGCCATCACCAACAAACTGATTCATTCACCCAGCGTTCGCATGAAGCAGGCCAGCGCCGAAGGAAGGGATGAATTGCTCGACGCAACCCGGGAACTGTTCGAGCTTGACCAGGAGCCTGCGCCGCAGGAATTCGCGAAAGCGAAAATTCGCTATCGCCGCGCCCCTGGCTGATCGATTGAGGCTAATATTGGTGAATATGCAACGAAATCGAGCGGCCGGGGGTGTGGATGAGAGCGGATTTGCAGCCGTGAATTCCTGTGGCGCAGGCTCCCGGAATTCCTCACTGGAGTGAGGCCGATCCCATGCAACATTCCATTCGCCGGAAACTCGATGGCCTGCGGGAGCGCTTTGAGGAACTCGAAGGCTTGCTTGGCGACGGTGAAGTCATTGCCGATCAACCGCGGTTTCGCAAGTTGTCGATGGAATATGCCGAACTTGAAAGCGTGGTGCACGCCTATGGCCGCTATCTTGAGATTACAGACGAACGGCGGGAAGCGGAAGAAATGCGGCAAGACGCCGACCCGGAAATTCGCGCCATGGCCGAGGAGGAAATCGCCAGGGCGACCGGGCAGTGCGGAAAGCTGGAGCAGGACCTGCAGCTGCTGTTATTGCCACAGGACGAACGTGACGGTTGCAATGTTTTTCTCGAAATCCGCGCTGGCACAGGCGGCGACGAGGCCGCGCTGTTCGCCGGCGATCTCTGTCGCATGTATCAGCGTTATGCCGAATTGCAGCAATGGCGGGCGGATATCATCAGCGAGCGCCCCGGCGAGCATGGCGGATACAAGGAAGTCATCCTGCGGATCGAAGGCCGCAAGGTATATGAGAAGCTGAAATTCGAATCCGGCGCCCACCGGGTACAGCGCGTCCCGGAAACCGAATCCCAGGGCCGCATCCATACTTCCGCCTGCACCGTCGCGGTGCTTGCCGAAGCGGAAGAGATCGACGAGATAGAAATGAATCGGAACGATCTTCGCATCGACACCTTCCGCGCCAGCGGGGCCGGCGGACAACACGTGAACAAGACCGATTCCGCCATCCGTCTCACTCATCTGCCAACCGGTATCGTCGTGGAATGCCAGGACGAGCGCTCCCAGCACAAGAACAAGGCGCGGGCCATGTCCCTGTTGCAGGCCAGATTGCTGGACCAGGCGCGACAGGAACAACGGGAGGAAGAGTCCGCTACCCGCCGCCGTCTCGTCGGCAGCGGCGACCGCTCGGAAAAGATCCGGACCTACAATTTCCCCCAGGGCAGGGTAACCGATCACCGAATCAAGCTGACGCTGTACAACCTGCCGGAAGTCATGGCCGGCAGCCTGGAATCGGTCATCGAGTCCCTCTTGCAGGAACATCAGGCCGACCTCCTCGCGAGGCTTGCGCAAGACTGAACAGCCGTATGGAATTCCCAACGAGATTCTGCGACTGCGCTTCACTTCGCGCAGAATGACAGGCTGCGGTAGGCAGCGTTAAAATGAGAATCACCGGCAAGCTTTCCCATCCATTGTGTATGGCTCCCAGGTAGCAAACCGGTGACTACGATAGCCGATGCGCTCGCAAGCGCCCGGAAATTGCCGGGTGCCGCAGACAACTCCCGACTTGATGGCGAACGCTTGCTCGCCCACGTGCTTGGCGTCAGTCGCGGCGCATTGTACGCCCATCCCGAACGACTGATCGGCGACCGGGAAATCAGCGAGTTTCGACGGCTTCTCAAACGGCGAGGCAAGGGCGAACCCATTGCCTACCTGTTGGGAAACGCGGGCTTCATGCACTTCCAGCTTGCGGTCGATCCCTGTGTACTGATTCCCCGCCCGGAAACCGAATTGCTGGTGGAACTGGCGCTGGAGTCCGCCCCCGAAGGCAATACAGGCCCCCTGCAAATCGCCGACCTCGGCACAGGCAGCGGCGCCATCGCCATCGCCCTGGCGCGGCGCAAGCCGGACTGGCGTATTCATGCCGTGGACATCAGCCCGCAAGCCCTGGCCCTCGCCCGCCGCAATGCCCGGGAACTTGGCGCCCGCAACATCAGCTTCCGGGAAGCTTCCTGGTGTGAGGGCCTGGCGGATTCCGCCCTTGACATGATCGTCGCCAATCCCCCCTATGTGGCGGTTGGCGACCCGGCGCTGCATCCCGATTGCGCATTCGAGCCCGACGTGGCCCTGTTCGCGGGAGCGGATGGCCTGTCCGCTATTCGCGAAATCATCACCCAGGCGAGACGCTGCCTCAAGGCTGGCGGACTGCTGCTGCTCGAACACGGCCACGACCAGCGCGAGCCAGTAGCCGGGCTGCTCTCCGCCGCCGGATACCGCGACATCAGGCACTACCGGGACCACGCCGGCCACGACCGGCTCATCCATGCCAGGGAAGGCAGGCACCCTCCTGCAAAATCCCCAGGGAGATTCTGCGACTACGCTTCGCTTCGCGCGGAATGACAGTGATTCCGATGGTTTTTCCGCGTCTTTCGAAAAGCCGTAAGCCGCTGTCGGCGGGCGGTTTGCAGCGGGCGTGCGAGGCAGGAAGCCGAGCCCGGAGTCTACAGGGATGTATTTACGACGTCCGCTGCAAACCGCCCGCCGACAGCGGCGAGATTCAGGGGGCCTGAGATTCAAAGGTGGCTGTCCCACATCTTCGACTATAATCCCGGGTTTGCCCGGGCGCGCCATGCCCAATGCAGCCAGCCGATGAATGAACAGCAGTTGTTGCGCTTCAGCCGCCAGATCATGTTGCCCGAAATGGACGTGGCGGGGCAGCGCAAGCTCATGGACGCCACCGTTCTCATCGTCGGCATGGGTGGGCTCGGCTGCCCCGCGGCCATGTATCTTGCCGCGGCCGGAGTCGGCCGCCTGCTGATCGCCGATGACGATATCGTTGAATTGACCAATCTGCAGCGCCAGATCGCCCATGCCGAGAAATCGCTCGGTCAGGCCAAGGTCGATTCCGCCCGGGACCGGCTGCTCAGCCTCAATCCCGATGTTGCCGTGACCACGATCCGCCAGCGCCTGCAAGGCGACAGCCTCGATGCGACGGTGGCCGGGGCCGACCTCGTGCTCGACGCCTGCGACAATTTCGAAACCCGTTTCGCCATCAATGCCTCCTGTTTCGCCAGGGGAAAGCCGCTGATTTCCGCCGCCGCCATCCGCATGCAGGGCCAGATTGCCGCCTTTGATCCGAACATTGTCGCCAGCCCGTGCTACCATTGCCTGTATCCGCAAATCGGCGAACTCGATACGAGTTGCGCCCGCAATGGCGTAATGGCGCCGCTTGTAGGAATAATCGGTTCGCTCCAGGCCATGGAAGCCATCAAGATGCTCACCGGCATCGGCCAGACTCTCATCGGTCGTCTTCTGCTCCTCGATGCCGCGAGCATGCAATGGCGCGACCTCAAACTTCCACGGGACCCGGATTGTGAAACCTGCTCCTTCCGTCCCCACGCCGGACCTTGACCCACCCCATGCCGGCTACTAACGAATCACTCGCCACATTCGACGAATTCGACCTGCGCGAACCCCTGCGCCAGGCGATCCACGCCCTGGGCTTCACCCATTGCACGCCGATCCAGGCCGCAAGCCTTCGCCATACCCTGCAAGGCCACGACGTCACCGGCAAGGCCCAGACCGGCACCGGCAAGACCGCGGCATTCCTCATCACCATCATCAACGACTTGCTGAGCAATCCCGTGGAAGGCGAACGCTTCGTCGGCGAACCCCGGGCGCTGGTGGTTGCCCCCACCCGGGAACTCGCCGGCCAGATCGCCGCCGACGCCGAAGCCCTCACCCGCTTTTGCGAACTGCGCGTGGTCACCCTGGTGGGGGGGGAGGATTATCAAAAACAGCATCGGGCGCTGGACGCCGGCCCGGTGGATATCGTCGTAGCCACTCCAGGCCGCCTGCTCGATTTCGCCGGCAGCGAAAATTTGTACCTGGGTCTGATCGAACTGCTCGTCCTCGACGAGGCGGACCGCATGCTCGACATGGGCTTCATTCCCCAGGTGCGCCGGATCGTCTCCCGCACGCCGCGCAAGGATTGCCGCCAGACCCTGCTCTACAGCGCCACCTTTCCGCCGGCAATCACCGAACTTGCCGGCCGCTGGGCGCTGGACCCGGTCATGGTGGAAGTCGATCCGGAGCAGATCGCCGCCGAGGCGGTGGACCAGAAAGTCTATCTCGTCACCACCAGCGACAAGTACCATCTCCTGTATAACCTGCTCAGCGAACCCGGCAAGAACAAGGTGCTGGTATTCAGCAACCGGCGCGACCAGGTGCGCAGGCTCGCGGACGACCTGCACCGCAACGGCGTCAACTGCGGGATGCTGTCCGGCGAGATTCCCCAGCACAGGCGCAGCCGCACCCTCGCCCGGTTCAAGTCCGGTGAAATCCAGGTGCTCGTCGCCACCGACGTGGCCGGGCGCGGCCTCCATATAGAGGAAGTCACCCACGTGATCAATTACACCTTGCCCGAGGAACCCGATGACTACGTCCACCGCATCGGCCGCACCGGCCGCGCCGGCAAGGTGGGAACCTCCATCAGCTTCGCCTGCGAGGAAGATTCCTTTCTCCTGCCCCCCATCGAGGAAAAACTCGGCGGCAAGCTCGACTGTATCCATCCCGACCCATCCCAACTCACCCCGGCGCCACCTTTCCACCGCCCCTCCCTGTTCAGGGAAAAACCCCAAGGCCGCCAGAGCCGCCGTCGCCGCTGACTTCCCCTTTCCCGTCATCCCGCGCGGAGCGAAGCGGAGTCGCGGGATCTCATGCGGTGGCCCCCCAAAGAGATTCTGTGACTGCGCGCAGAATGACGGAATTGGCACGCTGTGAGTCGCCACCAACACCCCGGACAAACTTTTTTGTGATTCCGGGTGATTTTTGCTTGACACCCCCAAGTCAAGTCAGCAAAATACGCGTCTTTTTTGGGCGGGCGAACCTGAAGCCGTCGATTTTGATCGGATCAGGCCACGCCCGGGTAGTCGGGAAACGAGGCGAAGAGCGGCACGGGAAAGGGCTTTCGGGCCTGATTCCGCCAGCGGATGAAGATGCAGAATCAAAGAATCAGAATCCGGCTGAAGGCATTCGACCATCGCCTGATCGACCAATCCACCAGGGAGATCGTGGATACGGCGAAGCGCACCGGGGCGCAGGTGAGAGGACCCATTCCCTTGCCGACCCACAAGGAGCGCTACACCGTGCTGATTTCGCCCCATGTGAACAAGGATGCGAGAGACCAGTACGAGATTCGTACCCACAAGCGCCTGCTTGATATCGTCGAGCCGACGGAAAAAACCGTTGATGCCTTGATGAAACTCGATCTGGCGGCGGGAGTCGACGTACAGATCAGCCTGCAGTAAGCGCGCTGAACCAGAACCAGGCAACGGGTTGTCAGTCCCCGTTGCCCTTTTTTTAGCTGAAAGATTGTGGCGCACTGATCTCACGGATATCCCTGATATCGCGCCAGGTGCAACGCGCAAGCGGCCAGAGAGGGTTTCAGCCCCGTGCACAATAGAGGTGTTTAACAAATGTCCTTAGGGCTTGTCGGTCGCAAGAGCGGGATGACCCGCGTCTTCACGGAAGACGGGGAATCTGTTCCGGTGACCGTGGTGGAAGTGCAACCGAACCGGGTGACCCAGGTCAAGACCCCGGAATCGGACGGTTACAGCGCGGTCCAGGTCACCATGGGTTCGCGCAAGGCTTCGCGCGTCAACAATTGTGAAGCCGGCCATTTCCGCAAGGCGGGAACCGAAGCCGGCGAAGGCCTGTGGGAGTTCCGCACCGAGGGCCTTGATCTCGGCGAGGTCAACGCCGGCAGCGAATTCCGGGTGGACCTGTTTGCAGTCGGCCAGAAAGTCGACGTCACCGGCATCTCCAAGGGCAAGGGCTTCCAGGGCACGGTCAAGCGTCACAATTTCAGCATGCAGGACGCCACCCACGGCAACTCGATTTCACACCGCGCCCCCGGCTCCATCGGCCAGTGCCAGACGCCGGGCAAGGTATTCAAGGGCAAGAAGATGGCCGGACAGATGGGCAACGTGCGCAAAACCGTGCAAAGCCTCGAAGTCGTGCGGGTGGACCTCGAAAACCATCTGCTGCTGATCAAGGGCGCGCTGCCCGGCGCCACCGGTTCCCGGGTCATTGTGCGGCCCGCCATCAAGACCAGACGGACGAATTGATCATGGAACTGGCCTTGACGGTTCCGGGCAAGAAGACCCGGAAAAAGATTTCCCTTCCCGACGAGGCCTTTGCCCGGGAATTCAATGAGCCGCTGGTGCATCAGACAGTGGTGACCTATCTCGCCGGCGCCCGCCAGGGCAGCGTCCGGCAGAAGAACCGCTCCGAAGTCCGCGGCGGTGGGCGCAAGCCCTGGCGCCAGAAGGGCACCGGCAGGGCCCGGGCCGGCACCATCCGCTCGCCGATCTGGCGTGGCGGCGGCCTTGCTTTCGCGGCCCGGCCCCGGGACTACGGCAAGAAACTCAATCGCAAGATGTACCGCAGCGCGATGCGGTGCATCGTCTCCGAACTCATTCGCCAGCAACGTCTCATCGTGGTGGACGATTTCAGCCTCGAATCGCACAAGACGAAGGAACTCGTGGGCAAGCTCAGGGAATTCGAACTCGACAACGTGCTCATCATTACCGGAGAGGTGGAGCGGAACCTGTATCTCGCCGCCCGCAATCTCCACAAGGTGGATGTCCTCGACGCCCAGGCCATCGATCCGGTGAGCCTGATCGGTTTCGACAGGGTGCTTTGTACCGTGGCGGCCATGAAGCAGATGGAAGGAATGCTGTCATGAACCCGGAACGCATGTATCAGGTGTTGCTGGCGCCACATGTGTCCGAGAAGACCACCATAGCCGGCGACGAACACAACCAGTACGCCTTCCGGGTAGCGCGGGACGCCACCAAGGCGGAAATCAGGCAAGCGGTGGAAACCATTTATGAAGTGGTGGTCACCGATCTCCAGGTGCTCAATGTGAAGGGCAAGGTCAAGGGCGCCGCCCGGGGCCGCCCGCGCAAGCGCCCGGACTGGCGCAAGGCCTATGTGCGCCTGCAGCCCGGCGATGAAATCGATTTCGCGGATGCGGGTTAGGAGGAGTTGACGCCATGCCGGTCGTAAAATGCAAACCCACATCACCCGGACGCCGTTTCGTCGTCAAGGTGCGCCATCCCGAATTGCACAAGGGCGCGCCGTTCGCGCCGCTTACCGCGCCCAAGCCGAAAACCGGCGGCCGCAACAACCAGGGCAGAATCACCCGGCGCCACGCCGGCGGCGGCCACAAGCAGAAGTACCGCATCATCGATTTCCGCCGCAACAAGGACAACATCGAAGCCAGGGTGGAACGGCTCGAATACGACCCGAACCGCTCGGCCAATATCGCCCTGCTGCTCTATGCCGATGGCGAGCGCCGCTACATCATCGCCCCGGCGGCGGTGCGGGCGGGAGACCGGCTCCTGTCCGGCGAGGATTCTCCGATTCGCGCCGGCAACTGCCTGCCGCTGCGCAATGTGCCGCTCGGCAGCAATGTGCACTGCGTCGAGTTGAAGCCGGGCAAGGGCGCCCAGATCGCCCGCAGCGCCGGCGCCTCGGTGCAGCTCGTGGCCCGGGAAGGGAAATACGTCACCCTGCGCCTGCGCTCCGGCGAAATGCGCAAGGTGCTTGCCGATTGCCGCGCAACCCTGGGCGAAGTTTCCAACTCCGAGCATTCCCTGCGCTCCCTGGGCAAGGCGGGCGCGAGCCGCTGGCGCGGCATCCGGCCAACGGTGCGGGGCGTGGTGATGAATCCCGTGGATCACCCCCATGGCGGCGGCGAAGGCAAATCCTCCGGCGGCCGGCATCCGGTATCGCCCACCGGCGTGCCCACCAAGGGCTTCAAGACCCGTTCCAACAAGCGCACCGACAAGCTGATCGTGCGGCGCAGAAAGTCGAACCGCTAGGGTGGTACGGGATCAGCAAAGAGGAATCGAGCAGTGCCACGTTCATTGAAAAAAGGCCCCTTTATCGATCTGCACCTGATGAAGAAAGTGCAGAAGGCCGCGGAGAACAACGACAAGCGCCCGATCAAGACCTGGTCGCGGCGTTCGATGATTTCGCCGGACATGCTCGGCCTGACGATCGCCGTGCACAACGGTCGCCAGCATGTGCCGGTATTCATCAGCGAAGACATGGTGGGTCACAAGCTCGGCGAGTTCGCACTGACCCGCACCTATCGCAGCCATGTTGCCGACAAGAAGGCAAAGCGGCGGTAGGCGACAGGAGATACGGTGATGGAAGTGGCGGCAAGATTGCGGGGCGCGCGAATCTCGGCGCAGAAGGCGCGGCTCGTGGCGGACCAGGTCCGCGGGAAGCCCGTGGAGGAAGCCCTGCAGGTGTTGACTTTCAGCACCCGAAAAGCCGCGGCGATCATCCGCAAGCTGCTCGATTCGGCCATCGCCAACGCCGAGCACAATGAAGGCGCCGATGTGGACGAATTGAAGATAGCGACGATTTGCGTGGACGAGGCGCGTACCATGAAACGCATCCGGCCGCGGGCGAAAGGCAGGGCGGACCGGATTCTCAAGCGCTCCTGCCATATCACCATCAAGGTAGCCGACGGCGAATAGGACGCGGCGGACGAAGGCGGGAGTCAGGACTAGGCAAATGGGTCAAAAAGCGCATCCAACCGGCATCAGGCTTGGCATCGTCAAGCGGCACACCTCGCTGTGGTACGCCGAAGGCGAGCAATACGCGGACAACCTGCTCGTGGATCTGAAAGTGCGCGAATACATCCGCAAGCGCCTCGCCAATGCCTCGGTATCCCGGGTGGATATCGAACGCCCCGCCGAAACCGCGCGCATCACGATCCATACCGCGCGGCCGGGCATCGTGATCGGCAAGAAGGGCGAGGACGTGGAAAAACTGCGCGCCGCCCTCGCCAACCTGATGCAGCTCGATCAGCGGGCGGTGCAGGTGAATATCGAGGAGATCCGCAAGCCCGACCTCGACGCCCAGCTCGTCGCCGACAGCGTGGCCCAGCAACTCGAACGCCGGGTGATGTTCCGCCGGGCAATGAAGCGCGCGGTGCAGAACGCCATGCGCCACGGCGCCGAAGGCATCAAGGTGCAGGTGGGCGGTCGCCTCGGCGGCGCGGAGATCGCACGCTCGGAATGGTATCGCGAAGGCCGCGTACCCCTGCACACCTTCCGCGCCGATATCGATTACGCCACCTCGGAAGCCAGTACCACCTATGGCGTGATCGGCGTCAAGGTATGGATTTTCCGGGGCGAGGTGTTCGATCTCGACGAAGCCATGCTCGGGCCCGGCGCCAGGGCGGCCCAGGCCTAGGCGGTCGTCAGGCCGGATTGGGTAAAGATACAGAGATACAGAAGGTATAGAGAGTCAGGAAAAGTGTTACAGCCCAAGCGCACCAAGTTTCGCAAGATGCACAAGGGCCGCAACCGCGGCCTGTCCCACCGCGGCAGTTCGGTGGATTTCGGCCAGTTCGGCCTGAAAGCCGTCAGCCGCGGCCGCCTGACCGCGCGCCAGATCGAAGCGGCGCGGCGGGCGATGACGCGCCGGGTGCGCCGGGGCGGCAAGATCTGGATCCGGGTATTCCCGGACAAGCCGATCACCCAGAAGCCACTCGAAGTGCGCCAGGGCAAGGGCAAGGGCAATGTGGAGTACTGGGTCGCCCAGATTCAGCCGGGCCGGGTCATGTTCGAGATTGAAGGCGTGGACGAGGAACTGGCCCGGGACGCATTTTCCCTGGCCGCGGCCAAGCTGCCGTTCCGCACGAGTTTTGTGAAACGGACGGTCATGTGATGAAAGCGAGCGAATTGCGGGAATTGACCCCCGCCGAATTGCAGACCCGGCTGGAGGAACTGCGCAAGGAGCAGTTCGGCTACCGCATGCAGAAGGCGACGGGGCAGTTGGGCCAGCCGCATCTGGCGACGGCGGTGCGCAAGGATATTGCGAGAATCAAGACATTGCTCGCCGAGAAGGCCGCCGCGGATGCGGCGCTGACGGCGGTGGAAGAAAGCGAATGACAGAAATCAATGTGGAACAGGGCAAGGGACGCACGACTTCAGGCAGGGTGATCAGCAACCGCATGGACAAGTCCATCGTGGTGCTAGTGGAGCGACGGGTCAAGCATCCGGTATACGGCAAGATCGTCAAGCGCTCCACCCGGATTGCCGCCCATGACGCGAACAACGACTGTCGTCCCGGCGATGAAGTGACCATCCGCGAGGTGCGGCCGATTTCCCGCACCAAATCCTGGGCGCTGGTTTCGATTGACAAGCGGGCCACGGGAGTTTGACACCCCATGAAAATCACGACGAAAGCTGTCACGAACATCGGGCCAGAAGCCTGACCCAGGGATTGAAAGGCGGATACTGAGCGATGATTCAAGTGCAATCCTACCTCGATGTGGCCGACAACAGCGGCGCGCGCCGGGTCATGTGCATCAAGGTGCTTGGCGGCTCCCACCGGCGCTATGCCCGAATCGGCGACATCATCAAGGTCACCGTGAAGGAGGCGATTCCCCGGGGAAGGGTGAAGAAGGGCCAGGTGCTCGACGCTCTCGTGGTGCGAACCCGCAAGGGCGTGCGCCGGCGCGACGGCTCCCTGATCCGTTTTGACGACAATGCCGCGATTCTGCTGAACAACCAGCAGGCGCCCATCGGCACCCGGGTATTCGGCCCGGTTACCAGGGAACTGCGGGAAGAGCGCTTCATGCGGATCATCTCACTCGCGCCGGAGGTGTTGTAATCGGCTGTCGGGGCTGATGGGAAGGGAAAGCTATGCGCAAACTGCGACGAGACGACGAAGTGATCGTGATTGCCGGTCGGGACAAGGGCACCCGGGGCACGATCTCCCGCATGGTGGGCGATGACCGGGTCATCGTCGCGGGGGTGAACATGATCAAGCGGCATACCCGGCCCAATCCCAATCTGGGTCAGGCGGGGGGCATCGTGGAGAAAGAGGCGCCACTGCATATTTCCAATGTGGCCATATTCAATCCCGGCACCGGCGCGGCAGACCGGGTCGGCATCCGCATCGACGAGGACGGCGGCAAGACCCGCTTCTTCAAGTCGAGCGGCGACGCAATAGACTGAAACAGGCCTGGTGGGAGCAATGGCGGGATTCAAGAAATTCTATCAGCGGGAAGTGGCGCCGGCCTTGACGAAACAATTCGGCTACGCCAATCCCATGCAGGCGCCCAGGGTGACCAAGGTGGTGCTCAACATGGGCCTTGGCGACGCGGTTGCGGACAAGAAAGTCCTGGAGCACGCCAGCGCCGACATGCGGGCCATCAGCGGCCAGAAGCCGGTGATCACCAAGGCGCGCAAGAGCGTGGCGGGATTCAAGATTCGCGAAGGCTGGCCCATCGGCTGCAAGGTGACCCTGCGGGGCGAGCGGATGTACGAGTTTCTCGAGCGGCTGGTGGGAATCGCCATCCCCAGAATCCGGGATTTTCGCGGCCTCAATCCGAAATCCTTCGACGGCAATGGCAATTTCGCCATGGGCGTGAGCGAACAGATCATCTTCCCCGAGATCGACTATGACAAGATCGACAAGATTCGGGGGCTCGACATCATCATCACCACCGACGCCAACAGCGATGAAGAAGGGCGGGCCCTGCTCGCCGCCATGCGCTTCCCCTTCCGGGGCATGGGCGCGGCGGCGGGTTGACGGCAACGGGAGCGAACGCGGCGAGCGCCGCGGGAGACGGGTACATGGCAAAAGTTTCAATGATCGCCAGGGAAGCGAAGCGAATGAAGACCGTGCGGCGGTACGCCGCCCGTCGCGACGCGCTGAAGGCGGTGCTCGCCGATTCGAAAGCGGGCAGCGAGGAAAAATGGGAAGCGCAGATGAAGTTGCAGAAGTTGCCGCGAAACGCGAGCCCCGTGCGGGTCGTGCGGCGCTGCCGGCTTACCGGCAGACCCCGGGGCGTATTTCGCAAGTTCGGCCTGTGCCGCAACAAGCTGCGCGAAGCGGCCATGCGCGGCGATGTGCCGGGCCTGGTGAAGGCAAGCTGGTAGGCGGGGAATCACCATGAGCATGACCGACCCGATCGCCGATTACCTGACCCGCATCCGCAATGCGCAAATGGCCAGGCTGGAAACCGTGCGCAGCCCGGCGTCGAAGATCAAGCTGGCCATCTCCGGGCTGCTCCTCGAAGAGGGCTACATCCAGTCCTACTCGGTGGACGAGAACGGCGGCAAGCCGGAAATCGAAGTGGCGCTGAAGTACGTCAACGGCGTGCCCGCCATCGAGGAGATCAAGCGGGTAAGCCGTCCCGGCCTGCGCAGCTACCGCGGCAAAGGCGATTTGCCCAGCAACCGCGCCGGCCTCGGCACCGTCATCATGTCCACCAATCTGGGCCTGATGACCGACCGCCAGGCCCGGGCGAAAGGCGTCGGCGGCGAAGTGATCTGCACGGTGTTCTAGGAACCAGACCATGTCGAGAATGGCCAACAATCCGGTGCAGCTTCCCAAAGGCGTGGAAGCGGCACTGCGCGGCGGAGAAGTCTCCGTCAAGGGCGGCAAGGGTTCCCTGCAGCTCGCGCTGCCGGTGGAAGTCGAGGTGGCCCAGGGCGAGGAAGGCCTGCGGGTCAGCGCCCGGCGAAATTCGCGGCGGGCCCATGCCATGGTGGGAACCGTGCATTCCCTGCTGCGCAACATGGTCACCGGGGTTTCCGAGGGCTATGAGAAAAAGCTGGAACTGCGCGGCGTCGGCTACCGCGCCAGGGCCCAGGGGTCGAAGCTGAATCTGACCCTGGGCTATTCCCATCCCATAGATTACGCCGTTCCCGAAGGCATCAAGGTGGAAACGCCTTCCCAGACGGAAATCAGCGTCAGCGGGGCGGACAAGCAGAAAGTGGGCCAGGTGGCCGCCGAAATCCGCGCTTTCCGTCCGCCCGAGCCTTACAAGGGCAAGGGCATTCGCTATGTGGGCGAGCGCGTGTTCTCGAAAGAGGCGAAGAAGAAATAGAGGCCAGATTGTGAGTGCAAAGAAAGACGCCCGCCTGCGCCGGGCGCGAAGAGCGAGGGCGCGGATTCGGCAACAGGGTATCAACCGCCTGTGCGTATTTCGCTCGCCCAGGCATATGTACGCCCAGGTCATCGCCCCCGGCGGCACCTCGGTGCTGGCCTGCGCTTCCACCGTGGAGAAGGACCAGCGCGACGGCGCCACGGGCAATATCGAGGCCGCCGGCAAGGTGGGCCGGCGCATCGCCGAACGCGCCCTTGCGGCGGGAATCGACACAGTGGCTTTCGACCGTTCGGGTTACGCTTACCATGGCCGCGTCAAGGCCCTGGCGGAAGCGGCCCGGGAAGCGGGCTTGAAGTTCTAGGTATTCAATATGGCATTCAGAGAATCGGTGGAAAAAAACGAAGAGGGTCTGCAGGAGAAGCTGATCCAGGTCAATCGTGTCGCCAAGGTGGTCAAGGGCGGCCGGATCTTCGGCTTCACCGCGCTCACCGCGGTGGGCGACGGCAATGGCCGGGTCGGTTTCGGCCGCGGCAAGGCCCGGGAAGTCCCCCTCGCCATTCAGAAGGCGATGGAATCCGCGCGCCGCAACATGATTACGGTCAATCTCGACGGCCAGACCCTGCAGTATCCCATCAAGGCCCGCCACGGCGCGTCGAAGGTGTACATGCAGCCTGCCTCGGAAGGCACCGGCGTCATCGCCGGCGGCGCCATGCGCGCCATACTCGAACTCGCCGGCGTGCAGGACGTGCTCGCCAAGTGCTATGGCTCCACCAATCCGGTGAACGTGGTGCGGGCGACTTTCAAGGGCCTGCGCGACATGCGCTCGCCGGAAGACGTGGCCTACCGGCGCGGCAAATCGGTTGACGAGATTCTGGGCTGAGAAAATGGCAAAGGCGAAATCCAAGGCAACCGTCCGGGTAACCCTGGTGCGCAGCCCCATCGGGGCCCAGCCCAGGCACAAGCTGTGCTTGAAAGGGCTTGGCCTGCGCCGCATGCACCAGACCGTGGAAGTCGAAGACACCCCGGCGGTGCGCGGCATGATCAACAAGATCAGCCACCTGCTCGCCGTGGAATCGGGCTAGCGGGCTGGTCTCTGAATTGGACTGGAGTAGGCAAATGCGACTGAATGACCTGAAACCGGCCCCGGGCAGCGGCAAGGCGAGAAAGCGCGTCGGCCGCGGCATGGGCAGCGGTTTCGGCAAGACCTGCGGCAAGGGGCACAAGGGGCAGAATTCCCGCTCCGGCGGCGGCGTTCGTCCCGGATTCGAAGGCGGCCAGATGCCGTTGCAGATGCGCCTGCCCAAGTTCGGCTTCACCTCCCGGGTGGGCCGCGTGACCGCCGAGGTGCGCACTTCGGAACTGAACCGGGTCGATGCCGAAGTCATCGACCTCGACGCCCTGTGCAAGGCCGGCGTGGTGCAGGCCAATATCAAGCGCGCCAGGGTCATGCTATCCGGCGATGTGACCCGGGCGCTAACCGTGCGGGGGCTGCGGGTCAGCAAGGGCGCCCGGGCCGCCATCGAAGCCGCCGGCGGCAAGGTCATCGGCGACTGGGACCAGAGCGCCGGGGAAGATGCGCCCCCCCCTGCGGAAGACACGCCCCCCCCTGCGGATGAAACGCGCCCCCCCGCTGTCATTCCGCGCGAAGTCGCGGAATCCCAGGCAGATGGCGCGAAACCTGAAAAGGGCGGGGAAGATTCGGGAGATTCTGCGACTCCGCTTCGCTCCGCGCAGAATGACAGTGAAGGGGAAGCCGGGTAATCCACCATGGCGAAAGCACCAGGCATCAATCCCGAGAACATCGGCGCCGGCCTTGGCGAGTTGAAGTCGCGCCTGCTGTTTTTGCTGTTCGCGATTTTCGTCTATCGCGTGGGCACCCATATTCCGGTGCCGGGAATCGACCCCCTGCAATTGCAGGCCTTTTTTTCCCAGACCGAAGGCACCTTCGCCGACCTGTTCAACATGTTCTCCGGCGGCGCCCTGGAGCGGATGAGCATCGTCGCCCTGGGTATCATGCCCTACATTTCCGCATCGATCATCATGCAATTGCTCACCGCGGTCAGCCCCCAGCTCGACCAGTTGAAGAAGGAAGGCGAATCGGGCCGGCGCAAGATCACCCAGTACACCCGCTGGGGCGCCCTGGCCCTGGCCACGGTGCAGGGCACCGCCATGACCATGGGCCTGCTCACGCCCCTGGCCTACAATCCCGGCCTCGCCTTCACCCTCACCGCGATTATTTCCCTGGTGACCGGCGCCATGTTCCTGATGTGGCTGGGGGAGCAGATCACCGAAAAAGGCGTCGGCAACGGCATTTCCATGCTGATCTTCGCCGGCATCGTGGCGGGATTCCCGGCCGCCGTGGGCACTTCCCTGACCCAGGCCTACGAAGGCCAGATCAATGGTGTGCTGCTGCTCGTGGTGGGCCTGATCGCCGTTGGCGTGGTGGGCTGCATCGTCTATGTGGAGCGCGCCCAGCGCCGCATCACCGTGAACTACGCCAAGCGCCAGCAGGGCCGCAAGATGTACCAGGCCCAGGCCAGCCACCTGCCGCTGAAGATCAACATGGCCGGGGTGATTCCGGCGATTTTCGCCAGCAGCATCCTGCTTTTCCCGGCCTCCCTCGGGCAGTGGTTCGGCCAGTCCGAAAGCGCCGAATGGCTGCAGGATCTCGCCCTGCTCATCGGCCCCGGCCAGCCGCTGTACATCATAATTTTCAGCGCGATGATCATCTTTTTCTGTTTCTTCTACACCGCGCTGGTGTTCAACCCGCGTGATGTGGCCGACAACCTGCGCCGCTCCGGGGCGTTCATTCCCGGCATCCGGCCCGGCGAGCAAACCGCAAAGTACATCGACGGCGTAATTACCAGGCTGACCATGTTCGGCGCGATCTACATCACCCTGGTCTGCCTGCTGCCGAATTTCATGCAGATGCTGGCCAATGTGCCGTTCAACCTCGGTGGAACGGCATTGCTGATTTCCGTGGTGGTGACCATGGATTTCTGGTCCCAGGTGCAGTCGCATCTGATGTCGCATCAATATGACTCGCTGATGAAGAAGTCCAGGCTCGGCGCTTACGGCCGGTCGGGAATCTAGCGGAATTCCGAAAGAGGGGAATGCGATGAAAGTGCGAGCGTCGGTCAAGAAAATCTGCCGCAACTGCAAGATCATCAAGCGCAATGGCGTCATCCGGGTGATCTGCAGCACCGAACCCCGCCACAAACAACGGCAGGGGTGAGGCCCGGTCGGCGCAGCCGACAAAGAGCGAAGCTCTTTGAGGGCCGAACGGCTCGCCACGGATGGCGAGACTGGGGTTTGGCGAAACCCAAAGAGCCGCGCCAGGGAGGGCATGAGCAAGCCAGGCCAGGGCAGGTTGCCCGGTCGGCGCAGCCGACAGCCCCTGAGGGGCAACGGACAATTGGAGTGAATTTATGGCACGTATTGCCGGAGTCAACATACCGGACAACAAGCATATCGTGATTTCTCTGCGGTATGTCTATGGCATCGGGCCGACCATGGCCGGAGCGATCTGCAAGGCCGCCGGCATCGAGCCCGCGACCCGCACCGCCGAACTCAGTCCGGAGCAGCTCGATTTTATCCGGGCCGAAGTCGTCAAGATCCCCACCGAGGGCGATCTGCGGCGGGAAACGTCCATGAACATCAAGCGGTTGATGGACCTTGGTTGCAACCGCGGCATCCGGCATCGCCGTTCGCTGCCGGTGCGCGGGCAACGCACCAAGACCAATGCCCGCACCCGCAAGGGTCCGCGCAAGCCGATCAGGAAGTAGACCATGGCCACAGCAAAAGCGAAATCCGGGCGCAAGAAGGCGCGCAGCGAAGTCTCAGACGGCGTGGTGCACATTCATGCGTCCTTCAACAACACGATCATTTCCATCACCGACCGGCAGGGCAACACCCTGACCTGGGCCACCGCCGGCGGTTCGGGATTCCGCGGCTCGCGCAAGAGTACGCCCTTCGCCGCCCAGGTGGCGGCGGAAAAGGCCGGCCGCACCGCCATGGAACTGTACCGGCTGCAGAATGTGGACGTGAAAGTGAACGGCCCCGGCCCGGGCCGCGAATCCGCGGTGCGGGCGCTCAATGCCTGCGGGCTGCGGGTCAACAATATTACCGATGTGACTCCCATTCCACACAATGGTTGCCGCCCGCCCAAGAAGCGGCGCGTGTAGGAAGGCGAAGGAGACCGAGTATGGCCAGATATCTGGGCCCGAAATGCAAGTTGTCCCGCCGGGAAGGCACCGACCTGTTCCTGAAAAGCGGGGTCCGCCCGTTCGAGAACAAATGCAAGTCCGAGGCGATTCCGGGCCAGCACGGCCAGCGTCGCGGCAGGTTGTCGGATTACGGCGTGCAACTGCGGGAAAAGCAGAAGGTCCGCCGCACCTACGGCGTGCTGGAAAAGCAGTTCCGCGGCTATTACAAGGAAGCCGCCCGGCGCAAGGGCGCCACCGGCGAGAATCTGCTGCAACTGCTGGAATGCCGGCTCGACAATGTGGTGTACCGCATGGGATTCGGTTCCACCCGCGCCGAGGCGAGGCAGCTCGTGTCGCACAAATCCATCAGCGTCAATGGCGATCTGGTGAACATTCCCTCGTACCAGGTGAATGCCGGAGATGTGGTCGCCGTGCGCGAGCGGGCCAAACAGCAGTTGCGGATCAAGTCCGCGCTGGACATGGCGGCGCAAAGAACCGAAGTGGACTGGGTTTCGGTTGATCCCGGCAAGATGGAAGGTCAATTTACCCGCGTCCCGGACCGGGCCGACCTGCCATCCGAAATCAACGAGAACCTGATCGTGGAGTTGTACTCCAAGTAGCCCATGGCATCGCAGCAGCGCCCTGGGTGCTCGAACCAGCCATTAGTACATAAACCGGCAATCAGTGCTTTAGTCAGCAACAGGTAGAACTCATGCAGCTTTCCTTATCCGATTTCCTCACCCCGAGAGTGGTGCAGGTTGACCAATTCGACAAGCTCCACTCCAGGGTGGTGCTCGAGCCACTGGAGCGGGGTTTCGGCCACACCCTGGGCAACGCCCTGCGGCGGATTCTGCTTTCCTCGATGCCGGGCAGCGCCATCGAGGAAGTGGAAATCGACGGCGTGGTGCACGAATACAGCACCATCGAAGGCGTACGCGAGGATGTGGTGGAGATCCTGCTCAACCTCAAGGGCATCGCCATCGTGCTCAATGACCGCCAGGAAGCCATGCTCAACCTGAGCGGCAAGGGCCCCGGCGTGGTCACCGCCGCCAATATCGAGGCGACCCACGGCGTGGATGTCATCAATCCGGAACACGTCATCGCCCATCTCAATGAGGAAGGCGAATTGAACATGCGTCTCACCGTGGGCGCCGGGCGCGGCTATTCCCCCGCCGACTCCCGCATCGGCGAGGACGACGAGACCCGGGCGGTGGGCAAGCTGCTGCTTGACGCTTCCTACAGCCCCGTGGTGCGGGTTTCCTACTCCGTGGAGAACGCCCGGGTGGAACAGCGCACCGATCTCGACAAGCTGATCATCGATCTGGAAACCGACGGCACCATCGACCCGGAAGGCGCCATCCGCCATGCGGCCACGATTCTGCAGCACCAGTTGGCGGTATTTGTCGATTTCCGCAGCGAAATCATCAACGAGCCGACCCGGCGCGATGACGAGATCGACCCGATCCTGCTGCGCCCGGTGGACGATCTCGAACTCACCGTGCGCTCGGCCAACTGCCTCAAGGCGGAAGACATCTACTATATCGGCGACCTGATCCAGCGCACCGAAGTCGAATTGCTGCGTACTCCCAATCTGGGCAAGAAATCACTCACCGAAATCAAGGACGTGCTCGCCACCCGGGGGCTTTCCCTCGGCCTGCGGCTCGAAAACTGGCCACCGGCGCGGCTCAAGTCGGAAGAGCGGCTGGTATAGGCCATTATTGAGGTTCATCCCATGCGACACAGAAAAAGCGGCCGCGGCTTCAGCCGGGACAGCGCCCACCGCAAGGCCATGTTTCGCAACATGACTTCGTCCCTGGTGGAGCACGAAATCATCAAGACCACCCTGGCCAAGGCCAGGGAACTGCGCACCGTGGCCGAACCTCTCATCACCCTGGCCAAGGAAGACAGCGTGGCCAACCGCCGCCTCGCCTTCCGCCGCCTGCGCAACAAGGCCACCGTGGGCAAGCTCTTCAGCGAACTCGGCCCGCGCTATCAGGATCGCCCCGGCGGCTACATCCGCATTCTCAAATGCGGCTACCGCGACGGCGACGCCGCCCCCATGGCCTGGGTGGAACTCGTGGACCGCCCGAGCAGCGAAGACCAGCAGGAACTGGAAGTATAGGTCCAGCCGGGCAGGGTGCTCACCGGCTTGCAAATGCCTCGTTGCGCCCGCCGCCAGGGTGTAGGCGGCAGAATCGTAAGAGAACAGCATGGATACCCAGCTGAAACGGCTGTATTCGGTGTCGCCCCCTCCGCCGAGAACCACATCGCCGTGGCGGCCGACGGCGATGTACAGCAGAAAACCCAGCGTTGCCACCGCGGCCAACACATACAGTACGCCGAAGCGCGTCGTGATGAAGGCATAGGACCGGTCAATCGCCGCGGCCGACCATTGCGGGGCCACCAGAATCGCCAGCACGATACCCGCAAGCAGCAGCAACCCGCCGCCAAAGACGAACCGGTCGATGTTTGGAGCGTCGGAGGTTTCCACTGCTTGATTCATATGATGTAGCATAATATGATGCTGTTTTTGATGCAAAGAGTATCGGTTTATGAGGACTACTGTAACGCTTGACGACGATCTTGTCGCAAGAGCGAAATACTTGACGGGTCAGCAGAGGCTCCGGGAATTGATCAACGAAGGCCTTACCGCCCTGGTCGAGCGGGAAAGCGCGCGAAGGCTTGCGAGACTTGGAGGTACGGAAAAAGATCTGGTTTTGTCGCCACGCAGAAGAGAATCGTTGTGATTCTGGCAGATTCATCAATCTGGGTAGATCACTTGCGGAACAATAATGAAGAACTGGTGGGATTGCTACTGCAGGAAATGATCGTAAGTCATCCTTTGGTAGTTGCGGAACTTGCTCTTGGCTCTTTGCGACAAAGAAATCTTGTCCTTGGTGAACTCGACGCGCTTCCGGGTCTGCCAGTGGCAACCATTTCTGAAGTACGGGCATTGGTTGAAACCCGGAAGCTGTACAGTCGGGGCATAGGTTTTGTCGATGCGGCTTTGCTGGCCTCCTGCCTGCTGAGGCAAGGAACCAAACTCTGGACCCGGGATCGAAGACTGGAGAATGTTGCTTCGGAACTTGGCGCTCTGGCCTGATTGTTTGTACTTCGCGTTTTTCCCTATGAAAATTCTTGGCATTGATTTCACCAGCAGGCCCGGCAGGGGCAAACCGCTGATCTGCGTTGAATGTGAGTTTGCCGGCAATCAGCTTGCGCCGCACGCGCTCAGGAAGTGGGAGAGTTTCCGGGAATTTGAGGCTGCCCTCGCCCAGCCGGGACCCTGGGTCGCCGGAATCGATTTTCCCTTCGGCCAGTCAGGCAAATTCGTCCGCAACATCGGCTGGCCAACATCCTGGGCGGGCTATGTGGATCATGTGGCGTCCATGTCCCGCAAGCAGTTCCGCCAGCTCATGATCGACTACCGCACCGGGCGGCCCGCCGGCGACAAGGAACACAAGCGCGAAACCGAAAAAGTCGCCGGTGCCTTCAGCGCCCAGAAAATCGAACGCCCGCCGGTGGGGCTCATGTTCTTCGAAGGGGCGCCACGGCTGCGCAGGGCCGGCGTCACCATCCCCGGCATGCAGCAGGGCGACCCGCATCGCATCGTCATCGAAGCATTCCCCAGCTTATTGGCCAAGCGCTTCATCGGTCGCCAAAGCTACAAGCACGATGCAAAAAGGGAACAGACCAGTGAGCGACGGGAAGCCCGCGAGACCCTGCTCGCGGGAATTCTGGAAAAAGAACTGAAAGCCAGCTACGGCCTGCAAGTCCAACTCGGCGCCATGGCCCCGTCAATCTTCGCCGATGACGCCACCGGCGACAGCCTCGACGCCCTCTGCTGCGCCATCCAGGCCGCATGGTCCTGGCAAAACCGCCGCCGCAACCATGGCATCCCGCCCGATTTCAACCCCAGCGAAGGTTGGATCGTGGATCCAGGGTTGGCAAACACGTCGCCCGGAACACACGGAGACGAACTGAACCATAATTCAATGTCAAGGAAAGCAAAAAGGTCGCCAGTCTCAGGGCGGTGTCCGGGGTGATTCCACGCCGTTCGCGCACTATGTCGTTGATGCGGGGAGCATTTACTCTCAATGCCTTTGCCAGTCATTTTGAATTCCTACGGCGCAGGCTCCTGGTTCTGACATACGATAGCCTCGGCAATCCCCATCCCGCTGAACCGCTTTGTTATTGTACTTGCGATCCTGTCCGCGTATTTCTGGTCAGTGAACAATGACGCAAGTTTTTTCAGATCCAAAACAGAGACATCAACTTCGGGCAACCTGCCAAACCGCTTTCCCTTGCGAGTGCCGATGTAGAGCGTATCTAGCAAAGCTTTCTCGCCATACGCCAGCAAGTAAGGCGGTTGTGTCTCGGACATGGCAAAACCCGATTGCATCATTTCCGGCTTGATCCGGAAGAATTCATACCGGCCGACAGGAGACGAAACGACTCTGCCATGGCCGGTGGTCGCGATCTGGACAGACGCTGGAATCTGCGAGATCACGCCATGAGCGTGCAAGGCGGATAGGAAAGAAACATAGCCTCGTTCATTGCCGAGTAACAGGCCCGTGGCCTGATTAGGCGAAAAATCGCGGTGCGCCGGCTGACACCAAATTCCACGACTTATTTTAACAAGTACGCCAAGCGCTTCGAGGCGGGTCAGTTTTCGTGACGCGCTACTCGTGGAACTTCCGCACAGAAATGCAAACTCCCTGGTTTTGAAAATTGCATGGTCCCGGAGAAACTCAACTTCGTTCATGGACCGACCTCCAGCAAGCCGAACACGAAGTCGTGTATTTCCGCCCAAGCTTTCGGGGTTCCAAATCGATCCAGGAATTCCTGCTCTAGAAATGGGAGTACCTGGCCGGAAAAACTTTCAAAGTCGAGCAAAAATACCTGTTCCAGCGCACGATCTCGGATTTCAGGGTCAATTTTTCCGATAGCGGAAAGATCGTGGCCGCCAAGACCAAGGATATACAGGTCAAATACGTCTCTGGCCTGGACGGCGGTCCGGTTTGCAAGCGCCTCCAGTTTTTGTTCTGCGGCTATCGAGGCGGGATAGTGTTGGCAAGGGAAAGAAATCTGGCGATACGGGAACACTACCGAATCGTCGATATTCTGCCTGACAAAATCCTTCCCTTCGTTTCGGCGCGAAAACTCTATCTTCGTGGGGAGCCTTTCTTTCGCCTCGGTGAGCAACTGCAATCGGAACCGTTGGGTGGTCGTGGTGTGCTTGGCCTTGTCGCTGTCGCCGACCAAGAGATCCGTTATGCCAAAACTTCTCAGGGACCTTCGCAGGGCGGCACTTTCGAGAATCTTGTATCCGTTTTTTTTCAGAGTCGCCACGGACCCGCCCAGCACGTCGATATCCATGTCTTCCGAATATCTCGGACTCCTGAAGAAAAACCGGAGGTTTGTCCCGCCTTTCAGGACAAACAGCGCCGGATCACAGACCTTCAGAAGCTGCGCCAGAAAGCTCAAATGGAAAACTTCCCTGAGTTGTCGGTGTGTGTATCGCATAGCTTAATTATGTATGTTGATTGCCGAATATGTCAATTCAAATACATAAATAAAATAAATCGTTCAGTTTTCCAGGATATTGAGTTACGCTGGATACATGTATGCGAAACGGGTGTTTTCCATACGCTTATGTGAAAATGTTGGAAAAATCAAGATTCGGATCCGCCGAAAACCGCGTACTTCATGAAAATTCTTGGCATTGATTTCACCAGCAGGCCCGGCAGGGGCAAACCGCTGATCTGCGTTGAATGTGAGTTTGCCGGCAATCAGCTTGCGCCGAACGCGCTCAGGAAGTGGGAGAGTTTCCAAGGATTTGAGGCTGCCCTCGCCCAACCGGGACCCTGGGTCGCCGGAATCGATTTTCCCTTCGGCCAGTCAGGCAAATTCGTTCGCAACATCGGCTGGCCAGCATCCTGGGCGGACTATGTGGATCATGTGGCGTCCATGTCCCGCGAGCAGTTCCGCCAGCTCATGATCGACTACCGCACCGGGCGGCCCGCCGGCGACAAGGAACACAAGCGCGAAACCGAAAAAATCGCCGGCGCCTTCAGCGCCCAGAAAATCGAGCGCCCGCCGGTGGGGCTCATGTTCTTTGAAGGGGCGCCACGGCTGCGCAGGGCCGGCGTCACCATCCCCGGCATGCAGCAGGGCGACCCGCATCGCATCGTCATCGAAGCATTCCCCAGCGTATTGGCCAAGCGCTTCATCGGTCGCCAAAGCTACAAGCACGATGCAAAAAGCGAACAGACCAGCGAGTGCCGGGAAGCCCGCGAGACCCTGCTCGCGGGAATTCTGGGGAAGGAACTGAAAGCCAGCTACGGCCTGCAAGTCCAACTCGACGCCATGGCTCCGTCAATCTTCGCCGACGACGCCACCGGCGACAGCCTCGACGCCCTCTGCTGCGCCAACCAGGCCGCATGGTCCTGGCAAAACCGCCGCCGCAACCACGGCATTCCGCCCGATTTCAATCCCACCGAAGGCTGGACCGTGGATCCTTTGTGAGAACTTCAAGACTCGCGATCTTCCAGCCCCTTAGCCTTTGCAGGCGTACTGTTTTTCTCGATGACCTCCGCCGCGCCCGGTCTCTCACCACTCAGGATTTTCTCCAGCTTTGGCAAGGCCAGGGTTATTGGCATAGCCGTAATCCCACCCAGATACAAAGGCGTGTCGCCGCCATGAAGCAGAAAGCATTCCGCTGGCGGATAGTCCTTTTTGAATTCGCGCAGTGAGCGGTAGTCTTTCGGCCCCGGGCTTCTGGTTCGTTTGACTTCAATGGCAATCAGACCCCGTGGTCCGTACAGCACAAAATCGACTTCCAGGCCATGGCGCGTGCGCCAATAGCTGATTTCATGGCCGAGACTGGAGTAATCATTGATTGCCCGCAATTCCTGCAGCACGAGGGTTTCCAGCGCTGGCCCGTCGATTTCAGCTTCACTGTCGAGTGGCCCCATCGGGCGTATTGCGCGAAAGACTCCTGCGTCAAAGAAGTAAAACTTGCGCTGGGTTGTCAACTCACGCCTTGCGCGGCGGGAAAATACCGGCAAGCTGGTTGCAATAAGCAGGTCTTCCACAATGGAAAAGTAGTTTTCCGCCGTGGCCCTGGCGACTCTGGCTTCCCGGGCCACGCCGCTGATGTTGAGAGCCTGCCCTTGGGAAAACGCGGCGGTTTCCAGAAATCGGGTGAAACTCCCAAGATTGCGTGTCAGGCCTTCCTGGGCTACCTCTTCTTTCAGATAAGTCGCAATGTACGAGTCCAGGTAGGCAGCCGGGTCCGGATCACCGAACCTTGCCGGCAGATTGCCGAATTTGAGAGAATCGGCAAGGCTGAACGCCTTACCCTGTTCAGCAGCAGTCAAGGGATGCATGTAACGGGTGCGCGCCCGCCCGCCAAGTAGATTGACACCCTTCCGCCTGAGCGACCTTGCGCTCGATCCGGTCAGGGCAAAGCGCAATCCCCGGGATTCGATGAGTTCGTGAACTTCGTTCAAAAGCTCGGGAACCCGCTGGATTTCGTCGATTACGACCCAGCCAGCATATTCAGTGGGAATGAACTCCCGCAGTCGGCCAGGTTCCGCCGCCAGCGGAAGATGGAATTCCGATTGCAATAGATTGATGAACAGCGCATGGGGAAACTGCTGTTTGAGCCAGGTGGTCTTGCCCGTGCCACGCGGACCGAACAGGAAAAAGCTCCTGCCCGAAGCAAGTGGCGCCCGAATTGTCCGCTGAAACATGATGCGCCCGCATTTCCAACATCAACTGCCCAAGCATACCCGATTATCTGCGTATTTTCATATGCCACATTAAAATACGCAGGATCTTTTCATATTTCGATGTGAATTCTCCCAATTTTTCGACGAGCAGACTGAAAATCTGGTAGTGTATAGTGCGAGTCGTGATTCATGGCGGCCTTGATGAGCCAAGTCGATTCGGCGTGTTGTGTCACGAACTGGCGCACATTTTTCTGGGACACTTGGGCTCCGATAAAGACCGTTGGTGGCCGAGCAGGGTCGGGCTCAGTCATGCGACTAGTGTCATGTCATACATGATGTGTCGTACTAATCATGATAAGCTTCCGGCCATTGGATGGCGAGGGTTCTGTCATGAAGAAGTATACGGAGAACCAAGACGGATTGGGCGCGCTTCCTGGGCGGCGGCCACGATTCTCGTCACAGTGGCGCTCATCTGGTGGAGACGATGAGGCTGAACTTTACTCCCATCCTCTTTGAGGATTGTTGTCTCTGGTCTGGACCGGGAGCGGCGCGATCTCGGCGCGTATGAGTTTGCCTTTCTCGATATCAGCCACTTTCAAGTCATAAGCCGATTGCAGGTTCAGCCAGAATTCGGCCGAAGTTTGCAAAAAGGTCGCCAGTCTCAGGGCGGTGTCCGGGGTGATTCCACGCCGTTCGCGCACTATGTCGTTGATGCGGGGAGCATCGATTATTCAGGTTATCAAATTCATGAATCCTGCTTTCTACAAAACTTTACGAAATTTTGACTCTACTAGACATCATTTCGGTATTTGAAAAAATAAATTTTTTCATATCGCTCGGTTCTAGGCAATGTATATGATCTTCTTTTTTGCCCTCATATTTTCCACAAGTCGAAAACAGAAACCATTCAGATGGATCCTTTGAATGGTATAGATAGTTATCTCTATTGAGCGTGTCAGTCTCTCCTTGTTTCACTTGAACTTGTGCTTTTTTTCCACGTTTTCGAAGCACAAATTCCGTATGCGAAGTATCTGTTTTGCAAGTGCTTGGAAGAAGGCGATAGCCATGAAATTCTTGAAGATAAATGGCGACTAAATCTTCACAATCTTCTGGAAAAATTAGTGAAAATATATCCAAGTTATCGTACTCTAATTCATATTTGAAATTTGTACTGAGATCGCTCTTCATGTTATACATAAGTTTGGAAAAATTCTGTACTGTGTCACCATATATAGCCTGTAGCGTTCTGGGTGCTCGAAAACTATTCAAAATTTTTCCGGGGACAGCATCAACAGTTCCAATTTCGATCCATCGACATGGACGCACACTCACTATGTCTGCACTAAGGTGATCTTCGGATGCACAATACTCCCATGGCCCTTCGACTCTTCCCATGTAATAGTTTCCGTTCGTATCTCGTGTCCAACAGAGATCTCCGATTTTCATCTCATGATAAATTGCGTTTGCTGCGGCTCTCCACCCTCCCCACTCTTTGTTTATGCAGTACTTTTCATTTGCTTTCTGCTCATATTCGGCCCAAGTCACAGGTCCATTAGTGCTAACCGGTCCTCCGAATCCAAGTATGTTTTTTTGTATACAAAATTGTCTAGGGTCAGTTCCTTGTTCCGCGTCCGGTTTTATTGTTAGTCTCCAAACATTCATAGACAACCTCCAATGGTGTTAATCGGCGGGGCAGTTTTGGTCTCCCCACCGAAATCTATTTCCTACTCGGGCAAAGCCATGGCCGTCAACCTTGGCCCGGTCTGCAGGATCACGTACTGCCTTCCTTCGTGGGTCCAGGTGCTCATGCCGTAGCGGCTGCGTTCGGGGACTTCGGCTTCGGCGAGTTTTTCGCCGGTGGCCTTGTCCACCGCGTAGAGCATGACCTGGCCTTCGCTGTTGACGTCGGAGTACATCAGCATGTTGGGGGTGATGGTCATGGGAACGAGGTTGCCCGAGCCGGTGTTGCCGAGGTCGAGACCTTCCAACGCCGGGTTGTTGAGCACGCGGCTTGGAGTTTCGCCCGCGGGAATCATCCAGGCGTGTTCGCCGGTGTTCATGTCGATGGCGGTGATGCGGCTGTAGGGGGGCTTGTACAGCGGGATGTCCGCGGGATGGCGGGGTGCGCCGCCGCCGGGTCCGTCCGCGTACTGGGCGAAGGTCGTGCCCGTGGGCTCTTCGTATTGCAGGTCGGCTTCCTCGCCGGGGACGAGTTGCACCGGGCTGCAGGCTTTCTGGGAAGAGATGTAGAGGTAGCCGGTGTCGGGGTCGGCCACCGAGGGCGAAGTGATGTTGGCACCGCCGCCGCCGCCGGGGCAGATCAGCGAAGCGCGCTTGCCCAGGGGGTTGTCGCGGTGGATGGGCGGATTGAACAGCGGCCCCATCTCGTAGTCGGCCATGGCCGCGATGGCCTGTTGCCGCAGTTCGGGAGTGAAGTCCACCAGATCATCGATGGAAACGCCCTGCATGTCGAAAGGCGCGGGCCGGGTGGGGAAAGGCTGAGTGGGTGACAGCACTTCGCCGGGGACGATGGACGCCGGCACCTCGCGTTCCTCGAAAGGCCAGAGCGGCTCGCCGGTGAGGCGGTTGAAAGCGTAGACAAAGCTTTGCTTCGTAACCTGCATCACCGCGGGGACGGGCTGGCCGTCCACATTCAGGTCGAGCAGGACCGGCGCCTGGGGATTGTCGTAGTTCCAGATGTCGTGCTTGACGGTCTGGAAATGCCATACCCGCTCGCCGGAGCCCGCATCGAGCGCGATCAGGCTGGTGCCGTAGAGATTGTCGCCGGGGCGGAAGCCGCCATAGTAGTCGATTGTGGCGCCATTGGTGGGGATGTAGACGATGTTATTTTCCACGTCGGCGGAAATCGGCGCCCAGGAGGAAACATCGCCGGTCCATTGCCAGGCGTCGTTTTCCCAGGTTTCGTGGCCGTATTCGCCGGGCCGGGGAATCACATTGAACTTCCAGCGGAATTTGCCCGTGGTCTTGTCGTAGCCCAGAATGTCGCCGGGCACGTTCTCGATGCGGGCCTGGTTGTAGCCCTGTTCGGCGGAGTTGCCGACCACGATGGTGTCATTGACCACGATGGGCGGCGAAGAAGAGGTGATGTAGCCGGTTTCCAGCGGGATGCCCTCGTAGGGGTCATAGGGGTGGCCGAGGTCGGCGAGCATGTCCACCACGCCGGTTTCGGGAAAGCCGTCCACGGGCACCTGGCCGCCGAAGCCGTCCAGGGGAGCGCCGGTTTCCGCGTCCAGGGCCACCAGGAAGAAGCCCGGCGTGGCAACATAGATCACGCCGCGTCCGTTCACTTCATCGTAGGCGATGCCCTTGCCGTAGTCGGCGCGCATGGAGTATTCCCAGCGCCGGGTGTTGGGCAGGCGATAGCTCCACAGGGTTTCGCCGCTGGCCGGGTCGAGGGCGACGATGTGGCGGCGGTAGCCGGCCAGGGTGAACAGCTTGCCGTCGATGTAGCTCGGCGTCGCGCGGCCGCTTACGGCGCCCATGCTGGCGCCGTCCCAGACCCAGGCGACTTCGAGCTGGTCGAAGTTGTCGGCGGTGATCTGGGTGGATTCGGAGTAGCGGGTCTGGGCGAAATCATTGCCCAGGGTGAACCACTCTACGGAATCCCGGGCGACGCCATCCTGGGCGGACAGGGAACCGGCGCCGAGCAGCATTGCGACCATCAACAGGGCCTTGCCTGGGGTGCGGTGAATAGCAGGGGACTTTTTCATTATCAGCCTCGCAAGAATCGATTATCAGGCAGGTGAAGCAAAAGCGGAGGCTGACCCATCATCTCTGGCATGTCAAGAAACAAAATGTTTCGAGAACTCCTGGAGCATCGCCACTGTCGGTCTGCGTCAGGCGTGAGCGGGTCTGATGGCTATCAGGTTGGCCATTCGGCCGGTGGGGTTGGGCTGGCGGTGGCGGTGGGAGTAGTAATGGGCGGGGTGGCAGCAGGTGCATTGGGGAGTGGCGGGCGGGGAGGTTACGCCGAGATTGCGCAGTTTGATTTGAGCGATTTTTGGCAGATTGGTGAGGTATTTGCCCGGTTTTCGGGTGGGGGTGAATGCGGACTTGAGTTGCCGGCTCTCGGCGGGGATGGCCTTGTTCAGGAAGGCTCTGGGGAGGTCTTCGCCGGTTTCATAGCAGCAGGAAAGGATGGCGGGGGCCAGCCAGACGAGTAGGTTTTCGGGCCGGGTCTGCATGGCTGCCAGGGTGTTTTCGATGATACCGGCCTTGAGACCGCGCCAGCCGGCGTGAATGATGGCGATTTCGTTTCCGGCGCGGCTGCTCAGGAAAACGGGCAGGCAGTCGGCGCTGAGTACGCAAAGCGCGATGCCGGGGGTCCGGCTGACGAGGCTGTCGGCTTCCGGTGGGGCGCTTGCCCTGGTGACGATGTGGGCCTTGGCGCCGTGCACTTGCCGGAGCCACTGGAATTCGGCGGGGAAATCCAGGCTGGAGGCAAGCAACCGGCGGTTCTGCTCAACGTTCGCCGGCTCGTCGCCCACGTGGTGGGCAAGATTGAACCCGGCGTATGAGCCAGTGCTGCAGCCGCCTTCGCGGGTGGTGGAGGCGGCGAAAACGCTTGCCGGTGCGGGCCAGTCTGCCTGTAGCAACTGTATTGCCGGCATCAGCTTTCTCCTTCGCATTGTGCATCGAGCCGCAGCAGGAAAAGCAGTTCTTCCATGTCCCGGGGCAGGTCGGATTGGCATTCGAGTTCGGCGCCGCTTATCGGGTGGGTCCATGCCAGCCGGCAGGCGTGCAGGGCCTGGCGGGGGAATTCCCTGAGTTCGGCGCCGAGTTCCGGCAGGCAGCGTGGCGGCGGTTTGGGTCGCCCGCCATAGGCGCGGTCGCCGATTACCGGGTAGCCGAGCCAGGACAGATGGACCCGGATCTGGTGAGTGCGGCCGGATTCCAGCGCAACCCGCAGCAGGCCATGTGCGCGGAAGCGTTCCATGATGCGGTACCGGGTTCGCGCCGGCTTGCCGCCTGCCAGCACCGCCATGCGCTTGCGGTGCACCGGATGGCGGCCGATGGGCTGGTCCACAGTTCCGCCGGTGATGGGGATTCCCACTGTCAGCGCCTGATATTCGCGCTGGATGCAGCGTTGCTGCAACTGTTGCACGAGGGCGGTGTGGGCCGGCAGGCTGCGAGCCACCAGCAGCAGGCCCGTGGTGTTCTTGTCAAGGCGATGAATCAGGCCGGCCCGGGGAAGTTGCGCCAGTTCCGGATAATGGTGCAGCAGGCCATTGAGCAGGGTGCCGCCCGGGTGTCCGGCGGCAGGATGCACCACCAGTTCATCCGGTTTGTTGACGACGAGGAGATGATCGTCCTGATAGCGGACATCCAGCGCCATGGGTTCGGACGCCAGGTCTTCCACAGCCTGGAGTTCGGCGGCGATTTCGATAATGTCCCCGGCCCTGAGGCTGTCGCGCTTTTTCAGGTTTTGGGAATTTACTGTCAGTTCACCGTTTTTTATCCACATTTGCAAGCGTGATCGGGAAAAATCCGGGAATATTCTTGCTGCTGCCTGATCCAGCCGCAAACCGGCCAGGGACTCGTCAACCTTCTCTCGCCGCAAGATTCTGCCGCTTTCCATGGAACTGTCCAGACAAATGAATGTCGGACATTTTCCCGCATCCGGCTCCGGAATGGCAGCCGCAAGCTTCCGGTTGTTTGGACCTGGGTGGGGGCTGGCGTTACAATTGCGCACCAGGAGCCTGCGCCGTAGGAATTTTCGCTTTCGCGAATTCCTACGGCGCAGGCTCCTGGAATGGACAGGCGGGAAACAGTTTGATGGATGGAATTTGGCGAACATCGCGTACGCTGCTGCTCTTGCTTGCGGCGTCCTTCGTGGTTTCCTGCGCCTGGTTCGGGGATGACGAGGACGAAGACGAATTTGCCGGCCTCAGCACCGAAGAACAGTTCTACCAGCGGGCGCTGGACCAGCTCACCAACCAGAATTTCCGCGGCGCGATTTCCACTTACGAAGCGCTGGAATCCCGCTTTCCCTTTGGCCGCTTCGCCGCCCAGGCCCAGATCGAGATCGTTTACGCCTATTACCGCAGCGGCGACCGGGAAGCCGCCCGGGCCGCGGCCCAGCGCTTCATCCGCCTGCACCCGGACAGCGAGAACATCGATTACGCCTATTACATGCTTGGCCTTTCGTCCTTTGACGACAACAGCGGCTTTCTCGACCGCTTTGTGCCCATAGACCCCACCAAACGCGACCCCGGCCGCACCGAAGAATCCTTCAATGACTTCGCCCAGTTGCTGGCGCTGTATCCCGACAGCCCCTACGCCGCCGACGCCAGGGCGAGAATGATCTACCTGCGCAACAATCTGGCGGCTTACGAGATTCATGTGGCGAATTACTACCTGGAGCGGCGCGCCTTCATCGCCGCCCAGCGCCGGGCGCAATACGTGGTGGAGAATTTCCAGGGCACCCCGGCGGTGGCCGACGCCGTGGCGATCATGGTGGAGTGTTATCTCAGGCTCGGCCTCGATGATCTGGCCAATACTTCCCTGGCGCTGCTCAACGAAAACTATCCCGAGCATCCCGCCATCGACGAGAACGGCGAGTTCGTGATTCGCACAGAAATTTCCGACCCTTCGCTGCTGTATACCGTGACTTTCGGCCTGCTTGGCGACAACCGCGGCAATCCCCCGCTGGCGCCCACCGAACGGCCCCCCATGTCCGGCAGCCAGCAGATCATCAACAATCAGGAGGCCCCCGAGGAGCCGGGGCGCTCCTTTCTCAGCATCATCACTTTCGGCGTGCTGGATTGAATCCGGCTAATCGCCAGGCTGCCAGGCATTGGTTATAGGGTACCGTCGGTCCCGGCCAAAGGCTTTCTGGGTGAGCCGCACTCCGGGCGGGCCCTGCCGGCGCTTGTATTCGTTGCGGTCCACCATTCGCACCACCCACGCCACGGTTTCCCGGTCGAAACCGGCCTCGACGATGCGGTGGGCGCTCCAGTCCCGCTCCACATAGCGCTCGAGGATGGGGTCGAGCACTTCGTAGAGCGGCAGACTGTCGGCATCCACCTGCTCCGCAGCGAGTTCCGCCGAGGGCGCCCGCTCGATGACCTCTACCGGAATGGCTTCCCGGGTACCCGGCTCCAGCCCGTTCCGGTATCTGGCGAGGCGGTAGACCATGGTTTTGGAAACATCCTTGAGTACATCAAAACCGCCCGCCATATCGCCGTACAGCGTGGCATAGCCCACGGCCAATTCGCTCTTGTTGCCCGTGGTGAGCACGAGCAGCCCCTTCTTGTTGGAAATCGCCATCAGCAGCACGCCCCGGCAGCGCGCCTGCAGATTCTGTTCGCTGACATCGGGCCCGGTACCGGCGAATTCTTCCGCCAATGCCGCGGTGAAAGCGTCATACAGCCCATCGATGGGAATGACGCCGTAATCCACGTCCAGCGTCTTCGCCTGTGTTGCCGCCGCGTTTCTGCTCAGGTCCGAGGTGAAAGTGAATGGCATCATTACCGCCTGGACCCGCTCCGGGCCGAGGGCGTCCACCGCCACCGCCAGGGTCAGCGCCGAATCGATTCCGCCGGAAAGGCCAAGCACCACGCCGCCAAAACCGTTCTTGTCGACATAATCCCTGACTCCCATGACCAGGGCCAGGTAAATCTGTTCTTCCATCCCGGCCTCGGGAGCGAGCTCTCCCGGTAGCAGTTTGCAGGCGCCGTCGCGATCTTCGACTTCGATGTCAAGCGGGTAAAGTCCTTCCTGAAAAGCCGGGGCAAGACTGCGCAAATTGCCTTCGGCGTCCACCGCCAGAGAGGCGCCGTCGAAAACAAGTTCATCCTGCCCGCCGACGAGGTTCACATAGATAATCGGAAATTCTCCCCGCCGGCAGCGTTCGGCAAGCAAAGCCTTTCGTTCACCGGTTTTTCCCGCGTGAAATGGCGAGGCGTTGATATTGATGAGCAGACTGGCGCCGGCATTGCTTGCCTGCACGGTGGCGAACTCGCTCCACAGGTCCTCGCAAATCGTGAATGCAATGCGGACTCCAAACAATTCCACAAGGCAGGGGCCGCTGCCGGCGCGGAAATAACGCTGTTCGTCAAAGACCTGGTAATTGGGCAGGCGCTGCTTGTGGTAGGTGGCGATACGGCGGCCCTGGTGGATGACCGCAAGTGCGTTGTAAAGCCCTTCGTCGCCGGTTTCGGGAAAACCCACCACAACGGAGCATTCGAGTCCGGCGCCGGTGATTTCAGCAAGCGCCCTTTCGATGCGCCCGCCGAGGCTTGGCCGCAGCAGCAGGTCTTCCGGCGGATATCCCGTGAGGGTCAGTTCGGGGAAAACCACCAGATCCGCCTGTTGTTCCACCCGGGCCTGGCGCGCGCTTTCCACCACACGGCGGGCATTGCCCTGGATATCGCCAACCAGCAGATTCAACTGCGCCATGACGATCCGGAATTTCACGAAGGATTCTCCCCGGCGAATTTCCCGGTTTTCGCCGCTTTTTTTCTGAAATGTAGCGAATTCATGGGACAACACACTACACTTTCGGCAACCGAACCGAATGGATGGGAAAGATGACCCGCAATACCGGACTGAGCCTGCTGGAACTGCTGCTGGCGATTGCCCTGCTGTCGATCATTCTGGCGGCGACCGCGCCATCGCTGGGCGGCATTATAGAACAACGCCGGGGAGACGAAGTAATGCGCCTGCTGCGCAGCGCCATCGAGTTCACCAGGGGGGCGGCCGTCAGCAGCGGCGGACTGGCGACGCTGTGCCCTTCCGCGGATGGCCAAAGCTGCGGCGGACGGTGGCAGGAAGGCATGCTCGCCTTCATGGACAGGAACGGAGACCGTGTTCCCGACTCCGGCGATACGTTGTCGCGGGCGTTTCGATTTTCCGCTCCCGCGGGCAGTCTTCGCTGGCGCTCCTTCGGCAATCGCCAGTACCTGCAAATGACCGCCATGGGTTTTACCCGCAACCAGAATGGGAATTTCACCTGGTGCCCGGCCAATGGCGATGCGCGGCAGGCAAGGCAGTTGATACTCAATGGGGCTGGAAGGCTCCGGGAAGCGGAGGACCAGGACGGGGACGGCATCCGGGAAGGTAGCAATGGCGGGGCGCTGGTTTGTGATTGAATGGTTGCCTCACCAGCAGTAGCCGGCTTCCCTGCCGCCTGCACCGCGGGCGCCCTTGCTGTCGAGGCTGAGTTCCCTGCATTCGTCCCGGGCCTGTTTTCCCCGGGCCCGGGCGATGGCGACAAAGCAATGGCTCAGGTTTTGCCCGGGACAGGCCTGCACTTCAATCTCATAATGTTCATTTCGGGTCAGACGCCGCCTGCCTGATACCGTTGGGGTTTGCAGCGGCCATGCATCGGCGGCATAGGCGCCAGTACGGGCATGGTAGCGCTCCTGCTCGGCGGCGACTTCCATCAGTTCCAGGCGCGCTTCCATCCGGCGGTTGCGCAGCAGATGGCCCTCGTACACAGGCAGGGCAAGCGCCGCGAGCAGGCCCATCACCGCCAGCACGAACAGGGCTTCCATCAGGGTGAGTCCGGCTTGCCCGTTCATGAACCCCGCAACCTCCGCACAGTCAGAAAAGTTGCCGCCAGGAGAGGCGGGCCCGGGAGAGCAACTGTTCTCCGTCGCAGACGAGCACGCCAGTGACCTGCAGCGTGGTGGCGCCGGGGCCGTGACCCCGCGCGGTGACCCGGTAGTAAACGGGTACTGAAAAGGGTCGAAGCTGCGGATTGTCAGGGTCCGGCGAAACCACGGGTTCGCGCCAGCTTTCCACTACAAAACGCGGTGATTCGACGGCTCCCGGGTATGACGCCCCATGGCCCCGGGATTGCCGCCAGTCACCGCCGGATTCGGTGGTTTGGGTCCAGAGTGGTTCGTTTCGCGGCAGCCCCGGAGCGAACTCTCCGCCCGCATCGGGACATTGGTCGGCAAGGTCCGCTTCGGCTTCGGCCAGAGCCGACTCGGCGGCTGCAAGAACATTCCGGGATTCGCGCAGATTGGCCACCATGCGCTCATGGAGCAGGATCGATTCCAGACCGGCAACCGTCATCAGGGTCAGCAAGGCCAGAAACACCAGACAGAAGAGCAGAATCATGCCTCGTTGCCGTTTCATGGCTCCTCCCCGTCCGGATTCCCGGGAGTGTCCCGGGAAGGCCAGACAATCCGGGGAAAATCGGCCACCGCAAGCGGACGGTTGCGCAGACTCAGGGTCTGGCTGAATCCCCGTTCGATCCCCGGAACAAGCAGGCTTCGCAATTGCAATTCCACCCGCACGCCGCGCACGTCGGACCAGTCGCCTACCTGCTCCGCCGGCAGCAGGGCGCCGCCGCCGATCTGGTAGCCAAAGCGGATCGATTCCAGCCCGGCAACGAGTTCCCGGGCGGGGCCTGATTCTGCAAAGTTCGACAGGTCGCGGAGGAACAAGGCCGGAGGATTATCTGCCTGATTGCCGCGCCTGCCGGTATAGAACAGGCTGCCCCGCAGGGCAGGATTCCCGCCTGTGGTCCGGGGCGGGCGCAATTCCGGCGGGGCGTCGGCGCCGCAGCCGCGCACTGACCACCGCAGGGCGATGACATCGCCTTCGGCCCCGGCGCCGAAATCAGGATGTGGCCTCTCGCTGTTCCAGCCTTCCACGGGCGAAAATGCTCCGGGGGCTTGCCAGGCGGGGTCCAGCGGGGAAGTCTCGCCGGTTTCGCCAAGGCAGCCGGGAAATCCCGCCAGACGAACGCGCTGACCGAGTACATGCAAGGCATAACGGGCGCTCTCGTGAAGCCGCAGTTCCGCGGTGACTTCATTCTGCAAAGCGCTTCCCGCCAGATAGGCGCGGATGGCAACGCCAGCAATCGACAGGCTCAGCGCTGCTGCCACCAGCAGTTCAATCAGGCTCAGCCCCGTCTGGCCCCGGAATGGATTCCTGGACAGCGCGCCGGGAGCGCGGATGAGAGCGGATTTGCCACCTGAATTCCTACGGCGCAGGCTTCCAGGGGCGCAATACGGTAACCTGCCTTCGTTCCGGTTCTCCATCCTGATCCTCGTCCCACCAAAGCTTGATTGCCAGAAAGTCGCCGGCGCCGTCACAGGCCGGCGCGGAAGCGGCGCCATCCCCGGGGGTGCTGTCGATACAGACCTCGGCCTTGCCGGCGGGAAGCGCGTCGGCGAATTCCGCCTGCCAGCGAGCCAGTTCGGCGGCGCCTGGTCCGCCGCCCCGGCCTTGCAGTCTTTCCGCCATGTCCGCGGCATGGAACAGCGCCCGGGATTCGCGGCTGGTTTCACGCAGGTACGCCAGGCTGCGGAACTGCGTGGCGGCGATTCCGGCAAGGCCGAAGGAAAGAATCGCCAGGGCCACCAGCGCTTCGATAAGGGTCGCCCCGCCGCAATGCGCCCGACGTATCGGGCGTTTGCTGGATTCCATCATTCGATCTCGCTAAGCTGCCGCATTTCTTCATCGCGAAAAAGTATAGGAAGCTTTTGGCAATTCAGCCTGATCCGGGAGTGATCGCACTGCTCTGCCTTGCCGGTTTCCTTGCCGGCGGCATCAATACCATTGCCGGCGGCGGCTCCAATCTCACCCTGCCGCTGCTGATGATGCTCGGCTTGCCGGCGGATGTGGCCAATGGCACCAACCGGGTAGGCATCTGGCTGCAGTGCATTACCGGCGTGGGGGCGTTTGATCGTCACGACGCCTTGCCACGGACGGCAGTGGTCCCGGTATTCATTCCCACGCTTTCCGGCGGCCTGGCCGGGGCCTCGCTCGCGGTGGCGTTGCCGAACCTCTATCTCAAGCCGGTGCTGTTGCTGTGTATTCTGATCATGGCGCTAGTGATGCTGCTGCGGCCGGACACGATTGCGCCGCCGCCGGGAACGCAGGCCCGCTCGCCGGGGGAGCATCGTCTTGCCTGGTGGGGACTGTTCGGCGCCGGGGTCTATGGCGGCTTTGTCCAGGCCGGGGTGGGTTTCATTTTGCTGGCGGTGCTCACTGCCGGGTTGCGCTATGACCTGCTGCGGGCCAACGCCCTGAAGATGAGTTGCGCCCTGGCCTTCACCACGGTGGCGCTTGGCGTGTTTATCGTTTTTGGCAAGGTGAGCTGGGTTCCGGGTCTGATTCTGGCGCTGGGCGCCATGGCGGGGGCCTGGCTGTCGGTGAAAATCGCGGTGAACATCTCCCAGGCTGCCTTGCGGAGGATTTTGTTCGCGCTTACGGTGGCGGCGGTTATTGGCGGGTTTTTAATTTAAGTTGGGAGCTTCGGATTGGTTCAGGGGGTGATGCGGGTGAAGCTGAGGTTGCCTGGGCTGGCACAGGGGGTGGTGTTGGAGGTGGTGCAGGAGAGGAGTTCGAGCTGCAGGCTGTCGGGGTTCTGGACGTGGACGCTCCAGATGGCGGTTTTGCCTTGGCTGAGTCCGGGATCGCTGGTCATCCGGCCGCCATCGGGCTTATAGTTGCCGACTTCGATTTGACCGGTCATTGCGCTCCAGGTCTCGGGTGCGCCTTGGGCGTCGAAATACAACGGCACCGCAATGGCGGCGCCGGTGGGGGCGTGCAATAGCAGCATGGCCTGACCGGGGCCGAGCCAGACATCGGTTAACGGGCCTTTCCAGGGGTGGGATTCCGCAGGGGTTTCATCGGTGGGGCCGGGGCTTGCGGGAAGGCTTGCCGGGCCGGGGATTGGCGTTGGCGCGGGCAGGGGCTCGCCCCGCGGATAGATGATCAGGTCGGTGGAAGCGCAGCTTCCGAGTACGCCTTCAAGGGCTTCGGCTTCGGCGCGATCCGCGGTGAGCCGGTACTTGGCCTTTACCTGGACGATGCGGCTGGCGAACCAGCAATAGTTGTAGTCCGGAAGCCATTCGGCGGCATCCCTGGCTGACTTGGCAGAACGGTTCAGGCCAGGTTCGGCCAGTGTCAGGTTGAGCAGGTCATTGGAAAAATCCCGCCGCTCTTCCACCGGGCGGGCGCACATGCCGGAGTCGTGGGCTTCCGAGAGCGCTACCATGTGTTCGATATCGGTTTCGGTATCGGCGGCGAACCACTCGCCAGTGTACGGTGAATAGGTGCCGCCGTATTCCTTCACCAGTTCATCTTCGACACTCCGGGAGTATTGATAATCGTCGCGGTCGTATTCCGAACAGCGGTTCTCCGGCGCCACGGTGAGGCCGCGCCAGGTGGTGGCGCCTGCTATGGCGGGCCCCCACAGGACGAGCCCTGCTGTCAGCAACGCGAGCGGCAGGGCCGTGCGGAAATCCGGCCTGGGGATGCCGGGTTGCGCATTCCTTTTCCTGTTTTCCGTGTCTCGCCTGTTTTCTGGCGCCTGATCTTTTTGTCCAGATCTCATGACTGGCTCTTGTTCATCGTTGTTGTGGGCCTGCCGCGTCACGCAAACGTGATTGCATCAGGCTGAAATTCAGTTCTGCCGGCCTTTGGATGGATTCTTGCCGGTTGTTCCGGAGACCTGCGGCGCAAGTTCCCGTCAGGGCAGTCTATGGCGGCCTGTGGATAGTGGTCAAGTTGGAGAAACAGGCCCTGCGACAGGTGATGCCGCAACGGTACGGAGCTATGCTCCGTGACTGGAGTAAGCCATTGAATTCGCGAGCAAAACAAAACCACGCTTTTGTTTTGCGATAATGAAAAACTCCACGGATGGAGTTTTTCAGAGAATACTGAGAGTCTTGCTGCCGGGGTACCATGGGTGTCCCGTGGTTGCGTGGTTGCCGTCCCTGAGTTGCCGGAGTTGCTGTACACTGGGCGAATGCGACAACTTGCCGGATTTGGCCGTCTTGCGGCTTCGCTGGTTCCCGTGCAGTCGGGTGGCAGCAGCCTTGCCCGTCAGGGGCTGCAGCGCCTGTTGCTGCTGCGGGCCTTTGTTACCGGCGCAAGTTGCATCGGCTGGTTTGTCCTGCAGCTGTTTTCCGGGCTGGTGATTCCCGTGGCGTTTATCGCCGGACTGGTGGCGGCCATCGTGGTTTCAATTCTGCTCGGCTACCGGCGCCTCAATTCGAGCCGGCCCATCGGTAACAACGAGTTATTCCTGCATATTCTGGTGGATGTGGTTTTTCTCGTGCTGCTGCTGCTGTACACCGGCGGCATCGGCAACCCACTCATTTCCTACCTGCTCGTGCTGCTTGCCGTCGCCGCCACCCTGCTGCCGCGGCGCCATGTGAACTCCTTTGCCCTGGGCAGCATCGTCATTTACACCTTTTTCCTGCTGCTCGACCTCTCCGCCGAACGGGGCATGATGGGCATGAGCGGCTCCGCCGTGTCGATGTTCGAACTGCACCTGGTGGGAATGTGGGTGATTTTCGTGGTCAGCGCCATTCTGATCACCGTGTTCATCAGCGCCATGGCCATCGCCGTACGGGAACGCGAACACCATCTCGCCGAAGCCCGGGAAAACGAATTGCGCAATGAACAGCTTGTCGCCATCGGCACGCTTGCCGCGGGCACCGCCCACGCCCTCGGCACTCCGCTTTCCACCATGTCGGTGATTCTCAATGATCTGGATGAACTCGGGCAGGACAAGCTCGGCGACGCATCGGTGCGGCAGGACATCGGCCTGCTGCGGGAACAGGTGGGCCGCTGCAAGCACTCCATCAACCAGTTGATCCGCTACTACCACAAGGACAACCCCGGCGCCCGGGAAGAACTCGGGCTTGGGCGTTTCGCGGCGGACATCAAGGACTACATTCTCAATGTGCATCCTTCCGCCAAAGTCGATTTCGTCCTGGATGCGGCGCCCGACACGCCCCTGCAAATCGAACCGAGCCTGCGCCACGCCGTGATCAATATCATCGAGAACGGAATCAAGGCTGCCCGGCGCGAAGTGCGGGTCAACTATGCCCTGGACCGGGAAGACAGCGGCAAACTCTTGATCAGCGTGACGGATGATGGCCCCGGCATTCCCGCCGAGGTGCTTGAGCGCATTGGCGAACCCTTTGTTTCCCGGCGAAAGGGCAGCATGGGACTGGGCATTTTTCTCGCCAACGCCGCCCTGCGCCGGGCCGGCGGCAGTATCGAAATGTTCAACGGGCAGGGCGGCGGCGCCACAAGCCTGATTCGGCTGGGAGCCTGCGGCGCAAGCTCCTGGTCCGGGAACCGGGGCCATGAGTGAAGACGGACTGCTTTTGGTTGAAGACGACGAGGCTTTCGCCTGGGCGGCCGGGCGGGCGCTGGAACGGCGGGGCTATGCGGTAAGTCACGCGGGAGAGTTCGACCAGGCCCGCAAGCTGGTGGAGGAGGAAACCTTTGATTATGCCGTGCTCGATCTCAACCTCGGCAATTGCACCTCACTCGACCTCATCCTGCCCCTGCGCGAGCGCAATCCCGCCATGCGCATCCTGATGCTGACAGGTTATGCCAGCATTGCCACCGCGGTGCGGGCGATCAAGCTCGGCGCCGACAATTATCTCGCCAAACCCGCGGACACCGATGAGATCATTACCGCCTTGCTCACCGACCCGGACAACGAATCCGACTACGATGCCGCCTTGCAACCCATGTCGGTGCGACGGCTGGAATGGGAACATATCCAGAAAGTGCTGGAGCAGAACAACGGCAATATTTCGGCCACGGCGAGGCAATTGAACATGCACCGCCGAACCCTGCAGCGCAAGCTGCGGAAGCGGCCCGTGCAGCGCTGAGAAGGAAGCCTGAATCTGTCTGTTCAGCGCCGGGCCAGGGTCATGCGCATCAAATGGGCGCCGCCGTCCACGATCTGCTTGTCGCCCGTAACCACCGGCGAGCCGGCAATGAATTGCAGGATTGCCTGGGCCACGGTTTCCGGCGTGGCGGTCTGGCGCAGCGGTGTATTGCGCCGCTGCGCCTCCAGCATCTTTTCGTATGCCTCATCGCCGTACCCCTGACGCAGCCAATCGCCAGCGATGAAGCCGGGACAAACCACGTTGACTCGAATTTTCGGCCCGAGCGCCCGCGCCAGCGATTTGGTCATGATCACCATGCCTCCCTTGGAGGCGGCATAGGCAATGCAACTGCCGACACCGTCGAGGCCGGCGGTGGAGGCCACGTTCACCACGTTGCCGCCTTCCGGCTGCGACTGCATCACGGGCTCGACGGCCCGTACCATCTGGAAGGCGCCAATCACGTTGACGCCATAGATATGCTGAAAATCTTCGGTGTCCAGGCCGGCGAGATCATGATGGGGAACGAACTTCGTCGTACCGGCGTTGTTTACCAGAATATCGATCCGCCCCCAGCGCTCGCGCGCCGCTGCGGCCATTTCGACGCAGGCAGCGTCATCTTCCACCGAGCCACCGAAAACCAGCGCATCCACCCCGAAGGCGCGGCACTCCTCCGCCACCGTCTCGCCCCCGGCCCGGTTCGAGTGGTAATTCACGAGCACATTGCAGCCCAGCGAGGCCAGCAGCTTCGCCGTGGCCGCCCCGACCCCGCTGCTTGATCCGGTAACGATTGCGACCTGGTCTTGCAGTTTCTCCATCCGAATGTCCGTCATTTTCCGCGAGGCGCAATTGTAATACACCGCTGCGGGCGCGACAGGAAGTAATGTGCGCCCTGTTCGATCAAGCGTTCAATGTGCGGCGTCTTGCCGGCGTAGTGGCTTCCCGCGTCGCGTATCTTGCGAAAGGCCTGGATGCCGATGGGGAACTGGCGTTTCGGGTTTTTCCTCCACTGTTCATGGAACGCACTGTAGCACAAGGGCATCGTCGGCAAGAACGAGACAGTTACAATCCGTAACGGATACTGGAACTGAATATGTATTGAATGGCAAGCAATGGGTTACAATTCCGCTTCCATGAAATTCAGTAATTGAATTGCCCGGGCGTAACTTTTCATCCGCCAGCGGCGTTCTCACGTAAATAGGCATCGGGAGCCATTGCCGCGGTCTGACCACATGGCTGTCTGAAAAAATGCCGGGTAAATAGAGGTTCGCGTGAAGAAACAACAGATTGTCGCCGGATTGCTTCTGATCGTTCTCTGCGCCTGGCTTTTCATACCACGCAGCGCGGAAAGCGGCGACGAGGCAGAGCTTGCCGCGGGCCCGCGCGCCGCGCCGTCCATCCTCGCCCTGCCGGCCGATGCGCCGGCGGGTAGCGCGGCGGATGTGCCCTTCGTCCGCGCGGCGCGGATTTCGCCCCGGCTTTATGCCGCCACGGTTCGCGTTCGCGGCCGCACCGAGGCTTTCCGTCATGTGGAAGTCCGCGCCGAACAGGCGGGGCGCATTGTCGCCGACCCGGTGCCCCGGGGCGCCCGGGTGCGGGCGGGCGATACGCTTTGTGAAATCGCCGTGGACGACCGCCAGGCCGATCTCGATGAAGCCCTCAGCCGCCGGGAGCAGGCCGAATTCGAATACGAGGCGGCCCTGGATCTGCAAAGCCGGGACCTGCAATCCGATGTCGCGGTGGCCCAGTACAAGGCGGCGCTGGCCTCCGCCAGGGCGGCGGTGGCAAGGGCCTCCATCGCCCTGGAAAAGATCCGCATCATCGCTCCCTTTGACGGCATTGTGGAATCGCGCACGGTGGAAATCGGCGATCTGCTCAATGTCGGCACGGTCTGCGCCTCGGTGCTCGACGACGACCCCATGCTCCTGATCGGTCTGGTGCCGGAGCAGGACATCGGTCGCATCACCCTGGGCGCAGCGGTCAGCGCCGAACTCGTCAGCGGGGAAACCATCACCGGTCGCGTCATTTATCTTTCCCGCTCGGCGGACCCCTCCTCGCGCAGCTACCGCATCGAAATCGAGGTGGACCCGGAGCAGTTTGCCATCCGTTCGGGCATTACCGCCGAAATGCAGGTCAGCGCCGATGAAATCAGCGCCCACCTGATCCCCTCCTCAGCCCTCACCCTCGATGACCTTGGCCTGCTTGGCGTCAAGATCATCGACGCAAACCAGACCGTGCGCTTTCGCAATATCGAAATCGTCGGCGACAACACCGGCCTGCTGGAGCCGGGGGTCTGGGTCAGCGGGCTTGAGGGCGAAGTCAACCTGATCACCATTGGCCAGGAGATTGTCTTTCCCGGCCAGGTGGTCACCGCCGATCTCGGCCAGACACAGTAAGACGGGGCGGAAACATGAAGTACATTGACGCCGCCGTCGCCAGATCGCGCACCACGCTGACGAGCTTTGCCGCCATCATGCTCACCGGTTTCGCCTGCTATCTGGCGATTCCCGTGGAACTGAACCCCGATGTGCAGGTGCCGATCATCGTCACCACGGTGATTCACGAGGGCATTTCCCCGGAGGACTCGGAACGGCTGATTTCCAAGCCGGTGGAAGTCGAACTCAAGGCGCTGGACGGCATCACCGAATACACGACCTTCTCCAGCGAGAACGCCGCCACCATCGTGGCCGAGTTCGATATCGACATGGATTCCCAGGCGGCGCTCAACGAGCTGCGGGAAGCCATCGACCGCGCCAAGGTGTGGTTCCCGCCGGATACCGAGGAACCGATCATTCAGGAAGTTTCCGCCTCGGGCATTCCCGTGGTGAATATCGTCATTACCGGCGAAGGCGTGCCGGAGCGGACCCTGCTGCGGGTGGCCGAGGAGTTGCAGAGCCGGGTCGAGATTCTGCCGCCGGTGCTTGAAGCCCAGATGGTGGGCAACCGGGAAGAATTGATGGAGGCCATCGTCGATCCGAACAAGCTGGAAACCTATGGCTTTCCGAGCACGGTGATCGGCCAGGCGGTGCTTGGCAACAACCGGCTGATTCCCGCCGGGCAGGTGGACACCGGCCGCGGCAGCTTCTCCATCAAGGTGCCTGGCCTGATCGAAACCGCCGACGACCTGTTCGACCTGCCTCTGGTGTCGAACGACCTTGGCGTGCTCACCGTGGGCGATGTGGCCAGCGTACGGCGCACCTTCAAGGACGCGACCCGCTTCTCCTACGCCAATGGCGCCCCGGCGATTTCCCTCAATGTGATGAAGCGCAAGGGCGCCAACCTGGTGGACACCATGGCGGCCATCGACGAAGTCGTGAGCGAAATTCGACCCCAGTTGCCGCCGGCGGTCAATGTGGACTACATCAACAACACCGCCCCCCTGGTCCTCGAACAGAACATGGGCCTGCAAGGCAATATGGCCACCGCCATGGCGCTGGTGCTGATCGTGGTGATTGCGGCGGTGGGCGTGCGTTCGGGCCTGCTGGTCACCCTGGCGGTGCCTTTCTCCTTTTTCTTCGCCTTCATCGTCATCACCATCATGGGATTCACCTACAATTTCATGGTGATCTTCGGCCTGCTTCTCGGCCTCGGCATGCTGATCGACGGCGCCATCGTGCTCGTGGAATACGCCGACCGCAAGATGGCGGAAGGCCTCGACAGCAAACAGGCGTACCGGGCGGCGGTGGAGCGCATGTTCTGGCCGATTACCGCATCCACCGCCACCACTCTGGCGGCCTTCCTGCCGATCATGTTCTGGCCCGGGGTCGCGGGGCAGTTCATGAGCTATCTGCCGATTACCGTGTTCGCGGTGCTCATCGGCTCGCTGCTGTACGCCCTGCTCTTCGCTCCCGCCATTGGCGCCCTGATCGGCCGTTCCTCGGATGCCGACAAGAAGTATCTGCGCGCCCTGGAAGACGGCGACCCGGAGCAGACCGGCGGCATTACCGCGGCCTACGCCAAACTGCTTGGGCTCGCGGTGCGCTTTCCGGGCACGGTTTTCCTGCTCAGCATCACCACCCTGGTGGTCATTGTCGGAGCCTATGCGACTTTGGGCCGGGGCGTGGAATTTTTCACCGGCGTCGAGCCCAATCAGACCAGGGTGCATGTTTTCGCCCGGGGCAATTACTCCCCGGCGGAACTGCGCGACATCATGCTTGAAGTCGAGGACCGCATCCGCCAGGTGGGCCATTTCAAGGGTATCGTCACCCAGTCCGGCGCCGGCATGCAGATGGGCGGAGACCAGCAAACCGCCTCGGACCTGATCGGTTCGATCTACATCGAAATGACCGATCGCAGGGACCGGGACGTCAATGGCATTGAACTGGAAAATCTCTATCGCCAGGCCATTACCGGCCTGCCCGGCGCCCGGGCCGAAGTGGCGCCCATCGAGGATGGCCCGCCGGTGGGCAAGGAAGTCCAGTTGGAGCTTTCCGGTGAAAATCTCGATCTGCTGTTCTCCGAGGCGAGAAGAATCCGCACCTACATGGAAGAAACCATGACCGGCCTGATCGACATCGACGATACCGCGCCGGTTCCCGGCATCGAGTGGGAAATCTCCGTGGACCGGGCCCAGGCGGCCATCATGGGGGCGAGCATGGCCGAAATCGGCACCGCCATCCAGATGCTGACCAATGGCGTGTTCATGGGAGTGTACCGGCCGGACGACACCGAGGAGGAAGTCGATATCCGCCTGCGCTATCCGCGGGAATACCGTGGCCTCGACGAAATAGACACCATCCGCATCGCCACCGCCAACGGGCCGGTTCCCATCAGCAGCTTCATCACCCGGGAAGCCAGGCCCGCGGTAAGCTCCATCCAGCGGGTCAATGGCAATCGCGTGGTGTATGTGCGCGCCAATCCGGCGCCGGGCATCGTCGCCGACAACAAGGTGCAGGAGCTTGCGGCCTGGCTTGAGAACAACCCTCCCGTGGCCGGCGTGGACTACCAGTTCCGCGGCGCCAATGAAGAACAGGCGCAATCCGCGGCCTTTCTCACCCAGGCTTTCTCCCTGGCGATGGCGCTGATGGCGATTCTGCTGATCACCCAGTTCAACAGCTATTACCAGTCGCTGCTGATTCTTTCGTCGATTCTGTTATCGACTTCCGGGGTGCTGCTCGGCCTGCTCATCACCGGCCAGACTTTCAGCGTCATTCTCACCGGCATCGGCATCGTCGCCCTTGCCGGCATCATCGTCAACAACAATATCGTCCTGATCGACACCTTCAACGTGCTGCGCCGCCAGCACCCGGAATGGTCGCTGCAGGAAGTGATCGTTCACACCGGCGTGCAACGCCTGCGCCCGGTATTCCTGACCACCTTCACCACCGGCTTCGGCCTGCTGCCGCTGGCCATGCACGTATCGGTGGACCTCATCGGCGCCGAAATCGAAGTGGGCGGCCCGATTACCTCGCAATGGGTGGCCCTGGCCTCGGCCATTGTTTTCGGCCTGTCCTTCGCCACCATCCTGACCCTGATCGTCACCCCGGCCATGCTGGCCCTCCCCGACAGCTTGCGTCGCATGCGGGATTCGCTACTGCGATTGATCCTGCCGCGCAGACTTGGTTACGAATGAGGGTGAGGCCCGGCTCACCTCACTGGCATTCAGGCCCCATCCGCGCCATAATCGCGGCCCCCGCGGGAGTGGCCGCATTCATCCTCATCCAGTTCGTTCAGCTTGTCGTATCCAGGGAAACACGATGTACCGTATCCAGCTCTACAATTCGATTGCAGACAGGGGATTGGCGATTTTTCCGCCGAAAATGTACCGCTTCGGCAATTCCCAGGCGGACCCCCATGCGATCCTGTTGCGCAGTCACAAGCTGGACCCGGCCATGGTCAATGGCGGGCTGCGGGCGGTGGCCCGGGCCGGGGCGGGCACCAATAACGTGCCGGTGGAAGAATGCACCAGGGCCGGGGTGGTGGTTTTCAATACCCCCGGCGCCAACGCCAATGCGGTGAAGGAACTCGTGCTCTGCGGCCTGCTGCTGGCGTCCAGGGGAATTATCCCGGGCATTCGTTTCGCCGAAGAGAATGGCGTCAGCGACCCGGCCGAGTATTCGCGCCTGATCGAATCGAACAAAAAACAGTTCAAGGGCTCGGAAATCGCCGGCAAGACCCTGGGCGTGATCGGCCTCGGGGCCATTGGTTCCCGGGTGGCGGAAATGGGTATCCGGCTCAACATGAAAGTTCACGGCTATGACCCGGCATTGTCAGTGGAGGCCGCCTGGCGCCTGCCCAACAAGGTCAAGCGCAAGGACAGCCTGCAGGCCCTGGTGGCAAGTTCGGATTATGTGAGCCTGCACCTGCCCGTGCTCGATTCGACCCGGGGTCTGATGAATCGCGAACTGTTCACCGCCATGAAGCCCGGCGCCAGCCTGCTCAATTTTGCCCGGGGGGAAATCGTCAATGTGGAAGCCCTGCGGGAAGCCCTGGATTCCGGGCAACTGCAGAATTACGTCAGTGATTTTCCCCAGGCCGAACTGATTGGCCGGGATGATGTGATCAGCATGCCCCATATCGGCGCGAGCACCCGGGAGGCGGAGGAGAATTGCGCCGTCATGGCGGCAAATCAACTGCGGGATTTCCTGGAAAATGGCAATATCAGCAATTCGGTGAATTTCCCCAATCTGCATCTGGAACGAATTCCCGGCGCGGCGCCGGGAACGCGGCTGGCCATTGCCAACCGCAATGTGCCAAAAATGCTTGGGCAAATTACCTCGATCCTTGCCGACCAGAATATCAATGTAATCGACCTGCTCAACAAGAGCCGCGGCGATATCGCCTACAACCTGATCGATCTCGAACAGCCAGCGTCGTCAAAAGTCCTCGACGCCATGCGCGGCGTGGAACAGGTCATCAAAGTCACTGCGATCTAGGTATTCCCTGAAAAACTCCATCCGTGGAGTTTTTCAGGGAATACCTAGGAGCCTGCGCCGCAGGAATTCGCGAAAGCGAAAGCGACCGGAGCCGGATTGGAACCAATCATGAACAAGCGGGTTTACAATTTTGGGGCAGGCCCCGCCATGTTGCCAGGGCCGGTAATGGAACAGGCCCAGCGGGAATTTCTGAACTACCGGGGGATCGGTGCTTCGGTGATTGAAATCAGTCATCGTTCGGTGGATTTCATGGAAATCGTCGAGGCCACCGACGCGCTGCTCGCCGAACTTGCGGAAATCCCGGAAAACTACCGGATCCTCTACGTTCATGGCGGCGCCCAGATGCAGTTTTCGGCGATTCCCCTGAATCTGATCCAGCGCAGCCCGGCGCGTCGGGCCGCCTATGTGGTGTCCGGCAATTTCGCCAATCTTGCGGCGAAGGAAGCCGCCCGCTATGGCGAAATCGATACTTCCCGCAGCAGCGCCGCCAGTAATTTCGACCGGATTCCCGAGTTCCGGCCGGACGGGCTGGCACCGGACGCTTCCTATGTCCACATCACCAGCAACAATACGATTTACGGCACCCGCTGGAATGATTTTCCCGACACCGGCGCCATCCCCCTGGTGGCCGACATGACTTCGGAATTGCTGTCGAGGCGATTCGACATGAACCGGTTCGGGGCGGTTTTTGCTTCGTTGCAAAAAAACCTCGGACCTTCCGGGCTTGCCGTGGTGATTATCCGGGAAGACCTGCTCGGCCACGCCCTGCCGGAAACCCCCGCCCTGCTCAATTACCAGGCCTGCGCCGAAAAACATTCCCTGGCCAATACCATCAACACTTTCGCCCTGTACCTGATGAAACTCGTGCTTGAATGGCTGCGGGATGAAGGCGGCGTGGCGGCCATCGAGCAACGCAACACGGCCAAGGCGGCGCTGCTGTACGATGTCATTGACCATAGCGATTTCTACCTGGGCACAGCCCATCCGCCGCATCGATCCCACATGAACGTGACTTTCCGTCTCGCCGATGACGCGCGGCTCGGGGACTTTCTGCGAGAGGCGGGCGACAATGGCCTTTACGCTCTCAAGGGACACCGCAATGTGGGCGGCGCCCGGGCGTCGATCTACAATGCCATGCCCACCGCCGGCTGCAAGGCGCTGGCGGACTTCATGAAACATTTCGAGCGCAGCCGCGCCTGAGTTCGCGGTCGCCTGCCGTGGCGCCCCACATCATCCATTGCGATTGCGACAGCTTCTATGCTTCGGTGGAGGAGCGGGACAATCCCGCCCTGGCGGGCAAGCCCGTGGCCGTGGGCGGCTTGCCGGAACAGCGGGGAGTCATTGCCACCTGCAACTACGTGGCGCGCAAGTTCGGCATTCATTCCGCCATGCCTTCGGCCACAGCCCGGCGGCGCTGCGCCAATTTGATCATCATCCGCCCGGACATGGAAAAATACCGGCGGATTTCCCGCCAGGTGCACGAAGTTTTCCGCCGCTACACGGACATCATCGAACCGCTCTCACTCGATGAAGCCTATCTCGATGTCAGCGACTGCAGGGAGTTCGGCGGCGATGCGGTTCGTGTCGCCGAGGCGATACGCAAGGCGGTGCGGGAAGAAATCGGCATCACCATCTCTGCCGGCATCGCGCCGAACAAACTCCTTGCCAAGATCGCCAGTGACTGGAACAAACCCGATGGCCAGTATCTGGTGGCCCCGGAGGCAGTGGGGGATTTCATTGGAAAATTGCCGGTTTCCAGATTGCATGGCGTGGGCAAGGTAACCAGTGGCAAACTGCGCGAACTCGGTATTGCCACCTGCGGTGAATTGCAGGGCCTGTCCCAGGATGAACTGCAGCGGCGTTTCGGTCGCTTTGGCCAGCGGCTGTATCTGCAGAGCCGGGGCATTGATGAGCGGCCGGTGCAGCCGCACCGGATCCGCAAATCCATCAGCGTGGAGCGCACCTACGCCAGTGATCTGCCGGACCTGCCGGCCTGTCTCGCGGAGTTGCCGGGCTTGATTGCCCAGTTGGAGCAGCGGATCGGCGGGCGGCCCGGCCCGGTGCGGATTCGCAAGCAAGTGGTGAAAATCAAGTTCCACGATTTCAGCCAGACCACAGTGGAAATGCTGTCGGCATCGCTTGTGGCGGAAAATTTCGCGCAGCTGTTGGACACCGGATTCCAGCGCGGCGGCAAGCCGGTGCGCCTGCTCGGCGTGGGAATTCGACTGCCCGAAGAACCGGCGAAATGAGGGCTTCCGTCAGATGAGAATTGCCGCCATTGTTGCCACACCGATGATTTTCAGCGCAGCAGGCTGGCCATGGCTTCTTCCAGCCCCCTTATGGTCAACGGCATCATGCGGTTTGTCACGAGTTCCCGCACGAGCCCGATGGAATAGCTGTGTTCCCAATAGTCCCGCGGCGTGGGATTGAGCCAGACCAGATGCTCGAAATGCTCGCTCATGCGCTGCATCCAGACCGCGCCGGGCTCCTCGTTGTAATGCTCGATACTGCCGCCGGCGTGGGTGATTTCATAGGGCGCCATGGTGGCGTCGCCGACAAAGACGACCTTGTAGTCCGCGGGATACTTGTGAATCAGTTCAAAGGTCGATTCGGTTTCGGCATGGCGCCGCCGGCCCCGGGTCCAGACCGATTCATAGAGAAAGTTGTGGAAATAATAGTATTCCAGATGCTTGAACTCGGAACGCGCCGCCGAAAACAGCTCCTCGCAGACCTTGACGTGCGGGTCCATGGAGCCGCCCACATCGAAGAACAGCAGCACCTTCACCGCGTTGTGGCGCTCCGGGACCATCTTGATGTCGAGCAGGCCGGCCTTTTTGGCGGTGGAGGAAATCGTGTCATTCATGTCGAGTTCCTCCTCCGCGCCGGTGCGCGCGAACCTGCGCAGCTTGCGCAGGGCGAGCTTGATATTGCGGGTGCCGATCTCCACGCTGTCGTCGAGGTCGCGGTATTCGCGCCGGTCCCAGACCTTGACCGCCTTGCCGCTTCTGCCTTCCGGCTGGCCGATGCAGATCCCCTCGGGATGGTAACCATAGGCGCCGAATGGCGAAGTGCCGCCGGTGCCGATCCACTTGCTCCCGCCTTCGTGTCGTTTGCCCTGTTCTTCCAGTCGCTTGCGGAATTCCTCAAGCAGTTTCTCGAGGCCGCCGAGGCTTTCGAGGCGCGCCTTGTCCTCCTCGCTCAGGGAAGCCTCGAAGCGGCGCCGCAGCCATTCTTCCGGCAGCTTGTGGAGCAGAATGTCGCTGGCTGCCTCGATATCCTCGAAATAGCTGGAGAAAGCCCGGTCGAAGCGGTCGAAGTGTTTTTCGTCCTTGACCATGCACAGGCGGGCGAGATGGTAGAACTCATCCACGTTGCCGAAGATGATGTTTTCGTCGAGGCACTCAAGCAGGGCGAACAGTTCCGTCACCGAAACCGGCAGGCCGCTGTCCTTGAGGTGGGTGAAAAAACGGATGAGCATCGGTTGGCAACCGGCTTTGGCTTCAGCGCCCGGCGCGGTGCATGAAGGCGAGTTTTTCGAGCAATTGCACGTCTCCCTCATTTTTCAGCAGGGCGCCGTACAGCGGCGGAATCGCGCTTGCCGAGTCGCGGTCCTTGAGCACGTCGTCGGGCATGTCGTCGGCCATCAGCAGTTTCAGCCAGTCGAGCAGTTCCGATGTTGAGGGCTTTTTCTTCAGGCCCGGCACCTTGCGCAGGTCGAAGAAAATCTCCATGGCCTCGCGCACCAGTTTCTTGCGGATATCGGGGTAATGGACATCGATGATTTTCTCCATGGTGAGGGCGTCTGGGAAATCGATGTAATGGAAGAAACAACGGCGCAGGAAAGCGTCCGGCAGTTCCTTTTCGTTGTTGCTGGTAATCACCACGATGGGCCGGGTTCTGGCCTTGATCAGCTCCCGGGTTTCATAGACGTAAAACTCCATCTTGTCGAGTTCGAGCAGCAGATCATTGGGGAATTCGATATCGGCCTTGTCGATTTCGTCGATCAGCAACACGCACTGCCGCTCCGAGGCAAAGGCCTGCCAGAGCTTGCCCTGGACGATGTAGTTGCCGATGTCGCGCACTTTCTCTTCGCCGAGTTGGGAATCCCGCAGGCGCGACACCGCATCGTACTCATACAGGCCCTGCTGGGCCCGGGTGGTGGATTTGATATGCCACTGGATGAAGGGCAGATCGAGCGCGAGGGCAATCTGTTCGGCGAGCATGGTCTTGCCGGTTCCCGGCTCGCCCTTGATCAGTAATGGCTTGCGCAGCCGTATCGCGGCGTTGACCGCCATCCGCAACTGTCCGGTGGCCACATAGGCATCGGTCCCGGCAAAGTTCATGTGGATTCCCTGGTTTTGAAAAGCGGCAATTTTATACTACGTGCCGTTGGAATCCATTCGCCGGCTCGCCCTCGCCGACGGTAAACAGCCGCTTCCGTCATTCCGCGTGGAGCGAAGGCCCACCTTTCCCTGACATGTCATCCCGCGCGCAGCGAAGCGGAGTCGCAGAATCTCCCCGGGATGCCACCCCATGGGATTCCGCGACTACGCTTCGCTTCGCGCGGAATGACGGGAGGTGGGGCTTCGCTCTTTTTCGGCTGCGCCACCCGGACGGAATGCGGTCTGTCCGGGCGGCGCGGCCGGATTATCTCGACATCGCCTCCCGCAGGGACTGCCGTTCCAGGCACCTGAGCGCATCGGCCACGGGCAGCCAGCCGGGTTGGCCCGCCGCGGCGTGGAAATGCGCTTCGGCGGGGGTGACCACCGTGGCGTCGTTGGCGCCGCCGGAGAAGGTCTGTCCCACCCGCAGCCAGCGCTCCACGTGGGATGCGCCACGCCAGGTTTCGTTGGCCCTTGCCACCGCTTCGGACCGCAGTCGCGGGGATACGCAGGCGCCGGCGGCGAAATCTGGCGATGCATCCAGCTCGAATCCTCCCGGGCTGTCTTGCGGGTTCCAGCGGTTGCGTTCCCTTGCCTCGCCGGAAGTCGTGGTTCCCACTTCGCCGGATTGACCCATGGGCGGGACGCCGCCGACGGCGGAGTCCGTGGAACCGCCGCCGTAGGTTTTTTCCAGACACTGCAATATCTCGCGCACCGGCGTCCAGCCGGACCACTTCGATTCCTCGTCCTCGGCGTCCTCGGCGGTGAAGGCCGCGGTGGGCTCGGCGGTCGCTCCCACCCAGGCGGGCAGGG
>JAJEGU010000069.1 GCA_022819645.1 Pseudomonadales bacterium
GATCCTCGTCCCACTCGTGTCCGGTGTCATCGATCCCGCCTAGTGCCGCTTCAATGTCGTCCCAGCGCCGTTCATCGTCCAGACCACGTCGAATGAGTTCGCAGATGTAGGCGCTGCGCCGCCCGGAACCGGCCCGTCGATCAAGTTCTGTGACAAGATCGTCGGGCAACGCTATGTGTAGTCTCATGGCCCTAGACTAGCGCACGGCGGCACCGTTTGACTCCCAAGCGGTCACTACGACGGTTTGCCCTTGATGACCTTCTCGGCTCGGTTCTCGAGCTTCCTCCCGTGCCGAAGGAAGTCGAATCCGTCGTCCGTCGCGTCATCATTGGCAGCGGATCCGGCTTCGGACGCGGAGTTCTGGCGTGGTGCCGCCGGGGAACTCGCGCGCCGAGGCCTATCCCGGCTCCGTCTTGAGGCGCGCATCTCGCCAAGAAAGTAGGTCAGCAGCGACACGAGGATCACGACGTTCTTTGCGAAGAACGCCACCGATATGTACTCGCTCGCCGCCGCAGCCCGATCCGACTCTGGCGGCAACGCCGCGACGTAGGCCAGGAACTCGGCGTGCAGGTACATCGCCGCCACAATCACCGAGGCGCACCCCAGGAGCCACTTCCACCGTCGCCGCAGCCACAGCAGGAAACCCGAGACCAGGGTGAACTTCAGGAGTTGATTCAGCATGGCGAACGGTTATGTGATGCCGAGCACGATGCCGATGGCGATCAGCGGCACCACCAGAATCTGCTTGCGGACTTTCTCCTCCTCGTCGGCGACGACGATCTCCAGTTCGTCCTCGGAGAAGTCCTCGATTTTGCGGCCATGCAGGGCGATCCGGACCTTCGCCTTCTTGATCGCGCGTTCGCGAATCCTGCTGCGTATCTTGCCGGCGAGCCGCTCCTTGGCTTGACGCCCACGGTCCGTCACCGCGCGCAACATGACCTACTCCGATGCGGTCGTCCGATGGACATCCGTTGCTTCCACATCGCAATCTTCGTGGTGCAGCCAGCACCGGGCGAAGTGGTCGGCGTGGAGATCGAAGGACTCCGGGTGGTTGTCCTCGCAGGCCTGCATGGCGTAGGGGCAGCGGGCGAAGTAGCCGCAACCACCAGGCGGCGCGAAGAGGTCGGGCGGGCTGCCGTCGATGGGGGTCAAGACCTGCGCGGAGTCGTCGCGGTTGGACGGCATGGCGGCCTTGAGGCCGAGGGTGTAGGGGTGCGCGGAGCGGTAGAAGACATCGTCGACGCCGCCCTTCTCGACGACCTCGCCCGCGTACATGACCAGCACCTCGTCGGCCATCCGCGCCACCACGCCGAGGTCGTGGGTGATGAGGATGATGGCCATGCCGGTCTCGCGTTGCAGATCGCGCATCAGGTCGAGAATCTGGGACTGGATCGTCACGTCCAGCGCCGTGGTCGGCTCGTCGGCGATCAGCAGCGCCGGCTTGCACGAGATCGCCATGGCGATCATGGCGCGTTGCAACATGCCGCCGGAGAATTCGAACGGATACTGGCCCGCGCGCTTGCGCGCTTCCGGAATACGGCAGGATTCGAGCAGGCGGATCGCTTCTTCCCGCGCCCGGCCCGCGCCATAGCCGCGATGGACCTGCAAGGGCTCGGCGATCTGGGCGCCGATGGTCATGGTCGGATTGAGCGAGGTCATCGGATCCTGAAAGATCATGCCGATCTCCGACCCGCGCACATCGCGGCCGTTGACGACGTTGTTGCCGAGAATCTCCTGACCGCGCAGTAGCGCGGAACCGGGGCCGATGCGTCCCGGCGGAACGGGAATCAGGCCCATGATGCTTTGCACGCTGACCGATTTGCCGCAGCCCGACTCGCCGACGATGGCCAGGGTGCGGTTCGAGTCGACCGAAAAATCGACTCCGCGCACGGCTCGCACGGTACCGCCGTGGGTCGCGAACTCCACATGCAGGTCTTCCACCTGCAACAGCGGCGCCGCCGTCATCCCGCGTTCCTCATGCGCGCGTCGAGGGCGTCGCGCAGGCCGTCGCCGAGCAGATTGAAGGCAAGTACGGTGATACTGATGAACAGCGCCGGAAAAATCAGTTCATGCGGCGTGGTCAACATGGTGGCGATACCCTCGTTGGACATCGAGCCCCAGGACGGCGTCGGCGGCGCCACGCCCATGCCGATGAAGGAGAGAAAGGCCTCGACGAAGATCGCCTTGGGAATCTCGAAGGTCAGGGTCACGAGCACGACTCCGAGCGTGTTCGGCAACATATGCCGCAATACCAGGTAGTTGGTGCGCGCTCCAAGCAATTGCGAGGCCTGGACATAAGCCGCCTCGCGCAATTGCAGAATCTGCCCGCGGACCAGCCGGGCCGTGGCGGGCCATAACAGCACCACCATCGCCACGAGCATCGGCATTACGCCGCTTTCGCCGGGCCCGATGCCGAAGGCGATCTTGAACAGGATCATGAACAGCAGGAAAGGCAGCGCGACGACGAAATCGGCGAAGCGCATCATGAACTGATCGACCCTGCCGCCGATAAAGCCGGCCGCGGCGCCGAATACCACGCCGAACAGCACGAACAGCGCGGGCGCGACGATGCCGATGAACAGCGAGACGCGAGCACCGGCCATCAGCCTGGCAAGCATGTCGCGGCCGAGATAGTCGGTGCCGAGGGGATGCAATTGCAGTTCGATCGAATCGCCTACCGCCAGTTGATCCCCGTTCTCGATCAGCCCGCGGTCGACGGCTTCCGCCAGCGTCGTGACGCGTCGCACATCGACGGTCAGTGACTCGTAATTGGCGGTTACCGCGCCGTCTTCGCCAAGAGCCACGACCGAGTAGAAGTAGCGGCCGGGGCGCAGATCGAGACGGTCCTCGTGATACAGGATGGTATTGTCGAAGAACTCCGCCAGCGGCATGCCATAGGCCAGTTCGGGACCGACCGGAAAGATGTTGCGATACACGCGATGGCCGTTCGCCCCAGGCAAGGCGTCCCACTTGAGCCGCACCGATTGCGAAGTGGCGTCGCCCACCACATGCAACGGCCCGGCCTCGCCGGCGCCGTCCCAGGATTGATAATCGGGCACGATCAGCGCGGCGCGGTCCACCCCTGGAGGCTGGCTGATCTGGTCGAGATCCTGCACCGCTGAATCGACCCGCCAGATCCAGGGCCCGGCAATGGTGAAGAACAACAGTCCAAGCACCAGATAAAGCGAAGCCAGCGCACGCCGGTTGGCCTTCAGCCGCAGCCACGCATCCTGCAGATACGATAGCGACGGACGGCTGATGCCATGCACGTCGCGCTGCCCGCTGACCGGCAGAAAATCGGCGGCGCCGTAACTCATTTCATTGCAGCCTCACGCGGGGGTCGATGAAACCGTAGAGCAGATCGACCACGATCACCATGAACACGAGAAAGGCGCCATAGAACACCGTCGTGCCCATGATCACCGTGTAGTCGAGTTGCTGCACGGCTTCGACGAAAAAGCGCCCGAGCCCGGGGATGGCGAAGACGAGTTCCACCACGAATCCGCCGGTGGTGATCACCGCGATCTGCGGTCCGAGCACGGTCACCACGGGCAGGATCGCATTGCGTAATTGATGGCGTGAAAAGATGAGCGCCGGCGGCACCCCCTTGGACTTGGCCGTGCGCACGAAATCCGAATCGATGATTTCCAGCATCGAGGACCGCATCAGGCGCGTCAGATAGGCCATGGTGCTCAGACCGAGCACCAGCGCCGGAGTGAGCATATGAAAGACGCTGCCCCAGCCAGCCACCGGCAGCAAGCTGCGGCCGACAAGGGTATTCAAGGTCACCAGGCCCAACTGACTCAGCGCCGCAACCACGAAACTCGGCACCGAAATGCCGAGAATCACCAGGAACATGATGACGTAGTCCGGCATCCGGTTGCGATACAGGGCCGTGAGCGCGCCCCAGAGCACGCCGCCCGCGGCGGCGAACAGCACCGCCAGAATCCCCAGCGTGGCGGAAACCGGAAAATGCTCGCGGATGATGTCGTTGACCTGGCGATTCTCCTGGGTAAAGGAAATGCCGAAATCGCCTTGGGCGAGATTGCCCAGGTAGATCAGGTACTGGTTGAACAGCGGCTGGTCGAGACCGTAGCGCGCTTCGAGATTGGCGCGTATCGCCGGCGTCATCGCGCGGTCGTTCAGCAGCGGGTCGCCGGGCACATTGTGCATGGCGAAGAATGTGGCGGTGGCGATGAACCAGACCGTCACCACGCCCTGTAGCAGGCGCTTGCAGACGTACCAGGCCATTCCCTGCCGCATGGGGTCAGTCGGCCGCCTGTTCGTCTATCCGGGCATAGGTGTAATCCACCTCGGGGCCGACGGCCCTGCGCTTGAATCCTTTCAGCCGCGGATCGACGACGAAGGACCAGCCGCGTTCGTACATCGGCACGATGACCACGTCTTCACGCACCAGATCCTGTATCCGCGCGAAAGCCTCCATGCGCCTGACCGGATCGAGTTCCGACTGTGCAATGCGTATGAGGGCGTCCATTTCCGGGCTGGAATAGCGCCCGCGATTGTTCAGGTTCCAGGAGGAGAACAGGTCGCCGAAGGTCAGCGCGTCGTCGTAGTCGGGACCCCAGCCGCTGACGACGATATCGAATTCGCCGGCGTCCATTTTCGCCAGGCGCTGCTTGAAGATCTGCTTGTCGATGCGCATTTCCAGGCCGAGATTGCGCGCGTACACGGCCTGGAAATACTCGGCGGAAATCGAGCCGAGCGGACTGTCGTCGGCGAGCAGGTGGATCGGCGGAAACTCTTCCAGGCCGAGCTCCTGCCGGGCGAGTTCAAGGTGCTCCCGGGCTTTCGCCACGTTGTACTCATGGGGTATGGGCGGATGCTCCTGGCGAAAATAGTCTTCGGCGCCGCGAATCCAGTACGGGAACAGGCTGACGGCCGGCATATAGCTCGGCTCTTTCAGCGCCTTGTAGACGAATTCGACCGGATCCTGGGCCAGCAGCAGGGCCTTGCGGAAGTTCTTGTTGGCGGTGACGTGGCCGTCGCGGAAATTGAGTTGCAGGAAGAACACCGTGCCGTCCATCGAGCGGTCGATCTGCCAGCGCCGTTCCATCGCCTCGCCGAGCATTTGCGGCACGAGTTGCGTATCGGCGATCTGGCCGTCCTTGAACAGATTCAGGCGGGCGTTCACGTCCTGGGTGATATAGCCGACGTTGATCGTGTCGATGAAACCCTTGTGGTCTCCCCAGTAACCCGGATTGCGCTCCCAGCGCATCGACGCGCTATGCACCCATTCGGTCATCAGGTACGGACCGTTGTAGAGCAGCATGTCGGCGTCGGCGCCGAAGCGGCCGCCGGTCGACTCGAAAAAGGCCTCATTGATGGGATAGAAGGTGACGAAGGCGACCAGCTTGTCGAAATACGGCGTCGGCTGCTCGAATTCGACTTCGAGAATTCGGTCGCCAACGGCCCGAACGCCCAGCGTTTCCCTGGGCAGGTCGCCGCGATTGATCGCCTCGGCGTTTTTCACCGGATACATGATGAAGGCATAGGCCGAAGCCGTGGCCGGATCCTGCACCCGGCGCCAGGCGAAAACGAAGTCGTGGGCGGTAACCGGCTCGCCGTTGCTCCAGCGGGCGTCCTCGCGCAGCCAGAAGGTCGCGCCGTCTTCGCGGATTTCCCAGCGTTCGGCGACGCCGGGAATCAGCGCCATCTCGTCGTCGTAGGTCAGCAGCCCTTCCATGGTGTGGAACAACACGGTCAAACTGCTCGAATCGGTGGCGCGCCCGTAGTCGAGTTGCGGCGGCTCGGTGCGCAGGGCGATGGTGATGGCGTCGTTTTCCGCGTCGATGGCGCCGCCGGTCACGGCGCTACCGGTGCTGTTCGCCGCCAGGCCGAGCAGCCAGACCACGGCCGCCAGGCCGAACACGACGTACAGCGCATACAGCGCAAGTTGCCTCAACGCCGAAAAGTTGGTCCGGGAAGGCTGCGCGTTCATGGTCGCCCGCTACATCATTGCGCCGACCACGCCCACCAGGCTCGCGATCAGCAGATAGACCATGGCGAGAAAACCGATGCCGAAGCCCAGGCTGCGGCTCTTGGGCTCCTTGACGTAGCCCCGGTAGTACAGCAAGCGGCCGATAATGAACACCAGCCCGGCCACCGCGGCCGCGGTGACATTGCTGAACATGCCGCAGACGACCAGCGCCGGGATGAAGGCGATGAGCTGTTCCAGGGTATTCTGCTGGGCTCGGAAATGGCGTTCGAATTGTTCGTTGCCCGTGGTTGCCGGCGCGGCGACCTCATACTTGAGCCGGGCGCGGCCCGTGGCCAGGGCGAATCCCATGTACTCGACGAGCGCCAACACGATGACCAGCGCGATCAGTGGTTCCATTTTTCATTCCTCCTTTGCGGAATCGGCGCCGGCGCCAGGGCCGACGGTTATTCGTTGCTTTCGACCATATACCGCTGCAGGTAAATTTGCGAGTCGGTCCGGTCGAAGGCCTTGAATTCGTAATCCGGGTGCATTTCGCGCATGCGCGAAGCGAGCAGCCCGTGAGCCGATACTACCAGCGAATCGACAATAAGGTTATCGGTATCGCACTCCCTGGCGAGGTCGAGCAGCCGCTCGAAACCGGCGATGAAGTTATCGGTGTGCGAGCGGCGGATTTCGGTGCCGAAATACAACTCTTCCGCGGTGGTTTCGGAATCGTTGGCGATCAGGGTGATGAACATGCGCGACCAGACCTCGTAATCGCCGTAGGCGAACTCGCGCCAGATTTCCTGCAATTGCTCGTTGTTGTAATTGCTGTTGCCCACGGGGCCCTGGCTCGAAATGAACAACATGCCGACGACGGCGCCGAGCTGCCGGCGGGTGCTTTCGGCGATCTTGAAGAAAGTTTCCTGGCGCGCGTTGAGTTCGGTCGCCGCGATGGCCTGGGTCTGCTTTTCGCTGTTCAGATTGCTTCGGCGCAATTCCTCGTTGTTTTCCGCCAGCACCGATTGCTGGATGAAGAGGCCGATAACCAGCCAGAGAAAGGCGAGGAAAGCGAAAGCGCCTTCGAGAAAATTGCCCATCTCGGCAATGGGCAGGTCCATGAAACGGCTCCACCCCACGTTCGCCTGAATGTAGACGCCGAGAAAGACGAACCAGAACAGCGTGACCAGCAGTCCGAACAGGATGCGCCAGTCCCGGGGAAGAATATTCCTTTGCATGGGCGTGGGTTTAGGTCCTGTCAGCAGAGTGGCCCGTCACCTGGGGCGAAGCGGGTAATGATGGCGTCGCGGATGACGGGCATATCTCCCCAGAGAATGAAATGATCGCCGCCGGGGCGCGGCAACAGGTGTGAATTTACCAGTTGTTGGTGGAGAAAGTCTGCATTGCCCGGGTGCACCAGATTGTCGTCATCGCCTTGAACGATCAGGGCGGGCATGGTCAGGGCCTCCCAGCGCGGCAGCATTTTCGCGAGTTGCTCCCGCACCGCCATGATTTCCTCATTCGCTCCCATGAGGCGGTCGCCGAGTATGAACCCGGGCCACCAGAAGCTGATGTAGTTGTACCAGCGCGGGCCGCTAAGTGCCGGGTCGCCGGTGGTGGCGACGAAGATCAGGCCGCCCACCAGGCCGGTAAAGTCCATGGCCGCCCGGGCGATGACCGGGCCGCCGTAGGAATGTCCCATGAGTATGGCGCCCCGGCCGGAGCGGTCCATTTCCAGAATGGGCCGCAACGCCCGGGCCTGGGCTTCGAGCGAGGGCTCCTTCTCCGTGGCGCCGGCGGTCCAGCCCACCCGGCTTACCGAAATCATGTGGAATCGTTCCCGCAGCAGCGGGTCGGCAAGATACGTGCGAAAGGCGCGCAGCGAGCCGGGCGTACCATGAACGAAAACCAGCAGTTGCCGGTCCTTGCCCGCTGGCGGGGCGACTTCGACGTATTCGATATCACCCAGGCGCTGGACTTCCCCCACCCCGGCAATCAGCCCGGAACCACCCGACGGCGGACTATCGCCGTCGAGCAACGCACAGGCAGCAATCAACAGCGGCGGCAGCAATACCGCCAGCCAGCCAATCAGCCGGCGCCTGCCGGTTTTCCCGAGTCCCACGATGCAATCAACGCCAATTTCAAAGACGCCCCACTGTAGCACTTTGCCGCCGATTTTTTTCATGAGCGCCCCATCTGATCTCGTCCCGCGATATGCCAGCCTGTATCCGCCAGCCCGGGCAACGGCCCGGCATATTCACCAGGATCAGGGACAAGGCCCGCAGCAGCAGGCCGCAATGGGTGATTTTCACGGGAACTGTCATCAGATTCGTGATATCTTGGCCGCATTTCGTAATGACGGGGAAAGCGGCATATGTCCAGGCAGACACCACAGCCCGTCGGCGGACTGCGGGTGGCGCTGAATGTGCTGCTGGAGCCCGCCACGGCTTTTGCCGAGTTGCGAGAGCGGCCAAGCTGGCTGCTGCCCGCCATTCTCGTCGCTGGCGGCACCGCCGGAGTCATTTTCTGGTATTTCAGCATTCTCGATATTCCCTGGTTCATGGAAAACCTGCTCTATCAGGGCGGCGCCGACCCAACAGAGGAACAGATCGAGCAATTCAACGAGCAGATGGAATCGGTGTCGCCCCAGGTATTCGTCGTTACCGGTTTTCTCGGCGCCAGCATCGGGATCATCATCACCTGGCTGCTGCAGGCGGGTTATCTGACCCTGGTGTCCGCCCTGACCGGAGACGGTTTCCGCTTTGGCAACTGGTTCTGCCTCGCCACCTGGACCGCAATCCCATCGCTGTTCTCGATCATGGGCATGGCAATTACCATCCTGCTCAACCCCAGCGGCCAGATCGGCCAGATGGAACTGGATCCCCTGCTGCTGGGGAATCTCGGCCTGCAATTCGGGGATTCTCCCATAAACAACGTAATCGGCCCCATCAGCCTCACGTACTTGTGGACCCTGGGCCTGCTTGTCTACGGCTACCACAGTTGGGTCCAGGGGAATTGGCTGCGGTCCGCCGGCATTGTGCTGCTGCCCCAGGCGCTGCTGCTGGCCGGCGCCATCGGGCTGATGTCCATGGGCCCGGAGTTCAATGTGTCCTTTATCGACGCCGAAGGCGGCGACAGTGGAGGCCTCAGCGTCACGCTCTCGCTGTAACCTTTACCCGGCTTATAATGTCGGGTGGATAGACAAGGCTGATCAGGACCCCGACCCAACACCGCGGGCATCGACATGAAAGATCTTCGCAAACTCCTGCTGATTCTGCTGCTTGTGGCGGGAGTGGTCGCCCTGCCCTTCATCAACCGCTATTTCTTCGGAGTTGACGCCAAGGAAGTCACCGTGGCGCCGGTCAGCCAGCGCGTCATCAGCCCGTCGATTCTCGCCTCGGGCTCGCTTGCCCATCATGAGCAGGTGATGCTCAGCAGCGAAGTGATTGGCAAGGTGGCGGAGATTTTCGTCGAGGAAGGAGACCGGGTCAAAACCGGGCAACTCGTGCTGCGGGTGGATGACCGCAATTTCCTTGCCGGGCTGGAGCAGGCGGAAGCTTCGGTACGGCTCAATACCATCGATATCGAACGCCAGGAAGTGCGCATCGAAAATCTCGGGCGCCAGTTCGAGCGGACCCGCAGCCTGTTCGAGCGGGATCTGGTGGGCGAAGAAGAGTTCGACACCATGCGCAACCAGCTTGCGCTTGCCAGGATCGATCTGAAATCCTCCCGGGAACGGCTCGCCCAGGCCCAGGCCCAACTGGAGCAGGTCAATGACCAGTTGAGCAAGACCCGGATCGTGTCCCCCATCGACGGGGTGGTCACCAGCCTCGACATCAAGGTGGGGGAAACCGCCATCGCCAGCTCCACCAATATCCCCGGTTCTTCGCTGATGACCATCGCCAATCCACAGAGCATCTATACCGAAGTGCTCGTGGACGAGGCCGACGTGGCGAATCTCGCCGTGGGCCAGCGCGCCGAAATCGTCGCCATTGCCTATCCGGAAGAGCCGATCCGGGGAGTGGTGCGCTACATCGCCAATACCGCCAAGATCGAACCGGGGCGCCAGGGGCTCAGCTTTACCGTGGAAATCGACATCCTCGAGGCCGGCGACGTGGTGCTGCGACCGGGCATGTCCTGCCGGGCGGAAATTTTTACCGCCCGGGACCAGGCCGTGCCGGCGGTTCCCATCCAGGCGCTGATCTTCGAGGAAGACCGCTCCCGACTGCTCAGCGAGTACTACATCTTCGTCAATGAAGACGGCGTAGCCCGCAAGACCCCGGTGCAGGTGGGCGCCTCCGACGACGAATACCAGGAGCTGACCAGCAATATCGAAGGCGAAGTGGAAATCGTCGTGGGTCCCGACCGGGAACTGCGCCACCTCCTCGACGGCGACCGCCTCGAAGCCACCCGGGTGGAGCTGTAGTCGAGCGCCGGCAATGAACATGGCCGACAACAACCTGATTCATCTGAATGAAATCAGCAAGCACTATGAAATGGGGTGAGGCCCGGTCGACGCAGTCGAAAAAGAGCGAAGCTCTTTTAGGGCCGAACGGCTCGGCATGGATGCCGAGACTGGGGTGTAGCGAAACCACACAAGTCGCGCCATGGATGGCTTGAATGAAGCTTGACGTGAAAATGAATACTGCTGACGAAAACCTGATTCATCTGAATGAAATCAGCAAGCATTACGAAATGGGTTCCACCCTCGTCCGCGCCCTGGACGGCATCAGCGTCAAGATCCAGCGCGGCGACTGGGTCTCCTTCATTGGCTCTTCGGGCTCCGGCAAATCCACCTTTCTCAATATTCTCGGCTGCCTCGACCGTCCCACCCGCGGCGAGTACTTCCTTAATGGCGTCTATGTAGAGGAACTCGGCCCCAACCAGCTCGCCGAAATCCGTAATCGGGAAATCGGCTTCATTTTCCAGAGCTTCAATCTGTTGCCCAGGGCCACCGCGCTCGGCAATGTCATGCAGCCGCTGGTTTACCGACGTATCGGCCATCGCCGACGCCGGGAAATGGCGCGGGAGGCGCTGGACCGGGTGGGCCTGGGCGACCGGATGGATCATCTGCCGAACCAGCTTTCCGGCGGCCAAAGGCAACGAGTCGCCATTGCCCGGGCCCTGGTGACCGAGCCTTCCATCCTGCTCGCCGACGAACCCACGGGAAATCTCGATTCCCGGACTTCGGCGGACATCATGCAATTGTTCGATCAACTTCACAGCGAAGGCCAGACCCTGATTCTCGTCACCCACGAGGAAGACGTCGCCGGGCTCGGCGACCGGGTCATCGAACTGCTCGACGGCAAGATCATCCGCGACCGCCGCGCCGGCGAGCCGCTGCATTGACGTCGGAGAGCGTTCGCCCATGTTCCACGTGATTCTGGAAAGCACCCGTTCCGCGCTGATTTCAATTCTCGCCCACGGACTGCGCAGTTTCCTCACCACACTCGGCATCGTGATCGGCGTCGCCAGCGTGGTCGCCGTGATTTCCCTGACCCAGGGCATGAGCGCCTTCATCGGCGAAAGTTTTTCCTCGCTGGGCTCCAACAGCCTGACCATTCAGTCCTACACGCCGATTTCCGAAGCCATGCGCGGCGTCCGCGCGAGGCTGACCCCGGAAGATCTCGAACTGATCGAGCGCCGCGCCGAGGGCGTGGCCTCCATCACGCCGATCCTGTACGCCTCCCGCAGCAGCCAGGTGCGCCATGCGGCCCAGACCACCTTCAGCCAGATCATGGGCACCACCTACGCCTACCGCGATGTCGCCCAGGCCTGGGTGCACAGCGGCCGCTTCATCGCCGAAAGCGACAATCTCACCCGGCGGCGGGTGACAGTAATCGGCGAGAAAGTCCGCGACGACCTCGGCTTGCCGGAAAATCCGGTGAATGAATACGTCGAACTCGGCGGCGAATGGTTCAAGATCATCGGCCTGCTCGAAGCCAAGGGCGACGTCATGGGATTTGACCAGGACGATATCGTCCTCGTGCCCTATTCCACCATGCGCAGTCTTGTCGGCAATCAGTCTCAAATCGACATCCAGATTCAGTTAAGCCTCAGCGAACAGGCGGCAGTGGACGACGTCACCCGCCAGTTGACCGCACTGCTGCGCAATGCCCACAACCTCGAACCCGACGAGGACGATGATTTCCGGATCAACACCGCCGAACAGTTGATGGAAACCTTCGACACCATCATCAACATGGTGACCCTGGTGATCGGCGGCATCGTCTCGATCTCCCTGCTTGTGGGCGGCATCGGCATCATGAACATCATGCTCGTGTCGGTGACCGAGCGCACCCGGGAAATCGGCATCTGCAAGGCCATCGGCGCCAAGCGCCACCACATCCTCGCCCAGTTCCTGATCGAAGCCATGCTGCTGTCCCTGCTCGGCGGCCTCATCGGCCTCGCCCTCGGCTATGGCCTCGGCACCGCCATCTCGAGCAGCATCGACTCCTTTCCTCCCGCCAGCATCCCCCTGTGGGCCATCGCCCTGGCTCTGGGATTCTCCGGCTTCGTCGGCGTGCTGTTCGGCATCCTGCCCGCGGCCAAGGCGGCGAACCTCGATCCGATCGACGCTTTGCGGTACGAATAGAACTGTATGGGGTATGGCGACCCCGGCAATGGCACAGCGATTGCGCGCAAGGACCAGTCTTTCACAGAAGTTTCACGAAATCGCCAAGGTACTGCAACAAAGGTTTGGCACACTCCCGTCTGCGCCACAAGCGCACCCGCGAAATGGATTATCAAAGACCCGGGAGTCAACCATGCTTTCTTTACCCAGTACGAAACGCTCTGCCCTGTTCACCGCTTTTTTCGCCATGGGCCTTTCTGCCCAGGCTTTGGCCCAGGACACCACCTCCGCTATCCGCGGCACTGTGTCGGATACGAACGGCATCCCCCTGGTCAATGCCTCGGTGGTGGTAGAGGACTTGCGCACCGGCGTCAGCCGCCTGCTCGAATCCAACGCCGCCGGCGCCTTTTACGCCGCCAACCTGCCGGTGGGCGGACCCTACCGGGTAAGCTTCAACGACAGTCGTAGCGTGATGATCGAATCGATCGCTCTCGGCGAGGCATACAACCTTTCCATCGAACTCGGCGCCGACCGTCCGGTGGAGGAAATCCTCATCATCGGCCAAAGCAATGCGATTGTGGACGTGGCTCCTGGGCCTTCGGCCACTTTCGGCGGTTTTGAACTCGAAACCTCGGTGGCCTACGACCGCGACATCAAGGATGTCTACACCATCGACCCCCGCATGAATCTTGACGGCGGCTCCGCAGTGAACTGCATCGGCAAGCACCCGCGTTACAATAGCATCAGCCTCGATGGAGTCGCCCAGAATGATCGCTTCGGGCTCAATTCGAACGGCTACGCCACTGCCACCGGAATGCCCTTTCCTTATGAATCCATCGCCCAGGTGGCAGCGGAACTCGCGCCCTTTGACGTCAATTACGGTGGCTTCACCGCCTGCAATATCAATGCCGTCACCAAATCGGGAACCAACGAGTGGACCGGAACCGGGTTCTATGAACTGACCGGAGATCAATGGCGCGGAGACTCTCTCACTGAAGACGGCAGAACCAGCGAGTTCTCCACCGTGGATTACGAAGAAGTAAAGTACGGATTCAGCCTTGGCGGGGCCATCGTCGAAGACCAGTTGTTCTTCTTCGCCGCATTTGAGGAAACCGAAGAGCCGCGTTTTCTCTCCATGGGGTATGCCGGTTCGGGCAATGGCGTGGAGCGGCCCTGGTTGAGCGAAGCCGACTACAACCACATCCGTCAGACCGCCATCGATCTCTATGGCTACGATCCGGGTGGCCAGCCCGTCGACGGCGCCCAGACAGAGCAGAAATACATGATCCGGCTCGACTGGCAAATCAATGACAACCACAGCCTCGCCAGCATCTACAATTTCTACGATGGCGTCCAGGACCGGGCTTCGGACAGCGACAACAACGAATTTGAATTCTCCAACCACTTCTATCAGAAGGGCGCTGAACTCGAAACTGTCATAGTCAAGCTGTTTTCCCAATGGTCCGACGCTTTCTCCACCGAAATCTTCGTCAACACCAACACCATGGTGGACAGCCAGGTCACCGCCGGCCCTGCCGATTTCGCCGATTTCCAGATCAGCCTCGGGCGCAATACCGTCTATCTCGGCGCCGACGATTCGCGCCAGGCCAACCGGCTCAACTGGGAATCCGCCTTCTGGAAGTTCAGCGGCGAATATCTGGCCGGCGATCACTTGCTGACTTTCGGTTATGAGCGCGACGATCTTGAGGTCTACAATCTCTTTGTCCAGCATTCCCGTGGCGGCGAATACGACTTTTTCGATGATTCCGCCGACAACCCCGCCCGTTGCGGGGCGCTATCCGCCCAGGGCCGATTCACCGACCCCGCCTGTTCCCTGTCGGGTATTGACCGATTCGAACTCGGCCGGCCAAGCCGCGTCTACTACGGCAGCGGCGGCGCCAGCAACAACGCCGCCGATGCCGCGGCCAACTTTGGCAACGTGCTCAACACCCTGTATTTCCAGGACGAGTGGTATCTGCCGGACCAGGCCCTGACCCTGACCGCGGGTCTGCGCTACGAGTGGTTCACCAGCGCTGACCGACCACGCTTCAACCAGGCTTTCGCCAGCGCCAACAGCGGCTTGCGCAATGACGCCAATATCGATGGCCTGAGCCTGCTCATGCCCCGGCTGGGCTTTACCTGGGAAGCCCTGGACGATCTCACCCTGCGCGGCGGCTTCGGCCTGTATTCAGGAGGCAATCCCAATGTCTGGCTGTCCAACGCCTGGAGCAACGACGGCATCACCAATGTGCAATTGCAATGGCGCAACTTCAACGATGACAGCTCGATATTCGGCGACACGCCTCTGGCTGGCGGCGGTCGCCCCGGCTATGACGTCCCCACGGCCCTGATCGATAAGGTGGCCGCCACCACCGAAGCCAGCGCCAGTGACAGCCGCCTGGTGTTGATCGACCCGGACTATGAACAGCCGGCGGAATGGAAACTCGCGCTGGGCGGAACCTATCATTTCGAGAGCGGGATCAGCATCGACGCCGACTACATCCACTCGCGGCAGCACAATCCCGCCTATTATCTGGATGTGTCACAGCAGCGGGTGGGAGCTACCGCCGCGGGCCAGCCAATCTACGATTTCGTCAACGGCGCCGAGAACTACATGCTGACCAATTCCAGCCAAAACCCCGCGGCGCACAGCCTTTCACTGGTGGCGCGGAACCGCTACGACTGGGGTCTGGACTGGACGGTCGGCTATGCCTGGACCCAAGCCGAGGACATCAGTCCCATGACCTCATCGGTAGCGGCTTCCAACTTCGACAATCTCGCCCTGACGGATCTGGTGGAGCCCATGCCGGGGACATCCAATTACGTGTCGCCGCATCGCTTCACCGCGAGGCTCAGCTATGGCCGTGATTTCATTCCCGGCCATGAGACCCGGATTTCGGCGCTGCTCTACAGCAAGGAAGGACATCCCCAAAGCCACGTCATGAGTTCGGCGGACCTGGAAGGCGACGGCTACTATGGCCGCCACCTGCTCTATGTGCCTGCAGCCAATGATCCCAACGTGGTGGCGGGCCCGGATTTCGATGTGGCGGCCTTTTCGGCTTTCATCGAAAGGGAAGGCTACGGCGCCGGGTTCGTCGACCGCAATGCCAATCACGCCGACTGGTCCTCGCGCCTGGATCTGAGGATCGACCAGCAACTGCCCCTGATCCTTGGCTCCCGCGCCCGGGGCTGGATCAAGATCTACAACCTGCTGAACCTGATCGACGACGATCTCGGTCTGCAGTACGATGGACAGTTCTTCTCCCAGCAGGTGGTCACTTCCTCGCTCAACGACCGCGGCCAGTACGTCTTCGAACGCTTCCGGGACCGTAACATCACCGACCTGCTCGAGCAGCGCAGCCTGTGGGAGATCCGGCTCGGTCTCCAGTTCGAGTTTTAGCGCCTAGGAGCCTGCGCCGTAGGAATTCGCGAAAGCTAAAATTCGCTATCGCCGCGCCCCTGGCCGGTCGATTGAGGCGAATATTGGTGGATATGCAACGAAATCGAGCGGCCAGGGGCGTGGATGAGAGCGGATTTGCAGCCGTGAATTCCTACGGCGCAGGTTCTTGGGCCATAATCTCCTGTTTTGTTATACGTTCTTGTGGCACAGGCAATTCGATTCTGGTAGGTTAGCCTGCTTTTCTGGACCGGGCGCCCACGGAGTTCGACAAGACCGTTGCCCGGTCGGAGCAGGACAGGCAAGAGCGAGGCTTAGATCATGCCAGACAGCGCAGGCTTTCAATCCCAACCCGTGCTGAAGAATTTTACGCCGTATCAGCCGGAACCAGACGAGACGTACATGAACGAGAAGCAGCGTGCGCATTTCCGCGGCATTCTGCTCAACTGGCGCGACCAATTGATGCAGGAAGTGGATCGCACCGTGCATCACATGCAGGACGAGGCGGCCAATTATCCCGATCCGGTGGACCGGGCGACACAGGAAGAGGAGTTCAGTCTCGAACTGCGCACCAGGGACCGGGAGCGCAAGCTGATCAAGAAAATCGACAATACCATCGAGGCCATCGCCCAGGACGATTACGGCTATTGTGAATCCTGCGGCATCGAGATCGGCATCCGCCGCCTCGAAGCCAGGCCCACGGCCGACAAATGCATCGACTGCAAGACTCTCGACGAAATCCGGGAAAAGCAATTCGGCGCCTGAACGCACAATCCCGCTCGCCGGGCCGGTACATCGGGCGATTCGCCCCCTCCCCCACCGGCCCGCTGCATCTTGGCTCGCTGGTGGCCGCCCTGGCCAGCTATCTCGACGCCCGCGCCGCCGGCGGCTGCTGGCTGTTGCGCATGGAAGACCTGGACCCGCCCAGGGAACCCGCCGGCGCCGCCGACACGATCCTGGGGCAACTGGACGAGCTGGGCCTGCACTGGGACGGCCCGGTGCTGTACCAGAGCACCCGGCTGGAGGCCTATGCCGCCATCCTGGAACAACTGTGGCATGCGGGGTTCTGCTTCGCCTGCGATTGCAGCCGGACCCACGTGCGGACCATGGGCTCGGTGTACGATGGCCATTGCCGCGAGCGCAAGTTGCCGGCCGGCGGCGACAGCGCCATTCGGCTGCGCACCCGGCCCGGCGTATTCGGCATCGACGACCGCATCCAGGGCCGATTCGAGCAGGAGCTGGAAAGCGCCGTGGGCGATTTCGTGGTGCGCCGCCGGGACGGACTGTTCGCCTACCAGCTCGCGGTGGTGGCGGACGACGCCATGCAGCACGTCAACCAGGTGGTGCGCGGCGCCGACCTGCTCGATTCCACGCCGCGCCAGCTTTATCTGCAAGCGCTGCTCGGCTATCCCGAGCCGCGATACGCCCATTTCCCGGTGCTGCTCAATGCCCGGGACCAGAAGCTGAGCAAGCAGCATTTCGCCGCGCCGGTGGACAGCAGCGCGCCGGAACCCCTGTTGCGTCTGGCCCTGGAATACTTGCAACTCAGCCCGCCGGCGGAGCTTGCCGGCCCTTGGGAAGTGCTCGATTGGGCTGTGAACAATTGGGATATACTGCGGATTCCGGCCCGACATGGAATTTCCGCCAGACGCCACAGCTAATCCGTATGTATCTTTCCCGTTCCATGCTGATCCTGATGGCGGTGCTGTACCTGCTGTTTCTGCTCAGCGTTGACTGGATCGCCCAGGCCGGGGCGGCCTGGTACCGGCCCCATCTGGTGGCGCTTGTCGCCATCGCGGCGGGCGCCCTGACCAGCCGCGAACGCGAAAGCGATGAATTTTGAACTGACCACCCTCGCCGTTTCGGGCTGCGGCTATCTGCTCCTGCTGTTCGGCATCGCCTGGGCCAGCGACCGCCACTGGATTCCCGAAAAAATCGTCCTGCACCCATTGACCTATACGCTGTCTCTGGGCGTATTCGCCAGCGTCTGGGCGTATTACACATCGGTGGGCATCGCCATGCGCCACGGCTACGGCTATCTGGCCAGCTATTTCGGCATTTCGCTGGCCTTCATGTTCGCGCCGCTGCTGCTGCGCCCGCTGCTGGACCTTACCCAAACCCACCAGCTCAGTTCCCTGGCGGACCTGTTCGCATTCCGCTATCGCTCGCGCTGGGCGGGAACCCTGGTTACGCTGTTCACCCTGGCGGCGGCGTCGCCGCTGATCGCCATGCAGATTCGCGCCGTGGCGGAAACCGCGCTGATTCTCTCGCCCGAGGCGCCCTACCTGCTGGTGGCGAGCCTTTTCTGCCTGGTCATTACCCTGTTCGCGATCCTGTTCGGCGCCTCCCGCCGGGGCGGCGGAAACCAGCACGATGGGCTGGTCATGGCCATCGCTTTCGAATCGCTGGTCAAGCTCATCGCCCTGCTTGCCGTGGGCGCGTTTGCCGTCAGCGCGGGCTTCGGCGGCCCCGGCCCCATGCAGGACTGGCTGCGGGACCGGTCCGGAATTCTCGACAGCCTGGACGCCGGCGGCTTTATCGGCTCCTTCCATCTGCTGATGCTGCTCTTTTTTACCGCCGCCGTAGCCATGCCCCACATGTTCCACGCCACTTTCAATCCCAATCACAATCTGCAAACCCTGCACTACGCGAGTTGGCGCCTGCCCCTGTACTTTCTGCTCATGAGCCTGCCGGTACTGCCCATACTCTGGGCGGGGATCGAGTCCGGAACCGATATTCCGGTGGAATATTTTCCGGTGGCCATCGGCCACGCCTGGGACGCGCCATGGCTCAGCCTGCTGGCCTATCTTGGTGGGCTGTCCGCCGCCAGCGGACTGATCATCGTGATTTCGCTGGCGATGGCGAACATGTGTCTTAACCACCTGATCCTCCCATTGCGGCAACCCACCGCCGGCGATGACATCTACCGCTGGCTGCTGCAGCGGCGGCGCCTGCTGATTGCCGCGGTCATCTGGGCCGGATTCGGATTCCATATCATCCCGGTGGAGCCGATCAGCCTCGACTACGTTCTGGTGCTGGTGCTTGCCGCCTGCCTGCAATTCTTGCCGGGAACCGTGTCCATTCTTTATTGGCGACAGGGCAATGCCCGGGGATTTTTCGCCGGGCTCGCCGGAGGCGCGGCGGTATGGTTCTGGTTTTTCGCCCTGCCGGTGTTCCGGGAAGCCGGTTCGCTCACGCTGGAATCCGTTCCCTGGAGCGAAGCGGCGGCGCTCTCGCTGGTGGCCAATGCCGCCCTGTTCGGCCTGGTTTCCCTGCGAAGCAAGACCACCGGTGCCGAACGCCACGCCGCTGTGGTCTGTTCGCTGGATTCGGTGAAGCGTGGGACCCGGGGCGGCCTGGTGGCGAAATCTCCCGCGGATTTCATCGAAGCCCTCAGCAAACCGCTGGGCGCGGAAGTGGCGGAGCGCGAAGTGCGCCGGGCGCTGGAAGACACCGAACTGAGCATGGACGACCGGCGCCCCTTCGCCATGCGCCTGCTGCGCTACCGCCTGGGAGGAAATCTGTCCGGCATGATGGGCCCGAGCATCGCCCAGGAACTGACCGACCGCTACCTGCCCTTCGGCACGGGCGGGGACCAGCGCCGTGCCGACGTACCCGCGATCGAATATCGCATCGACGCATTCCGCAGCAATCTTTCGGGCCTGGCGGCGGAACTCGACAGCCTGCGGCGCTACCACCGCCAGGTGCTGCTCGAATTGCCGCTCGGCGTCTGTTCCATCAACGCCGACCGGGAAATCGTCATGTGGAACCGGGCGCTGCAGGCACTGACCGGTATTACTCCGGGGGAAGTCATCGGCCTAACCATCGCCGAGCTCAATCCACCCTGGCGCGGACTGCTCGAAGATTTCGTCAGCGGCGAGGCCGACCACCTGCCCAAGGAAAGCTTCGAACTCGACGGCAGGCGGCACACGGTGAACCTGCACAAGGCCGCCATCGACGAAGCCCTGGAAACCGACGGACGGCATGAGGGCACCGTGGTCCTGATCGAGGACATCACCGAAACCGAAGATCTCGAAGCCGGCCTCGCCCACAGTTCCCGGCTCGCCTCCATCGGCCAGCTTGCCGCCGGCGTCGCCCACGAGATCGGAAATCCCATCACCGGCATCGCCTGTCTGGCCCAGACCATCCGCGACGAATACGACGAACAGGAATTGCGCGGGCTGGCGAACCAGATCGTCGAGCAAACCGGCCGCACTTCGCGGATTTTGCAGTCGCTGATGAACTTCGCCCATTTCGGCGAGCGGTCCACCGCCGCCCGGCTGGAAACGGTCAGCGTGTATGACTGCATGGAGGAAGCCAGGGCGCTCATTTCCCTGGACAAGCAGGCCAGGGAGGTGAAGATCGTGCTTGACGGCGACCGGAACGCCGTCATCCGCGGGGATTCCCAGCGGCTGCTGCAGGCCCTGGTGAACCTCATCAGCAATGCCCGGGACGCAAGCGAAGCGGGTGCCGAAGTGCGGGTGACCTGCCACAGGAACGAACAGGGCATCGAGCTTGCCGTGGAGGACAAGGGCGGCGGCATCCCGCCGGAGATTCGCGAGCATGTCTTCGAGCCCTTCTACACCACCAAGGAGCCGGGAGCGGGCACCGGCCTCGGCCTGTCGCTGGTGTATGGCACGGTGGAAGACTTCAAGGGCGAAATTGCTATAATCAGCCCGACAGATCGGGAGCAAGGCAGCGGCACTCGCGTCGTATTGCAATTTCCCCCTGCAACAAACGCCAGCGAGAATCGGATATGAGCGTGGAACGCGAAGTTCTGGTCGTGGAGGACGAAGCGGTCATTCGCGGCACGCTGAGGCGTTTACTCGAAAGGCACAGCTATCGCGTCAGCGAAGCGGCTTCGGTAAAGGAGTCGCTGGATCGTTTCAACGTCAACAAATTCGACGTCATCATCAGCGACCTGAAGCTTCCCGGCGCGCCGGGAACCGACCTGCTCAAGATCAGTTCGGCGCCGGTGCTGATCATGACCGCCTATTCCAGCATCCGCTCCGCCATCGACTCCGTAAAACTCGGCGCCGTGGACTATATCGCCAAACCTTTCGATCACGGCGAATTGCTCAATTCGCTGGACAAGATCGTGGCGGAACACGGCTGCAGGATTGCCGCGGACAGCGCCGACGACGCGCCCTTTCCGGGAATGGTGGGACGCTGCCCGGAAATGCGGGAGCTGTTTCGCCGCATGCGCCGGGTGGCCGGCGCAGGGTCGCCCGTGCTGATCCAGGGCGAATCGGGCACCGGCAAGGAACTCGTGGCCCGGGCGATTCACGAACTCAGCGGTCGCGGCCGCCCCATGGTGGCGGTCAACTGCATGGCCATCCCGGAAAACCTGATCGAAGCGGAATTGTTCGGCCACGAAAAAGGCGCCTTTGCCGGGGCGGGCGAAACCCGCGCCGGGCTGGTGGAGGCGGCGGACGGCGGAACCCTGTTTCTCGATGAAATCGGCGAATTACCCAGGGCGGTGCAGGGGCGCCTCGTGCGGGTATTGCAGGATGGCGAGGTGCGCAGGGTCGGCGCCGTGAAGACCCGCACCGCGGACATGCGGCTGATTGCCGCCACCCAGCGCGACCTCGAACAGCTTGTGGCCGAAGGCAGGTTTCGCGAAGACCTATACTACCGCATCAATGTCATGAGTCTGCATCTGCCACCCCTGCGCGAGCGGGGCGAGGACATCGGAGAACTCGCCAGGAACATCCTCAGCGACACCTGTGAGCGGCTGAAGTCGCCGGCGCTGCGGTTCAGCGATGGCGCCGAGCGCGCCATTGCGGCCCACCAATGGCCCGGCAATGTGCGCGAACTCGCAAACGCCATCGAAAAGGCCGTAGTGCTCTGCGAGGGGGAAAGCATTGGCGAGGAACTGCTTTCGGTGGAAACCCCGCCCTGGCGCGAATCAGGCAACGGCGCCGGCAATGGCGAAGCCGCGGAAGCGAGCCCGGCCCTGTCGCTGGAAGACTACTTCCGGCATTTCCTTCGCGAACACCAGGATTCCATGACGGAAACCGAACTCGCCCGGCAACTCGGCATCAGCCGCAAATGCCTCTGGGAACGTCGCCAGCGATATGACATTCCCAGGAAAAAAAGGCGAACGGGGGCCGGGTAGTCCTCACGAATATGCTGCCGGGACTCCAACAAGCCACAGTCATTCCCCACACGGAACACGGCATCTCCAGCGACGACATCTCCGATGCCGCGCTGGAGGTGCTCAAGGGCCTGCGACGGGCGGGCCATGCCGCGTATGTGGTGGGCGGCTGCGTCCGGGACCTGCTGCTCGGCCTGCATCCCAAGGATTTTGACGTTGCCACCGACGCCCATCCCGAGCAGGTGCGACGTATCTTCCGCCGCTCGCGCATCATCGGCCGCCGCTTCCGCATCGTCCACGTGCGTTTCGGCCGCGAAATCATCGAAGTCACCACCTTCCGCGGACATCACGAACAGGAAAACCGCTTCCGCCAGGCCCCCACCCGGGAACAATCGCGGCAACTCGACTCGGCCCATTCCCACAGCGGCATGACCCTGATCGACAATGTCTACGGCAATATCGACGAAGACGCGGGCCGGCGAGACTTCACCGTCAACGCCCTGTATTTCACCACCGACGGCAACCAGTTGCTCGATTTCCACAATGGCCTGGAAGACCTGCGCCAGCGCCGCCTGCGCATCATCGGCGACGCCCGGGAACGCTACCGGGAAGACCCGGTGCGCATGCTGCGGGCGGTGCGTTTCGCCGCCAAGCTCGGATTTTCCATGGACGGTGCTACGGAACAGTATCTGCGCGAGCTGGGCCAACTCATCGAATCCGCCTCTTCCGCCAGATTGTTCGATGAACTGATGAAGCTGCTCTGCGGCGGCCACGCCAGCGAGACATTCCGTCTGCTGCGGCATTATGGTCTGGACCAGACGTTGTTCTGCTATCGGTACCCGGAGGCCGACGCGGCCGCGGCGCCGGCGGACAAGCTGGTGAATCTCGCCCTGGGAAACAGCGATCATCGCATCGCCAAGGGGCTCCGCGTGACCCCGGCTTTCCTTCTTGCCGCCCTGCTCTGGCCCCGGTTGCAGCAGTATCTCGGGCAACTCGACGGAGCTCCCAATCTGATGCAGATGCATGATTGCGCCGAAAAGGTCGTGGTCGAGCAGTCCCGCCAGACCACGATTCCCCGCCGCATCAGCAATGTCAGCAAGGAAATCTGGGAACTGCAGCTCCGCCTGCAACGCAGGGACCGCCGCAGCGTCAATTTCTGCTTCGCCCATCCCCGCTTTCGCGCCGGCTATGACTTCCTGCTGCTGCGCGAACAAAGCGGCGAGGACGCCGGCGGCATGGGAGAATGGTGGACTCATTTCCAGCAAGTCGACGAGCCACAACGGATTCAACTGCTGGAACAATTGTCCAACCAACCCAAACACCGCAAAAGACGGCGCAGAGTCAGGGCCAGTCGGCGCGGCCAGCGGGAAGTTTCCGATCGAGTGCCAACTGCATGAGATTCTGCGACTCCGCTTCGCTTCGCGCAGAATGACCGTTTCCCCCCAAAGTCATCCTGCGCGAAGTCGCAGGATCTCCCCGGGAAGGTCGCCTTGCTTTACAATCTGCACGCGGTAATCAGCGCGAAATCAATCATGAGCACACAGGCAACAGGCTCCGGCATTACCTTGGCGAGCCTGAACAAGATGACACAAAAAGGCGAGAAATTCGCCTGTCTTGCCGCCTATGACGCCTGTTTCGCCTCGGTGGCTTGCCGGGCGGGCGTCGAAGTGCTGCTTGTGGGCGACTCGCTTGGGATGGTGTTGCAGGGGCATGACAGCACTTTGCCGGTCACCATGAACGACATGATCTACCACATGAGTTGCGTCAAGCGCGGCAACGAAGGCGCCTTGCTGATGGGCGACATGCCGTTCATGAGCTACGCCTCGGAGTCGCAGACCTTGCAGAACGCGGCCGCGCTGATGCGGGCCGGCGCGCAAGTCGTCAAGCTCGAAGGCGGCGCCTGGATCGCCAATACCACCCGGCTGCTCGCCGAGCGCGGCATTCCCGTTTGCGCGCATATGGGCCTGACGCCGCAATCGGTCAACCGCATCGGCGGCTTTCACGTGCAGGGCCGCGACACCAGCCAGGCGCAATCGATCATCGAAGAGGCGCAACTGCTGGAAGAATCGGGCGCCAGTCTGCTCTTGCTCGAATGCGTGCCGGTGGCGCTGGCGAAGACGATTACCGGGCTGCTTGAAATCCCGGTGATCGGCATCGGCGCCGGCCCGGAAACCGATGGCCAGATCATGGTCGTACACGATGTGCTCGGCATTTCGCCGATCACGCCGAAATTCGTCAAGAACTTTCTGGCCGAATCGGAGACCGGCATCGAGGGCGCCGTCAAAGCCTATGTCGATGCCGTGAAAAGCGGCGGCTTTCCCGCGCCCGAGCACTGCTTTCACTGATTGATCCGGGCAATTCCTCTAACTCCAGCGGCAGGTTGCAAGCACCCCATGCACGACTTCAGCCGGATCGACCAGGCACGCGATATTCTTGATCGCCAACGCATGCGCGGCCGGCGGATTGGCTTCGTTCCCACCATGGGAAACATCCACGCCGGCCACCTGAAGCTGCTTGAGCGCTGCCGGGCGGAATGCGATTTCAGCGTGGCGTCGATTTTCGTCAATCCGCTGCAATTCGGCCCGGCCGAGGATCTCGCCGATTATCCCCGCACACTCGAGCGCGACCGGGAATTGCTTGCGGCCGCGGGCTGCGATCTGCTGCTGCGGCCGACGGTGGAAGACGTGTACGGCGAGAACCCGCAAAATTCGACCCGGGTGCATGTGCCCGATCTTTCCGAGCGCCTCTGCGGCGCCGCAAGGCCGGGGCATTTCGACGGCGTCGCCACCGTGGTGACGCGGCTGCTGAACTACGTGCGGCCCGACATCGCCTATCTCGGCCTCAAGGACTACCAGCAGTATCTGATCGTCCGCAAGCTCGTGGCCGACCTGGGCATGGACCTGCGCATCGAAGGCGTGGAAACAGTGCGCGAAGCCGATGGCCTCGCCCTGAGTTCGCGCAACGCGTACCTGTCCGCCGCCGAACGCCGGGCCGCGCCTGAACTCCATCGCACCTTGCATGCCATGGCGTGTCGCATCACCGGTGGCGAAAGGGACTATGCGGGCATCGCCGCGAACGGACGCGAAGACCTGGAGGCGGCGGGATTTCGACCGGATTACATCGAAATCTGTCATGCCGGCACCTTGCGTCCGGCGGCAGCGGAAGATACCGAACTCGTCATCCTCGCCGCCGCCTTTCTCGGCCGCACGCGCCTGATAGATAATCTGCGTCTTGCAATCGATCCGGCCGCTTTGGCATAAAAGAGGCATACACGCACCCGTCACGAGCGAATTACAGGAAACTTCAATGTCAGAGAACGCCATCTACCCGGTCAGCGAGGCAGCGGCCGCCAAAAGCCATCTGGACAGCGCACAGTTCGAGGAGATGTACCGGCAATCGATCGAGGATCCGGAAGAATTCTGGGCGGAAATGGCCGCCCGCTTTCTGCACTGGCACAAACCCTGGCAAAAGGTGATGGCGGGCGATTTCGCCTCTTCCGACGTGCGCTGGTTCGAAGGCGGACAACTTAATGTGGCGTACAACTGCGTCGACCGGCATCTGTCCCGCCGCGGTGAGCAGACGGCGATCATCTGGGAAGGCGACGAGCCCGACCAGCAGCAACATATCAGCTATCGCGAATTGCACCGGGCGGTCGGCAAATTCTCCAACGCGCTCAAGGCCCGCGGCGTCGGCAAGGGCGACCGGGTCTGCATCTATCTGCCGATGATCCCGGAAGCGGCCTACGCCATGCTCGCCTGCGCCCGCATCGGCGCGATTCATTCCGTCGTGTTCGGCGGTTTCTCGCCTGAATCGCTCAAGGACCGCATTCTCGATTCCGACTGCCGCACGGTCATCACTGCCGACGAAGGCGTGCGCGGCCGGCGCCTGATCCCGCTGAAGAACAATGTCGACAAGGCGCTCGAAGACTGCCCCGACGTGCATAGCGTGTTCGTTGTGCGGCGCACGAACGGCGAGATAGCGTGGCACGAAGAACGCGATGTCTGCTATCACAAGGCGACCGGGGCGGCGAGCGAGGAATGCGAACCCGAAATCATGGATGCCGAGGACCCGCTGTTCATTCTTTACACCTCGGGCTCCACCGGCAAACCGAAAGGCGTGCTGCATACCACCGGCGGCTATCTGCTCGGCGCCGGCATTACCCACAAGTACATCTTCGATTACCACGAAGGCGACATTTACTGGTGTACCGCCGACGTGGGCTGGGTCACCGGCCATTCCTACATCGTCTACGGACCGCTCGCCAACGGCGCCACCACGCTCATGTTCGAAGGCGTGCCCACCTGCCCGGACGCGTCGCGCTTCTGGCAGGTCGTCGACAAGCACCAGGTCAATATCTTCTACACCGCGCCCACGGCGATCCGCGCGCTTATGGCCTGCGGCGACGAACCGGTCGAACGCACGTCGCGCAAATCGCTGCGCCTGCTCGGTTCGGTGGGCGAGCCGATCAATCCGGAAGCCTGGGAATGGTATTACCACGTCGTCGGCGACGGCCGTTGCGCCATCGTCGACACCTGGTGGCAGACCGAGACCGGCGGCATCATGATCTCGCCGGTGCCCGGCGTGACCGACCTCAAACCCGGCTCCGCGACCCGGCCCTTTTTCGGCGTTTCCGCGGCCCTGCTCGACGGCGACGGCAACGTACTCGAAGGCGAGGCGACCGGCAATCTCGTCATCACCCAGAGTTGGCCGAGCCAGATTCGCACGGTATACGGCGATCACCAACGTTGCGTCGACACCTACTTCACGACCTACCCCGGTTACTATTTCACCGGCGACAGCGCCCGCCGCGACGCCGACGGATACTACTGGGTTACCGGCCGTGTCGACGACGTCATCAACGTCTCGGGCCACCGCCTCGGCACCGCCGAGATCGAAAGCGCCCTGGTGCTGCACGAGACCGTCGCCGAAGCCGCCGTTGTCGGCTACCCTCACGAAATCAAGGGCCAGGGCATCTACGCCTACGTCACCCTGATGACGGGCCTCGACTCGTCGGAAGAACTGCGCAGGGAACTGGTGCAGTTCGTCAGCAAGGAAATCGGCGCCTTCGCCAAGCCCGAGGTAATCCAGTTCGCCCCCGGCCTGCCCAAAACCCGCTCCGGCAAGATCATGCGCCGCATCCTGCGCAAGATCGCCGCCAACGAACTCGAAAACCTCGGCGACACCACCACCCTCGCCGAACCGGCTGTAGTAGAGCAACTCATCACGGAGCGGGTGAATCGGTAAATGGAACACGCCCCTGCTTACCGCGCACATGAATTGCCCTGACGCTTTACGTAACGGGCCAGAAGCTACAAAATCGCGTTTCCTTCGGAAATCTGACGCGGAACGGCTAAGGTCCTAAACTTGAGGGTTTCCGACAACACGATGATTCGTCAATGAGTTCAATTCTGCCCATCAATCTCGACAATCTGCTTCATTGCCGAGGTGTGGAGTCGCAACGAGTCGAATTCAAGGAGCCCTGGAGCCCGGATATGACCGGATATCAGGTTCTGAAGACAATTTGCGCATTCGCAAACGACTATCACAACCTTAACGGCGGCTACATTGTCATCGGGGTAGCGGAGGAAAACAGTCGCGCCGTTTTGCCTCCGGCTGGATTATCCACGGTACAACTCGAGAAGGCACAGCAATGGATTCGAGGCAGATGCAATCGACTCGATCCTTCGTATCAGCCAGTTTTGTCGCCGGAAAAAATAGATGACCGTCACGTCCTCGTAGTTTGGGCGCCAGCTAGCGATGTTCGGCCGCATCGGGCTCCCGGCGGCGCCAATGGACCACTCCGGTACTGGATTCGTGTCGGTTCCTCGACTGTCGACGCTGAAAAACGCGGCGACATGATGAGGGGCTTGGTCGAACAGACCGCACGCGTCCCTTGGGACGACCGTCGCAGCTTAAATACCAGGGTTGAGGATATCAGGGAAGCAAAGGTTCGCGAATTTCTGCGAGACGTTCGTAGCGGACTCATTGATGAGCCGAGCGCCCCCGAAATCTATCGGCGGATGCGAATCACGGATCGAGTGAATGACCACGAAGTGCCCCGAAATGCGGGGCTATTGTTCTTTTCGAACGATCCGGCAAACTGGTTCCCTGGCGCAAAGATAGAAGTTGTCCAGTTCGCGGCAGATCGAGCCGGAGAGGTTCAGGAAGAGCGAATTTTCGGCGGCGGTCTCTTTGATCAAGTCCGCGATTGTCTGAATTATCTGGAGAATTTCGCTACTCACCATCTCCAAAAACAACGTAATCGTAGCCAGGTTCGCAGTTGGGTAAACTATCCCTTGCCAGCAATTCGGGAGACTTTAGTCAACGCCGTATATCACCGCAGCTACGACATCGACCAGCTTGAGCCGACCAAAGTCTATTTGTATCCAGACCGGGTTGAGATCACTAGCTATCCGGGTCCAGTACCCGGCATTGAATCGCGCCACCTGGCGGTCGGCGCCCAGCCCCCTGCCGTACCAGCGCGAAATCGCCGGATTGGCGAGTTCCTCAAAGAGTTGGGGCTAGCGGAAGGTCGTCTTACCGGACTGCCTAAAGTGTTTCAAGCAATGGCGGACAATGGATCGCCTACGCCGCGTTTCGAGTTCGACGAACAGCGGACTTACTTCAAGGCAACTTTACCGGCGCATCCTGAGTATAGAGCGATCACGGCACTACGTGATGCCGCACATCTCCGAACTCTCGGCGAACATGAAGATGCTTTCCGTCGTATTGAATCCGCTTGGTTGGCCAACCAGGCTTCCGCGGTTTTAGCTTCCGAAATGATCCGGGCATATGCCGAACGTCACGAGCTTGATGGTGCCGAAGAAGTACTGCGAGTATTCGAAGAGAATGGTCCAGACCGTGCCGTGCCTCACGTTTTGAATTCCTTAATCGAAGTCTTGATTGCTGCCAATGGAATAGGTGAAAAACAAAAAGCGCTGGAACTGCTAAGCCAAAAACGTCCAGCATTTTTCGGTCAAGACGCCATAGATGCTGCAATTTTGGCTCGACGTGCGAAAGAACCTCGAATCGCGCACCGATATTTCGAGCGCGCTGGTGAAACTGTATACGCAGATGCCCGAGCGCTGCTCGAATTCGCGCAAACCAAGATGCATTTGTCAGGGATAGCTCACAGGAAAAAAAATTCCGATTCCAACCGAAGATTCCTCAATGAAGCCCGCACGCTTCTTGAGCGCGTGATTCAGCTGGATACATCACCAACTCGTCACGCCTGGGCTTGGCGGGAGCTGGCGCGTACTCTTAACTGGCTCCGTGCTCCCGCCAAGGATGTCGAAGACGCCTATGGTAGAGCAATAAAACTACATCCTGATGAACCAATATTCACCAAGGAGCTGCAAAAATTCAAGGATTCCCAGCACTGACTCATAGCAAAACTGTCACTCAAGGGACGCTCGATTTAGAACAAGTGAATTTTATTTGTGAATGGAAAATATTACTACGATGATAAAAGAATTCAGTTCAGATGAGGAATACCATTCCTGGTGTGATGAAGACCCTGAACATCGGTTAATTTTAAATACCAACAGGAATGGATATGCCGAGAGGTTCACTCGTATACATTTGGCTTCTTGTAAAAGCATAAGGCAGACGAACCAACCCGGAGGATTCACGAAAGGAGATTACGAAAAAGTTGGTTCATTGACGGTTAATGCACTAGAAGAGTGGCTGAACGAAAAAAGAAGACAAAAGGGTCTACCTGAAATTGAGGTAAAACAACATTCTTGCACAAGAAGACGATTAGCTTCTGCAAAGGGATTACACATGAATAGCAAACCGAAAATTCCTGATGAGAGACACGGTAATCAGAAGTTAAACCTAATTCTATATGGCCCTCCAGGAACAGGAAAAACATACACTACCACTTTGATATGTGTCGAAATTTGTGATGAATTACAGATCGTAGAGTTGACTGATGAAGTGAGAGAACGGTTTGGTGAATTGCGGGATAAGGAGGGGCGTATTGAGTTCGTGACTTTTCATCAGTCTTATGGGTATGAAGAATTCGTCGAGGGACTGCGGCCGGTTGCGGGCAGGTCCGAACCCGAGGTGGACTCTGTTCATTCGGAATTATCTGAGCCGCCTTCAGGAGCAGCGCCTGAAGGGTTCAGCTTGGAAATCTACGATGGAGTTCTGAAACGGATTGCCAAACGGGCGCAGGACGATGAAGATGGCAAGCCTTATGTGCTTGTGATCGATGAGATCAATCGAGCCAACATATCCAAGGTGCTGGGTGAACTTGTTACTTTGCTTGAAGAGGACAAACGCGAGGGCCGGGAAAACGAAGTCAGCGTTACCTTGCCGTACTCCGGCAAGCCTTTCACATTGCCCTCCAATCTCTACATATTGGGCACGATGAACACAGCCGACCGCTCCATAGCACTGCTGGATACCGCGTTGCGACGCCGGTTCGAGTTCAAGGAAATGCCACCTGATTTGTCAACACTATTAACGGTTGAGGGCGTCGATCTGAAGGCCGTCCTCGGCGCCATCAACAAACGATTGGAGTATTTGAGTGATCGAGATCACTTGATTGGTCATGCGTGGTTCATGAAGTGCCGAAGCAAAGAGGAAATTGATGGTGTTATGCGTAGCAAGATCATACCCCTACTCGCGGAATACTTCTATGACGACTGGAACAAGGTTAGATCGGTGCTGGGAGGTGGCAATCACTTCATTGTTCGCGAACCGCTTGCGCCCCCACCCGGCATGGAAGATGACTCCGGAGAAGATCGATATAGCTGGTTTGTACGCGAAGATGAATTTGACGTAAAAGCATACGAAAATCTGGTTAAACCGACATCGGCCAAGGAGGCCGATGAGTGAATACTCTGCCGCCCATCAAGGAATGGGAGGAACTGTCGATTGGAAAGTCTGGACAGTTGGTGGATCGGGATGCGCAGCGATTACATAAACTTGCAGAGAGAATCAAAGGCAGGCTGAAGGGTCGTCCCGCGGTTCTGACGCGCACAGCCACACCGGGTCTCAAAGCGGGCCAAGTGGTCGGTGTTCTCACGACTCCAGGCGTGACCGTTGAAATTCTGCCCAAAATCGACGCTGAAGATGACCGCTCCCTCCGACAGTCGCTTGTTCGAATGCTGGCCGTTGCAAAGAAATTGCCAATCGCCGATCACGATCTTGCGCCATTGGAAATTCAACACGAAAACCTGCTGGAAGTGTTGATTCGAATATTCTCAATCCGCCTGCTTTCGGCGATTCGCCGCGGCCTGCCCCATCGCTATATCGGTCAAGAAGACGACTTGCCCAGACTCAAGGGAAAACTCAACGTCAAGCGCCAATTTTCGCGCAATGCCGTGCGCCCGGACAGACTCGCCTGCACATTCGACGAATTTTCCCCGGACACACCGCTTAATCGTGTTCTCAAGGCCGCTGTCGTCCGGCTTATCACCGTCAGTAAATCCACTTCCAACCAGCGCAAGCTTACCGAATCACTCTCAAGATTCGATTCCGTAAGCGATACGCCATACCCATTGCGCGAACGAGTGATGCTCGACCGTACCAACCGAACCTTTCACCAGCTATTCGAAATGGCCAAACTTCTTCTCGCTGGCGACTGGCAAAGTACGACCTCCGGCCGAGACAAAGGTTACTCTCTATTGTTCCCGATGAACGAGTTGTTTGAGGAATACATTGGCCGCAGTCTGAAAATTGCGCTTTCATCCGCAAAAGTCCAACTCCAACACAAGATACATTACGCAATCAAAAGCCCCGACAACCGGTTTCAGTTGCGACCGGACATCGTAGTCGATGGGAACGTCATCATCGACACCAAGTGGAAACAGCTAAAACCTCGCGAATCAAATCTCGGCGTAGCTCAATCGGATATCTATCAATTGCTTGCATATGCCAATGCATACCGGGCGAAACGGGTAATACTGCTGTATCCGTGGCATGGCGAACTGGACCATGGCCCCGGGGTATACCGTGAATGGCGGGCAACAGGAACCGATACCGCCCTCGATATCGCGACCGTGAACGTTTCGGGACCAGTAAAGGACTTTCACGATACTCTCCGCCAAATTGTCGATCACACCGCTTTGGCCACCGCAGCCTGAATCAGCTTATCGCAGCGTTTCAATCGACCGGCACTGCGCATTGAGTCGCATTACTTCCTGCCAAGCATAGCTGCGTACGACAAGCCGCTCCTTGTCGCCGTCACATCAAGGGTCGGTCCTCGTCGTCCTTTTTGTCGGGGCGGGAGATGAGGTACAGGGCGATTGCCGTGAGGAGGGAATTGAGGACGATGCCGGCGGCGTAGCCGATGCGGTTCAGGATTTCGTACATTCTGGAGGGGCCGGGTTTCTCTTCCACCGGGGCTGAAGGACTCCAGCCGGTCGTTTCGGCGCGGATGGCGGCGAGCCTTTGGCGGGATTCCTTTTTGGCGGCTTGCACGGAGCCGCTGTCCATTCCTTATTCGGCGATTCCCTTGCCGCAGCGACGCAGCAGATGAACCACGTCCTGGGCGGCGTACTGCCCGTCCGAGCCATCATCCTCATCCCCTCCGGAGCCCCCATAGCTCTGACTTAATCAGAGTTTCCCCGGATGATTCATGGCAGAGGCGCTCGCTCCGATGGTTTTTTGCAATTTGAAGGCACTACTTGCAATTTGCAAAATCTTGCCCTAGTCTTCACTCCATGATTCCCAGAGAAATTACACCCCGGCTGACCGCGCTGTTCAAACAGTATCCATTTGTGACGGTCACCGGACCGAGGCAGTCCGGCAAGACCACACTATGTCGCGGGGCATTCCCCGAACTTGCGTACGTCAACCTGGAAAGGCCGGACCAGCGTGAACTTGCCGAGTCCGATCCCAGATCGTTTCTCTCCCAACTGGAAGAAGGCGCCATAATTGATGAAGTGCAGCGGGTACCGGAACTGCTCTCCTGGCTCCAGGCGCTGGCGGACGAAAAGCGGCGCAACAGCCTGTTTGTCCTCACCGGCAGTGAGCAGTTTCAACTTTCCGACTCAATCAGCCAGTCGCTTGCGGGCCGCACCGCCTTGTTGCGGCTGCTGCCATTTTCCTTTTCAGAACATGCGCTTGCCGGTGGTGGCGGCAAGGTCGATAACATGCTGTTCACCGGTTTTTACCCCCGTATCCACGACCAGCGTCTCGATCCACATCAGGCGCTAGGCGACTATTTTGAAACCTATGTTGAGCGAGACCTCAGGCAAATCGGCGAAATCCGGAATCTCGGCAGTTTCCGCCGGTTTGTTCGGCTCTGCGCCGGACGCACCGGCCAGTTGATCAACCTTTCCAATCTCGGTGCGGATGCCGGAGTGTCCCACACCACCGCCCGACATTGGCTCAATATTCTGGAAGCCAGCTATATCACATTCCAGCTACCCCCGTACTTTGCCAATATCAGAAAACGGCTGGTGAAGTCGCCAAAGATCTATTTTTACGACGTGGGGCTGGCAAGCCATTTGATTGGAATCAAGCGGGCTGGGCAAATCGCCACTCACCCGCTGCGCGGGGCCTTGTTCGAGAACCTGGTTGTGGTCGAAGCGCTCAAGCATGGCTACAACCGGGGACTGCGTCCCGAGTTGACGTTTTATCGCGACAGCAGTGGCCAGGAATGCGATCTCCTTTATCCGTTTGGCAATGGAGCCGCCGCGATCGAGATCAAGTCAGGCGCCACCATCGCATCAGACTGGTTTCATTCCCTCGGAAGAGCCACCCGGACGCTACCCCGTATTCTTCGCCGGGCAATTGTCTATGGCGGCGACGAACGACAAAACCGTTCCGGGGGAGAAGCCATACCCGTGGCCGAGTGGAGCAGATTCCTGCGGGAACTTGATCTGGAGTAGGAGCCTGCACATCAGGTTCACAGATCCCCGCCGCCATTGCCGCCGGAGTCCGACCAATGGGCGATAGCGATGCCGGCGACGAAGATGTTGGCGAGATTTCTTCCCAGGGCCTCGTCTTCCTGCTCCTGGTGTCGGTACTCCGGCGGGTGAGATTCCCCGAATTCTTCGGGTTCGTCAATATCGTAGCCGTGGATCATTTCCTTGAGATCGAGCAGCATCCGGTTGCGCCCCTCGTACAGTTCCTTTCTGGCCCCCACGGAGCCGAGATCGAGCCCTCACTGGGTCACTCCCCTGCCGCACAGGCGCAGCATGTGCAAGATGTCCTGGGCCGTGAAGCGTCCTATGGTCTCTTCGGCGGCTTCCGGCCCGGGCTCGTATCCTTTTCCACAATGCAGCTCATCGAGGGCGAATCGGGCGGCATTGGACGTCAATGCGTGTTGGCCGAGCGGCTCACCGGAGTCCTCAGCAATGCGAATCCGGATGCTGGAGTCCGCATTGCCGCCGAGGGCGCAGCGCCGCAGACAATGAACGAGATCCTCGGCAAAGAATTTGCCTTTGGTGCTATCCAGATAATCACCCAAGCTGCCTCCAGCCCGGAGCATGAAGAGTTCGTCCAACGCGTCCGCCGCATCCGCTCCGGAAAGCTCGTGCTCGGCAATCAGTTTGCCATCGACTTTTTCCAACGCTATTTTCATGTCCGGCCCCCATGCTGGCGCCTGGATTATAGACGATACAGGGTGCATTGTATCCCGCATGCGATTGCTGAACGAACTCCATTCTCGGCCTTCCGGCGCCTTCCCAACTCTCATGATGAGCGTAGTCGCAGATTCTCCATGGAGAGGCACAGACCTGAGATTCTGCGACTGCGCTTCGCTTCGCGCAGAATGACGGAGGGAGAGAACTTCGCTTCGCAGGATGACCGAACTTGCGGAAAAACCGGTTTTTTTGAAGTGCCGCTTCAAAAAATCATGATATTTTGCAGCGCTACTTCAAATCTGCGTCAATTTCGACATTGGCAGTACGACATACAAGGGAAGCTCTGATTAAGTCAGAGAATACCAAGGTTTCTTCAATCAACGCCCTGAAATCACATCTGCGCGGATTGGCCGGCCTGTTTCCGCTTACGGCGCGGGGGCTGGTGGTGCTGGTCTGCGTGGCGCTGGCGCTGCGGCTGTTCGGCTATGGGGCGATGGACCTGATGGTGTTCGCGCTTGGCGTCTGCGCCCTGGTGATCTTGCTGGGATGCCTGTTTTCGGTGGTGATCTGCGGCCTGGTCCTGCAGCGGCGCATCCAGGGGGCGCCGGACCGGGAAACCGGCGGAAGCCGCGCCTTTGAGGCGGGATTTCCCAATGAGACGGGATTCAGCCTGCCGCCGGTGGGGCTGTTGCCGCTGGTCCGGCTGCAATGGTCCTGGCAGTATCCAGACCGGGTCGAAAGCCGCATTCGGACCGCTCCGGATGACCGGCTGGAAGAGGAAATCACCCCGCGGGAGCGCTGCCTCAGCAGCCGGGTGACGCGACGTTTCGAGGTGTCCGACGTGCTCGGGCTGTGCCGCTATTCCTGGCGGCTGCGGCGAGATCGGGAATGCTACGTGCTGCCCCGCATCAATACCCTGAACAAGCTGCCGCTGCTGCATTCGCTCGCCGCCGAGGACGGCCTGCCCCGGCAAAGCGGCGAACCGGTGGGCGACCGCATGGAAATCCGGCCCTATGTCGCCGGCGATTCGGTGCGCGACATTCTCTGGAAGAATTACGCGCGCACACGGCAGTTGAACGTGCGGTTGCGCGAGCGCAGCGTCGCCCAGGGGCAGCGGATACTCGCCTACCTGCTCTCGGGGCCGGACGATGAAGCCGCGGCGGCGGTGGCCCGGATGGCGCTGGAGTCCGGCGCCCTCGGCGAGGACTGGCAGTTTTCCGCCGATGGCACCGAAACGCCCTGCGGCGAGATCGATTCCGCGCTGCGGGCCGTGGCGCGCTCCCGGGCTTTGGGACAGCCGCATTCGCCGGGGCTGGAACGTTTCCTGGCACAGGTTGACCAGCGCGGCGCCTCCCACTGCATCGTTTTCGCCGGCGCGAAAGCCCTGGCCGCCAGCGGTGCCCTGCGGCATGGCGGCGGCTTCCGCGGGCGTTTTTCCCTGGTGCTGGCCACCGACGGCCTGGAAGAAAGCCGCCGCCCGCCGCGCTGGCGCAGATGGCTGCTGCGCCCGGAACAGCGGCCCGGGGGCGGCGGTTCACGATCGGAATTGCTGGTATTATGCCGTCAGTTGCGTGGCGCGCATGCCTCGATCATGCTGGTCGACCGGGCCACGGGAATCTGCTACGACGACAATCTGCGCAGGATTTGAACCCATGCAGCCGATGGTGGAGGCAAAATCCCCGGAACATCTGTTGCCCGCCCTGGCGCGGGCGCTCATCATTTCCGGCAGTTACTACCTGCTCAGCCTTTCGCTGACGGTGGGCACCGGCTCGCTCGCCGCCGTTGCCGGCTGCGTCGCGGCCTGCGTACTGACGGCAAGACAGGATCATGCGCAGTCCCTGGGCCGGCTGCGAATGCCCGTTATCCTGCTCGCGGCGACCCTGCTTGCGCTGGCGGGAATGACCCTGGGCAGCCTCATTGCCAGTAGCGGCCTGTCCGCCGCGCTGCTTGGCCCGGTGGCCGCCTTCCATCTCGCCGAAGGCGTCAAATGGCTGTGCTTCAGTTTCGCCTTTACCGGCGCGGTGCGAGCGCTGGCCCTGCGCGGCAGCGCCGGCGGCGTCATTGAAGTGTTGCTGGTGGCCACCGGCTTTGTCATCATTCTTTCCGCCCATCGCAATGGCATGATCAACCGGCCTTTTTTCCTCGGTGATTTCGCCCTGAGCCGGGGTCTCGACCCGGCCACGGTGCTGCTGGCGACCGGTTGCGCCGCCGTGCTGCTGCTTGCCGCGCTGTTGCTGGTGGAGGAAAACCGGCGGCGGCTGCCCTACCACTTCGCCCTGTTCGGCCTGCTGTGCCTGTCGCTGGTGGGCTATGTGCGCAGCTTCGGCCTGCCCACGCCACAAATGACCGATGACCTCGGGCTCACGGGCAACAGCGCGCGGCAGCGGGAAAACCCCTTCCACGACGGCGAGAACAGCACCGAGAACAAGCAGGCGCCGGTAGCCGTGGTGGTGTTCCGGGATGATTACGAACCCGCCGGCGGCGCCTATTACTTTCGCGAATCCGCCTATTCCCAGTGGAATGGCTACATGCTCGATTTCGCTTCGCATCCGGAAATGGACCGGGACCTGATCCCCGCCCCCGGCGCCCCGGCGCGGGAAACCGTCGCCAGCGAAGGCCGCAAGCCCGTGAGCACCACCATCGGCACCCTGGTGCCGCACCGTTCGCCCTTCGGCCTGGTGGCGCCGGTGGCCATGGAAAATGCGCCCAACCCGAACAATCTGCGCTTCAAGCGAACCTGGGACGCCCACTCCCTGGCGCCCGATTTCGACCTGAACGAACTGTTCGGGCTTGCCGCCGGCAATCCCCGCTGGCCCGAGGAGGTTCGCGAAGAATACCTGCGCCTGCCCGACGACCCCCGCTACGGCGAACTGGCCCGGGAAATCACCGGCGGCCTGCAGCCACGGTACGCCGCTGATCCATTCGCCCGGGCCTGGGCCGTCAAGGCCTATCTCGACCGCAATGGTATCTACAGCCTTGCCAATGAACACGCCTATGCCGAAGACCCGGCCGCTTCATTCCTGTTTGGCGACCTCACCGGTTATTGCATGCACTTCGCCTTCGCTTCCACCTACCTGCTGCGCAGCCTCGGCATTCCGGCCCGGGTGGGAATCGGCTATTCGGTTCCCGCGGCCAATCGCGCGGGTGGCTCTTCCCTGCTGATCCAGGCGATTCACGGCCATGCCTGGCCCGAGATCTATTTTGAAGGTTATGGCTGGGTCATCGTCGATCCGGCACCGCAACAAACCCTGGTGGACATGACCACCGACCCCCAGAACGAGCTGCAGCAACTCCTCGGCGACATGCTCAGGGGCGAGGAAGCCTTTGCCGAATTCCTGCAGCAACAGGCCGGCTTCGCCATCAACTGGCAATGGCTGCGCTACGCCCTGCCCGCCCTGCTCGCCGCGCTGGTGCTGGCGGGCTACGCCGTCAAGCTGTATCGGCTCTGGATACCGGGATTGGCCGGCTTCGGCGCGCAGCACCGGCTCGGTTACCGCGCCGCGCTCGACCAGCTTGCCGCCGTGGGCATACGCCGCCGGTTCGGCGAGAGCCGGGAGGATTTCGCCCGCCGGGCCGGCGCCGCCGCCCCGGCGCTGGAAACGCTTACCATGTGGCATCTCGCCCAGGCGCTTGGCGGGCGAGGGGGTAGCCCGGAGGATTCAGACTGGTCCGGCATGCGCCGGCGGCTTGGCGCCGAGATTCGCCGCAACACCGGCGCCGGCAAACGCGCGCTGGCCGCCTTGCATCCCTTTTCCTGGCTGTACAGCAGATAGGCAACTGAATTAGAGGAAATCAGCGAACATGAACTGGGACACCGCCTTGCAGGAGGCCCGGGACGACCAGGCGCCGGACGATCCTTTTGGCCTTGGGGAAGCCATCGGCGTACTGCGGCGATTGCGGGATGCGGTCCGCGCCCGGGTCATCGGTCGCGATGATGTCATCGAACTCGTCATCATCGCCCTGATCGCCGATGGCCATGTGCTGCTTGAGGATTTCCCCGGCTCCGGCAAGACCACCCTGGCCAAGGCGCTCGGCGAAGCCATCGGCGATGACCGCGGCAGCGAACACTTTATCGCTCCTTTTCGCCGCATCCAGTTCACCCCCGACCTGCTGCCCTCGGACGTAACCGGCGTACCGGTTTTCGACAGCGCCAGCAATGCCTTTCATTTCCGGCACGGCCCCATCTTCGCCCATGTGGTATTGGCCGACGAAATCAACCGCACCTCGCCCAAGGTGCAGGCAGCCATGCTCGAAGCCATGGGGGAAAAACAGGTCACCGTGGACAATGTGACCTATCCCCTGGATGAGCTGTTTTTCGTGATCGCGACCCAGAACCCGCTCGACATGGTGGGCACCTATCCCCTGCCGGTTCCGCAACTCGACCGCTTCCTGTTCAAGATCAGCATGGAGCACATCGACCGGCAGGCCGAACTCGAAGTGCTCGAGACCTGGCGCAGCCGGCGCGACCAGGGCATCGGCGGTGCCGTGCTGAAGCGCGATGAGATTCTCGCCAGCCGCGCCGCCATCGACCGCGAGGTGGCAATCGCCGATATCGTCAAGTCCACCCTGGTGGACATCTCACGCAACTTGCGTACGGACGAGCGCGTGCTGCAAGGCAATTCCACCCGTTCGCTGGTATTGCTGCTGCCCGCCCTGCAAGCCGCCGCCGCCTTGCGCGGGCGCGATTTCGTCAGTGCCGGGGATATTGAACTGCTGCTGCCCCGGGTGCTCGGCCACCGCCTGGAACTCGCCCCGGGCGCCGCCGACCTGAAGCGGATTTTGCATGACAACATGCGCGAACCCATGGAGCGTCTCGCCGCCAGCACCCTGGCCTGAGACCGGCCCGGCGCGGGATATTTTACGACTGCTGGTGATTGCCGTATTGCTTTGCTGTGTCATTGTGCAAGCAGAGGCCCAGCAGCCGGATACAGACCTAGGCGATGTTGCCGTCACTTCCTCCGCCACCTGCTTCGGATTCAGCGATATCGAGCATCCCCAGGCGCTTGCGATCTGCGACGCCCTGGCCCTGGAAGAGAACGTGCGGGCGCGGGAACTCGGCGAGACCTGGGTTCGCGCCGAGCCGGATTCGCCGGCGGCGCAATTCGCCTACTCCGAGGTGCTCTACACCGCGGAAGGCAATCTGGCCCGGGCGCTGTTTCATCTCAACCGCGCCGAAAGCCTCACCGATTACACATCTATCACCGAAGCCATCGATTCGGGCAATATCCAGTGGCACTACCTCACCCTGAGCCAGTTGTCGAATGTGCATCAACTGATGGGGGACCAGCTTCGCGCCCTGGAGTATCTCGACAAGATCAACGAAATCTATGGCCAGGACATCGAGTCCTTTCGCGGCTGGCCCCTGCTGAAACTGAAGCGGTACGACGCCGCCCGGGCCAGCGCCATGGCGGTGCTGGACAATAGCGAAAGCGAGCACGAGCGGGCCCGGGCCTGGAATACCCTGTGCGCCGTGGAACTGGCGAGTCTGGCGCCGGTGGACTCCATGGCGGTGTGCAACCGGGCCATCAGCGAAGACGAGAATCTCGCCGCGGAATCGAGCGCGGGAGATACGGTATACCTGACCAATGCCTCGGAAGTGGCGCTGTCCCTGCTGCAAATGCAGGCCGCCGAGGACTACCTCGACCGCGCCACCCGCACACTCAACCCGGACAGCGTGGCCGACCCCTGGATTTACAAGCTCTATCTGACCATGAGCCAGGGCCGCCTTGACGAGGCTCGCGCGGCGCTGGACCGGATGCTGGTCTGGCGCGAGCAGCAAAAGCCCATTGTCGGCGTGATGAATCGCGCCGAGCATCATCTGGTCAGCGCCGCCTTCATGCTCGTGGCCGGCTATGCCGAGGATGCCCGCCTGCTCGCCGCCACCGCGCTGAACCAGCCGGACCGCAATGGCTCCTACAGCGCCGACGATTTCCAGAAGAACGCCATGGCGGCGCTGCTGCACGCCATCGCCAGCCGCATGGAGTACCAGATGCAACTGGAACAGGGCGCGGGAGACGGCTTCGGCGCGGCGATTGCCACAAGGATCCGGGCCGCGAGATTAGGGTTCGAAGCCTGGCGCTCGGAACGCTACGCGGCTTCGCTGTTCACCCGCCGGGACATCCTGCTCAACCGGCTGCGACCCTATGCGCCACTCGATGTGCATATTCCCGAATGGGTCGAGCCCGACCTGGTGCGCATGATCGGCGCGGGCGTCGTGCGCCAGGCGCTGGAAGACGCCCGCGCCGCGGGCGCTTTCGACCTGAACATCGGTTACTACCACGCCTGGCGCAGCGAAGCGGCGGCGGTGGATGGGGCGGAAGATGAAGTCATCGCCCAGGCCGGGCTGGCCCTTGCCGAACTGCCCGCCGAGGAAGTGTTGCTGCGGGCGCGGGTGCGGGCGCGAATGGGCGAAGCGCTCTGGAGACTGGGCCGCCACGAGCCGGCGCTGGAAAGTTTCGCATCCGCCCTTGGCGGCGACCCGGGAATCACCCGCCGGCTCGGCATGGCCCTGCCGGTAAGTGTACGCATTGCCGGCGGCGGCCCGTCCCGGGAACTTGCCGATTTACTGCGGGCTTCGCCACGATTCCGCGAGCACGACAACGGTTTGCTGCTGGAGGTGGGAGACGACGGCGCGGTCTGCCTGCGGACCCGGTCGGGGGACAACCTGTCGTGCTATCATACGCCCGCTGGGACCGCTGGCGAGGCGAGCAAGGCTTTTCATACTTGGGCCTTCGGGCCGGGAGTCGACATCAGCATGGCCCAGCGCTCCATCCTGCGCGGCTCCAGCGTGATTCTTGCCAATGGCGCCAGACGCATGGAAAACCGCCCGGATCTGTTGTCCAACGATTGACAGGGCAATAGGTTTTCCCTGACTTGATCAGAGCTTTCGTAGCCTGACCTTCCTTATCACGGAACGCTTGTGACCGACCGCAACACCTTGTCAAAGCGGCTGATTCTCCTGCTCGCGGCCACTTCCGCGCTGGGGCCCACCGCCACCCAGATCCTGCTGCCCGCGGTTCCAGCCATCCGCCAGGATTTCGCCGTCAGCGGCGATATCGCTCAGTTGACCCTGAGCCTTTCCATGGGATCCATCGCCCTGGGCACACTGGCCTATGGGCCGCTGTCGGACCGCTTCGGGCGCAGGCCCATCATCATGATCGGCCTGCTCATCACGTTTCTGGGTTCCCTGCTGTGCGCCCTTGCCGCAAGTATCGAAGTACTCATCATCGGCCGCGTGATCCAGGCGTTCGGCGCCGCCGTGGGGCTGGTGCTGGCGCGGGCGATCGTGCGCGATGTCTATGGCCCCGGCGAGGTTGCCCGGGTCATGTCCACCCTGGTTATGGCCATGGTGGTGATTCCCATGGTTTCCCCGGCGGTGGGAGGCGAATTGCTGGTCAATTTCGGCTGGCAGGCGACTGGCACGGCAATCGCCGTCTTCAGCCTGGCCATGCTGTTGCTGATCGGATTCAGTCTGCCGGAAACCCTGGGCCAGGCCGTGCCGTTCGACGGCGTCGGTTCGATGCTGCGAACCTTCGGCACACTGCTCGCCTCCAGGGCCTTCAGTGGCTACGCCTTCACCATCGCCTTTGTTTCCATGGTCTTCTTCAGCTTCATTTCCGCCGGCCCGGAAATCGTCGTCTCGGTGCTGCAAAGACCGGCCAACGAATACGGCTACTACTTCATGATGCTGCCCTGCGGCTTCGTCATGGGCTCATTCATCTCCCGGCAGTTCAGCCGCAGCCTGGGGCCGAACCGGCTGATCGTGATCGGCATCGCAGTGGCCATTGCCGGCATCTGTCTCGCCTTCGCCCTGCAATTCGGCGGCCTGCGCCACCCCATGGCGCTTTTCCTGCCGGTGGCGCTTACCCTCATTGGCAATGGCGTTACCCTGCCCAATGCCCAGGCTGTGGCGATCAATCAGTTTCCCCACGTGGCGGGAAGCGCATCGGGGCTGACCGGATTCATGCAGATGATGCTTTCGGCGCTGGCGGCGCAACTCGTGGCGGCGGTCTATAACGGAACCACCTATCCCCTGCTGGTGATCATGTTGATTGCCGCACTGCTTTCCCTGCTGAGCTTTCGCTATGGCCAGCGACACATCGCAACGGGACAAGCCGCCTGAGCCGAACCCATCCTCACCCGGCGCGCAACTGGTCAAGAAAGGCTTGCTCATCCCGCAGGCAGCGCAGGTCGAGTAAAAGCCTGCCATCGTGAATCCTGCCGATCACCGGTCGCGGCAGCCGCCGCAATTGCCCGGCGAGTCGCTGCAGGGCCGCATCCTTGCCGCCTTTGGGCGCAAGCGGCACGATACACAAGGCGGTGCTGTCGAGTTGCTCCAGCGGCAGGGCGCCGCTGCCGATCTGGCTTTTGCAATCCGCCAGGGTCACTTGCACGCCACTCCCCAATGCCCGGGAAACCGGTTCGAGCAAGCGCTCTCCCAGCGCCCGAATCTCCGCGGCGGAGCGTGACAGATCCGCAAGCATGGGCAGCCTTTGCGCCAGCCGCCGGGGATCCCGATACAGCTTGAGGACTTCTGCCAGCGCGGCAATGGTGACCTTGTCCACCCGCAGCGCGCGCTTGAGGGGATTGCGCCGCAGCCGCTCCACAAGCTCTCGCCGGCCCAGGACAATGCCCGCCTGGGGCCCGCCGAGCAGCTTGTCACCGCTGAAGGTAACCAGGCCCGCGCCTTCGGCAAGCGCAGCGGCAACCGTGGGTTCGTGGGGAAGCCCGTAGCGAGTCAGATCCACCAGGGTGCCCGAGCCCAGATCATTGACGAAAGGCAGGCCGCGCTCGGCGGCAAGCTTGCTGATTTCGCCGCCGGCCACCGAACAGGTGAATCCGCGCACCTCATAGTTGCTGGCGTGGACTTTCATCAGCAGCGCGGTGCCCTCGCCGATGGCGTTGGCGTAGTCGCGCAAATGGGTGCGGTTGGTGGTTCCGGTTTCCCGCAAAATGCAATTCGCGCTGCGCATGATGTCGGGCATGCGGAAGGAGCCGCCGATTTCCACGAGTTCTCCCCGGGAAATGACGACCTCCCGGCCCTCGGCCAGGGTATTGAGCACCAGCAAGACCGCGGCGGCATTGTTGTTGACGATGGTGGCCGCCTCGGCGCCGGTGAGTTCGCACAACAGCGCTTCGAGATGGCTGTCGCGTTCGCCGCGCCGGCCCCGGTCAAGATCGTATTCGAGATTGCAGGCATGGGCCGCAGCCGCCGACATGGCGGCAATGGCCTCTTCCGGCAAGGCCGAACGGCCGAGATTGGTATGCACCACGGTGCCGCTGAGATTGAACACCGGCTTGAGCGAAGCGCTGAACTCCGCCGTCAGCCTGCCCCGCACCGAATCAAACAAGGCTCCGGGAAAGCGGCTCGACCGAAGCAGATCCCCCACCTCCGGGTTTCCCTCCCGCAGCGCCTCGCGCAACGCCGCAAGCTCCCCCCGCACCGCGCGCTTGCAAGCCCCGGCGCCATACTCCTCAACCAGACCCGCAAGCTCCGGCGCATTGAGCGCCCGGTCCACCGAAGGCAGGGATTTCAGAAGCTCCGTCACCGTTGACCTCTACCGCCTCACACTAGGAGCCTGCGCCCAACCGCATGGCGGGAAAACGATTATTGTATATCAGGCTCAATTGATTATTTCCCTCACAAATCGTTGGCTGCATGTATAGTGAGCAGCAACTCTGAGTCGTCAATCAATCGATACTCTGGTTTTTTACCGGATAGTTCCTCGCTTCGAGAAAGGATAATCGGCACACCTTCTCCACGTTTATCCATAATCCGCGTACGATGGGATTTGAATTCGCCATTTTCGATCGGACAACGCGCCAGCAGACTGGTGATAGTCTCATTTCTGGCTGCCTGCCGATAGGGCAGGCTCTCCGGAGTCATGGTGTTGACCAGCATACCTGGCGAATACAACTCAAGGCGATCATCAAACAATCGTAGGCGTACTTTGCTTCCGGGCATCGAATAATCGCGATGCGCCACCGCATTGGTGATAGCCTCGAATACTGCCAACATGTCGAACTGCGGAAAATCCTCGCGCCCGCCTTCGGAACTTTTTCGAGCTGCGGTCCGCATATTCTTGCGAATGAATTCACAGGCATCGAAAATCTGCTGATTTAGTGGGCCGGTTATGTTCATGGCATCACGCTGGTAAGCCTGTTCGGCTTGTGGAGTTATGGCTACTCCCTGGTACGCCACTGCCTGAATGAATGCGCTTGAAAGAAACTGCTGAGGCTCAGAAAATGCCAATAGAACGCCAGCCACGGTGGGCCGCCAGACTCCTGCCTCATCTTGCGACGCCATGGCCAATTTGGAAAGAATCTGTTCCAGAGTGTCGCTGGTTTGCGATGTCAAGAAGTGAGCTAACAACGATTCGTCCAGGTTGGCGAGTGTCGCGCCGGAAACGGGAGTTTCGTCGAACCGGATCAGTCTCGCCTGACTACGCTGCTGAAACAGGCGCGCCAATTGATCAGTGGGGATGGGGCGCTTCGAGGATCCTATGCGGGAATAGTAGCCACCCGGGCTACGGTGTACAAAAAGGCTACGTGGGATTTCTACACGAATAATCGGCTGCTTGACGCCGGTACTATCCGGCAGATTGACGCGTTCGATTATCGGCGCGCCCGGTGGACTCATCGAATTTTCACACGCCTGCCGCACCAGCGCTTCTACGCTGTCAAGCCGTTCCAGGGGAATTCCCAGCACGTCGCGCGTCTTGTCGTGTACCCCCAAGAGAAGAACACCACCGCGAGAGTTGGCAAATGCGGCAAGTTCATTGGCAAGCTCATCCTGCGTCGGCCCTCTAACCTTGCCCCCAGCGAATCGAACTTCCTTGAATTCCAGAAAGTTATCCTCCCCGAGTCTCATTTTTTCCAACAACTCATCTTGAATTTCCAACATTTCAACCCCCACGACCGAGACGTTTCCACCGCCGGGAGAATGCTTCGCGACCCCCTTCCATTACTCGGCAAACTTCCTCCCTTACCGACTTTTCCTGTAGCGAACCTCGTTTCACGACCCGACATTGACCGCCGCTAAAATCCAAGGCGTGAATCAACTCCGCATCGCCGTTAACAACTACGTTGGGGTTGTGGGTCACAATAATCAATTGCCGTCGCAGTTTGTTCTCCCGAATCTGGCGAACAATCAAATCGTAGATCAGGTGGTTGTCCAGATCATCTTCGGGCTGATCAAGAATCAGGGGCTCAAGCCCAAATGCAAGGAGGAATGCTAGCAATGCCGCCGAGCGTTGGCCCTGTGAACCCTGAGTAATTGTTGACCAATCTAACCCATCTCCCCTGCGACTATACTCAATACGTAAATCATCATCTGGAAACCAGCAGCGTACATGATCTGCAAATTCCAACCTTTCCAATTTTCGCTGCAGAAATTTTTTGAAAAACCCACCGAACTCATTGTCCGATGAAGTTAGACGTTGTTTGATACTTTCTAGAACAGATTCTCGGTTTCCATCTTCCGCATCAGCCAATTCGAAGGCCAATCCGCCCGACGATCCCTCTTCATCTATTCGCAGAATGTCTCCTTCGAATCGATCATCTTGGCAATCCAGCATTTCCCGCAGGTCGCGTTCTAAGCTTCTTGGTTCGAATCCAAAGCCAATCACTTCCATGCGGACAAATGTGTTACTGGCCAATGCCTCTCGGACAAACTCGCGACGAGCCTCGGTAATCGCTTTACGCGCATCTACTACTCGCTCCCACTGTGACTGGTCCTCCGACTCCAAGCTCTTCCGTTTCCGTCCTAACTGGTTCAACCGCTTTAGCTGGTCTTCAAATTGCTGCCTTTCTTGAACCAAACGTCCAAATGCCTGAGGATCGGTAACTCCCTGCTCTGCTAGTGTAGCTTGCAGAGCCTCATAGTCGGTTTTTGCTTGTATCGTGCGATGATGCCATTCTACAAGCCGACTGTCCTTGCCCAGTAGCTCCGCCTGCTTGCCAAGTGATCGTGCAACTTTTGAAATTGCATCCCGGGCTTCACCCAAGATTTTTTCTGTCTCATCTCTCCACGCCAGTATGTCCTGGTCACTTGAGTCGTCAAAGACGCCTTCCGGCCAGTCATCAATCTGAAGAGTCTCCGTCAATGACTCGATGTGGCCAGACATCGCTTTTAATTGTTTACGTGTAGTTGCTACCTCCCGGGCCTGACGCAATGCTCGCTGGTGCGCCTTCAAGACCGCTGAATGGTGGGATTGTTCGAAAGCTTCCAGTTTCCGTTTTAATTCCGCAAGTTTACGCTCAAGTTCAGGGCGGCTAGCCAATCGGCCATCCATATCTCGAATCTGCGCCCGCTGTGAAAAGTATGTACTTTTGGCCTCTTCGAACGCACGATGAAGGTCACTAATTCCCGCCCCTTCGTCAATCACGTTTAGCAATTCCTGGCGGCTTTCTCCTGCCATGGCCGCAATCTGTCCTTGAGAAAACAAGCGAATGGGGAAACGCTCCGCAGTTACCGCTGAACTTTGCGATTCACACCAATTCCCTTCGTCATTCTGCTCTTCAACCACGGCACCCGTACCGTCTTGTCGCCAACGAAGCCGGTGCATAACACCTTCTCTTGAAAGATTGACTCGAATCTCGGTTTCTTCGCGCAATGCGCCATCGCCTTGCCGGTCTTTCATGGGCTTGGCAAAACTATTGAATTTTTGATAAATTTCGTTCTCTTCTCCCTTTGTACGTAGTTCGCCAACACGCCTGTACGCCAATCTCAAGGCGTGGATGATCGTAGATTTACCTGTACCGCGCCCACCGACTAAAGCATTACAGAATGGCGTGAAACTCAGGCATTCCGGGGTTCCATTTCCCATGAAACGGGCTGATTCGATCTCTATACTGGTAACGAAGTGATCGGGTGTTTGAAAAGGTTCGAAATCTCCTGCATCGCTTCGTCTCACCGATATGCCATTGCCATCAAGGAGCGCCAGTCTAAGCCCTTCGAGTGACGGGTTTGCCATCTTTATCCAGGTGTATCGCAATCCAGGTGTTCCATTGCCTTGAAAGCTGTGGCAATCGCTGCCCAACACCTTTGCGAATCGTTCTGCATCCTTTTCCATATATTCGGGCATCGGCAGAGCAGTATCCATCCACTCGACAGCGAGCAACTCCTCAATCGCCGTAACCTGACGCACTGTGAGCGCATCCAGGACGGATTTGCGCGTCCCGGGATTTACGCGAAGCAATCCCTTGTCTTGGTCTGAATGTGCGGGAATGGGGATACCGCCGGCATCAAACACCGCTTGCAACACCTCAATAGCGCTTGCTTCAGTTACACCATCACTGTCGCCTTTGGTGCCTCTGTACCTCACAGCGCCGAGCAGGGAATCCACATCACTGGAAGTCCGCCCGGGGTCCAGGATGGCAAGCAAGTGAAAACCTCCATTGACGGAAATTTCCACTCCCGGGAACAGTGTCAACTCGCGAAAACCATCTGCTGGCGTTCCTGAGCTTGCCTGTTGGCGCATATCTTCGTAAGCGCCTTTTAGTTTATCTATCCAAGCTCCACTGTTGTGATCAGTTACCGCCACGCAATCAATTCCGGCATCCATAAACTTCAGCAGCCACTTTTCCGGTGTCACTTCGTTCGGCGTCTTCTCTGCGCGCTGCCATGCGGACGTATCACGAGATGCGGGTGTGTGCGCATGGAAGTCGAATTTCCACCAGCGCGAACCAGGATATGGCCAAATATTTCGCCGCTCATTGGTCATAGCTGTGCAACTCCCGTTTTCCCGGATCATCCGCTTGCATGACTGAATCGGATCGGACGGCCCCAGTAGTTTCCGGTAACTCGGGAGGCATTCTAACACTCGACATCCAAAACAGAATGCGAATTGCTTCCAAAAAGTGGCCGCAGGGCCCAACCCGGATATTGCACGAGTGGATTGAATCGGCCCTGCATCCGTGGTTTTCGCACCCTGCAAGAACGTGACGGTTCCGGCCTGTGACGGCAACCGGAGAGTGGCAGACGGCACTGGTTCGGCCATCAGGCATGGCAACTGGTGCGGTCGGCGAACAGGTCGAATGCTGCTCCTTGACTCGGTTCTCCGTGTCACCGCAGGCGCAATACACCCGGTCGTACAAACATTGCGGCGCGCCCTCCGGGCTTGACGATCACCCGCCGGGGCCGCTGCCGCACCATCGTCAAAAGCGAATGGATTCCAGATTACAATCCGTCATGGGCGCAGTCCTTCGACATCGGTCTAAGTAACTGAATTATATAGAAATATGGGCATCCCGCCCACCTCATTCATGCAATATTCGGGCTAGCTTCGTTGGATGCGGCGGGGCATGGTAGGATGCATTGCGTTCGATGGCGATACGTTTGGAGTTTCTTATGGGAATGGTGCCACTCTCCAATCAAGGCGATAGACGATAGGTCACCGGGACCATGATGAACAAATCAACCTTGTTTGAACTCGTCGCCGGCGGCGAGGGGTCGCGTGTCGAATTCAAGCGCGATGATTGCCGCCCGGAAGATATCGCGAAGGAAGTGTCGGCCCTGCTCAACCTGGAAGGCGGCGCCATTTTGCTCGGGGTGGAAGACGAAGGACAAATCTCGGGACTAACCAGAAACCGTAAAGACGCGGAGGAATGGGTGATGAACATCGCCCGCCACAATCTGCAACCGCCCGTCATTCCGGTGTGGACATGCATCGAAGTGGAAGCGGGAAAAATGGTGGGGGTAATCGAACTCGCCGCCGATAGTCCCGGAAAACCGCACAAGGCGCGGCGAGGCAGTTCTTGGGTTACCTTCAGCCGGACCGGCAGCACTTCCAGACAAGCGACGCGCGAGGAAGAAGGCCGGTTGTACCAAGCGTCAAAAATGGTTCGATACGAAATCAAGGCCGTTCAGGATACCGGGCTGGATAGTCTCGACATGGAACGCGTGCAGAATTATTTCCGGGACATCCTGAAAAGACCGTCACCGTCCCTATCAGACCTTGAAAATTGGCGGAAACTCCTTTGCAACTCGGACTTGCTTGTCGAAACACGCGACGAGCTTCAGGCATCCGTCGCGGGGCTGTTGCTGTTCGGCGCAAACCCAAACCGCCGCCTGCCCCAGGCGGGCATAACAGCGGTAGCCTTCGCGGGCGCTGAAAAGGGGTACAACACGGTTGATGAAGAACGAATCAGGGGGCCACTCATCTCTTTGGTTTCGAGGCGCGGCGCGGTTCAGGAAAAAGGCGTTATCGATCATGCGCTTGATTTCGTTCACCGCAATATGGGAAGCACCGCATGGCTCGAAAGCGGTCGCAGGCGCCGCAAGAAGGCTTTCCCGATGGATGCGGTGCGAGAGGCAATTGTGAATGCGGTGACCCACCGGGACTACGCGCGCGAGGGAACGGATATCGAAGTTTCCCTGTACGACGACAGGCTGGAAGTTATCTCGCCGGGACATCTTCCCAACGGCGTTACGGTGGAGAAGATGAAAGAGGGCGTGGTTCGCGTGGCCCGCAACGAATTGCTCAAGGAAATTCTCCGCGACTACGGCTATGTGGAACACTACGGAATGGGTGTCCGCCACCGGATCATCGAGTCCATGCGCAGCCACAACAGCACCGAACCGGACCTTGTGGAGGAAGACCACCGCTTTATCGTCCGGCTTTGGAAGGCAACCTGAGTAAAGCGTCGTCGAGCCGCTAAAATCGGCTTTGGCCAAATCGGGGAACCCCGCGCAAGCAGTACACAGTGGAAGTCAAGGCATCAGATGCTATGCGCGCCATTGTTGACTTACCCGACGAACAGGTTCGAGATCTCGCCGAATTGTGTCGACGTGAAGGCCTCTCAAGAGTTGAAATCGTGCGTCGCGCGGTAGCGGAATACTTGGGGACCCGGCGGTCCGATGGCGAGCTGTTCGGCTTGTGGCGCGACCGCGATATCGACGGTCTTGAATACGAGCGGAGTCTTCGCCGGGAATGGCGCTGAATGCAGGCGCTCGTGGACACCAATATCCTGATGGACTATCTGCCGGGAGTTGCGGCCGCCCGCGAGGAACAGTCTCGATTCCAGCGCCCCTTTATAAGCTGGGTCACTTGGATGGAGGTCTTGGTGGGCGCCTCGGACCGCCAAGAGATGCAGCGATTGGAGGCCTTCCTGTCCGGCTTCCAAATCGTGGCCATCGGCCGCCCGGTAAGCGAGTTGGCCGTGGCAATCAGGCGTGAGCATCGCATCGCTCTGCCTGACGCGATAATCCTGGCGAGCGCGCGGCACCAAGGGGCGATACTGGTTACGAGAAACACCCGGGACTTCAACACCGACGACCCTGGCGTTCGTGTCCCGTACTCTCTCCTCTGATATAGTTTTCAATCGTCTTCAATTTCCCATTGAGCAATATCAAAAATCTGACGTTGTACTCGACGCAACGAACCCTCGGATCGATCCAGAGGAAACGTCTCAACTGGCTCGCCACCAAACTGAATTGGTATCAAACCCTCTACTGATCTTCTCGGATACATCATTATCCATGAATTCCAAATACTGTCTATCAGTTTGAGATGTTTGGTAGGCGTAAATCCCTCCCAACAGGTGTAAAGATCTGATCTCAAGTCTTCATCACTCGACTTTATGTCGACAATCTCGACGTACTCGATCCTTCGTTCACTTCTCTCCATCCATGCCGACTTTAGTAGATCCACAGCATCGGCATCCGAATCTGGCGCCCCGTAGCCGAAAATTGTCAGTACGAATGCTTCCCTTAACAAATATTTTGCTTCTTCCCAACTTCGCTGAATGTACTCAGGGCTAGAGTAATCCTTCTTATCAGGGTACAACAGAGGGACACCCTCGAACCGATTCGAACAAATTGGGCAGAGACCCCTTCTCTCTCCCCACCTTTCAGGATGGTATCGACAATATCCTATCCGTACGTTTCCGTGAAGAAAGTAAATTTTAGGAAGCGATGCAATGCGTCGTACGTTTACGTTTCGCATGTATGCATCGAACAGAAATGGATCCCAATTGAAAGTAATGATCGCATCCTTTTCTCTGAGAGATAGAATTAGAAAATCATATTTGTTTGCTTCCTTTGGCATTTTGAGAGAAGAAAAATGTGAGTCTATTTTTTCTTCAATCTTTTCCACCAAACATCTGTGTCTCGGATTAGCCTTCAACATCGAGTAAATTTTTTCAAAATTCTTCTCGATATCCAGCTCTGCGGAAATGGGTTCAATAAAGGGTTCTAAACCGACCACTTCCACAAGATCATTCATCAACGGCAGGCGGCGACCTGATACATCACCTTCCGGGAAGGCAGCCAGGCTGGCTCCGGCACCCAACAGAACGACATGAGGCCGGACGGCCGAAGGTGACTGGATGATATTCTCTTGGTTCATGGGTATCCGTCCAGTACCTTCAACTTCATTGACGTGCGTTCCGGCTATGTTATCCGACGAAGGCCAAACGAGATGGCACAGTCGAACACATTACGTAGTATGTCATGACTTCAATTTTTCGATCTGACTTTTCAAGTATCGGAGCAGGGCGCGGCTTGGCCCGATAGCCTGGCCGACGGTCTCCCAACCGCCCGCAATATGACATCGCCATAGTTTATCGTTGCTGTTTCCGGTGCGGGGTTCGCTGCCATAAAGTCATACGTCTAACATCAAACCACTCGGATTCTGCCCCCACCCATCAGAGATGGCTCCCTCCCGGGTGTGCGGACAAACCTTGGTGGTAGAATGAGCGGCGAAACCGACGTGGAGCAACAAATGCCGGAACTGCATTTCAAAGGGAAGGAATACGTCTTCAACCACCATCTGACGGTGCCGCACCGGCCTTTGGTGGCGCATCCGGACAAGTCGGTGTCGGCAAACCCTGAGGACGGGGACCGGCAGGCAGGCGCGAAGGATGGGAATCTGATCATTCACGGCGACAATCTGCATGCGCTGAAGGCGCTGTTGCCGCGATACGCCGGCAAGGTGGATTGCATCTTCATCGACCCGCCATACAACACTGGCAACGAGAGCTGGAACTACAACGACAACGTCAATAGCCCAGTCATGCAGGAGTGGCTGGACGGTAACCCGGTTAACAAGGAAGACATGCTGCGGCACGACAAGTGGTGCTGCATGATGTATCCGCGCCTAAAACTACTTCATGAGTTGCTATCGGAACAGGGCAGCTTCTGGATGACACTGGACGATCACGAAATTCACCGAGCAAGAATGATTATGGATGAGATTTTCGGGGAAGAGTGTTTCATAGCTTCCGCGATATGGCAAACCAGAAAATCGCCAGATAATGATGAAACTTTTCTTACTCCAATACACAATTATGTTGTCTGTTATGCGAAAAATAGAGACCAGTTAGTATTTAATCATTCGTCAAGAACTGCTGAAACAGATGACCGTTACGACAATCTTGACAATGATCCGAGAGGTCCTTGGACATCAAGTGATTTGACACGCAGGGAGTTTCGAGAACACGACTACTATCCGATAAAGCTGCCCAGTGGACGAGAAGTTACTCCGGCTGCAGGTCGCAGTTGGAGTGTGCCTAGAGAGTCATTCCTTCGTCTCAAGGCGGACAATAGAATTTGGTTTGGGCGCAATGGAAATGCTATGCCTCGCCGCAAGCGATTTTTAACTGAAGTCGCTGTTGGAATTGTTGCCACTTCAATATGGGAAACTAAAGTATTTGGTGGCACTCAAGAGGCGAAAAGACTCATCTCTCAGATTTTTTTTGATGAGAAGGATATATTTCAAACTCCCAAGCCGGTCAGTTTAATTCAACGTATTTTGGCGTTATCGACCACGGAAAACGCAACTATATTGGATTCCTTCTCGGGATCTGGAACCACTGCCCATGCGGTTTTATCTCAAAACGCAAAAGATGGCGGAAACCGTCGTTTCATTTTGGTAGAATGTGAAGAATATGCTGATTTACTGACCGCCGAACGTGTGCGACGAGTAATAAACGGCTATGAATTCCAAGGCACTGAAAAAGAGGAGCTCTTGAGGGAAAAGATAACCTGGAGCAACTTTAGCCGGGAACGGACGCGTCGGAAGATTCTGGATCAGGTGCAAGCAATCGAAAATCTGGATTCCGGTAAATTCGACGAGATCAGAAAATCCGTCAAAGACAGTGAACTGATCGTCACGGGAGTAAAGAAAGTTACCGATAAAGTGGAAGGATTGGGCGGCGGCTTCACTTACCACACCTTGGGCGACCCGCTCGATCTGGACAAGATGCTAACCGGAGAGAGCCTTCCTGATTACCCCAGCATTGGTGCATGGTTGTTCCACACCGCCACCGGAGAGCCGTTGAACCACGAAGGCATCAGGGAAAACGATTGCTACCTGGGCGAGAGTGCGGCTTTCCATGTTTGGCTGATCTACCGTGCGGACCGGGACTTCCTGAAATCCCGCGATTCCGCGCTGACTCTGGATTTCGCCAAGGCCATCGCCGACGATAAGAACAAACGCCACCTGGTGTTCGCGTCTTCGCGCTTCGTATCCAACAAGACGCTTTCGCCGCTGGGAGTGGAGTTCGCCCCCCTGCCCTTTGCCTTGTATCGCCTCGAAAAGGAGTAACTCAATTGAACTGGCAAGAATATATCCATGTCGATGCTGCTGTTCTGGCCGGGAAACCGGTGGTCAGGGGCACCCGATTATCGGTGCAATTCCTGCTTGGGCTTTTCGCGGAAGGAATGACCGAATCGCAACTACTGGAAAACTATCCGCAGCTATCCCCCGAGTCTCTGCGAGCAGTATTCGCCTTCACCGCCGAATCGACCGGCAAAAAGACATTCTAATGGAACTCAAGGACTTTCAGCAGAACGTGCTTGATATGCTCGATGACTATCTGGGAGCATTGGTCCGAGAGCGAATCAACTCGGATGAAGTGGCGAAGATTAGCCGAGCGAAACCGAAACTGAACATTCCGGTTCCCGACTACACCGAGCAGGCTTGGAATGCCATGGCAAAATCGGGAAAGTTGCCCAAATCGCGAGACGTCATCCCTTTCAGCAAGCGAGAAGACGGCGCCGAACGATCAGTGCCCTCTGTTACCCTGAAAGTTCCAACCGGAGGCGGAAAAACCCTGTTGGCGGCGCACTCGGTGTCGCGCGTCATGGCGAAGTGGCTGCGGGCCAATCACGGTTTGGTGCTTTGGATCGTTCCCAACGAGTCGATCTATTCCCAGACCCGGAAAGCATTGAACAACCGGGAACATCCCTACCGGCAAACCCTGGACCGGGCAGCGGCGGGCCGGGTCAGAATTCTGGACAAGACCTCGCCGCTGAGTCGGGAAGACGTGGAGAACCAACTGTGTGTCGTGCTGATGATGCTGCAATCTTCCAACAGGGAGAACAAGGAGACGCTGCGAATATTCAAGGACCGGGGCAACGTGCGTGGATTTTTCCCCGACGGCGACGATTTCGATGCTCATCGCGAATTGCTGGATCAAGTACCGAATCTGGAATTTTACGGACAACGCGACACGCTCGGCTGCGTCGTAAAGGAATCCCTGGGCAATACGCTTCGAATAATCCGCCCATTGGTGGTAATGGACGAAGGACACAAGGCATTTTCGCCCTTGGCGCTGAGAACGCTGTATGGATTCAACCCCTGCTTCGTGATCGAACTTTCCGCTACGCCGAGGGACCGCCCTCCGGTTTTCAGCAACTGGCTCGTTGATGTGTGCGGCACGGACCTGGACCGGGAGGAAATGATCAAGTTACCGATCAATGTCACCGTGCGTGGCAACGACGATTGGCGGGACTGTCTGCGGGCCGGATATGAATACTTGAACGATTTGCAAACGAAGGCGGATGAATTGCGTGAACGGACCAGCCGCTACATTCGACCCATTTGCCTGGTGCAGGTGGAACGCACCGGAAAAGAACAGCGGGAGATGGGTTTCATTCATGCCGAAGACGCTCGCGAACACTTGCTGATGCTGGGGGTGGGAGAGCATCAAATTGCCATCAAGACTTCGGAAAAGAACGATCTCAAGGATCCGGAGAACCAGGATTTGCTGAGCCCCACGAACGAAGTACGTTTCATAATCACCAAACTGGCGCTTCAGGAGGGCTGGGATTGCTCGTTCGCGTATGTTTTGTGCGCTCTTGCGCCCAATTCCAGCCGCAACGCCATGACACAGTTGATCGGCCGCATCCTGCGCCAGCCGGACGCGCGCAAGACCGGCCTTGCCGCATTGGACGAATGCCACGTCTTTTGTTTTCACGTAGCCACCCGCGAAGTAGTGGAAGGAATCAAGAAAGGACTTGAGCGGGACGGCATGTCCGATCTGGTGGACCGCATCCGGGAGAGCGAAGAAAGCGGCATTTCCGGCCATGCGGTACGGTACTTGCAGCGCAGAAAAACATTCCGTGATTTGAAAATCTATTTGCCTCAAGTCAACTGGGTAGGCGACGGCGCGGTTCGACCGCTGGACTATGAGGAAGATATCCTGTTTCGCATCGACTGGAGCCAAGTTAATCTGGAGGATGTGGCCGCCAAATTACCCACGTCTACCCAGTTACGAGAGATTCAACGAGTTCAGGTTGGCCTGGCGGATTCCGAAGCGGTGGATTTTCTAACCACCCGGGAACTTGGCAGGGAACGAATCGAGAAACCGTTCGATCCGGTCTATGCGGTGCGTTCAGTTGCCGACATCGTTCCCAATCCATGGGTGGCGCGCGAATACGTCGAGAGCGTTTTGGATCAATTACGGGAGCGTGGAATTGAAAGCGACCGGTTTGGGGTCATTGGCCACTTGATAACAGAAACCCTGCGTGCCCACCTGGGAAGCGAGCGGGAACGTTTGGCGGAATCCCTGTTCATGGAAGACGTGGAGTCTGGCCGCATTCAGTTTCGACTCCGTGCCGACAGCCATAACTGGGTAATGCCTGACGAAATGACTACCGGACGAGGTGTCAACAGCCAGGAACTGCGCCGCAACGACGGCCAGTTTGTTCAGCGAAACTTGTTCGAGACAACCTACAAGGATGATTTCAATGGCTATGAGCAGAACGTGGCTTGTTATCTCGATGGCGCACAGGCGCTGCGCTGGTGGCATCGAAACGTCGCGCAAAGGCAGTACGCATTGCAGGGATGGCGAAAAAACAAGATTTATCCGGATTTCATCTTCGCCATTGACGACGGTGGCGGAAATAATCGAATCATGATTCTGGAAACCAAGGGGGATCATCTCGACAACCTGGATACCAAGTACAAGAAAAAGGTCATGGAAGCCTGTACTCAGGCCTATCAAATCGAAGGGGTAACAAGCCGGGGCGAGCTGGAATTGGTGGTTGACGGTGATACCACGGTAAGCTGCGAGTTGATTTTCGAAGGCCAGTGGGAAACCAGCCTTTCCAATATCCTGGATACTGGCAACAGGCCCTACTAATCCGGTAATGGACTCGAACCAGCCAACTGCAAGAGCGACGCAAAATCATGCCCGACAAACCTGATCTGCTGATAGTCAACAATTTTCATCCTCCCACGGTGGAGTTGCTTGATGCGCGGTTTCGGACGCATCATTTGTGGCGGCTGTCCGGGAGCGGCAGGGGGGAGTTGATTGCGGAGCTTGATGGGCGCTGTGAGGCGGCGGCGAGCGCTTCCTGGGTTTGTGACGACATCGTCTATGGACTGTCGTCGCTGCGGGTGCTTTCCTGTTTTGGGGTTGGCGTGGACGGGATCGATTTCGAGCGCGCGGGCGAGGCGGGAATTGCTGTCACCAATACGCCCGATGTGCTGAATGACGCGGTGGCGGATATTGCCATCGCCCTGATTCTGGCGACTACCCGGGACATCGTCAACGCCGACCGCTTTGTCCGCGCCGGCAGGTGGCGCGAAGAGCCGTTTCCCTTCGGCAGGGGGCTGGCGGGGCGTACTCTCGGCATTCTCGGGCTGGGCAGGATCGGCAGTGCGGTAGTGCGCCGGGCCGAGCCGCTTGGCCTGCGCTTCGCCTATCATAATCGCAGGGCGAAAGCGGACATAGCCTTTCCCTGTTACGACTCTCCGAGGGAACTCGCGCAGCACAGCGATATCCTGCTCAATGTGCTGCCGGGCGGGGCGGAAACCCATGGAATCGTGGACCTCGAAGTGCTCGCCGCACTCGGCCCCGAGGGGATTCTCATCAATGTGGGACGCGGCTCCAGCGTGAATGAGTCCGCCCTGGTGCAGGCGCTGCGGCGGGGCCTGATCGCCGGCGCGGGGCTCGATGTCTACGCCAATGAGCCCCAGGTCCCGGAGGAGTTGCTCGCCATGGATAACGTCGTGTTGCTGCCGCATATCGGCAGCGCCACCCGGGAAACCCGGGCCGACATGGGCCAACTCGTCATCGACAATCTCGATTCCTGGTTCCAGTCCGGGAAACTGCTCACGGAAGTCAGCGGAAACTGAGCCAACACTCCACTTTTTGGGAAGTTGATCCAGCCCAGGAGCCTGCGCCACAGGAATTTGCGAAAGCGAAAATTCTCTACCGCCGCGCCCCCGGCTGATCGATTGAGGCGAATATTGGTGAATATGCAACGAAATCGAGCGGCCGGGGGCGTGGATGAGAGCGGATTTGCAGCCGTGAATTCCTGTGGCGCAGGTTCCCAGCATACCAGAACACGTATGTCCAAGTTGCAGGGAACACCGGGTCCAGAGGGAGCGCAGTGAGCGTAAATGCAACCATAAGCGCCAAGCTACCGCACACATAACTGTCGTATTGACCAAGAATGAAGTATTCTTTCACTGTAATGTTCAGGAACTCAAGCACATGCTTAAGCGCATTCACATCAAGGGCTACAAGTCCTTGCACGATGTTGAGGTTACGCTGCTCGAACTAAGCGTCTTGTTCGGCCCGAATGGAGCTGGCAAAAGTAATTTTCTCGATGCCCTCCAACTGCTTTCGAAACTTGGAACGAGCCGAACTCTTAAGGAAGCATTCGAACCCCCGTATCGCGGCAAACCCATTGAATCTTTCACTATGGGAGAACGGGGAATCCGCGGCTTGATTGAAAAGGAAAACCTGGTGTTTTCGATTGAAGCCGATTTGCAGCTTTCCGATGCTGTCGTGAAGTCAGTCAACAAACAAATCAGGGAAATTCGCAGGCCGAGTGGTGTTACCTCGGTTGGGAAGCGGGAAGGAAGTTTGATTGAAGTTCGTGAGCGGAATCTACGTTATCGCGTAAAAGTCGAAATGTTGCCAAAATCCGGAGTATTAAGAGTAACGGATGAGTACCTTGCCGCCCTCAACAGCAAGGGGATGCCAACTCGAAATCGTAGACCATTTATTGAACGCCAGGGAGAGAAAATCCACTTGCGTCTGGAAGGGCAAGCTCATCCAACTTACCATGACAGATATCTTGACCATACAATTCTGTCAAAGCCGCACTATGCGCCTCACTACCCACATTTGGTAGCGGCACATCGGGAACTGGAAAGTTGGCTATTCTTTTACTTTGAACCCAGAGAAAGAATGCGCGCAGTCAATCCCATAAAAGAGGTTCGTCATATCGGCCTTATGGGTGAGGACCTTGCCGCTTTTCTTCGAACCCTGCAAGCTCTTGAACCTCTTCAATTCCAGGCGTTGGAGAAAGCTTTACATACTTTGCTGCCCAATATCGATGCAATAGAAGTGGACGTAAACGATGTAGGAGAGGTTGAACTGCGTTTAATTGAAAGCGGAGTTGCTATTCCGGCAAGGGTTCTTTCAGAAGGAACTCTTAGAATTCTCGGGCTTCTAGCTTTGGCGGGTGCCAAGGAAGGCCCTTCGCTAGTTGGATTTGAAGAACCTGAAAATGGAATTCATCCACGTCGCATACAATTGATCGCTGAATTGCTCAAAACTCGCACGGCATCGGAAAATACACAGTATATTGTCACAACTCATTCTCCCGTTTTGCCTGATCTTCTTCCAGATGAATCTTTACTTGCTGTGAGAAGCAATCAGCGAGCAACCAGAATTGATCCATTTACTCTATTTTCCACGTTGGGAACATTGGGGCGCGAAGATGATATAGAGCAAGTTTTAGATGACAGCAGGGAAATTCTTCCGGTATCCACTCGTATTCTTCGCGGTGATTTCGATGCATAACGTAGCATTATTCGTCGAAGACTTTGCCCACCAACAAGTCATTGGAGCTCTAATAAAAAAGCTTGCAGCCGAAAATGTGTCGAAACTGAACCTTCAGTGGCGAAGTGCAGTGCGCGGATATGGAAGAGTAGTAACCGAATTTGCGCGTTTTATGCAAGAATTGGAGTCATTGAATGAATTAACACCTGACCTTATAATTGTTGCGACAGATGCGAACTGCAAAGGATTTCGATATAGGTCGAAAGAATTTCGGTTCGAAAATCCCTGCGCACCAATTGTACAAGCGATTCCCGATCCACATATTGAAAGGTGGTTGTTACTTGATGGGGCAGCATTCAAATCTGTATTCGGCAAAGGCTGCGCGGCGCCTGATTTGAAATGTGATCGAAGTCGATACAAGCACTTGCTCACGACCGCCATTCGAGAAACAGGAGTTATTCCAAGCTTGGGTGGCATAGAATTTGCCGAAGATATCGTGGGTCACATGGATATCAGGAGAGCAACACAGCAAGATGAATCATTTGCAAGATTTGCAGACAACATTCAATCGATTTTTCGAGATTGGAAATTGATAGTTCACCAAGCCTTGTAATTCGATTGAAGCTGCTTGATGCGCGTTTTCAGAAGCATCGTCTGTGGCGGCGGTCTGGAAGCTGAGTTGGCGCCCGACAAGGCTTTGCCAGTGTCTGGCCACTCCTGTAGAGTCGAATCCCTGGTCAGTTCAGAATGCGCGATTTCCCGCCGCGGAACCGATTTCAACCGAGGAAGACATCCCATGCCCAAGGTTTCCCAACTATGCATCGCCCTGCTCTTGTTCGCCGCCGGGCAGGCTTGCGGCCAGAGTTTTCAGAACTACGAGGGAGACTTTCCGGAGTCGGTCCGGGCCTTCTACCATGTGCCGGTGGAGATGCGCGACGGCGTTCGCCTGATGACCGACGTGTATCTGCCGCGGGAAGGCGGTGAGTTCCCCACCCTGCTCGTCCGCGACATGTATTCGAACGGATCGACGGATTTGCGCCTGCGCTACGCGAAGTTCGCCACCGCCAACGGCTACGCGTTCGTCTTTCAGACGGTGCGCGGACGTTACGATTCCGATGGTCGCTGGTATCCCTATTTCCAGGAGATCAACGATGGCGACGATACCCTGACGTGGATTGCCGGGCAGCCCTGGTCGGACGGCAAGGTGGGCATGTTCGGCTCTTCCTACCTGGCGTCCGTGCAATGGCTGGCGGCGCTGAATCGCAATCCCGCGCTGGTCGCCATAGCGCCGGCGGTAAGCCCCGGCAACTACTATCGCGATGTCGCCTATCCCGGCGGCGCCTTTTCGCTTCTGTCGCGGGCGCGCTGGGGCATCCGACTTACGACGCCTATTGGCGACCGCTCAATCTCGAAGCCCGGGCGCCCGAAATGTCGGTGCCGGCCCTGAACATGGGCGGCTGGTACGATGTTTTCCTGCGCAGCACCATCAGCAGCTACCAGACCATGAGTCGGGAAGCCGCCACCGGGACCGCGCGCCAGGGCCAGCGAATGATCATCGGCCCCTGGCCCCATGGCTGGAATCAGTCTTCCACGGTCGGTGATCTCGATTTTGGTCCCGATGCCCTGATCGGGGTAGAGGACATCTTGCTGGAATGGTTCGACCATTGGCTGAAAGACGGTCCGGCGCCAGAGGGCAAGCCGATCCGGATTTTCGTGATGGGCGAGAACGTTTGGCGCGAGGAGGATCAGTGGCCGCTGGCCAACACCGTGTATACCGACTACTTCCTGCGCGAGGACGGCTCGCTATCGCCGACGGCATCAGTGGAGACTGTCGGGGAACTGCAATATGCCTACGACCCCGCCGACCCCACGCCGACCCTGGGCGGCAATATCATGGAACCCACCTTGCGCGGGCCCCACGATCAGCGCCCTCTCGACGACCGGCGGGACATTTTGCGCTTCCTTACCGAACCATTTGCCGAGGAGACCGAGATCACCGGCCTCCTGTCCGCCGAAATCCACGCTTCGAGCAGCGCGGTGGATACCGATTTCATGGTCAAGCTGGTGGTCGTCAAGCCCGACGGTTTCTCATTCAACCTCGTGGACGGCGTCATTCGCGCGCGCTTCCGGGAAGGTTTCGAGCAAGAGCAACTGTTGCAACCGGATACCGTCTACCCGTACCTCATCGACCTGTGGGCGACGAGTTACCTGCTGCAACCGGGTGACCGCCTGCGCCTTGATGTCACCAGCAGCAACTACCCCAGGCTGGCCAGAAACCTCAATACCGGCGCAACCTTCGCCAGGACCACCGAGATGGAAGTGGCCCGGCAGACCATACACATGAGCGAGCAGCATCCATCCAGACTGATACTGCCGGTCATTCCCCGCTGACTAAGTCAGAACTTCCCTGGGAGCCTGCGCGTTTTCGCGGAGTGAGGCCCGGTCAGCGCAGCCGACAAAAAGCACCGCTTTTCGAGGAGTGAGGTCCGGTCGGCGCAGCCGACGAAAAGCACCGCTTTTCGAGGAGTGAGGTCCGGTCTGCGCAGCCGACGAAAAGCACCGCTTTTCGAGGAGTTAGGTCCGTTCGGCGCAGCAGACGAAAAGCACCGATTTTCGAGGAGTGAGGTCCGGTCGGCGCAGCCGACGAAAAGCACCGCTTTTCGAGG
>JAJEGU010000044.1 GCA_022819645.1 Pseudomonadales bacterium
GGAGCCTGCGCCGCAGGAATTCGCGAAAGCGAAAATTCGCTATCGCCGCGCCCCTGGCCGGTCGATTGAGGCGAATATTGGTGGATATGCAACGAAATCGAGCGGCCAGGGGCGCGGATGAGAGCGGATTTGCAGCCGTGAATTCCTGTGGCGCAGGCTCCCAGGTGTCGATGCGGGGCGGCGGCGGTGTTTCCCCTCCCCGTCATTCTGCGCGAAGTCGCAGAATCTCATGCAGCGGCCCCTCGGGGAGATTCTGCGACTTCGCTTCGCTCCGCGCAGAATGACGGGGGAGGAGGCTTCGCTCCGCGTAGAATGGCGGGGCGCTTCGCTCCACTGACAATGGCGGGAGAGGGGAATGGTGGGATTATCCCGCAGCGCCATAGATGAGATGCGGCCGGATTCGCTCTACCCACTGCGCTTCGTCCGCCCGGGCCAGACTGTCAAGATCGCCGGGTTTGGATGATGGCTCATCCACCCATTCGCGAAGCGCCGGGCCGCCATTGATGACATCAATGGGCAGCTTCCCGGTTTCATACTCATAAGGAAAATCGCGCCAGATCGGGTATTCCGGATACAACAGGCGAATGGCCTTGAAGGCGAGGGCCATCAGCCTCCAGGGTTTGAACGCGAGGTGATCGTAATCCCTTCCCTCGGGATGAATCTGGACGCCGTGACACAATGCGCCTTCATGCTTGTGAAAGGTGGGTTCGAACCAGCATTCGCGCAGGCGGCATCCCTCCAGCCATTTCGGGGCCAGATCCCGCATCTTGTCGAGAATCGCCCGGGCATTGACGTCCGGCGCCCCGAAGAGTTCCAGCGGGCGCGTGGTGCCCCGGCCTTCCGACAGGGTGGCGCCTTCGAGCATGACGGCGCCGGCATAAGCCCGCGCCATGGAAAGGGTCGGGGCATTGGGGCTCGGATTCACCCAGGGCCGCTCCAGAAGCGGCCAGCCAAAGCCCGGCGCCGCCGCGGGATTCCAGCCTTCCATGGCAATCACGCGATAGTCCACATCCAGGCCGTAATGGTCGACAAACCAGTGGCCCATTTCGCCCAGGGTCAGGCCATGCCGCATGGGCATTGGTCCGGCGCCGACAAAACTCTCCCATCCCGGACGCAGCAGCAGCCCTTCCACCCGGCGGCCCGCCGGATTCGGGCGATCCAGCACCCACACGGATTTGCCGTGTCCCGCCGCCGCTTCCAGAACATAAAGCAGCGTTGTGGCAAAGGTATAGATCCGGCAACCCAGATCCTGCAGATCCAGCAGGACCACATCAAAACCGCCCGTCATTTCACTGGTCGGGCGGCGAACTTCCCCATACAGACTGAAGACCGGAATGCCGTGAACGGGATCGACAAAATCCGGCGACTCGATCATGTTGTCCTGCTTGTCGCCCCGCAGCCCGTGCTGCGGCCCGAATGCCGAGCTGATCCGCAAATCGCCGCACACCGCCAGGGCGTCCAGCGAATGGTCGAGATCGGCGGTAACCGAAGCGGGATGCGCCACCAGCGCCACCTGCCGGCCGCGAAGCGGCGCACGCAATTCCTTTTCCGCCAGGAGTCGGTCAATTCCAAATTTCATCGTCCGAAGCATACACCAGGAGCCTGCGGCGCAGGCTGGAGTAACGCTGTTTGCTTATTGGTTTAATACCACTACAATACAGCTTTGCCGAATAGTCGGCGAATTGCAAGGGTCCTGAGCAGCATATGCCTACGGAAAACGTGAGCGAGCGATTTGCGGATATTGATCGCTGGTCAACGCGGGACGCGGTCAGCGCCATGTTCGAGGCCCAGTTCTCGGCGGTTGCGGCGATTGGCCCGGAACTGGCAAGCATAGCCGAGGCCGCCGAAGAGACCGCTCGCCGCCTGCTTGCGGGAGGCAGGTTGATCTACGCAGGCGCCGGCACCTCGGGCAGGATTGCCGTTCAGGACGGGGTCGAACTCGGGCCCACATTCGGCTGGCCTGCGGGACAGGTGGCTTATGCCCTGGCTGGTGGCGAAAGCGCGCTGCTGAAAAGCGTGGAACTTGCCGAGGACGATACGGGCGCCGCTGCCCGGGACCTCAATGCGTTGGCCGTCAGCGAAAATGATGTGCTTATCGGCGTATCGGCGAGCGGGAGTACCCCATACACCCTCGTCGCAGTGGAAACCGCGAACGAAGCGGGGGCCCTGACCATTGGAATAGCCAATAACCGCCCGTCCCGGCTGCTTGACCAGGCCCGCATCGGCATCTGCGCCGAAACCGGGAGCGAAGTCATCGCCGGTTCCACGCGCATGAAGGCCGGAACCTCGCAAAAAATCATCCTGAACCTGCTTTCCACGGCGGCCATGATTCGCTGCGGACGTGTATATCAGGGCCTGATGGTCGATATGACAGTCAGCAACCGGAAGCTGCAAGCCCGGGCCGGGGCGATGATCGGGAGACTTGCGGGCGTTGACAAGGCCGCGGCGGAGAATGCTCTCAAGGCCGCTGAAGGCAATATCAAGCTCGCCGTGCTTTGCGCTTTGGGCCTCGACGCCAGGAAAGCCGTGGAACTGCTGGCGCGGCACGGCGGGGCGTTGCGCGAGGCGGTCACTGAATTGCACGACAATCCCGCCGGTAAAGGAGTCAAGCCATGATCGATTTGCCTTCCCGAAAAGACAGCAACACGCCGCTGTACCTGCAAATCGCCAAAAGCCTCCGCCGCCAGATCGACGACGGCGAATTCGCCACGGGAGAGGCGCTTCCTTCGGAGCGGGACTTGTGTGAAATGACCGGCGCGTCCCGGGTGACCATCCGCAAGGCTGTCGATCAGCTCATTGGCGAAGGACTGCTGCTGCGCAGGCAGGGCTCGGGTACATTCGTCTCCGAGCGCATCGAAATGCCGGCAACCTATCTCGGCGGATTCACCGACGACGCCCTCGCCCGGGGCCAGGAGCCCGGCTCCATCTGGCTGGTGCGGAGTTACGCCCATCCCACCCGGGAAGAGGCGGCGACGCTCAAGATTTCCATCGCGTCCAGCGTCGCCCGGCTCGGTCGCGTTCGCCTGTCGGGAGGCGAGCCCCTGGCCATAGAACACGCGATTATCCCGGAGCCGCTTCTGCCGCCGATCAGGGAAATCGGGGACTCCCTCTACAAGGCGCTGGAATCGAAGGGGAATCGGCCAAAGCTCGGCCGGCAAAAGGTTCGCGCTTCCCTTGCCTCGCCCACCGAAGCGGGACTGCTGTCCATTCAGGAAAACAGCGAAGTATTGCGTATCGAGCGGGTAACCTGGCTGGATGACGGCACCATGATTGAATTCACCCGTTCCGCCTATCGCGGCGACAGGTACGAATTCGTCACGGATATCCGCTGACGGCGCCACCGGCGCCGTTATTCGTATTATACTGGTCTATACCAATCGCGAGCGAATGGCGCAACCATGAACGCCAGTACAAGAATGTTCCGGGAAGCGGGCGAGATTTCCGCAAGCACCAGGCGGCAGCAAAGCGGCAATGCGGCGCCGGTTCGGGAAATCGCCGGAAAGCTGCGCAGAAAAGCGCCAAAGTTCATTGTGACCTGCGCCCGGGGGAGTTCGGATCACGCGGCGACCTACGCCAAGTATCTGTTTGAAACCCGGATCGGCCTTGCCGTCTGCTCGTTCGCGCCTTCGGTAGCCTCGCTGTATGCGGCCAGGACCGATATGGGCGAAGCGCTCTTTCTCGTGATTTCCCAGTCCGGCAGAAGCCCGGACCTGTTGAGCGCGGCCCGGGCCGCCAGAAAATCCGGCGCCTATGTGGTGGCGGTGGTGAACGATGAGGAAAGCCCGCTAGCCGCTATCGCGGAGAATGTGCTGCCGCTTGGCGTGGGCCCGGAGCGCAGCGTTGCCGCCACCAAGTCCTGCATTGGCGCCATGACGGCCTTGTATCACCTGTGCGCCGCGTGGAGTGGAGACGAAACCATGGTCGATGCCCTGGCCCGGCTCCCGCAAACCCTTGCCGAGGCCTGGGCCATCGATTGGCCACAGGCACTGGCGTCCATGCGCGATGCCCGGCAGGCATTGATCCTGAGCCGGGGCATCGGGCTTGCCAGCGCCCAGGAAGCGGCCCTGAAGCTCAAGGAAACCTGCATGATCCAGGCGGAAGGCATCAGCGCGGCGGAAGTGCGCCACGGCCCCATGACGATTGTGGACCAGGGATTTCCGGTAATCGCCATCGCCACTTTCGACGTCTCCCAGGAAAGCATCGAGAGCATTTCCCGGGATTTTCTCGATTGCGGCGCCTGTGTGCTTGTTGCCGGCGAGCCCGTATCGGGCGCCTTGTGCCTGCCAACGCCGAGGGCGCCCGATTCCAGTTTGCAGCCGCTGGTGTTCCTGCAAGTCTTCTACAAATTCGCCAATGCCCTGTCCCGGGAACGCGGACTCGACCCGGACCGCCCGAGAAATCTCCGCAAAGTGACCAAGACTCTTTAGGAAAGGTTTTACAGGATGGCGGCATGAAAGCTTGCGTACTTGCCAATGGGCGGATCGTCACGCCCGGGGGGATCATTGACCGGGGCGCGGTTGCAGTCCGCGATGGCATGATTGATGGGGTGGGGCAGACGGTTTCTTCCCAAAGCCCGCATGACGAGATCATTGACCTGGATAACGATTTCCTGTTGCCGGGTTTTATCGACGTTCAGGTCAATGGCGGCGGCGGTTTGCTGTTCAATGACGATCCGGGCCCCGGGACAGCCATCGAGATGGCAAGGGCGCATCGCGCTTTCGGAACCACCAGCCTGCTGCCCACCCTGATCAGCGACGATCTCGACAAGATCGAACAGGCCATCAGCGCCATCGATGGGGAAGTACGCAAAAAGACGCCCGGCATCGCAGGCGTTCATATCGAGGGACCTTTCCTGAATGTCGAAAAACGGGGCATTCACGACGAACGCAAGCTCCGCAAACTATCGAGCGACGCAATCGCCATCCTGACTTCCGCGGAACACGCCGCGGTAGTGGTAACCCTGGCGCCGGAGTGCGTGCAGCCCGAACAGATCGCGCAACTCGTGGAAAGCGGGGTCAGGGTCTGCATCGGGCACACCAATGCGAGCTTCGATGAAACCCGCATTGCGCTGGCGGCGGGCGCTTCCGGTTTCACCCACCTTTTCAACGCCATGTGCCCCATGCAAACCCGGAACCCCGGGGTGATTCCCGCAGCCCTGGAATCCGGCGCCTACTGCGGAATCATCGTGGACGGCAAACATGTGCATCCCGCCATGCTGCGCCTCGCCCTGCGGGGGAAACGGGACCGCAGGCTCATGCTTGTTACCGACGCCATGCCGGTGGTGGGCTCCGAGATCGGGTACTTCATGCTCAATAACCGCCGCATCCTGGTCAGGGACGGCGTATGCCTTGCCGAGGACGGCACGCTCGCCGGCGCCGCGCTATCGATGATCGAAGCCCTGCGGAACGCCATGTCGATGCTGGGAATCGGGATTGTGGAAGCATCGGAAATGGCAAGCATGATGCCCGCTGCCTTTCTGGGTATTACCAACCGGATCGGATCCATCGAAGCCGGACTGCGGGCCGATCTGCTTCGCGTCACACCGGAATTCGAGCTTCGTCAGGTCTGGGTCGGCGGGGTGGAGCAGTAACTGAACCATCACAGGTCGATTTCGGTGGACGGCCCATTCCGGGCGAGTATCAGCGCTCCATCGAGCGAGTCGCCCCTGGCCCTGGTCAGTTTCGCCGCGGTTCGCTCCCGCAGCCAGGGTTGCAATCGCCGGGACAATCCGCCGGCAAGGGCGCATCGCGGTGCGCCTTTCTCCAGAATCGTTTCGATGAATCGCTCCACGTGTTTTACCGCGTCCTCCACGATGGAGCGCGCGATTTCGTCGTTCTTTTCGGCATAGTCCATGATCATGGGGGCGAAAGCCGCGTAGTCTCCCGGAGTTGCTTCATCCATCCATTTGATCGCCCGCCCGGTATCGTGCTCGAACCTTGCCGTTACCGCCGCGCTCAGGGGCGTGGGCCTGGTCCTGCCGTCGAGGGCGCGAAGCGCGTGCCGCATGGCGCTCAGGCCCAGCGCCGCGCCGCTGCCCTCGTCGGAAATGGGGAAGCCGTAGCCACCGATGGTAATGCCGACCTTGTCCATCTTGATATAGGCGACGCTGCCGGTGCCGAGCACCAGGGTGGCGCCGTCCTCGCCGAGATGGGCGCCGAGATTCGCAATCACGGCGTCGGATTCCAGGTGCAGCGAGCGGAAGGGAAATGCGAGCCGGGAAAAGGCCTGCAGCATGCCCGGGCGGGAGATGCCGGCGATTCCCATGCCGGCTTCCATCCGGGACAGGTCGCTTTCCTTGAGCCCGGCGGCGGCGGCGGCGTCGAGGGTAACCGACATCAGCACCTCGCGGAGATTTTCCAGGCCGATGCGGGCGTTCGCCGGGCCGGCTTTTGCCTCGCCGATCACGGTTCCGTCAGCCCGGGTCAGGCGCGCCCTCGAATGGCTGCCGCCAGCGTCAATGCCAAGAAAGTATCGCATGTTTCAATTCATTCCCTTTGCTGCCGCAAGCCCCTTGTCTCCCCGGTCGCGCAGACCATTATCGAGATGCCAACGCCGATCAGCAACTGCCAGGGAAAGGCCAGTGATTTCATGGCAGCCGGCAGACCCAGGGAATCGACGATATAGCCTTGTTGCACAAGAATGACAAGAAATCCCGTGGCCAGGGCGGCGATTACCGAACGGGACGACCCCCGGCTGCTGAAAACCGCGGTAAAGAAAACCGCAATCAGCCCGGCATAGGAGAAGGACATCACCGCAAGGGCGAACTCCAGCAGGGCCATGTCGGTGTAGCGTTGCCAGTAAAAGCACAGGACCGCCATCGCCGAAAGGAGAAAGGCCACAAGCAGCATGCCCAGGCGCCCGGCGACGACATAATGTTCCGGCCTCTCGCTGGCAACGGCTTCCTTCCAGGGGCGGTAAAAGTCGCTGATCAAAACCGATGACATGGCGTTCAATCCGGAATTCATGGTGGAGATGGCGGCGGCGATGATGCCCGCCGCGGCGAGCCCGCGCACCCCTGTGGGCATTTCGGACAGGATATACGACATGAATACGGTAATGCTTTCTCCGTTGAATTCCGGCATCAGCCCGCCGCTGTCCGCCTGGGCCATCAGTTCGGGGCGCTCGTAGAGAAGGTGCAGGAGATGGCCAATGGATACAAAGACAAAGACCACCGGAATCGCCGCCAGGGAAGAGATCACCAGGGCGCGGCCGCTGGCGGCGGCGTCCCGGCAGGTGAGCAGTCGCTGGGTGGTGTCCTGATCGAATCCGAAATTGCCCACATTGAGGAGGAATACGCCGCTGAGAATCGCCCAGAAGGTGAATGGCCTTGAGAAATCCAGCGAAAAATCAAACAGCACCAGTTTGTTCGCGCCGTCGGGAGTTTCCCTCAGCGCCGCCAACGCTTCCGCCGGCGTCAGCGATAACTGCGACCAGATACTGAACAGGGCGATCAGCGCCGCGCCGAAATACACCACGAACTGCCCCAGGTCGCTCCAGATCACCGAGCGAACGCCTCCGGCCAGGGTGATTCCCAGGGAAATCAGCGCAATCGCCAGAATCGCCAGCACCACGCTTTGCGGCTCGATATTGAAGAACAGCATCATGGCCACGGCGATCGCCGCGATATACAGGCGCGCCCCGCTGGCGAATACCCGGCCCACCAGATACATCGCCCCGGCCGCGCGTTTGGCGTTATCGCCGTAGCGGATCGCGAGAAGTTCGTAGACCGTGGTCACATTCAGGGCGTAGAAACGCCGCAGCAGAAAACGCGCCACGAACAGGGCCGCGAGCGCGGCGCCGAGGGAAGACCCGAGGTAGGTGTAATCGCCGCGGAAGCCGTAATCGGGCCCGCCGAGAAACGTCGCGGCGGACTGGGTGGTGGCAATCACCGAAAACATGACCACCCAGGCGGACATCCGGTTTCCGCCGAGAAAATATTCGTTCATGGAATGGGTCGACCTGCGCGACAGCACGACCCCGGCGCCAAGCACCGCAGCGACATAGAGCGCAATGATCGACCAGTCGATCGCTGTCAACGGCGCAGGCATGTCAGTCCGGTTTCTTCACTCGGTATAGGTATTCTCTGAAAAACTCCATCCATGGAGTTTTTCATTATCGCAAAACAAAAGCGTGGTTTTGTCTTGCTCGCGAATTCAATGGCTTACGCCATCGAATTCGGCGACACTTCCATGTGCCGCAGGGAAGCTCTGACTTAATCAGAGCTTCCCTGGTGGACACTGCGCCGCCGCTTCGTTGCACCGCTCCTGTCGGCTGCGGATATGCCGTCAAAAACTTGCCCGCAGCGATACTCCGAAAGTCCTGCCGACCGGATCGTATTCACTGAGCGTACCGAAGAAATTGCCACCGGCTTGCGGGATCGGTGGCTTGCTGTCGAAAACATTCTTCACTCCCGCGGTTATGCGCACGACATCGCTTGCATCATAGCTTCCCGTCAGGTCAAAGTACTCATGCGACCCAATCGTGTCTGCGGAATTGCCGGCATTCCTGACACCACCGATGCGGCGCCATGTGACTTGCGCCGCGAATGCGCCGCGGGTCCAGTTCAGATTGGCGCGGTGCTTGTAGTCGGGCTGCAGAAAACTCGCGAAGTCTCCGCTGCAGGAACCTCCGAATGTACCTTGACAGTCTGTTGCCGGCACCGTGGCGTTGGCTTGTCTACTCTGATCGACAATGATCGCGGCTTCCCAGGTAACATCGAATTCTTCCCCAGCGTCGCCCAGGATGTCCAGCGGAAGGGCGAGACGCACATCGTAGCCCTCCTGTTTCAGGCTCGCAAGATTGAAGTCATTGACCAGTGCCTGTCTGATCAGGCCCGTCGCCGGGTCGCGCAGCACCGCCCCACAGAGCGGATTGCCGGCCACGGGGTTGTCGATGTAGCAATTCGTCAACGCCGCTATCGGTTGGATCTGGCTGACCGCGTCCTTGATTTCGATACTGGCGTAATCCACGACAAGGCTGGCGCCTGGATAGAATTCCGGCGTGAAGACAAAACCGACAGTCGTCGTTTCGCCCTTCTCGGTGTCTATGTTCGGATTGCCGCCGAAACTGTAGGCCGCCCGGCTGGTATCGAATGGCGTTCCCGGCGCGGCCGCCCCCAGGGCCGCGCACTGTGACGCGTCGCCGCGGCCGTCCAGACATGGGTCGCCATCGAAGCGGCCGCCCAGCCGCGGAATGAAACTGTTGCTGTCGGGATCAAACAGGGACAATGGCAACTGCACTTCCGGCCCCGCGAATTCACCCAGGTTCGGTGATCGGACCGTTGTCTGACGCTGGCTGCGGATCCTGATCTGATCGTTGATTATCCAGGTCAAGCCAATCTTGTCGGCGTCTCCCTCGCCGGTATGGGAAAAATCGAAGCGCCGGTATGCGCCTTCAAGATTGAGTTGCTGAATCAGGGGGAGATCGGACAGCACCGGCACGAGCAATTCTCCGAAGACCTCGTTGGTATCGAAGCCGGCATCGATGGCGCTGACCCCGCCAAGGCCGAAAGCAAGACCGTTGGCAAGCGCGGTCCCTGGGGTTTGACGGCCGGTTTCTTCACGATACTCATAGCCACCGGCGAATCCTACCGGGCCCGCCGGCAACTCGAACAGGTCTGCGGTATCCCCCGAGATTACCAACGTCCCCACGAACTGATCGCGCATCCGGTCCGAGTGCACGATCCGCGTGCCGAAATTGCCCAGGTCGGCATCAGGACCGAATATGTCGACCGTGTCCGCGATGGCCGCGAAGCGGCTTGTCCCGGTTGCGCTGTTGCGAATCGCGTTGCCGAAAACGACCGCATTTTCTTCCGCGCGGCCATATTGCGCATACAGGTCCCACGCTATGCCATCCGTGAAATCTCCACGGAAACCAGCCACCACCTGGAACGTGTCGCGTCCGGTTTCGGTTCTTTGCAGGCCGAGCCCCAGATTTCGTTCGACGTTGACAAGGGCGATGTCGTTGACAAAGGTAAGAAGTCCCGATGCTTGCTGCGGAATAAACGGATTGGCGCGGGAAATCAATACGGTTTCGTTGACGCTGACAGGCGTCTGTCCCGTTGAACCGGCTCCGGTGAGATCGATATCCGTGAAAAAAGCACGCCCGTACAACTCGATATCGGGGAGCAACTCGTATTTGAAAAGGAGGCTGGCGTGCAGCCTCGTCAGCGGCTGGATCAGAAATCGGTCCGGGGTCACATCGACTGTCTGACGCACAGTGGCAAAACCGCCATTGTTGTCGAAGGCAAAAAAGTTGCCTGACGCCACATCGGTGAAATTCCCGCCTTCGGACGGAATTGCCGTGACCGTGCCGGATGTGAAATCGCGCTGCCCCGCCAGCAGTTCAAACCGCTCGGTGTATCCGAGATAGCCGACCAGATGGCCACGCCCGTCATTGAGGTCCGAGCCGCCGATCAGTTCCAGGTTTACACTTTCCGCTCCCCCATCGGGAACTTCGCCGGTTGCCGTCAATTGAAATCCATCAAACTCGTCATCGAGAATGAAGTTGACAACACCGGACACCGCGTCGGCGCCGTAAATCGCCGCTGCGCCACCGGTCAGTACTTCAACCCGTCTGATCAGTCCAGCCGGCAGGCTGTTCGTATCCACGGCATTCCTGAAACTGAACGGAACCGCCCGCGTGCCATTGATCAGCACCAGGGTGCGATTCTGGCCGAGCCCCCGCAAATCAATCGTCGAAGAGCCGAGAGAATCGCCCACGGATGCGCCGGTCGCATTGGCGCCGCCGCCAGCCTGTGGCAATCGCTGAAAAACATCTTCGATCATGATCGAGCGATCAATGGCGATCTGCTCCGAAACGACCGTCGTTACCGGAGTTGAAGAGGTCAGCTCCGCTCGTTCGATTCTGGAGCCTGTAACAACAATCAGGTCCGGTATCGTCTGTTCGTCCGGCGATTGAGGAAATGCCAGCCCGGCCCCCGCAATCGCGAAAGCGATCACCGGAACGCGGCCAAGAGAGAATTTCACGACATCGATACAGATCACCCGGCGCCCCTTGTCAAATTCCAGTGCATGCGAGCAAATATATTACCAATTTAATATCAATGCAATGCGCTTTTGTGATCGGTGCTGGCCTCCAGTGCCAGCAATTCTCATTTTGGCGCTCCAACCTTCATGTCATTCTGCGCGAAGCAAAGCGTAGTCGCAGAATCTCTTGCAGTGGCCACACGATGAGATCCTGCGACTGCGCGCAGGATGACTGATACGAGCGCGCCCATTGCCA
>JAJEGU010000057.1 GCA_022819645.1 Pseudomonadales bacterium
GGCTGCAAATCCGCTCTCATCCGCGCCCCTGGCCGCTCGATTTCGTTGAATATCCACCAATATTCGCCTCAATCGACCGGCCAGGGGCGCGGCGATAGCGAATTTTCGCTTTCGCGAATTCCTACGGCGCAGGCTCCTAGGATTGAAGGTCGTGAGGAATCTGGAAAAAGAACTTATGAAACAGAGGGTTAAGAGGCTGGGGAAGAGAGCCTCTACTCGCGATAACTGGAATTATCGCGAGTAGTGAGATTACCTTGTCTGTCCATGCCAGTCAAACAAAATGTGCGAATTGCCCGGTGGCGATCCAACTGATTGAAAATCAGCGCTTTTTCGCCACGGGCGAAAAACTGCCTACAGGATTTTTCTCGCAAAATTGCCCAGCGCGCCGCCACGCAACGGCGCGCAAATCAACTCGCGATAATTGTTTGACGCGGGTGCAGGGGCGTTCCCCGGACGATTTCGGGAAAACATCCGGCCGCAGATCTCTTCAATTTCAGGGTTGAGTATTTCGAGTCTTGTAGCGGCGCTCCCCGGGGTGGATTCGTCCTGCCGTACTCAGCCGCTTGTGTGTTGATTGGCGCCCAGCCTCGCGAATCGCGCCTTACCGCCGCGCCGGGCCAGCAGGCGCTCGCCGTAGCGCAGCACCATGGCCGCGGTTTTCCAGCGTCCCGCCTGCATCACCGCAGCGAGTCCCATGTCCGAGGCGATCATGTTCTGCGCCGCGCCAACCCGTGCGCTGTGTCCCGAGAGCCCGTCCACGACCGCATTGCCGAACCCGGCCTTGCGCGCCATCTCCTTGAAGATGCGCGACACCTGGCTGACGTCCAGGCTATGGCCCAGCAAGCCGTTGGGACGGATGGAACGGAAAATCTTTCCGTCACGGATACGAGACCGTCCAAGCCATTCCCGCAATAGTTTCACTGCATGTGGAGTGAGATAGACTTCCGTGCCTTCGCCAGTCTGGTCGGTCTTGCTCCGGCGCACCAGCAGCGTTGCACTGCCGTCCGCCGCTTCCGAAAGATCCGCTACTTCCAGCGCCACGAGTTCGGAGCAACGCAGCATTGCATCATAGGCCACCGTCAGCAGGGCTCGGTCGCGCAGGTCGGTCGGGCGGTCGCCCGCGGCCGCGATCATACGCTCGCGCATCTCCCAGGTCAGTCCCAGCGCCTGCCGCTGGCGGCAGTCCTTGCGATGCCGCATGTGTTGCAGGGCAAGCTTCACAAGCTCCGCATCGTTCGGATTCGCGTATCCGGCGGCCCTGTGCAGGGCGCCGATGCTCGCCACATAGCGCCGCACCGTCGCAGGCGCCTTGTCGCGCGCGGCGGATTCGACGAACCGGACCACAGTCTCCGCCTGAGTGGGTAACACACGCAATCCTTGTCCGGCGCACCACTTCCCGAAAATCCTCAGGTCCGAACGTAGCGCGCGCCTAGTGTTCTTGCTCCACGCGCTTCGCGCATAGCGCAACGCCTGAATGTCCCCGTTCGCTACACCGAGTCCTGCCAATAGCCGATCCATGTCGTCTTTCCTTCTGACAACGGTCATATCTTCTTCTCCTTATCTTGGTGGGATGAGGCAGCCATTCTACTCCTGATAGTTCCAGTTATCGGGAGTAGGCAAAAGGGAGCACGCGACCGGTGCTGACACATGAAAAATGCCCGACTGTCGGGAGTTCCTAAGGCACAGACTTTTTCAGAAACCTTTGCAGGGAGAAAATCACGATGAGAGCATCAAAAGCGTTGCAGCTGTTCCCTTTGGCATTACTGGCTGTAGCATTACTGACGATTGCAATGCTGTCCTATAGCCAAGACAGGTATTCATTCGCCTCGTATTGGTATATGTCCGGGTAGGCATATTACAACTGTACTTCATCCAGTGTTACATGGGGAAACAACCAAGCGGCTTCAATTAGAAGAGATAGAGCAGCAGAATTACTCGTAGCATGGAACAATATGGAAACTATCGACAACTTCGATAATCCACCAATTCCACCAACGCCCAGCAGAGGCAGGCTTAGCCAAGTCGTCGGATGGATTGCCTATGCTGTAGAGTTAACCATCTACAACATTGGCCAATTCAGGAATTACAATAGTGACCAGATTATCTCTGGTATACATGACCACTACGATGGCGAATTGGAAGACTTGGACGACATCATGTCCGAACGGACCGCAGATTGTGCGAGAGCGCAAATACGGAAAAACAATTACCCTACTCCAACAAGTCCCACAACTATCTGGTATGTAGGCTATACCGGCTTCAACAATTGGCTTGGCTTCCCAGCCAGGAGGCCGGACTAGAATTTACGCTGACAGACCTTTGTAAGATTGGTAATCCACTACGTCATAGGCTAATCTAAGAGCCACGAGGTAACAGCATGAAACTTGACAAGACAACCTTATCACTAGCGGCCCTTGCCGCAACGATTGCACTTGTCGCGGTCTATTTCCCGCGACAGTCTTCCGAACCAACGCAGCTTGCCGAACGGACAAGCGAGCCACGACCCGCGACAAGCGCGGCGACGCGGTTCGACTTTGGCACTTCCGAGAGCGCGTTAACCGAGCAGGAACAAGCCTTGCTTGCTGGACTTCAACGAGACCTTAGCCCGGACGAACTGGAAAGGGTTTTCAATCCGCTCACATTCGACGAACGGCAACAAGCCTCATACGGCGACGGCACCTTTGATAACTTGGCCCGCGCCAACAGAAATTTCGACCGGAATTGGACCGAGTTTGTGGACAGCTTGGGCCTAAGTCCAGAGGATACCCAACGCGTACGGGATATTTGGACTGAATTGACGGCCAGAAAAACCGAACTAGGCGCTATGGGCACAGACGGTTCACACGAAGGAAACAACATCGGCGCTGCAATAGCGGAAGTGGACAACCAGCTTTTGTCCAGGCTTTCCGAAATCCTGTCGCCGGAACAAATGGCAGCATTCCTAGACCACGAGGAACAACTCGTACTGGATACGCTTGCCTTTGCCGAAGCGTACCAAGAGGAACTTCTCGACACAGGATATTCCGGCCTGATCAGTGCAGCAGGCGAGAATGACTTGCCATCCGTGCAAGCCTACCTTGCATCCGGGGCAGACCCCAACCGACTTACCACGGATGGACGAAGCGCAGTATATGAAGCCGCAACCAGCAGCGACCCGGAAATATTGCGTGTGCTGATAGAAGCAGGTGCCGACGTCAATCAAACAGCGCTCAATGGCTGGAGCCCGCTAATGGAAGCGGTGACTGTCGGCAGTACAGATGCAGCAAGAATGCTCGCTGATGCCGGGGCCAATCCGAATCATCGACTCGACCCAAGCAATCCTTTGAGTGTGCCGTTAATGTTTGCCGCACAAAACGGACATGCGGAGATAGTCCGCATATTGCTGAACGCGGGCGCAGATGTTACCGGCACTGTCGGGGAACTCGCGCTTCAAAATGCGATCAGATTTGGCGACAATGAAATGGAGCAAATGCTGATCGAGGCGGGCGCGAACGCAAACGCGCGGCGGGTAGCAGACAGTCGAATCCTCATCAACCTGGGCCGTCGTCTAGGACTCGTGAACGACTGACAATCCGAAAACGCGGAAACAAAAGGGAGGCGCCATGGGACACCCATCCTCCAGGCATTGGCCGACACTCGCCCGATCGTTCGAGCACGTCGCCTCCGCCGCGACTGCGTCGATGGAAGCTGATCGTCATGGCCTGGCTCGTAATCTGCGGTGATGCTGCCGATTCCGCTGCCCTGCGACGGGACCATCTGCAGGCGCATCTCACGTACATCGAAAAAGTGATGGACCGAATCTCGGTTGCGGGGCCCCTGTTCACGGACAACGCCGATGCCATGAACGGAAGCTGTTTTATCTATCGGACGGATGATCTGGACGAGGCTCGCTCGCTGTTGCATAACGACCCATATTATCGGGCGGGCGTCTATGGCCGGATTGAAATTCGCGCTTTCAGGCCAGTCGCCGGCGTCTGGGTCGATGGGGCGAGCTGGAAGCGGGATTCGTCCGCGACCGATCGCGGCTAGGGCGCCAGGGCCGCGAAATCAGTTGTTCACATCCAGCAACTGAAACTCGGTGACTGCTTGCCAATCGGACGATTCCCGCTGAATCAGTTGCCAATATGCGCCGTCGGGGCCGTGCACGAGAAAACTCGGCTCTTCGAATTCATTAGCGGTGATTGGCCCCGGCTCAAGCCCGGCTTCCGTCGCCAGGCGATGCACGAATTCGAGCCGTGGCGTCCAGAGTGAATGCAAGGTAATGCCGATTTCGCCGGGGCGCTGACGTTCGGAACGGTCATCGGCTTCATGAAGTCCTTCAAGTGAGAAGAACTTCAACTTGCCGCTGACATTGTTCGGCGAAACAAATCCCCGATACCAGTGGGAACGTCCCGGTTCCATCATGAAAATGGCTTGCGGCCCGGCTTGCCAGGCCCCGTCGATAACCGGATCGTTTTCCGAAATGAAGCCGAATACCGACTCGTAATAGTCGGTGACTTCTCCGAGGTCCCCCGCCACGACAAAATCATGATGCGTGAATTCGCTTGTGCCTAGCGGAGAGTGATCCCCAATCACTCCGTATCCCGGAATGACATAGCCGTAGCGTTGAAAGAAAACGTGGCTGAACCATTGTCCGTAAACCGCCATTTCCCGTACTCCGACGCGGCGGTTGACGATACTCGGAGCGCCTTCCGTAGCGTTGTAGAGATCGTCGTAAACCGGCCCTGCCAGCAGCCAGGCCTGGCCCGCGCCATCGCGCAGATCGGTGAAAATGTCCACCAGACGGAAAATGTCGCGTGTACGCATGACCGCCATTCGGACCCCTACGGTTTCCGGCGGCGCAAGCCCCACACCCGGGCCGGAGGGCTCGTCCCATTCAAGCAGCCGTAACAGACCGTGGGCATCGACCTCGCCATTCTGCAGGCGCCATGATGTGACGGCCGATTCAACGCCGTAAAGCGCCTTTGCCTGCGTGGCCGTCAACTCCGCCCTGGCAACCGTGGTGAAACCGAATTCCGCGAAATAGGTCAATGCCGGTTCAGCATCGGAAACGCCGACCATTACTTCGTAGACGCCGCTGATGCCGGTATCCGGCCGCTCGGCGGCCGCCGCCGGCAAGCCGGCCAAAAAGCAGGATACGAGGAGCCAATGCACGGTAATCGCCGCTCCTGCCACCTGTTCAAAAACCTTTGATGACATGGTTCCTTTCTCCAATCGACATGATTCGTCGTATTTCACTAACCCGAATATTGCATGAGCAGGTGGGCGGGGCGCCCTGTATTTCGATATAATTCAGTTACTTAAGCCGATATCGAAGGACTGCGCCCATGACGGATTGTAATCTGGAACCCATTCGTTTTCCAAGCTGCAAGGGCCGCCTCGTGGAGGCCTCTTTTTCCGGCGGCGCGATCACCTCCGACGGCGGCGCGGTGCTGTTGCGTCAGGCCGACCGGATGCTGGGATTGACCGACCGGGCGCGCGGAATCGTCCGCGACCAGACCGTGGCGCTGTCGGGCTACTACAGCGGCAGACGCTATCCCCGCCATTTGCGGCGAATCCGATTCAAGGATCCGCAAACGCAAAAGACGCTGGCGTTCCCGACCAAGCGGTTCGATCCGCCGCCCCTGGCCATCTGCGAGTTGTACGAGGCGCGGTGGCAAGTCGAGTTGTTCTTCAAATGGATCAAGCGGCATCTGCGAATCAAGAAGTTCTACGGCACATCCGTCAACGCCGTGAAGACGCAGGTTTGGGTTGCCGTGACCGTGTATGTGCTCGTGGCCATCGTCAAGAAGCGCCTGGAACTGGAAGCTTCGCTCCACACTTTGCTACAGATATTTTCGGTGACTTCGTTCGAGAAAACCCCATTCAACAGGGACTTTCCGGATGCCGGCCACATTACCGCGAATGAGATGGGTGCCAAGCAATTGAAATTGTTCTAGAATTTAACCGGACAGTAGTGATTCGGGCTAGTGTTAACAGACCCTGATCACCACATTTCAGAGCGGTTTATAATGCGCGCTTCCCAATCGAAGCGGCAGAAGCACTGTGGGCCAACTGATTCCGATTTCTCTTCAATCCCATCGCGAACTGCGCTGGCGAAGGCCGGCGAATTTCCGCTTCGCCGCCGGCGACCATCTCATGCCTCTGGGCTTTCAGGAAGCGCGCAAGGCGGCCATGGGCATGCCGGTGGGATTCATCAAGCTGGAAGAAAAGTTCCTGCTTGTTGCGATTCTCGGCCTGCGCAATGGCGAGAGCCTGGTGGTACAGGAGTCGGGTAAATGGCTTGCGGCGCATCTGCCCGACGCCTATCAGGGCTTTCCATTCAAAATGACCCGGCTCGACGCCGAGCGCTACAAGGTTTGCACCGACGAGGATTCCGAATTCGTCGCCAAGGCCGCGGACATTCCCCCGGGCGCCAAGGGCTGGCGGGTATTTTTTGACGAAGAAGACAAGCTTGCCGGCGCCGTGGGGGAACTCGTCAACAAGATGCGGCAGCACGCCTCGGACCTCGCGCTTGCCGAGCGCGCCACCGAGAAACTCACCGAGCTGGAATTGATCCGGGAGTGGGAGATTGTCGCTGGCGACAAGGAAAAGCCGTTGCAGGTCAAGGGGTTGCATACTATTGACCAGGAACGCCTTGCGGGTCTCGACGGTGATGCGATGGTCGCCCTGCGCGACTGCGGCGCGCTGTATCTCGCCTATGCCCAAATCCTTTCGGGCCATCATATGCCCTCTCTGCTGCGCCTGGCCCAGTTGCGCTGGAAGGAACCCGAAACCGAAGAGCTGAATTTCGATCAGATTTCCGACAGCGGCAGCATCAGCTTCGACAACCTCTGATTACGCTGATGTCCGCGTGACACATGCCAGCAGTGTTGCCAATTGTGGAACTGTGCTTTACTCTTCGTCTGGACTGAATCACTCCCACCATAACGGAGGTGACTAACCTGTGAACCCTCAACTCACCCGACGACGCTTTATCAAGGGCGTAATCGCCTCGGGCGCCGTGGCAGGCACGACTTCGCTGTGGTACGCAGCGAACGGCCAGTCGCGACCCGCCGGGGCGGTGGAGCGCATGATTCGGCTCAACGTCAACGGGCAGGACCGCACCGTCGATGTTGCGCCCCAGGAGACCCTGGCTTCCACCCTGCGCTACAAACTGGGCCTTACCGGCACCAAGCTTGGCTGCAACCGCGGCGAATGCGGCGCCTGCACCGTGCTCGTGGACGATGTTCCCACCTATGCCTGCTCCGTCCTCACCCATTCCATGAAGGACGGCCGCATCGAGACCGTGGAAGGCCTGGAAGCCCCCGACGGCACCCTGCACCCGGTGCAGCAGGGCTTTGTGGAAGCCCTGTCCCCGCAATGCGGATACTGCACCCCCGGCCAGGTAATGGCGGCGGTGGGGCTGTTGCGCGCCAATCCGAATCCCACCCGGGAGCAGGCCAGAGAGGGTCTGGCCGGCAATATCTGCCGCTGCGGCTCCTATGACTCATATCTTGACGGCGTCATGCGCGCCGCGGAAATAGGGTGACCACCATGGCCTATATGCATATCGGACAGGATTTTGTTCCACCGGACGTGGCCGGCAAGGTCACCGGACGAATCAAGTACGCCGAGGACTACACCCGCGAGGGCATGGTCTACGCCCGGCTTCTCACCAGCCCCATCCCCCATGCGCGCGTGCTTGAAGTCGATGACTCCGAAGCGCTGGCGATGGATGGCGTGTTCGGCATTCTCAGGGCCGGGGATGTGTATCCCGATGGCGAACCACAGTCCACCGGCCTGAAAATTCTCACCGACAATCCGACTCTCGTTGGCGAACCTATCCTGGCGCTTGCCGCGGTGGACGAGAAGACCGCTGAATCCGCCATCGCGGCGCTCAACGTAACCTTCGAGCGGCTCCCCTTCGTGCTCGATCCGCTCGACAGCCTGCAGGAAGGCGGCCCGAACGCCTATCTCGGCGGCAATACCTTTGGTCAGCAAGGGTTCACCGAAGCCAAGTGGACCACGGACCAGGTGGCCAGTTTCCGCGCCGGCAATACCCCGGCGGAAGACCTGGCGACCACGGGCCCGATTCCCACATTCGTAATCGGCGACCTGGAGGCCGGCTTCGCCGCCGCCGAAGGCGGTTACGTCTACGAAGGCAGCTTCACCACCGCCGGTTATCCCCACCATTCCATGGAGCCGCGCAGCGCCATGGCCTATTGGGAAGACGGCAAGCTCTACCTGCACGGCACTTCCCAGAGCCTGACGGCGCTGGCGAACGACATGGCGGGCATTATCGGCGTGGCGAAAGAAGACCTGGTATTCATCAATGCGGCCACCGGCGGCGGCTTCGGCCAGCGCGCCCGGGCCAACAGCATTCCCAGCATGGCGATCCCCGCCAAGCTGTCGCAAAAGCTGAACCGTCCGGTCATGATGCGCATCACCCGCGAGGAAGAATTCACCATCGGCGGCGCCCGCCAGGGCTTCCAGGGCTGGATCAAGGTCGGTTTCCGGCCGGACGGCATCATGTCCGCCTGCGATCTCTTTGTCGTTTCCGACAACGGCGGCAAGGGCGGCGGCGCCGACGCCTTCTCGGCGGCGGATTGCATCAGCATTCTGTACCAGACCGAAGCCGTGCGCTTCCGCGGCGCTTCGGTTGGCACCAATACCGCCCACCGCGGCGCCCAGCGCGGCCCCGGCCAGAACCAGATCGCGCCGATCATCGCTCCGATCATGGACGCGGCGGCGGATGCGCTCGGCATGAGCCGGCTCGATATCCGCGTGGTCAACTCGGCGCAGACCGGCGATGTCGGCGGACCCCAGGGAACGCCGCTGACCAGCGCCTACATGCCGGAAGCCCTGCGCCAGGCCGCCGACGACTTCGATTGGGAAGGCCGCCAGTCGCGCCGCCGGCAGCGCAACGGCAGCAAGGTGACCGGTCTCGGCATCGGCCAGGGCTATCACAACGCCGGCCGCAGCGGCCAGGACGGCATTGTCATGATGGGCGCCGACGGGCGGCTCAAGATTCACAGCGGCGTCGGCAATCTCGGCACCTATTCCTACGCCGCCACTTCCCGGGCCGCGGCCGAAGCGTTGAAAATGCCCTGGGAAAGCTGTGACATCGTCACCAGCCGCACGGACAATCATCTGCCCATCACTTCCCCGCAGGACGGCAGCAACTCCATCTTCACCAATACCCGCACCTGTTACGGCGCGGCCATGGACATGGTGGCGAAGATGAAGGAGATCGCCGCGGCCGACCTCGGCGGAGAACCGGCGGATTACGACATCTCCGAAGAGCGGGTGCATCAGATCGCCGACAGCGGCGTCGGCATGACTTACGCCGAAGTCGCCCAGCGGGCGATGGAACTCGGCGGCAGGTACACCGGCGAAGCGGAATTGCCCGAAGACCTGCACGAGTGGACGCAAATCGCCGCCTCGCGCCTGGCCGGTTCGGCCTTCATGGGCATCTATCACGACCCGGCCCATTCGAATAACCCGCCGGGCTTCACCGTGACCTGCACCGAGATCGAGCTCGATCTCGAAACCGGCAAGTTCGAAATCCTCGACATGGTCAGCATCGGCGAATGCGGCACCGTGGTGCATCCGCAGGGGCTGAAAAACCAGCTCGTCGGCGGCGCCGTCTGGGGAATCGGCCTGTCGGCGCTGGAACAGCACCTGTACGATCCGCAAAACGGATTGCCCGCCAGCACCGGATACTGGCAAAGCAAGGTTCCCACCTATCTCGACACGCCTGTGCGTATCGATACCGGCTGGGTGGACCTTCCCGACCCGGAAAACCCGGTCGGCGCCCGCGGCATCGGCGAACCTTCCCAGGGTTCGGTGTCGGCCGCCCTGACCGCCGCGATTTCGGACGCGCTCGACGGACACATCTTCGGCGCGGCCCCGATCACGACGGACATGATCATCAACCACATCTCAGGCACGCGGGAAGATGCGGTAGCCCTCGCCCAGAACAATTACCGAGGAGTTTGAAATGGTAGCCACATCTCATGACGTAATGCCCGACATCGAGCTTTATCAGCCCGCTGATGAAGCGAACGCGCTTGAACTGGCGGATACGCTCGGTTCCGACGGCTGGCTGCTCGGCGGCGGACAGGACACTTACGGCTGGTTGAAAGACCGCAACAAGTCTCCCGCCGCGATGATCGAACTGACCGGGATCGACGCCTGGAAAGGGGTGAGCGAAACCGGCGATGGCATTGAAATCGGGGCCGTGACAACCCTGACCGAAATCGCCAACCACCCGCTGATCCAGTCGCGCTTCTCCCTGCTGGCCACTGCGGCCGGCAAGGTGGCAAGCCCCCAGATCCGCAATGTCGGCACCCTGGGCGGCAACCTGATTCAGGACACCCGCTGCTGGTATTACCGGCGCGGCCTGAGCTGTTATCGCGCCGGCGGCAATATCTGCTACGCAGACTCACCGGAGGGCCTGAACCGCGAACATGCGATTTTCGGCTCCAGCCGCTGCGTTGCGGTCAGCCCATCGGACACCGCGCCGGTACTGGTCGCCCTGGACGCCGTCATGGTGGTCAGCAGCGCAGGAGGCCAGCGCCTGATCGCCGCCGAAGACTTCTTCGTCGGCCCCGCCCGGGACATTCTCAACATGACGGTACTCAACGAAGGTGAAATCCTCACCGCGGTGCGCATTCCCAATACCTGGGCCAATGCCGAGTACTACTTCGAGAAAGTGGCCGACCGCAACGTCTGGGATTTCGCCCTGGTCAACATCGCCTCGGCGATGCGGGTCGAAGGCGGCGTGATCCAGGACGCGCGCATGGCCTGCGGCGCGGTGGAATGCGTTCCCCGCCGGCTCACGGCGGTGGAAAACCTGCTGCGCGGCCAGGCCCGTTCCGAGGAGTTGGGTTCCGAGGCCGGACAGCTTGCGGTGCAGGGCGCCGAGCCACTGAACTACAACCATTTCAAAGTGCCCTTGATGGCGAATCTGGTGAAGCGCGCCGTGCGAGCCTGAAGCTCGGGCGGCCGCGCACCCCTTTTTTCTGAAAAAAGAAGAGGTCTGTTGCTGTGGATGAAGGAATAGTTCGCTATCGGCGGGATGTCTGGGGTGAAGAAGTCATCCTTGGCGTTTCCTGGGATTTGCTCTGGGTTGTCGCAGTGGGCGTACTCGTTCTGCTTGCCGCCCACGCCATCGTCATGGCGGTGCTGGTCAACCGCAAGATGGACAAGCCAAGCGCCGACGGCCGCCGCGTCCTGCGGCACGAAGCCATCGACCGCTGGTTCCACTGGATCATGGCGGTCAGTATTCTGCTGCTGATCTTCACCGGCGTCGCGCCCATTATCGGCCTGCGCATCGCCTGGCTCGAAATCCACTGGATTTCCGGGTTGATCCTCACCTTTGTGGTGGTGTTTCACATCGTCCGCTCGCTGTTCTGGCAGGACTTCAAGTCGATGCTCCTGGGCCCCCGGGATTTCGGCGAGCCCTTCGATTCAGCCAAAAAGCCGGGCAAGTATTCCTTTGAGCAGAAAGGCATGCACTGGACGGTGACCATTGTCGCGCTGACGGTGATCATCACCGGCGTGCTGATGTTCATGCAGATCGACACGCCATTCTGGGACCGCACCAACAGCATGCCCGAGGACCAGCTCGGCCTGGTGTTCCTGCTGCATGGACTTTCGACCCTGGCGCTGGTGGCCCTGGCGGCAACTCATATCTATTTTGCCCTGCGACCGGAAAAGATCTTCTATACCCGGTCCATGCTCAGCGGCTGGATATCCGAAGAAGAAATGGCGGCAAACCACGACACCACCCGCTGGTCCCCGAAAGAAGCTGATTGACAGGGGCGCAACCGGGGCCGTGGGCTCCCCTGCGCGCAGCACCCATACCAGGGAGATCCTGCGACTGCGCGCAGGATGAAGGGGTAGTATTGTCATTCTGCGTGTGCGGGGTTGTATCGTCATTCTGTGCGTAGCGAAGCGGAGTCGCAGAATCTCCCTGTGGCCGGCACTGCACATTTACCCATCAACAAGGTCCACAACGTGAGCAAAATCGAAGACGATATCGAAACCATAGAAGCCGGCTACGAATTCCTGCTGGCCTACGCCGCCCAGGGCCGCCCGGCCCAGGCGGAAACCGGGCCGGGCCCCCATGCCCGGCCCACCATTGAAGGCATGAGCCAGGCCGTGCAAAACCTGCAGGACGCCCTGGGCGATTCCGACAAGGAGTTCGAGCGGGTCATCGCCGAAGATTGCGCCAAGGCCGGCGCGGCGATGCGTTTCATCCTCTCCCAGGACAAGATCGGCTCCGAAATGGTCGACAACCTCAACGCCTCGATCCACCTCCGCGCCGTACTCACCGACCTGTTCCTCTACAGCGAAGTGCTCAGGCCCCTGCCGCTCGACGGCGCCCCCGGCAAGGTCCAGTCCTTCGACCCATCCACCACGAATTGACGTAATAGTTGCGCAATAAGCGTCTTAAATTTGCGCGATAAATTTACACTTGCGCGAATGTCTTGTATATTGCGCGCATATTTATCGCGCAACTAAACGGGATGAGCAAGATGGCAAGACGAATAAATCCGGTGGATTTACATGCAATCGAGGAAATCGTCCGGCACAGCGGCAAAAGCCTGACCGCATCGCAGATTTCCGATGCAATGGAATCACCGCCGCCACACCGCACACTGCAATACCGTCTGCGCCGCCTCATTCACGGCGGCCGAGTTGCAATGAACGGAGCAGGACGCGGGGCACGCTACACGGCACCGGTCAGTTACAGGGCTTCCGCGGGATTAGCTAATTGGCAAGTTTCCGAACCGCCAGCCTGGGGTGGGCCGGTCCCGCGGATTTCCGCAGAAGGTACTGAAATCCAGTCAATGATTCGTCAACCGCTGACGATGAGGCAACCAGTTGGCTACAACCGGGACTTCCTCGATTCGTATCGGCCGAACGAGACGTTTTATCTCTCGCTTGCAGAACGGGAGCAATTGCGCGAAGACGGCCGATCCAAGATGGTTGGGGAATTCGCGGGAACACACGCCAAAAACGTATTGGAACGACTAATTATCGATTTGAGCTGGAACTCAAGCCGTCTCGAAGGGAACACCTATTCCCTTCTGGAGACCGGACGTCTGATCCGTCTTGGAGAAGAAGCCGAGGGCAAGCATTGGCAAGAAGTGCGGATGGTCCTGAATCACAAAGAAGCGATCAGTTTCCTGATCGACAACAAAAACCAAATCGGATGGAATCGTTACACGATTTTCAACCTCCATTTTTTTCTGTCAAGGAAATTGCTGAGTGACCCAAGTGCGGAAGGCAGGCTTCGAGACATTGCCGTCGGTATTTCTGGCTCCGCATACGAGCCGCCAGGAATCCCGCAAGTCGTCGAAGAGTGCTTCGACCAGATTCTCGCAACAGCCGCAGCGATCACAGACCCGTTCGAACAGGCATTTTTCATACTGGTGCAACTTCCCTATTTGCAGCCCTTTGAAGATGTCAATAAGCGTGTTTCGCGCCTGGCGGTGAACATCCCCTTGCTCAAGTCAGCACTTTCTCCGCTTTCCTGGGACCGCGTTCCGAGAAAAATCTATACCGAAGCCTTGCTTGGCGTATACGAACTGAATCGTATCGAACTGCTGCGGGATTTGTTCATCTGGGCCTACAAGCGCTCCGCCTCCCGATACGGCTCGATCAGGCAAACTATTGGCGACCCCGACCCATTCCAGATTAAATACGGCGATTCGATTGAGCAAGTCGTCGGCGACATCGTAAGAGGCCGCATGGACCAGAGGCAGGCACTCTCCCACTTGCGCGACTGGATTGCGCGCCACATCCCTGACGAAGACGCCGAACTGTTCCAAGAACACGCCGAACGAGAACTTCTCGCCCTCCACATTGGCAGAATCGCGGGCCTACGCCTCAACCCCACCGAATTCGAAGAATGGCAAGAGATCTGGAGCGCCTGATTCCCGATTCAGCGAATCGCGCCGGAATGTTGACAATAGAATGAATGGCAGTTATACACATTGAAATACACATACAGAGGTGTAGATTGATGAGAACCAACATTGAACTCGATCAGAAGCTGGTGCGGGAAGCGCAACGATTGAGCCGGATCAAAACGAAGAGGGCATTGGTCCACCAGGCGCTGCTGGAGTTTGTATCGAACCGAAAGCGACTTGATCTGCGGGAGCTTGAGGGCAGCTATCTGATTGACGAAGATTATGACTACAAGGCGCTGCGGCAAACAGGCGAGTAACTGCGATGTATCTGGTGGATACCTCGGTCTGGATAGCATACATCCAGGGCCGCGCCGTGCCCCATGTGGATTTTCTTCGAGACATCCTCTCCAACGAGCTTGCGATTGCGATCACTCCGCTCATCCTTATGGAAATCCTGCAGGGCGCCCGCGACCAAAGATCCTACCGGCGGCTTGAGAAATACTTCATCGACCAGCGGTTTGTGGATTCCAAACAGCCAGTCGCCAGCCACGCGGCGGCGGCACGCATATTTTTCGACTGCAAAAAGAAAGGATTGAAGATTCGCTCAAGCATTGACTGCCTGATTGCACAGTGCGCCATCGAAAACCGACTAACGCTGTTCCACCACGACCGGGACTTCCAACGCATCGCCTCCGTCGCATCAAAACTAAGCGAAAAAAGCTTCCTCGACCGATAGCTGGACGGTCGTCACGACGCAACCACCCGACAGCTCCGTTCAGTAGGCTGTTGACACCGCTTATTGAACTCATCGACGCCAAGACCGGCTTGGCGGATGATCGCGCGTAACGTGCTGCGGTCCAACTCTCCCCCCAGGAGCCTGCGCCGTAGGAATTCGCGAAAGCGAAAATTCGCTATCGCCGCGCCCCTGGCCGGTCGATTGAGGCGAATATTGGTGAATATGCAACGAAATCGACCGGCCAGGGGCGTGGATGAGAGCGGATTTGCAGCCGTGAATTCCTACGGCGCAGGCTCCTAGATCAAACCAATTTGTAGTCTTGGTCTGCGGGAGGTTTCGAACTTGCCGGGTCTACCGGGACTGGGGTTTTGTGGACAAGTTTGCCGTTTTCTACGATCGCGACTTTGCTGCCGTAGAAGGCGGCTCGGCGATAAGCGGATTGAGCGGCTCGGCGCAATGCGGCCTCCGCCCCATCCAGACTTGTGGCAGGGTTGGGCTGCTTCGAATTTTTAGCCGACTGGAATTCTCGGGCCTTCATTGCTTTCCTCCGTGACTCAACAGAACCGGTTCAAGCCCTGAATTATCGAATATTTTCCATTCATCAACCAGTTCCCGATAGATATTCTCAAAGTTGCTCCAACCCGCTTGGAAGCGACGTCGGATTACCGCTTCGGGTATATCGTGTCCACCTACCGATACCCGTTGCCGTACACGGCTGATGGCCACGTCAGGGTCGGGTAGGCGCAAGTAGTAAAATTCGACAAAGTAGCCTCGCTTGCGCCAGTTCGGAATAGAGCGCGAGTAGGCAAGACCGCTCAGAGTTGTCTCGAACGCGAAACTCTTGCCGACCGTGACATATTCGTTAATTGTTTCAAGCAATAATCTGCCAGCTCGAAAATTCACCGCTGATTGTTCTAACGGATTCAGACCCGCCGCTATGGAGTCCGCATTAATAAATGTAGGGCATCCCGCCTCATGCGGCAGAAACTCGGTTGCGAACGTGGTCTTCCCCGCTCCGTTGGGGCCGGCGAGAATCAGGATTTTTCCGCCTTCCGTCATTGCTGTTCTCCGTTCGGCTCTGGATGGGGGAATGGGTTGGGGAGGTTGTTTAGGACGGTGACGGTCTGCACGCTAAGGTGGACGATGCGGCGGAACGCCGAGATGATGCCGGAGTCGCCGCTGTCAAAGTCCGACCGCGTGGCGGCCCATTCGGACCAAAGCCAGACTTTCGAGAATCGCTGCCGGTAGAGTGGGTCTTGCTGAAAAAACGTCCGCATCAGCCGCTCGAACAGGCGGCCTTTTTCGGCTTCGGTGTCGGCAATGGCGCGGATTTGATCCAAAACCCGCTGAAACCCGTCGATCATGAGCTGATTCCGGTAAGCAATGTAACAATCATCGTCATGAGTCTGGTCTGGTTTAGCGATGCCCCGCATTTCGATGACCGGCACTGTACACGGTTTTGCTCTTGCATGAGACGATCTCGATAGCCATCTGGAATTTCCCCGTTATCATGTGGCCAGTTTCATGACCAATGGGGTGTGAAGTGCAAACCGTTAATCTGGCTCGGGCAAAAGCTTGCCTGAGCGAACTCCTCGATAAGGTGGAGGCCGGAGAGGAGGTGGTCATCACACGCCGGGGCAAGTCTGTGGCGCGCCTGTCGGGAGCCGTTCGTCGAAAAAAGCCGCTGCCGCTGAAGGAACTCGCGGAATTCCGTAGCACCATGCCCAAGCTCGGTCGTCCGTCCGTCCGTCCGTCCGTAGAGAGACTGCGCGAACTCCGGGACGAAGGATACTGAAGCCGGCGAGGCGGACAGATGCGCTACTTCGACACCAGTTTTCTGGTGCCTCTCATACTTCCTGAAGTCACCAGCGATTCCGTTTACTCATGCTTTCGAAACTTTTCGACAGACGAACTGGCGGTAAGCGACTGGACTCGCGTCGAGATTGCCTCCCTGCTGGCTCGTGATGTTCGCATGGGCAGGCTCGACGCCGATTCGTCGCTGAAAGCCGCCAGTAGATTCGAGTCGATGATATTGGAATCCTTTACCATTCTGTTGCCAGACCGGAAAGACTACAACCCGGCCCGGGAATGGCTTTGCAATTTCGAGGCCGGTTTGAAGTCAGACGACGCCTTGCATCTCGCCATCGCCGCAAACCGCAAAGCAACTGCAATCTTCAGTCTTGACAAGAGAATGGTCGCTTCCGGGAAATTGCCTGGCTTGCCGACAAGCGCTGGCGGGCTTTCGGGCTATGGCGATTCATGCTGTCCCGGCTAATCGGCGAAATCCAGGAACAAATTGCCAAAATCGTCCTGATGGGCGCGCCAGGATGCGCCGACCCAGGTTGTCGAGGCGTACTCCGGCAGGGTGGCGGGGCCGGTGATGGTTTTGCCTGCGCCGAGTTGTCTGGCGAGTTCTGATTGCGCGCCGGTATCAGGCGTGGCGAGCGGCAGGTCGAAGCCGGCGCCGGAAAACCACGCCCGCAATCGCACGTTCACCGCCTCGGCGGGCGCTTCCAGCGCGTAGCCGTAGCGGCGGCGATGCAGTTGGTGGAATTGTGTCAGTGAGTCTTCCCAGCCCGTCCAGGGCAGGTTCAGCGTGTACGACTGCCCCGTGTAACGCAGGTCGACGCTGAATCGGGTTTGCATGGCGCTGGTGTCGAGCCCTTCCCCGGCAAATTCACTTTCCGCGAGTTCCAGCAATTGTGCGAGTTCCCGCTCGATCTGCGCTGTGGGGTCGCGTTCGGTGGAACGCTGCAAGCTGCGCGAGAATTGCCGGCCCTGGCTCGCCACCGCCATGCCGAGCGCCGACAGCACGCCGGCGTAAACCGGCGCCACAGCGCGGCGGATGCCCAGGGCTTCGGCCAGTGCGCAGACGTGCAGGCCGCCGGCGCCGCCGAAGCTGACGAGCAGGAACTCGCCCGGGTCGTGGCCGCGGTTGACCGAAATGCGGCGGATCGCTTCCACCATGTGTTCATTGGCGATGCGGATGATGCCATGGGCCGTGGCAGCCACGTCGAGCCCGATACTTTCCGCAAGGCGTCCCACAGCCTTGCGGGCGAGTTCGATATCGAGTTCCAGCCCTCCCGCGAGGGGGGATCCCGCGGGGAGCCTGCCAAGAAGCAGATTTGCGTCGGTGACTGTGGCCCTGATCCCGCCTTTGCCGTAGCACGCCGGGCCCGGGTCGGACCCGGCGGATTCCGGGCCCACCTGAAGCATGCCGCCGCTGTCCACCCAGGCAATCGAGCCGCCGCCGGCGCCGATGGTATGCATGTCCACCATGGGCACTGAAACCGGAAAATCCCCAAGCCGGCCTTCGCTGGTGATGCTGATGGGTCCGTCCAGCAGGGCGACATCGGTGGAAGTGCCGCCCATGTCGAAACTGATCAGCCGCCGCTCGCCGAGCTGGCGCCCCAGATACTCCACCGCCGCCAGACCTCCCGCCGGGCCGGAAAGCAGCAGCTTCACCGCGGAGTCCGCCGCGCCTGCGGCGCTGATGGTTTCGCCGCTGGATTGCATGACCTGCAGCGAAGACCCTGCCGGCAGGTGATCGAGACCGTCTTGCAGGCGACGCAGATAGCCGCTTGCCACCGGCCCGAGAAAAGCATTGAGCCAGGTCGCCATGCCGCGTTCGTATTCCTTGTATTCCGGCAATATCCGGGAGGACCGGCAAACGAAAACATCCGGCAGCGCCGCCCGAATCGCGGCTTCGATAGCGGCTTCGTGGGCCGGGTCGAGAAAGGAAAACAGCAGGTTGATCGCCACTGATTCCGGGGCCGCTCCGCGCAGGCTTTCCAGGAGAGCGCTGATGTCGTCCGCGGTGAGCGCTTCAATCGTGGAGCCGTCCGCGGCAACCCGCCCGCCGGTCTCGAAACAGAGTTCGGCGGGAACCGGCGGCGTTTGCGGCTCGCATTCAAGGGCGTACAACTCGGGCCGGGTCTGCCGCGCCAGGGTCAGCATGTCGCCAAAACCCCGGTTGGTGACAAAGGCCGTGCGGGCGCCTTTCCTTTGCAGCAGGGCATTGGTCGCCACGGTGCTGCCATGGACGAGTTGCAATGGTTGCTCGGCAAGGCCAAGCTCCGCCAGCCCCTTCAGCACCGCGCGCTCGGGGGCGTCGGGCGTGGAGGGAATCTTGTAAACCGACAGTTCGCTGGCGCCGCCGGCGGAGCTGCGCACGCAGAGGAAATCGGTAAAAGTGCCGCCCACGTCGATGCCGATTCGCAGGCTGGGGTTTGCCTTGGACATGGGGCGGCATTATAACTGGGACACCCATTCGAGATGGGACACCTATAAGTCCCTGGAGCCCGGTTTGCCCGAATTACCCGAAGTCGAAACCACCCGCCGGGGCGTGTCGCCCCATGTACTCCAGCGGAAAATCCTCCGGATCGTCGTGCGGGAGCCGCGCCTGCGCTGGCCGGTTCCCGAGTCCCTGGGGGAAGCGTTGCCGGGGCAGCGGTTCACTTCGGTGGGCAGGCGCGCCAAGTACTTGCTCTTCGAATGTTCCCGGGGGGTGCTGCTCGCGCATCTGGGTATGTCGGGCAGCCTGCGGATCGCGCCTGCTGAAGAGCCACCCGGCAAACACGCCCATGTGGACCTCGTATTCGACAACGGCAAGGTGCTGCGCTACACCGACCCGCGCCGCTTCGGCAGCCTGCTCTGGCAGCCGGCCGGGGCCGGCGAGCATCCCCTGCTGCGGGATTTGGGCCCGGAACCGCTGGGCGGGAATTTTGACGGCGAGTTGCTCTACCGCAAGAGCCGGGGCCGCAGAACCGCGGTAAAACCCTTCATCATGGATTCCCGCATCGTGGTGGGGGTGGGCAATATCTACGCCTGCGAAGCGCTGTTTCTTGCCGGCATCCACCCGGCACGGGCCTGCGGCAGGATTTCAGCCCCGCGCTACCGGCGGCTCGCCGGGGCGATCCGCGCCGTACTCGGCAAGGCCATCGGCGCCGGCGGCACCACCTTGCGCGATTTCAGCGGCGGCGAGGGCAGGCCGGGCTATTTCAGGCAGCAATTGCATGTGTACGGTCGCGGCGGCGAGGAATGCCCCCATTGCCGGGGCAGTTTGCGGGAGCGGCGCCTCGGCCAGCGCGCCACGGTGTTCTGCCCGGCTTGCCAGCGTTAGCCTGCGCCGCAGGAATTCGCTATCGCTGTCCGCCAATGGCTTCGGCCACCGCCGGGTGTACGAAACTGGAAATGTCGCCGCCGTAGGAGGCGATTTCCCGCACCAGGGTGGAGGAGATATAGGAGAGATGTTCGGCCGGGGCGAGGAAAACCGTCTCGATATTCGGCGCAAGCACCCGGTTCATTCCCACAAGCTGGAACTCGTACTCGAAGTCGGCCACGGTGCGCAACCCCCGGAGGATGATATTGGCGCCGCATTCCTCGACGAATTTCGTCAGCAGATTGTCAAAGCTGCGCACTTCCACATTGTCCAGATGCCCGAGCACTTCCCGGGCGAGATGCATTCTGGTTTCCACCGACAGCGAATTGGACGTCTTCAGATTGGCGTCCACCACGGCGACGATGATTCCGTCGAACAGGCGCGCAGCGCGCTCCACAAGGTCGCTATGCCCATTGGTGATGGGATTGAAAGTGCCCGGATAAACAGCGATTTTCATGGCGGCAAAAGCTGCGGATTCAGCGGCATTCTAGCCAATCGCCGAATCGCTAACAAACCGGCTGCCGGTCATTCGCGGCGGGCAAGGAAGTAGCGCACATCACCGGCTGTGGCGGTTTTCCAGATGCGCCAGTTGTCCGGCAGTTGCCGCCCGGTGATTTCGGCGTCGGCTTCGAGGTAGATCAGTGCGGGGCGGGCCAGCAGGGCACTTTGCTCGATGGCTTCGCAGGCCCTGGACAGCAGGCCGCCGGCGAAGGGCGGGTCAAGGAATACCAGGTCGATGCTGGCGGGCGCCTGCCGCGTCTGGCGCAGCCAGTCCCAGGCGGAGCTGTGGCGGATGTCCGCTTTTTCCGCCTGCAGCAGGCGGGCATTTTCCGCCAGCGCCCGGCAGGCGGCGGCATTGCGTTCGATGAGAATCGCCCGGGCGGCGCCCCGGGACAGGGCCTCGAATCCCAGGGCGCCGCTGCCGGCAAACAGGTCGAGACAGGTCTTGCCCCGAATCTCCTCGCGCAGCCAGTTGAAAAGGGTTTCCCTGACCCGGTTCGGCGTGGGGCGCAGGCCGTCGACTGCGGGAAAGCGCAATACGCGGCTGCGCCATTCGCCGCCGATGATGCGCGATGTGCCAATGCCGGATTTTCGCCGTGCTTTCATATTTGTCGTTGCTTCAAGATCGCCTGACCCGTTTTGGTCGCCGGGCGGGGGTGGTGATAGCATAGCCCGGCGCCGAATTCGAGGAATCAGCCATGGATGAAACCGCCGCCGCTTCCGGCCCGGGAACGCCGGCGCCGGGCCGTGGCGGATTGTTCTCGCGCCTGCGGCGGGGCCTGGGCAAGACGGGTTCGCGCCTGCGGGAAGGGCTTGCCTCGCTTGCCGGGGGCGCTGGCCGGATCGACGAGGCATTACTCGAGGAAGTCGAAACCCGGTTGCTGTCCGCCGACGTGGGTCTTGAGGCCACCGATGCGGTAATCGAGGGCCTGCGGAAAGAACTCGATCGCCGCCGGCTTGCCGACGGCGATGCCTTCATTGCCGCGCTCAAGGAGGAACTCACCAACCTCCTGCTACCCTGCGAACAGGCGCTTTCCATCGGCGCTTCCGGGCGGCCTTTCGTCATTCTCATGGTGGGCGTCAATGGTGCCGGCAAGACCACCACCATCGGCAAGCTGGCCCGGCGGCTGCAGGGCCAGGGGCATTCGGTAATGCTCGCCGCCGGCGACACCTTTCGCGCCGCCGCGGTGGAGCAATTGCAGGCCTGGGGCGAGCGCAACCGGGTTCCCGTGGTGGCCCAGGCCGCCGGCGCCGACAGCGCGGCGGTGATTTTCGACGCCTGGCAGTCCGCCAGGGCGAAAGGGGTCGATGTGCTGATCGCCGACACCGCGGGCCGCCTGCACACCAGCGACAATCTCATGCGCGAACTCGAGAAGATCGCGCGCGTGCTAGGCAAGCAGGACGCGGGCATCCCCGATGAAATCCTGCTCGTGCTCGACGCCACCACGGGCCAGAACGCGGTCAACCAGGCCGAACGCTTCCATGAGAACACCCCGCTCACCGGCATTGTGCTGACCAAGCTCGACGGAACCGCCCGGGGCGGCGTGGTGTTCGCCATCGCCAGAAAATTCGGCATACCCCTGCGCTTCATCGGCATCGGCGAGCGGGTGGAAGACCTGCGTCCATTCGCCGCCCGGGATTTCGTCGAGGCCCTGTTCAGCGAGTGATTGGGCCGCGGAACTTGAAATCATCCGGATTGTCCATATATGACGTAATAACTGGCGATGGTTTTGCGTCAAAGAATTTCCAGCAATTCTCATTTTGGCGCTCCAACCTTCATGTCATTCTGCGCGAAGCAAAGCGTAGTCGCAGAATCTCTTGCAGTGGCCACACGATGAGATCCTGCGGCTGCGCGCAGGATGACTGATACGAGCGCGCCCATTGCCATAGTGAGAATTGCTGAAGAATTTCGCAAGGCCTTGACATTACTGCGTAAATCGCACAAGATTCGGGCCGGTTTGCGAGGCGGCGAATTTAACGAAGCTGAAGCCAAAGCCGAAACAGTCGAGAACAACCAGAGTATGAGCGCAAGCGCATCCACAGCATTGCAGACGGTCTGGCCGGTCAGCCCCGGAAGGGACTTGACCGCCTATATCGCCAGCGTGAACAATGTCGCGGTGCTGTCTCCCGAGCAGGAGAGCGAACTTGCCCGGGAGTATTTCTACGAGGACGACGTGGAAGCCGCGCGCCAGCTCGTGCTTGCCCATCTGCGCTTCGTGGTGCATATCGCCAGAACGTACTCCGGCTATGGCCTGTCCCAGGCGGACCTGATTCAGGAAGGCAATGTGGGCCTGATGAAGGCGGTCAAGCGCTTTGACCCGAATGTGGGGGTGCGGCTCGTGTCTTTCGCGGTGCACTGGATTCGCGCGGAAATGCACGAGTTCATCCTGCGCAACTGGCGCATCGTCAAGATTGCCACCACCAAGGCCCAGCGCAAGCTGTTCTTCAATCTGCGCTCCTCCAAGAAACAGCTCGGCTGGCTCAATAAGGAGGAAGCCCAGGCCCTTGCCGATGACCTTGGCGTCGACGCAAAAGTGGTCAGACAGATGGAAGGGCGCATGAGCGCCTATGACCGCTCCTTTGACGCCGACCCGGAAAACTCCGACGACGATGACTATCGGGCGCCGGCGAATTATCTTGAGGACCAGGGCGCCGACCCGGCGATTCAGCTTGAAGAGTCGGAATGGGAGGAAGTCTCCGGCGCATCCCTGCGCCATGCCATCTCCCGGCTCGATGATCGCAGCCGCGACATTCTGCAAAAGCGCTGGTTCTTCGATGACGCCAAATCGACCCTGCACGATCTTGCCGCGGAGTACGGCATTTCCGCCGAACGCGTACGGCAAATCGAGAAGGACGCCATGAACAGGATCAAGGCGCAGTTGTCCGCCTGATCTCCCGCAACCCCATCAGTCGCGCCGGAAGGTCGGCTTACGGGACGGGCCGCACCGGAATATGAGCCATCTCCTGCTGCTATTCGCCGCCGGCAACGGATTTCTCGCTGTGGCTCTCGGCGCATTCGGCGCCCATGGGCTGCAGACGCGGCTCAGCGCGGAACTCATGGCCACCTTCCAGACTGCGGTGCAATACCATTTCTACCATGCGCTGGCCCTGCTCGGCGTCGCCTTGCTCAGCCTGCAATTTCCCTCCGCCGCACTGCCCCGGGCGAGCGGCTACCTGTTCCTCGCGGGCATCGTGCTTTTCTCCGGCAGTCTCTACGTGCTGGCGCTCACCGGCATTCGCTGGCTCGGGGCGATCACTCCCGTCGGCGGGCTCGCCTTTCTCGCCGGATGGCTGTGTCTTGGCGTTTTCGCGCTGAACCGGTAATCGTTCCGGGCATGAGTCGGCTGGTATGGAACTGACCGTAAACGGCAAAACCCGGCAATTGGCGCCGCCGCTTTCCGTGGCGCAGCTTGTGGCCGAACTCGGCATGGCGGATCGCAGGATCGCGCTGGAGTTGAACGGCGAAATCCTGCCCCGGAGCGAATTCGGGCAAACCCTGCTCGCCGGCGGTGATACACTGGAAATCGTTCAGGCCATCGGAGGAGGCTGACATCAACATCATGACCCGGGCTGCGGATGACCCCCTGCTGATCGCGGGGCGCAGCTACCAGTCCCGACTGATCATCGGCAGCGGCAAGTATCGCGATTTCGAGCAGAACCGCGCTGCGCTGGAAGTCAGCGGCGCGGAAATCCTCACCGTGGCCATTCGCCGTGTCAATCTCGGCCAGCAAAGCGGCGAACCGAGCCTGCTCGATGTCATTTCCCCCGAGCGCTACACGATTCTTCCCAATACCGCGGGTTGCTACAACGCCGGGGACGCGGTGCGCACCTGCAAGATGGCCCGGGAACTTCTCGATGGCCACAAGCTCGTCAAGCTCGAAGTGCTCGGCGACCGGAAAACCCTGTTTCCCAATGTCACCGAAACCCTCAAGGCGGCGCGCGCGCTGGTGGCGGACGGCTTTGACGTGATGGTCTACACCAGCGACGACCCGCTGGTGGCGAAGGAGCTTGAGGAAATCGGCTGTGTTTCGGTGATGCCGCTTGGCGCGCCCATCGGTTCGGGGCTCGGCATCCGCAATCCCTACAATATCCGCATGATTCTGGAGAACGCCACCACGCCGATCATCGTCGACGCCGGCGTGGGAACCGCCTCCGACGCCAGCATCGCCATGGAACTCGGCTGTGCGGGCGTGCTGATGAATACCGCCATCGCCGAAGCCAGGGATCCGTTACTCATGGCGGCGGCAATGAACAAGGCGGTGGCGGCGGGCCGGGAAGCCTTTCTTGCCGGCCGCATGCCGCGCAGGCTGTACGCCAGCGCCTCATCGCCGGAAACCGGAACCTTCTTTCCGCCTCTGTGAGCGCGCCCGATTCCATGCCGGCAACCCGACCGGTTCGCAGTTACGTGATTCGCTCCGGACGAATCACCGGCGGCCAGCGCCGGGCGCTGGAGCGGCACTCCGAAAAGTATGTGGTCCGCTTTGAGCCCGGCCCCCTGGCAATCGAGCGGCTGTTCCCGAGCGAACAGCCGTTGACCGTGGAGATCGGCTTCGGTTCCGGCGAATCCCTGCTGCAAATGGCCCGGGAGCAGCCAGGGACCAATTTCCTCGGAATCGACGTCTACCAGCCCGGCGCGGGGCGGGTTCTCCAGGGCATTGTGGAGCACGGCCTGGGCAATATCCGGCTCATCTGCCATGACGCGGTGGAAGTGTTCCGCGACAATCTTGCCGAAGAATCTATCGACCGCGTGCTCATCCTGTTCCCCGACCCCTGGCCGCGCAAGCGCCACCACAAGCGCCGCCTGGTGCGGGACGGATTCATGCAACTCGTGCTCAGCCGGCTGAAACCCGGCGGGGAAGTCCACCTCGCCACCGACTGGCCACCCTATCTCGAATCGATGATGGCGGTCATGGACGCGATTCCGGGATTCCGCAATCGTTTCGGCGAAGGCTGCTGGGAAGACCCGGCAAGACCCATTACGCGCTTTGAACTGCGCGGCAGACGGCTCGGGCACGAGGTGCGGGATTTGCTGTACTGCAAGGCGCCCTCATGACGCAGCCGCCGAGAGACCGGCTTTATGCCGGCAACATGCTGCCCGGCGACTTCGTCTTCGACGAAAAGGTGGCCGCGGTCTTCGATGACATGATCCACCGTTCGGTGCCCGGCTACACCACCATCATCGCCATGAGCGCTTCCCTGGCGGAGAAGCATTATCAGCCGGGAACGCGCATTTACGATCTCGGTTGCAGCCTGGGCGCCGCGAGTCTCGCCATTGCCCGGCGCATGGCAAGCCGGCCCTGCGAAATCGTCGCCGTGGACAACTCCCGGCCCATGCTCGATGCCCTCGAAGCGCGTCTCCCCAGTCTCGGCGGCGGCCCGGTGCGATGCCGCCATGAAGATATTCGCGAATGCGAAATCGCCGGGGCTTCGGTGGTGATCCTCAACTTCACCCTGCAGTTCATCGATCCCGTGGACCGGGAGCCATTGCTGCGCCGCATATTTCAGGGCATGACGGATGGCGGCGTGCTGATCCTGTCGGAAAAGATCCTGGTGGATGATCCGCGGCTCGATGCGCTGTACATCGACATGTATCACGAATTCAAGCGGGACATGGGCTACAGCGAGCTGGAAATCAGCCGCAAGCGCGCGGCGCTGGAAAAAGTGCTGCTGCCGGAAAGTCTCAGCGCGCACAGAGCCCGGCTGGCGAGGGCGGGATTTGCCCCGGTGGAGCCTTGGTTCCAGTGCTTCAATTTCGCATCCCTGGTGGCGTTCAAGCCGGATTCTCGATGAACGCCACTGCCGTCATTCCGCGCGGAGCGCAGCGCAGTCGCAGAATCTCTTTGGAGATTCCATGAACTACCAGAGTCTGCTCGACCAACTCCATGGCGGCTCGCTGGCGGGACTGGCGGACTTCCTGTCCCGGGAAAGCCTGGACCGAATCCGCCACGGAGATTTCCGCCGCTGGCGGGAACTGGTGGCGCAATTGCCGCGAATTGCGCCTTCCGGGGTGGATTTCAGCGACGGGGTGCGCATCGGCAGCGCGGCGGACTGCGACAAAGCCTCCAGGGATGAGTTGCGTAGTCGCCTCAAGGCATTCCTGCCCTGGCGCAAGGGGCCTTTTGAAATTTTCGGCATCGCCATCGACAGCGAATGGCGCGGCGAGATGAAATGGGCCAGGCTCGACGGCCGCATCGCATCCCTGGCGGGGCGCCGGGTGCTCGATGTGGGCTGCGGCAACGGCTATTACGGTTTCCGCATGCTTGGCCGGCGGGCCGCCCAGGTCATCGGCATCGACCAGCACATTCCCTACGTCATGCAATTCCAGGCCCTGAAACACTTCGCGCCCGAGGCGAATTGCCATGTGCTGCCCATGCCCTTCGCACGTTTTCCCGCCAACAGCGAGTATTTCGATACGGCTTTTTCCATGGGTGTCCTGTATCACGTCCGCTCGCCGCTGGATCATTTGTTGCAACTGCGCGAATGTCTGCGCCCCGGCGGCGAGCTGGTGCTGGAAACCCTTTATGTGGAAGGCGGCGAAGGCTACAGCCTGACACCGGCGGAGCGCTACGCGCGAATGCCCAGGGTCTGGTTTCTGCCCTCGCTGGCAACGCTGGAAAGATGGCTGCAACGCTGCGGATTTGCGGAAATCGAACTGCTCGACCGCAGCATCACCACGCCGCGGGAGCAGCGCAGGACCGAATGGATGCCTTTTGATTCGCTGGATGAGGCGCTGGACCGGAAAGACCCGGCGCGGACCATCGAGGGCTATCCGGCGCCAGCCCGGGCGCTGCTGACCGCCCGCCGGCCGGAGTAGGAGCCTGCGCCGTAGGAATTCGCGAAAGCGAAAATTCGCTATCGCCGCGCCCTTGGCCGATCAATTGAGGCGAATATTGGTGGATATTCAACGAAATTGAGCGGCCAAGGGCGTGGATGAGAGCGGATTTGCAGCCGTGAATTCCTACGGCGCAGGCTCCTAGGGGAAACTACTTGATCTTCGCTTCCTTGTAGACGACATGCTTGCGAACCACCGGGTCGAACTTGCGGATTTCGATCTTGTCGGGGGTGGTGCGCTTGTTCTTGTCGGTGGTGTAGTAATGGCCGGTGCCGGCGCTGGAAACCAGCTTGATCTTCTCTCTCATATCCGCATTCTCATATTTTGCAACCGCGCCCGCGAATCTCGGCGAGCACCTTGTCGATGCCGTTCTTGTCGATAATGCGCATGCCCTTGGTGGACACCCGCAGCTTGACGAAGCGCTTTTCCGATTCGACCCAGAAGCGATGGCTCTGGATGTTCGGCAAAAAGCGGCGCTTGGTCTTGTTCTGGGCGTGGGAAACATTGTTCCCCACCCTCGGCCGCTTGCCGGTAACCATGCAGACCCGTGCCATTTCGCAGTCCCCTGACCATGGAAGCCGCCAGCCCGAAGACCAGCCACCCCGAAAAACCGCGCTTTATACCAGAACAAGCCCCCTGCAGGCAAGCCGTTTCCGCTTGCCTACATCAACCCCCGTTCCGCGAGGGAGACCACCTGGCTGCTGCCGACGATGAAATGATCGAGGACCCGGACGTCGATGGTTTCCAGGGCCACCCGCAGCTTGCGGGTGATGGCGATATCGGCCTGGCTGGGTTCGGCGATGCCGGAAGGGTGGTTGTGGGCCAGGATTACCGCCGCGGCATTGTAGGAAAGACAGCGTTCGACGACTTCCCGGGGATAGACCGCTGCGCCGTCGATGGTGCCCTGGAAAAGTTCGTCGAGCCGGAGAATGTGATGCTGGTTGGTGAGAAAGATGCAACTGAAAATCTCATTCTTGCAGTAGCGGAAGCGCGCCCGCAAATACTCCCGGGTGGCGTGGGAACTCTTCAACACATCGCGCTTGCACACATCGGCGTACAACTGGCGGTGACCGAGTTCGCGCAGGGCGGCAAGACTGGCGGCCTTGGCCGGGCCGATTCCCGGCACTTCGAAAACTTGTCCGATATCGGCGGACAATACGCCGGCGATTCCATCGAAGCGGCGCAACAGATCCCGCGCCAGGTCGAGGGCGGACCTGCCCGCTCCGCCACTGCCGAGCAGCAGCGCCACGAGTTCCGCGTCGCTGAGATGCTTGGCGCCCAGGTCGAAAAGCCTTTCCCGCGGGCGTTCCATTTCCGGCCAGTTCTTGATTGTCATCATGGCTCCCGTTTTGTCCGATGCGAAGTGTTGCGGGAAAAGCATAGTCAGTTTTTGGCAAATGGCACTGTTTGGCGGCACTTCTCATTCCGGCTTCGAGCGCTCCCGCTTTCGTCATTCCGCGCGTAGCGAAGCGAAGTCGCAGAATGACGGGGCGGTGTGCGGATGAAATTGCTTCAACCGGGGCTTGCTGCTAGTCTAGCCGGCTGTTCCAGCCAAGCCTCTGGGAAGTCGCGCCCGGATATGCCCGCCCTGACCAACAAGCGCATTCTGCTGGGCATCACCGGCGGAATCGCCGCGTACAAGTGCGCGGAATTGTCCCGTCTGTTCATCAAGGCCGGGGCGGAAGTGCGTGTGGTCATGACCCGGGCGGCCCGGGAGTTCGTCACGCCGCTCACCATGCAGGCGCTCACCGGCAACCGGGTGCATCTCGACCTGCTCGACACCGAAGCCGAAGCCGCCATGGGGCATATCGAACTCGCCCGCTGGGCCGATCTGGTGCTTGTGGCGCCGGCAAGCGCGGACTTTCTTGCCCGCTGCGCCCAGGGGCGGGCCGATGACCTGCTGTCCACCCTGCTGCTGGCCACATCGGCGCCGGTGGCCCTTGCACCGGCCATGAACCAGGGCATGTGGTCCGACCCGGGCACACAGCAGAACCTGACCGATATTCGCAATCGGGGAGTACTGGTATTCGGCCCCGCCGAAGGCGATCAGGCCTGTGGCGATGTTGGACCCGGACGCATGCTCGAGCCAGCCGAACTGCTTGCCTCCTGTGCGGAATTGTTTGCCGGGGAACCCCTGGCGGGGCGACGGCTGCTCATCACCGGCGGCCCCACCCGGGAAGCCATCGATCCGGTTCGCTTCCTGAGCAACCACAGCTCCGGGAAAATGGCCTATGCCCTGGCGGCGGAAGCCGCAGCCGCCGGCGCCCGGGTAACACTGGTGAGCGGGCCTGTGGCCCTGCCGACGCCGGACCGGGTAACCCGGATCGATGTGACCAGCGCCCGGGAAATGCGCGAAGCGGTCATGGGCCAGATCGCCGCCGCCGACGCATTCATCGGCGTGGCGGCGGTGGCGGACTATCGCCCGGCAGAGGTTGCCCAGGGCAAAATCAAGAAGGACAGCGACAGCATGACCATCGAACTGCTGCGCAATCCCGACATCATCAGCGAGGTCGCCGGGCTTGCGGAGCGACCACTGGTGGTGGGATTCGCCGCGGAAACCGGCGATGTGGGCGCCAATGGGCGGGAAAAACGCAAGCGCAAGAATCTGGACCTGTTGTTCGCCAATCACGCCACGGAAACCTTCAACAGCGACGAGATAGAAGCCACTGCGATTTCCGCCGACGGCGAAATCGAAATACCCCGCGCCCGCAAGGAAGCCGTGGCGCGTAAAATGCTCGAACTGATCGCCGCCCGCTTGCCGGATACAAGCGGCCAGGGGCGTGGATGAGAGCGGATTTGCAGCCGTGAATTCCTACGGCGCAGGGTCCTGGGAGCCTGCGCCACAGGAATTCGCGAAAGCGAAAATTCGCTATCGCCGCGCCCCTGGCTGGTCGATTGAGGCGAATATTGGTGAATATGCAACGAAATCGAGCGGCCAGGGGCGCGGATGAGAGCGGATTTGCAGCCGTGAATTCCTCCGGCGCAGGCTCCTGAACATGACTAGTGTGCCGTCAGGCCCTGCTCCGGTCCCGCCGGAGATTTTCCGGGCCTATGACATCCGCGGCATTGCCGGCGAACAGCTTGATCCCTCGCTTGTGGGGCGCATCGGCCGGGCCATCGGCAGCGAGGCGCTTGCCCGGGGAATCGACTCGCTGCTCACCGCCCGGGACGGCCGCCTCTCCAGCCCGGAATTGTTCCCGGCGCTGGCCGGGGGAATCCGCGCAACGGGCTGCCATGTCATCGATCTTGGCATTGCCCCCACGCCGGTGCTGTATTTCGCCACCCACACCACGGATTTCGATTCCGGCGTGATGCTGACCGCTAGCCACAATCCCGCCGACTACAATGGCATGAAGCTGGTATTCCACCGCACCAGCCTCAGCGCCGGCGAGATTCAGCAGATTCGCGCGCGCACCGAGCGGGAGGATTTCGCCTGCGGCAAGGGAAGCCTGCGGGAACTGCCGATTCTCGAAGACTATCTGGCCCGCATTAGCGGCGAGCTATGCTTCCGGCGCCGGCTGAAAGTCGTCATCGACTGCGCCAATGCCGTCCCCGCGGTGGTGGCGCCCGAGCTGTTCGCAAGGCTTTCCTGCGAAGTGATTGCCCTGCACACCACGCTTGACGGGAGCTTCCCCAATCACCATCCGGACCCTACGGTAGCCGGGAATCTCGCGGAATTGCGCGAGGCGGTGGTGGCGCATGGGGCCGACTTCGGCGTCTCCTTCGACGGCGACGGCGACCGCCTTGGCCTCGTGGATGAAACCGGCTCCATCATCGAAGCCGAATCGATCCTGAAATTGCTCGCCGAAGACATCGTGCCCCGCCATCCCGGCGCGAAAATCGTGTTTGACATCAAGTGCAGCGCCCGCCTGCCCCGGCGCATTCGCGAACTCGGCGGCGAAGCCTGCATGCGCCGCTCGGGCCACTCCTTCATGAAACTGGCCATGAGGGAAACCGGCGCGCCACTCGGCGGGGAGTTGTCCGCCCATATCTTCATCAAGGATCGCTGGTTCGGTTTCGACGACGGAGTGTATGCCGCCGCCCGGGTCGCGGAACTGCTTTCCCGGGGCGGGGAGCCGGCGAGCCGGGTCTTTGACTCCGGCGCGGAAGGCTATCGCACCGAAGAGCTGCGGATACCCGCGCCGGACCCGGTCAAATTCGGCCTGATGGAGCGGATCGTCGAACTTGCCGACTTCAAACAGGCGGAAATTATCAAAATCGACGGTCTGCGCGTAGAATACGCCGACGGCTGGGGCCTGATCCGCGCTTCCAATACCACTCCGGCCCTGCTGTGCCGCTTCGAGGCGGACTCGAAACAGCGGCTGGCGGCGATACAGGCGCAGTTCCGGGAATTGATCCTGGCCGCCGACAGTTCGCTCAAGCCGCCTTTTTGACTGGTTCATCCACCAGGAGGCTGCGCCATGTCCCTGAGCATCAACCGGGCCCGCACCATCGCCAGAATCCTGACGGAGTCGCTGCCCTACATCCAGAAATTCGCCGGCCATACCGTGGTGGTGAAGTACGGCGGCAACGCCATGGTGGACGAAGCCCTCAAGCAGAGTTTCGCCACCGATGTGGTGTTGATGAAACTGGTCGGGATTCATCCGGTGATCGTCCACGGCGGCGGTCCCCAGATCGGCAAGCTGCTTGAGGAACTCAATATCGAATCGCGCTTTGTGGACGGCCTGCGGGTCACCGACAGCCGCACCATGGACGTGGTGGAAATGGTGCTCGGCGGCCAGGTAAACAAGGAAATCGTGAGCCTGCTCAATCGACACCGGGGCAAGGCGGTGGGCATCAGCGGCAAGGACGGCAATCTGCTCCGGGCGCGCCGGCTCAAGGCGCGCGGCGGCGATGAGGATAGCGAATTCGTTGATCTGGGCCAGGTGGGGGAAATTGTTTCCATCGATACCCGGGTGCTGGAAATGATGAAGGCCAGCGACTTCATTCCGGTGATCGCCCCGGTGGGCACCGACGAGAACGGCGTCAGCTACAATATCAATGCCGACTCGGTGGCGGGCTCCATCGCCGGTGTGCTCGGCGCCGAAAAGCTCATTCTGCTCACCAATGTGGCCGGGGTGCGGGACCGCGACGGCAAGGTGCTGACGGGCCTCAGCGTCCAGCAGGTGGAAGAGCTCGCAACAACCGGCATTCTCAGCGGCGGCATGCTGCCCAAGGTGGAATGCGCCCTGGACGCCCTGCGTTCCGGAGTGCGCAGCGCCCACATCATCGATGGCCGCGTGGAGCACGCCCTATTGCTGGAAATCTTCACCGACGAAGGCGTGGGAACGCTGATCGGCGGCTGAGAACTGTTCCCGATAAGCCCGCACCGCCCCGGCATGCGCCTGCAATCCGGAGTCGGCATTGGATTCGAGATACTCGATGACATCTTGCAGGCTGACCACGTTGATGACCCGGGTGCGGTATTCCTCCTCGATTTCCGCGATTGCCGAACCGGCGCCCCTGCCGCGCTCCTGCCGGTCCAGGGCGATGAGGATTCCCGCCAGTTCCGCGCCGTTGCCGCGAATGATCCCGGCGGCCTCGCGCACCGCCGTGCCCGCGGTAATGACATCGTCCACGAGCAATACCCGCCCCGCAAGTTCCGCGCCCACGAGCACCCCGCCTTCGCCATGCTCCTTGGCTTCCTTGCGATTGAAGCACCAGGCGGCGTCACGACCGAAATCCCGGTGCAGGGCCACGGCGGTGGCGGCAACCAGCGGGATTCCCTTGTAGGCCGGGCCGAACAGCGTGTCGAATTCGATTCCGGAATGGGCGATGGCCCGGGCGTAACCGCCGGCGAGAAAGTCCAGCCGGGCGCCGGTATTGAACAGCCCGGCATTGAAGAAATAGGGGCTGACCCGGCCCGACTTGAGCGTGAAGCCGCCGAAGCGGAGGATTCCGTGTTCGATGACGAAGCGGAGAAAGTCGCGCTGGAAGTCCTGCATGGGGCAATCCCTATTCTGCAAGCGCCTGCCGCTGGCCGGCAACGAGATTGGCGATGCCCGCTTCGGCGAGATCGAGCATTTGATTGAGTTCCCTTCTGCTGAAATCGCCCTGCTCCGCGGTGCCCTGGACTTCGATCAGGCCGCCGTGTTCGGTCATTACCACATTGAGGTCGGTGTCCGCCGCGGAATCTTCCGGGTAGTCGAGGTCGAGCAGGGCCCGACCTCCCCGCAGGCCCACGGAAACCGCCGCCACGAGCTGCTTGAACGGATTCTCCCTGATCCGCCTTTTGTCGAGCATGTGCTCCAGGGCGTCCACGAGCGCCACGCAGGCGCCGGTAATGGCGGCGGTGCGGGTGCCGCCGTCGGCCTGGATCACGTCACAGTCGATCTTGATGCTGTGCTCCCCGAGCCGGGACATGTCCACCGCGGCGCGCAGGGAGCGGCCGATCAGGCGCTGGATTTCCATGGTCCTGCCGCCTTGCCGCCCCCGGGTGGCCTCCCGGTCCATGCGGGTTCCGGTGGCCCGCGGCAACATGCCGTATTCCGCGGTGATCCAGCCCCGCCCGCTGCCGCGCAGAAAATACGGCACCGAGGATTCCACGCTGGCGGTGCAAAGCACCCTGGTGGCGCCAAACTCGGCAAGCACCGAGCCCTCGGCGTGCCGGGTATAGCGCCGCGTGAGCGTCACCGGGCGCAGTTGTCCGGCGGTTCTGCCGTCCGCCCGCAAGGCATCATTCATGGGGATGGGTCCCGGCCTGGAATTGCGCGCATTATCCTGCAAGCCACCCGCATTTGCGAACCGCGCAGGAGGCTCCGACGTTTGCTGAATCCCGGTTGCCCTCGCGCTAGAATAAGCCCGCATTACCATTCTCCGGGAAAATCCAATGTTGAGCATGACAGCATTTTGCCGCAAACAGGCCGAACTCGAGCAAGGTGCCCTGGTTTGGGAAATTCGTTCGGTAAATCACCGCTATCTGGAAACCGCATTCCGCCTGCCCGAGGCGTTTCGCGGCCTGGAAATGACGATTCGCAAAACCCTGCGCAGCCGGATGAAGCGCGGCAAGGTGGATTGCACCCTGCGCTTCCGGGAATCCGGGGCCGCCGGCGGCGAACTGCGCCTCAATTCCCGGGTGCTGACCAATCTCGCCCGGGCCAGCGAAAAGCTGCACAGCCACTACGGCGACTCCCGGCTGCCCTCCAGCCTCGACATTCTGCGCTGGCCGGGTGTCATCGAGGAAGAGATCACGGAAGACAGCGCACTCGAGCAGGCGGCACTCGCCCTGTTCAATGGCGCCCTCGATGAGTTTCTCGCCAGCCGGGCCCGGGAGGGCGAAGAGGTCGAAGCAGTCATCCGCGAGCGGGTGGTCTCGATCCGGGAAATCCTCGCCGGCATCCGCAACGCCCTGCCCGCATTGCTGGCCGCCCAGCGCCAGAATCTGCTTGACGCCATCGCGGAACTGAAAGTCGATCTGGATGCCAGGCGCATCGAACAGGAAGTCGCCCTGCTCGTGCAAAAGGCCGACATCGCCGAAGAACTCGACCGCCTCGACGCCCACGTCAACGAACTCGAGCGCCTGCTCGGGGCTGCCGAACCCACCGGGCGGCAACTCGATTTCCTGATGCAGGAACTGATGCGCGAAGCCAATACCATCTGCTCCAAGTCCGCCGCCATTGAAACCACCCGCAACGCCCTCGATCTGAAAGCGCTGATCGAGCAGATCCGGGAACAGGTGCAAAATCTTGAATAGCGGCTCGCTGTATATCGTCACCGCGCCCTCCGGGGCGGGCAAGACGAGCCTCGTGCGGGAACTCGTCAAGGGCGACGATTCCCTGCGAATTTCGGTATCCCACACCACCCGGCCCCGGCGCGACGGCGAGCGGGACGGCATTGATTATTTCTTCGTGGAGCGCGAAGAGTTCCAGCGCAAGCTCGAAGCAGGCGCATTCCTCGAACATGCCAAGGTTTACGGCCACTACTACGGCACCTCCCGGCAATGGGTCAACCGGCAGCGCGAACAGGGTATCGACGTCATCCTCGAAATCGACTGGCAAGGTGCCGACCAGGTGCGCGACCTCGACCCCGGCGCCTGCTCCATCTTCATCCTGCCGCCATCGGTGGCCACCCTGCGCCAGCGCCTCGAAACCCGCGCCCTCGACGACGCCGGCACCATCGAAAAGCGCATGCAGCAAGCCCGCCGGGAAATCGCCCAGGGAGAAAAATCCGACTATCTCGTCTTTAACAAGGAGTTCGAGCGGGCCCTCGCCGACATTCGCGCCATCATCCGCGCCCGGCGCCTCCGCCGCGAAGAACAGATGGACCGCTATTCCAGATTGTTAGGGAAACTCTGATCAAGTCAGAGCTTCCCTGCGGCACATGGAAGTGCCGCCGAATTCGATGGCGTAAGCGATTGAATTCGGGAGCAAAACAAAACCACGCTTTTGTTTTGCGATAATGAAAAACTCCACGGATGGAGTTTTTCAGAGAATACTTAGCGCCGGTCGAACTCAAAAAATGAAACAAATACTCCGTTTCGATCAGCTACTTGACATAAAGTGACCGGTCACCAATACTGGTCGTATGGCTACAATGAATGCAACAGACTTCAAGGCAAAGTGCCTGGCGGTCCTTGACCGGGTACAGGAGACAGGTGAACGTGTAATCATCCTGAAGCGGGGGAGGCCCGTGGCGGAACTGTCGCCTGCTACGAACCTTGACGGTCGCTATCCCCAGGACAGTCTGAAAAGAACAGTGATCATCAAGGGCGACATCGTATCTTCCGCTGTGTCGGAGACGGACTGGGAAGTCCTGAAGCAGTGACTGCCTTGCTCGATACGCATATCCTGCTCTGGTGGCTGGAAGATCGGAAGCGCCTGTCGCCTCAACAGCTTGAAGTCATAAACGCCGCCAATCCGGATTCGCCGCTGCAAGTATCCGATATTTCACTTTGGGAAATCGCGACACTCCATGGCCTCGGGCGAATCGAACTGACGATTCCATTGCGCGAGTGGCTGGAAAAAGCCGTTTCCCCTCCCCTCGTGCGCAGACGCGGAATTTCCCCGGCGGTAGCAGCCGAACTGGATTCCCTGCCCGATAGCTTTCACCGCGACCCTGCCGACCGGATCCTGGTGGCAACCGCGCGAGTCTTCGGAGCGACTCTCCTGACCAATGACCGTCGAATCGCAAAGTCACAACTGGTCAAAACCCTGGGATGAATCGCTCCGGAAATTTGTGTAGCGTAGCAGCAATTCTCATTTTGGCACTCCAAACCTGCATGTCATTCTGCGCGAAGCGAAGCGTAGTCGCAGAATCTCTTGCAGTGGCCACGCGATGAGATCCTGCGACTGCGCGCAGGATGACCCATGTGAACGCGCCCACTGCCATAATGAGAATTGCTGGTAGCGTAGCGTGTGCATCCGGGCGCCGGATCCGTTAAAATCGGCGGTTCGCTGGGAACAATTTCCCTGGAAACCGGAAGGCAGATCACATGGCGCGTATTACGGTAGAAGATTGTCTCGACAAGGTGGATAACCGCTTTGAACTCGTCATGGTGGCGAGCAAGCGGGCGCGGCAGTTGCAGACTGCCGGGAAGGACCCGCTGGTGGCAGAGGACAACGACAAGCCCACGGTGCTTGCCCTGCGGGAGATCGCCCAGGGGCTGGTGGGGCCGGAAATTCTCACCGCCAGACCCGAGCCGGAAATGAGGATGGAAGAGATCGAGCAGGAAATGGAAATCATGCTGGAACAGCCCGAACTCGCCGCTCCGCCGCCCGAAACCGAGGAATAACCCGGGAGCCTGCGCCACAGGCACGCACAAAGAGGTAGTCTCGGTTGACAGCCCTGCAGATTGAAAATATCGGCACCCTGGCGGAAGGCCTCTCGGGCTATCTGGAAAAGCCGCAAATCAACCATGTGCGGCGCGCCTACTACTACGCCGAGCAGGCCCACGAGGGCCAGATGCGCCGCACGGGCGACCCCTACATCACCCATCCGCTCCAGGTGGCCGGCATTCTCAGCCACATGCACATGGACCATCAATCGCTGATGGCCGCCATGCTGCACGATGTCATCGAAGACACCGGCATCACCAAGACCGCCATCAAGACCCAGTTCGGCAATACCGTAGCAGAGATGGTGGACGGGGTCAGCAAGCTGAGCCGGATCAAGTTCGGCTCCCAGGCCGAGGCCCAGGCCGAGAATTTCCAGAAAATGGCCATGGCCATGTCGCGCGATCTTCGCGTCATCATGGTGAAGCTCGCCGACCGCCTCCACAACATGCGAACCATCAAGGTGCTGCCACCGGACAAGCGCCGCCGCATCGCCCGGGAAACCCTGGAAATCTACGCCCCCATCGCCAATCGCCTTGGCATGAACGACATGCGCATCGAGTTCGAGGACCTCGCCTTCGAGGCGATTTATCCGCTGCGTTTTCGCCGCATCGGCGCCGCCGTGCGCCAGGTGCGCGGCAACCGCAAGGAAGTCGTGACCCGGATTCAGACTTCACTGGAAGCCTGCCTCGAACGGGAAGGACTGCCGGGGCGGACCATCGGACGGGAAAAACACCTGTACAGCATCTACGACAAGATGCGCAGCAAGCGCAAATCCTTCCGCGAGATCATGGATGTCTACGCCTTCCGCATCGTGGTGGACCGGGTGGACACCTGCTACCGCGTACTCGGCGCGGTTCACAGCCTGTACAAACCCGTGCCGGGGCGCTTCAAGGACTACATCGCCATTCCCAAGGCCAATGGCTACCAGTCGCTGCACACCACCCTGTTCGGCATGCACGGCCTGCCCATTGAAATCCAGATCCGCACCGAGGAAATGGAAGCCATGGCCAATAACGGCATTGCCGCCCACTGGCTGTACAAATCCAGCGAGGAACTGCCGAGCAATGCCCACGTCCGGGCTCGGGAATGGGTGAACGGCCTGCTCGAGATGCAGAAGAACGCGGGCAATTCGCTCGAATTCATCGAAAATGTGAAGATCGACCTGTTCCCCGACGAGATTTACGTTTTCACCCCCAAAGGCGAGATTTTCGAGTTGCCGGTGGGTTCCACGCCGGTGGATTTCGCCTATGCCATTCACACCGATATCGGCAGCACCTGCGTGGCCTGCCGCATCGAGCGCCGCCTCGCGCCACTGAGCGAAGCGCTGGAAAGCGGGCAGACCGTGGAAATCCTCACCGCGCCCGGTCACAAGCCGAATCCCGCCTGGCTCGGATTCGTGGTCACCGCCAAGGCGCGCACGGGAATCCGCCACTTTCTCAAGAAACAGAAGCAATCCGAATCCACCGCCCTTGGCCGGCGCCTGCTCACCAAGGCCCTGGCGAGCTTCGGCGCAAGCCTCGACAAGCTTTCCCGGGAAGCCGTTTCCAGCCTGCTCGAGCAACTGCGGCTCGATTCGGTGAATCGCCTGTTCGAGGAAATCGGGTTGGGCAACCGCATGTCCCATACCATGGCCCAGCGTCTTATCGACCTGAACGAAAATCCCACCGGTGCCGGCGTGGGCGGCAATCTGCTCGTGCGCGACGCCCAGAGCTCGGTGATGAATTACGCCCGCTGCTGCAATCCCATCCCCGGCGACCGCATCGTCGGCTATATCAGCTCGGAGCGGGGCATGGTCATCCACACCGGCGACTGCAACAACATCTCCGAACTGCGGGCCAATCGTGAAAAATGGGTGGAAGTGGACTGGGACCCGGAAATCCAGGGCGAATTCACCGTGGAAGTGCGGGTGGAACTCGAACACCAGCGCGGCATCATCGCCACCCTGGCCACCGCCATCACCGGCGCCGAGGCGAACATCGAAAAGATCACCACCGCCGAGCGGGACGCCCACTTCAGCATCGTCAATCTGCTGATCAATGTCAGGAACCGCGTCCACCTCGCCCGGGTGATGCGCAAGATCCGCATGGTCAAGGCGGTCACCCGGGTCACCCGGGTCAAGTCGCGCAAGGCGCGCAAACCTTCCGTCCGCGCGGATAACGTCGTTCATTAGGGAAGCTCTGATCAAGTCAGAGTTTCGCGAGCAAAACAAAACCACGCTTTTGCTTTTCAGAGAATACCCAGGAGTCAGCGAGCCATGCCGGAATCACAAGTCATCCAGACTGACAAGGCCCCTTCCGCGATAGGTCCCTACTCCCAGGCGGTGCGGCAGGGTTCGCTGGTGTTTCTTTCCGGCCAGGTGCCGCTGGACCCGGCGAGCATGCGGCTTGTGGGAGGCGGCATCGCGGAACAGACCGAACAAGTTTTCGACAATCTCGCGGCCGTGGCGCAGGCGGCGGGAACCAGCCTCGACCAGACCCTGCGGATGACGATTTATCTCACCGACCTCGGCAATTTCAAGGCCGTCAACGAAATCATGGCCCGGCGTCTCGCGGCGCCGTACCCGGCCCGGGTCACCATCGGCGTTGCCGCATTGCCGGCCAATGCCATGGTGGAGATCGACGCGATTCTGGCGGCGGATTCCTGAAACCCCGAACCCATGCAGCCATGACCGGCCCGCCGCTGGACCAGATTCCCGTTGACCGGCTGGACGGCATCGGCCCGAAGATCGGGGAGCGGCTGGCGGACCTTGGCATTGCCAGCGTCCAGGACCTGCTGTTCCACCTGCCGTTCCGCTACGAGGACCGCACCCGCATCACCCCCATCCGGCAGGCCATGGTGGGCGACTGCGTCCAGATTCAGGGCAGGATCGTCGACAGCGGCGTGGAGACCGGCCGCCGGGGCCGCAGCCTGCGCTGCCTGCTGCGGGACGATTCCGGGATGCTCAGCCTGCGCTTCTACCACTTCAACCGCTTCCAGCGGCAGAAACTCACCGGAGGCGCCCTCCTGCGCTGTTTCGGCGAAGTGCGCTACGGTCGCAGCGGCCTGGAGATGTACCACCCGGAGTATCGCGTGCTTTCCAGCGAAGACGCCCAGGTTCCCGACACCCTGACGCCGGTGTATTCCACGGTGGAAGGCATTCACCAGCAGCGCATGCGCCAATTCGTGCGGCAAGCCCTCGCCCTGCTCGCCGGTTCCGAAAAGCTGCCGGAACTACTGCCCGAGGCCTTGCTTGGCGATTTCGACGGCATCGATCTGGCCGAATCGATCCGCCTGCTCCACGAGCCGCCGCCGGACATCAAGCTCGACTATACCGGCCGGAGCGAGAACAGCCCGGCGCGGCGGCGGCTGGCTTTCGAGGAACTGCTCGCCCACCGGCTGTGCATGCGCCGCCTCAAGCTCGACGCCGGCGCCCTGCCGTCGCCGCGCTTCAGTATCGAGCAGGAATTGCCCAGGCGATTCGCCGATTCGCTGCCCTTCCAGCTTACCGGCGCCCAGCGCCGGGTCTACCGGGAAATCCGGCGGGATCTGGCGGGGGAGGCGCCCATGATGCGCCTGCTTCAGGGCGACGTGGGTTCGGGCAAGACCGTGGTCGCCGCGCTCGGCGCCCTGCTTGCCATCGAATCCGGTTTTCAGGCCTGCCTCATGGCGCCGACGGAAATCCTTGCCGAACAGCATTGGCAGACCTTTCTTCCCTGGTTCGAGACCCTGCAACTGCCGCTTGGCTGGCTCAGCGGAAAAACCCGGGGCAAGGCCCGGGACGAAGTGTTGCAGGCGCTTGCCTCGGGGGAGTGCAAGCTGCTCATCGGCACCCACGCGGTTTTCCAGGAACAGGTGCAATTCCGGCGGCTCGGGCTGGTCATCGTCGATGAGCAGCATCGTTTCGGCGTGCACCAGCGGCTTGCCCTGCGGGAAAAGGCCGGCGCCCTGCGCGCCCACCAGCTTGTAATGACGGCCACGCCCATCCCCCGGACCCTGGCCATGAGCGCCTACGCCGATCTCGACAGTTCGGTCATCGATGAGCTGCCGCCGGGGCGCAGGCCGGTGAATACCGTGGTCCACTCCAATTCCCGGCGCAATGAAATCATCGAGCGCATCACCGCCAGTTGCGCCGCGGGGCGGCAGGCCTATTGGGTCTGCACCCTGATCGACGAATCCGAAACCCTCCAGGCCCAGGCCGCCGAGGCCACTGCGGCGGAACTGCGGCAGGCCTTGCCGGGCATCCGGGTGGGGCTGGTCCACGGCAGGCTCAAGGCGGCGGAAAAATCCGCCGAGATGGAGCAATTCAAGCAGGGAGAAACCCAGTTGCTCGTGGCGACCACGGTAATCGAGGTGGGCGTCGATGTGCCCAATGCCAGCCTGATGGTGATAGAGAACCCGGAGCGGCTCGGGCTGGCGCAATTGCATCAGTTGCGGGGCAGGGTGGGCCGCGGCGCCGAGCAAAGCCACTGCGTATTGCTCTACCAGCCGCCGCTTTCCGACCTCAGCCGGGAGCGGCTCGGCATCATCCGGGAAACCAGCGACGGCTTCCGCATCGCCGAAGAGGACCTGCGCCTGCGCGGGCCGGGCCAGGTGCTCGGCACCCGGCAGGCGGGTGTTGCGGGATTCCGGGTCGCCGATATCAGCCGCGACAGCGAGATACTCGATCAGGTGCGCGACACCTGCCAGGAGCTGCTTGCCAGTTATCCCCATCTTGCCGATCCCCTGATCCGCCGCTGGATCGGCGAGCGAAGCCATTATGCCAACGTCTGACAGGCTTTTGGCGTACTTCCACCTGGTCCGACTGCACCGGCCCGTGGGGATTTACCTGCTGCTGTGGCCCACGCTCTGCGCCCTGTGGATTGCCTCGGATGGCTTTCCGCCGCCGGGCCTGCTGCTCATCTTTGTGCTGGGCACGGCCATCATGCGTTCGGCTGGGTGTTGCATCAATGACTTCGCCGATTACCAGATCGACGGCGAAGTGCTGCGCACCCGGGAACGGCCCCTGGCCACGGGGCGGTTGCAGCGCCGGGATGCGCTGGCCGCGTTCACCGTGCTTTCCCTGGCGGGATTCGCGCTGACCCTCTTCACCAATCCGCAGACGATCCTGCTGGCCGTGGCGGCTGTTCCCATCATTGCCCTGTATCCTTTCCTCAAACGGGTGACGCATCTGCCCCAGCTTGTGCTCGGCATCGCCTTTTCCTGGGGAATCCTCATGGCTTTCACCGCCGCCGCCGGCAACGTGCCGGGGGCGGCCTGGCTGCTGTTCGCCGCCAATCTGCTGTGGACCGTGGTCTACGACACGCAATACGCCATGGTGGACCGCGAATACGACCAGCGCATCGGGGTCAAGTCCACGGCGATCCTGTTCGGCGGGGCGGACAATTTCATCATCGGCGCATTGCAGGTGCTGACGATCCTGTTGCTGTGGCTTGCCGGTCGGCAATTCGGGCTGGGCGCGCCCTGGTTTTTGTCCTTGATCGGGGTGGGTGTCCTGTTTGGCTGGCAACAGATGATTATTCGGGGCAGGCGTCCCGAGGCCTGTTTCAGGGCTTTCCTCAGCAACCAGTGGGTGGGGCTTGCCCTGCTGCTCGGCGCGGTCCTGGGGCTGCCTTGAAATCGGGATTGCTGAAGTCGTGTAGAATTACGCCATGAAACCGGATCGGCCCAAGGTTACGATCTTTGATGTCGCCGAACATGCCGGCGTTTCCATCAAGACCGTTTCGCGCGTGGTCAACAATGAACCCAATGTGCGCGAAAACACCCGCGAGCGGGTCATGCTCGCGGTGCGCGAATTGCGCTATCAGCCCAATGCCGCCGCCCGGGAGCTTTCCGGCAAGCGCTCGCGCATCATTGGCCTGATCTACGAAAACGCCGAGGAATTCAGCTACCTCAATGATGTTTTCAACGGGGCCCTTGGTATTTGCGAGCCCGCCGGCTACTCCCTGCTGCTGCGCCCGCTGACCCTGCCGGACCCGGAAATCATCGACCATATTCGCCAGTTCGCCACCAATGCCCGGGTGGAGGGGATTGTGCTGCCGGCGCCCATGGGGGACCTGCCGGAAGTGTCGGGCCTGCTGCGGGAAATGCGTATCCCGTTCGCCGCGATCACGCCCCGGGAGCCCGCCCCGGACGAAATCAATATCCTCTGCAATGACGAAGCCGCAAGCCATGCGCTCACCGAATTGCTCATCCGCCAGGGGCACGACGCCATCGGCTTCATCAAGGGGCATCCCGACCATGGCGCAAGCCACAAACGCTTCGCCGGTTACCGGCGGGCCCTGAAGCGGCACGGCGTCGCCTATGCGCCCCGGCTGGTGCGGCAAGGCTATTTTGATTTTGAATCCGGCCGCATCGCCGCCGGCAGAATGCTCGACCTTCCCAATCCGCCAAGCGCCGTACTCGCCAGCAATGACGACATGGCGGCGGGGGCGATCTTTGCCGCCCGGAAGCGGGGGTTGAACGTTCCCGGCGAACTGTCCATCGCCGGTTTCGACGATACCCGCTTCTCCTCCCGCATCTGGCCGCCATTGACCACGGTGCGCCAGCCCATCGTGCAAATGGCGGAAACCGCCGCGGCCCTACTCATCGACAAGCTCAATGGCCATTCCACCGAGGCGCCCGAAACGCCATTCGAATGTGAAGTGGTGATTCGCGAATCCACGGCGCCATTGAGTCCTGCCTGATTTGCGCACTGCCCGCCCGCAGAGATCCTGCGACTGCACGCGGGATGACAATTACGAGTGTCATCCCGCACGGAGCGAAGTTGCAGAATCCCGCTCCGTACAGAAATCCATTTGACAACGCTGTCAGTTTGCTGGTAAACAAGGAACCTGGATTTTCTTGCGGGATTCGCACATGTCCGCTGTTCCGGGCCAGGGTGAAAGCGCCGGCGGCGCCTATATCTGGCTGACCAGCCTCAGCGCCGCGCTCGGCGGCTTTCTGATGGGTTTTGACGCCTCGGTGATCTCGGGCGTGGTGGGGTTCATCGAGGATGAATTCCGCCTCGACGAACTCCAGCTCGGCTGGGCGGTTGCCTCCCTGACCCTCACTTCCACCCTTGCCATGCTCGGCGCCGGGCCGCTGAGCAACCGCATCGGCCGGGTGGGCGTACTCAAGGCTGCGGCGCTGCTGTTCCTGCTATCCGCCATCGGTTGCGCCCTGGCGCCGGGATACACCCTGCTCGTCGCCGCCCGCATGGTGGGAGGCTTTGCCGTGGGCGCGGCGCTGATCGTGGCGCCCATGTACATCGCCGAAGTGGCGCCGGCGGAAATTCGCGGGCGACTGGTCTCGCTCAACCAGCTCAATATCGTCATCGGAATTTCCGCCGCCTTTTTCAGCAACTACCTGCTGCTGCAACTGTCCCAGGCCGACAATCCCCTGATTTCCCCGGATTCACTCTGGCGCTGGATGCTCGGGGTGGAGGCGCTGCCGGCGCTGCTCTACCTGATCGTGCTGCAACGGGTGCCTGAAAGCCCCCGCTGGCTGCAATTGCGCGGCGGCGACGAAGCCGCGCTGGCAACCCTGATCCGTATCAATGGCGAAGAAGGCGGCCAGCGCGAACACGACGCGATCAAGGCGAGCCTGGCCGAGGAAGAATCCGGCGCTCCGGCGGGGTTTGGCGAATTGCTGCGCCCCCATTTGCGGCTGGTTCTGCTGATCGCCCTCACCATCGGCGTCGTGCAGCAGGCCACCGGCATCAATGCGGTGTTCTTCTACGCGCCGATGATTTTCGAGCAAAGCGGCATCGGCAATGACGCCGCCTTTCTCCAGGCGGTGCTGGTGGGTCTGGTGAATCTGCTGTTTACCGTGGTGGCGATTCTCTGCATCGACCGGCTGGGAAGAAAACCCCTGCTGATCACGGGTCTGACGGGGATTGCCGCCTTCATGCTGCTGCTGTCCTGGACTTTCGGCCAGGCGACCTACCAGTTGGACGAGACCGCTGTGGCGGCAGTTCCCGAAGCCGAGACCAGAGCCGCGCTGGCCCCGTTCATCGATCAATCCTTCGACAGCGAAGGCGATTTCCGCGCCGCGCTCGGGGCCGCCGGCATCGGCGAGGCGGGCGGACTCGAATCCGAACTCGTCGCTGGCGCCATCACCGTGGACACCGTGCTGGTGCTCACGGGAATCCTCGGCTTTGTCGCCTGTTTCGCTTTTTCCGCCGGGCCGATCATGTGGGTGCTGTTTTCCGAACTCTTTCCCAACTATGTCCGGGCCGCGGCGATTTCCTTCGTCGGCCTGGTGAATTCCGCCATGAGCTTTCTGGTGCAGATGCTGTTCCCCTGGGAGCTTGCGACCCTCGGCAGCAGCCTGACCTTTCTCGTCTATGGCCTGGTCGCCCTGGTCGGGCTCGGCATTCTGGGAAGAATCATGCCCGAGACCCGGGGCAAGTCACTGGAGGAACTCGAACTGGCCCTGGCGCCGAGGAGCGAGCCATGAACCGATTGCAGGCGCAACTGGCGGGCGTCGTCTGCGCGCTGGGAATCAGCGCCGGCGTCGCGGCCCAGGACGGCCCCATCCCCGTCGAAATCCGCGGCGAACCGGGCAACTTCATGCTTTACCGCGGTGGTGAGCCCTATCACATCAGGGGCGCCGGCGCCGAGACGCTCGGCGACCTCGAATCCCTCGCCGCGAACGGCGCCAATTCGGTGCGCACCTGGCGGCCGGGCGACGGCAGCGTTCTCGATATCGCCCATGAACTCGGGCTGACGGTCGCGCTTTGCATCGAAATCGCCCGCGAGCGGCACGGCTTCGATTACGACGACGAAGCAGCCGTCGCGCGGCAGTTCGAGGAAGCGCGGGAAATCGTGCTGCGTTACCGCGACCATCCGGCCCTGCTCGCCTGGGTCATCGGCAACGAAATGAACCTCGAATACGAGAATCCGCGCGTGTACGACGCCATCAACGACATCTCGCGCATGATTCACGAACTCGATCCCTGGCATCCCACTACTTCAACGACCGCCGGCATGTGGCCGGAACTCTGGCGGGAGATCGAACAGCGGGCGCCGGATCTGGATTTTCTGAGCGTTCAGGTCTATGGCGAGGTGTTCAACCTGCCGCTGATGCTGGCCGAAGTCGATGCGGAGATGCCGCTGATGATCACCGAATGGGGCACCATCGGCCATTGGGAAGTGCCCCTGACCGAATGGGGCGCGCCCATCGAACTGAACAGTTCGGCCAAGGCGGATGTCTACCGCCGCGCCTACGAGGAAATGCTGGCGCCGATGCAGGGCCGGCTGATCGGCAATTACGCGTTCCTGTGGGGCCAGAAGCAGGAACGCACTCCCACCTGGTACGGCGTGTTCACCGCCGATGGGCGAAGCACCCAGGCCGTGGACGTGTTGCATCGAATCTGGAGCGGGCAATGGCCGGACAATCGCGCGCCGCTGCTCGAGGAAATGCGGCTCGACGGCCGGCAGGCGGACGAAAGCATCCGGCTGGCGGCGGGGCAGGACTATAGCGCGGCGGTCGGCGCCGGGGATCCCGACGGCGACGGTCTGATTTTCGACTGGCGCGTGATGGAAGAAAGCACCGCGACCCAGACCGGCGGCGACCGTGAAGAAACACCGCCGGAACTCGACGGCCTGATAGCTGATCCGGGGCTGCCGGAAATCAGTTTGCAGGCGCCTGCGCAACCCGGCGCTTACCGCCTTTTCGTTTATGTCGGCGACGGCCGGGGCCGCGTCGCCCACGCGAACATTCCCTTTTATGTAGATGAGTCTTGAGTAGCCCGGAGAATATCTTGATGTCGGACAAGGATCAGGAAGGGATTCTTTCTGCCTGGCTGGAGCGCATGACGCTGCGCCAGAAGATCGGCCAGATGACGATGGCCGAACGGCTTTCGGCGACGCCGGAAGATGTGAAGCACCATGCGCTTGGCGCCATTCTCTGCGGCGGCGGCTCCCACCCCGGCGACAATACGCGCGAAGACTGGGTGGCCATGAACGATGCGTTCTGGCAGGCGGCAGTCGGGGACGAGGACAGCCCCGGCATCCCGATACTCGTCGGCGTCGACGCGGTACACGGCCACGGCAATCTCAAGGGCGCCACGGTGTTTCCGCACAACATCGGCCTCGGCGCCGCGGGCGACCCGGAACTGGTTGCCGAAGTGGCCCGCGCCACGGCCAGGGAAGTCCTCGCCAGCGGGCTGGAATGGAATTTCGCCCCGGCACTTTCCGTGGTGCAGAACTGCAAATGGGGCCGAACCTACGAAAGTTTCGGCAGCGATCCCGAACTCGTCGCCGGGCTCGGCGCAAGTCATGTCGCCGCCTTGCAGGCGGAAGGCGTCATCGCCTGCGTCAAGCATTGGGTCGGCGACGGCGGCACCTGGCAGGGCATGGACCAGGGCGAGACCACCTTGTCCTGGGAAGACCTCGAAACGACCCATATCGCGCCGTACTATCCCGCGCTGCGCGAAGGCGTCATGTCGGTCATGGTGTCTTTCAACAGCTGGAACGGCGACAAGTGTCACGGCCACCGCTTCCTCGTTACCGAACTGCTCAAGGAAAAGCTCGGTTTCGAAGGCATCGTGCTATCCGATTGGGACGGGATCGACTATCTCGACGAAGACTACGGCGTGGCGATCCGCAAGTCGGTGAACGCGGGTCTGGACATGTTCATGATCTCCGAACGCTGGAAGGAATTCATCGACACCTTCGAGCGGCAGGTGCTGGAAGGGCATGTGGAAATGGAGCGGATCGACGACGCCGTGCGCCGCATTCTGCGCACCAAGCTGCGCTTCGGACTGTTCGACATGCCGCGTCCGGCAAGCAGGCCCGGCGCCGGCAACGAGGATTTCGCCTGCGCCGCCCACCGGGAACTGGCGCGAAGAGCGGCCCGGCAATCCCAGGTGCTGCTCAAGAACGAAGGAGATGTCCTGCCGTTGAATCGCGAGCAACGAATCCTGGTCGCCGGCAAGAACGCACACAATCTGGGTCATCAATGCGGCGGCTGGACGGTGAGCTGGCAGGGTGAGAAAGACAGCGAAACGATCCGGGGAGAAACGATCTGGGAAGGCATCCGGGCGCTCGCGCCGAACGCCGTGCTCAGCGAGGCGCCGGACGGCGGCGACGCCGACCCGCAACGGCACGACCTCGCGATTGTCGTCATCGGCGAGACGCCTTATGCCGAAGGCCATGGCGACATTCGGCAGGGCGATCATCTTTTTGTAGAGGCAGGATCACGGATCAACGGACTGATGAATCCGCTCGAAGCCTACGCCAATACCCTGGTGCTTGCGGATACTCATCCGGAAGATCTGGCTTGTATCCGCAACATCGCAGCCAAAGGCATTCCGATCGTCACCGTGCTGGTGTCGGGCCGGCCGCTGATAGTCAACGAGGAACTCGACGCTTCCGCGGCCTTCGTCGCAAGCTGGCTGCCCGGCGCCGAAGGCCGGGGCGTGGCCGAAGCGCTCATGGGGGACTACGAGTTCACCGGCCGCCTGCCAACCTCCTGGCCGGGACCGGAGAACAAGAACGGCCTGCTCCCGGAGACGGACGCGGTATTCCCCGCCGGATTCGGGCTGACATTGCAAGCCGCACCCGGAACCGCGGGTCGAGATTCGACCGGCGCGGCGCCGCGAGCATGCGGGAACGAGTTCGGGCCGGTGTCCGCCGGTCTTGGTTGATCGGATCCCGCGCATTGTATTCATTGGGAAGATTTCGGGAGAGATTCCGGCTTTGAAAGGTTTTCGAATATTCGCCATGGCGGTCGTCCCGGCGCTGCCCGGCGCGGCTTTGCCGGATGACGCAAGCGCGGGTTTGTTCCACACCTTTCCCCTCGTCATCGACGGCGACGGCTGGCGGACCCGGCTGTTCGCCACGAATGTCTCGGATTCGCCCAGCCGCTGCAGCCTGAACCTGCATGGACGCGGTCTCGACGGCGATCGTTTCGCCGCCACCGGCGGATCGATCGCGCCCAACGGCGCTCTGGACTTCAATCTCGAACCCGCTGGCGGTCTGCTATCGCTCGCCGGCGCCGGCGCCGGGCCGCTTGCCTTCGGCTACGCGAAACTCGAATGTTCGCTCCCGGTAGTGGCCCAAGGCGTAATCTCGCTGACCTCTCGGGGCCAAACCGCCGGCATGACTTTCGCGCCCCCCTCCCAAGCCGGCGGCGGCTTTCAGTTTCCCGTCCTCGGGCAAGACGGCCCGATCGCGATCCTTGTGAGTAACGATTCCGATTCGCAGGCCAATTGCCGGCTGGGTTTCGCCGACCCGACGGAAGCCGCGGCGGACACGGTCGACTATGAAGTGCCGGCGAAATCGGTCGCGATGAAGTTTCTCGCCGATGAATTCAACCTGCCCGCCGATCTGTTCGGCGCCGCCGCCAAGGTCGACTGCGATCGACTGGTCACGGCGGTCAGCTTGCAATTGAGCGGGGCCGCGTTTGCCGCGCTGCCGCCGGCCGTGCTCGACGCGGGGCCGGTCGACATCGATGGCGAAGCGCCCGGCGGCGGCGGTTCGAACGTCAATATCGACAACCCGACCCTGATCGTCGCCGACAACACGCCGGTCGCGCCCGGAGGGGAGATGCGCCTGGTCTGGAGCGATGAATTCGACGGCGCGCGGCTCGACCCGGCAAGCTGGTTCTTCGAAACGGGCGACGGCAGCCAATATTCGATTCCCGGTTGGGGCAACGACGAATTGCAATGGTACCTGCCGGACAGCGCCAATATCGAAAACGGCAATCTGCGCATCACCGCGCGCCGGCAACGGCAAGGCAATTTCCAATACACTTCCGCACGCATCAATACCCGCGACCGTTTCGCTTTCCGTTATGGACGCATCGAAGCGCGCATCCGGCTGCCGGGCGGGCAGGGCATCTGGCCGGCGTTCTGGCTCCTGCCCCAGGACAATGCCTATGGCGGCTGGGCCGCGTCGGGCGAAATCGACATTATGGAAGCGGTCAATCTCGGCGGCGCCGGCGGCAATGCGGTTCATGGCACGATTCATTACGGGGGCGCCTGGCCCGACAATCGCTCGTCAGGCGACAGACATGTGGCAGAGAGCAGCGTCACGGAAGAGTTTCACGTCTACGCCCTCGAATGGGACGAGCGGGAGATGCGCTGGTACGTCGACGATACCCTCTACGCCACCCGGAATGACTGGTTCACCAGCGCGGCCGCTTTTCCGGCGCCGTTCGACCGGCCCTTCTACATCGTCCTCAATGTCGCCGTTGGCGGCAGGTTTCCCGGTTCGCCCGATTCGACGACCGATTTTCCAGTGGCGATGGAAGTAGACTATGTGCGGGTTTATTCGAGTGAGCCGTGACCCTCGGTCATCCCGGCCACAAAACCGCAGGTCACGGCGCAATGCATCCCTATGGGGTAATCAATCTGATTCTTAGGAGAGTCAGTGGGTTACCGCTGTTGAAGCCGGGATATGGTTGAGCGCCGCAGCTGTAGCCGCTTGGAATAGATACCAGAACTACAATAGAAACAAGATCCTCGGAGGCATACATGCCAACTACCAAAGCGCAATTGCGGCTGCTGACCAGATCATGTCACACCGAACTTGGGCGTGTGCGTCGTTGCAGAATGAGGCGGATTACGCACGAGACCGGGGCACAATCGGTAACCAGGCCAACATCACCGTAAACTATGCCATAGGGAGGCTCTGATCAAGTCAGAGCTTCCCTGCGGCACATGGAAGTGCCGCCGAATTCGATGGCGTAAGCCATTGAATTCGGGAGCAAAACAAAACCACGCTTTTGTTTTGCGATAATGAAAAACTCCACGGATGGAGTTTTTCAGAGAATAC
>JAJEGU010000077.1 GCA_022819645.1 Pseudomonadales bacterium
GGAAGCGGTGTTGAAAGTAACGGTGAACGTTCTCGTCTCGCCTTCGTACAGTTCCGCCGCGGAAGGCGACAGGCTGTGCTGCGCGGAAGCTTCCGTCGCAAGGCCAACAAGCAGCGGCAGGAACAGCAGGGCCGGGAGCAGGCCGCGCCGCAGTCTTGGGACAGAATGACGGACGCCCGCGACGGCGCGGGCGCCGGAAGATCGGGGAATACGATTTCCGCCTTCCCGGTCGAAAGCGGCCCGGGGGACGGAAGGCCGGGTTTCAGGTTCGGACGCCGAAAGCCCCGCCCGGCGCCGCGGCAACCCGCTCAAGACAGACACCCGGCCAGACCAAGGCTTGGCTTGGCTTGGCTTGGCTTGGCTTGGCTTGGCTTGGCTTATAGTTATGATGCGTTTCGGTCATTTCCATTGTCAAGCAACCCCCCTGGGTGTTCTTTTGCCCACTTCTGGCTGTCTCGGCCAGAAATGCCCGGACTTTACCAAACTTTCTCTCCGCAATACAACGCTACGCTCGCTCACCAGGGAGCCTGCGCCGTAGGAATTCACGGCTGCAAATTCGCTTTCAGTCCGGGTTCATTTTCAATAAGTATCTGCTCCACCACAAGCTGCAAACTGCTCTGCCCCCGGAACTCGTTGATGTCGATGCGGTAGGCAAGGCTGATTTCTTCGGCTTCCGGGGCGGGCCATTGTTCGACGTTGAAGGCGATGGCGCCGAGCCTGATGTCGGGATTGTCCCTGGGGCTGAGTTCCATTCGCAGGTGCTTCTCCTTGAGGGTTTGCTGGCGATGCAAGACGAAATCGCCGTCGAACAGGGGTTCGGGGAAATCCTTGCCCCAGGGGCCGGCGTTGCGCAGCATCCGGGCCACTTCCAGGGTGAACCATTCGGGTTCGAGGGCGCCGTCGCTGAGCAGCACGGCCTGCAGTTGCTCCGGCTTGATTTGTCGCGACGCCTCTTCGGCAAAGGCGATTCGGAAAGTTTCCAGGCGATCCGGCGGCAGGCTGAGGCCGGCGGCCATGGCGTGACCGCCGAAGCGGCTGATCAGGCCCGGATTGCGGCTTGCGATGGCGTCGAGGGCGTCGCGGATATGAAACCCGGCTATGGAACGGGCGGAGCCCTTCAGATCGGCTTCGGGATTGCCGGGATCGGCGGCGAAGGCGATTACCGGGCGATGCAGCCGGTCCTTGATTCTTGAGGCAAGAATGCCCACCACGCCCTGGTGCCAGGCCGGGTCGTAAAGACAAAGTCCCGTGGGCGGATTCGCGCCGGGAGCTACAGCAATGGATCCCGCCCCGGCCAGCAATTCGGTTGCCTGGGCATCCATTTCCGCCTGGATTTCCCGGCGCCGGGCATTGATCGCATCGAGTTCAAGCGCCAGGTCTCTCGCCGACGAGGGGTCTTCGACAAGCAGGCACTCGATTCCCGTGGACATGTCCTCCAGCCTGCCGGCCGCATTGAGCCGGGGACCCACTCGGAAGGCGAGGTCGCTTGCGGTGGCGTTGCGGCCCGCCCTGGCGAGATAGCCCGCAAGTTGCGCAGCGCCGGCCTGGGCCAATTTGCCCATATTCAGCCTGCTCTGCCCGAGGCGCCCCGCTTGCGGTCCTGCCTGTGCGGCAGGATCGGGTTTCGGATTGAGCCGGTTATCCGCCACCGCAAACAGGGCGCTGATTCCCGGGCGGGTGCGGCCGGCGCGGATGCGGCGCAGGCCTTCATTGACCAGAATCCGGTTGTTGCGGTCCAGTGAAACCACGTCGGCGACGGTGCCCAGGGCCACCAGGTCCAGACTTTCCCTGAGATCGGGCTCGGGCGGGCCGGCATTGCCGAACCAGCCGTTTTTCCGCAGCCGCGCCCGCAGGGCGGCCATCACATAGAAAATCACGCCCACGCCGGCGGTGTTCTTCCAGGGGAAACCGCAGCCGGGCTGGTTGGGATTGACCAGGGCGTCCGCTTCGGGAAGGCTCTCCCCCGGCAGGTGATGATCGGTGATCAGCACGCGCATGCCGGCGGCCCGGGCCGCGGCAACGCCGGCGATGCTGGACACGCCGTTGTCCACGGTAATCAGCATGTCCGGCTCGCGGCAGGCGGCGAGTGCGACGATTTCCGGGCTCAGGCCATAGCCGTGGCGGGCGCGGTCGGGGATGATGTAGTCCACCCGGTCATAGCCGAAGGCGTGCAGGCATTCGATGGCCAGGGCGCAGCTTGTTGCGCCGTCGGCGTCGTAATCCGCCACGATCAGGATTTTCCACTGTTCGCGCAGGGCGGCGAGCAGCAGTTCCAGCGCCGCGTCCATGCCCAGCAGCGCGTCCGGCGGTTCCAGACCGGCCAGCCCCAGCTCCAGCTCATCCGCCCCGGCGACGCCGCGCTGGCGGTAGATGCGGCGCAGGAGCGGATGCAGCTCCACGGCCAACTCCGGCCCCTGCGCCTGCCGGCGAACCAGCTTGTTCATGGGTTCTTTTGCGGTCGGTTCATGTGGCGAATTCGCAAAGCAGTCCCTTGAGTTGATTCAGATCCTTGTCGATGACGGTGAATCGCTCGGGAAGCCGGAACTGCTCCTGCAAGCGCCGGGGCAACTCCGGCGCAGCCAGGCCGGCCGCGGTTATGGCGCCGGCAAACTTGGCGGGATGCGCCGTCGCCAGACAAATCACCGGCGTTTTGGCGCTCCCGCGGCACTCGCGGGCGGCGCGCACTCCCACTGCGCTGTGTGGGTCGAGCAGGACGCCGTGTTCGCGCCAGACCTCGGCAATGGTGGCGCAGGTACCGGCATCGTCTGTGCTGGCGCTGGCAAAGACCTCGCCCATGGCGCGCCAGCGGTCCGGGGGAAGGCTTGCCCCCTGCTCCGCTCCGCTGGTGAGAAAGTCCGCCAGGGCTGCGCTGTCGCGGTGGAACAATTCGAACAGATAGCGCTCGAAATTGCTCGAGATGAGAATGTCCATGCTCGGCGACAGGGTGTGGCGCAGGGGCGCTGTGACATATTCGTTGCGGCTGATGCAGCGGTGCAGAATGTCGTTTTCGTTGGTGGCGACGATCAGCCTGTCCACCGGCAGGCCCATCTGCCGCGCCAGATAGCCGGCGTAGATGTCGCCGAAATTCCCCGTGGGCACCGCAAAGGAAACCGCCTGCCGCGGCGCGCCAAGCTGCAGGGCGGCGTGGAAGTAATATACGACCTGCATGACAATGCGCGCCCAGTTGATCGAGTTCACCGCCACGAGTTGCCGGCCGGAAGGCAGAAAGGACTGATCGGCAAAAGCCGCCTTCACCAGCCGCTGGCAATCGTCGAAACTGCCTTCCACCGCCAGATTGCGGACATTGCCCCCCGGCGTGGTGGTCATCTGCTTGCGCTGCACTTCCGAGACCTTGCCATGTGGGTGCAGAATGCAGATATCGACCTGTCCGGAATGGCGGCATCCTTCCAGGGCTGCCGAACCGGTATCCCCGGAGGTCGCGCCGAGTATGAGCACCCGCCTGCCCTGGCGGACAAGCACATGATCGAGCATCCGGCCCAGCACCTGCAGGGCAAAATCCTTGAATGCCAGGGTGGGGCCGTGGAACAACTCGAGCAAATACTCCCCTTCGCCAAGACGGGTCAGGGGCGCGAGCTCGGGATGGGAGAAACCGGCATAGCTTTCCCCGATCATGCTCCCGAGAGCATCCTCCGGAAACGCATCGTCGGTAAACAGCGAGGCAATCCGAAAGGCGAGTTCGGCGTAGGGCAGGCCGCGCAGCTTTCGCAGTTCGGCTGAATCCAGCCGGGGCAACTCGTTGGGAACAAACAACCCCCCATCCGGGGCAAGGCCGGTGAGCAGAACCTCCTCGAAACGCTGGCCGGAACAGCCACCCCGGGTGCTGAGATATTCCACCGGTCAATCCCCGGCGGGAAACGGCGCTACCCGGATCCGACCAATCCGCCCCTGCACATCGGCCAGGGACTGCAATTCGGCAATGGCGGCGTTCATCCTGCCTTCGGCAACGCCATGGGTAAGCAAGACGATGGGTACGCTGCCGCCGTGGACTTCCTTCTGGATCACCGCCTCGATGCTGATGGCGTGGCTTTCCAGCACCCGGGTGATTTTCGCCATGACTCCCATGCGGTCGAGTACGGGGATGCGCAAATAGCATTCCGATTCGATGCTGTCCATGGGAACCGCGGGCGGCGCTTCGGCTTCAGGCCGGCCATTGAGTGGGGCTGACAGCGGCCGGCTCGCGCCGGCGCGAAGCTGGCGGGCGATGTCGATGATGTCCGCCACCACCGCCGAGGCCGTGGCGTCTGCCCCGGCGCCGGGGCCCTGGTACAGGGTCGTGCCCACGGCGTGGCCCTTGACCACCACGGCATTGTCCACGCCGGATACCCGGGACAACAGCCAGCGCTTGCTGATCAGGGTGGGGTGCACGCGCATCTCGATCCCCCCGGCGCTGCGCCGGGCTATGCCGAGATGCTTGATGCGGTAGCCGAGTTCTTCGGCGTAGGTCAGGTCTTCCGGCGTCAGCGCGCTGATCCCTTCGGTAAAGGTATCCGCAAATCGCAGGGGAATGCCAAAGGCGATGGCGGCCATGATGGTGAGCTTGTGGGCGGCGTCGACGCCATCCACGTCAAAGCCCGGATCGGCTTCGGCATAGCCAAGAGCCTGGGCTTCGGCGAGCACCTCGGCAAACGGACGGCCGCCGGCGGCCATTTCGGTGAGTATATAGTTGCCGGTGCCGTTGATGATTCCGGCCAGCCATTCGATGCGATTGGCGGCAAGCCCCTCCCGCAGGGCCTTGATGATGGGGATACCGCCGGCAACGCTGCTTTCAAAGGCCAGTGTGGCGCCATTTTTCGCGGCAATGGCGAACAGCTCGTTGCCCCGCTCGGCAATCAGGGCCTTGTTGGCGGTGACCACATGCTTGCCCCGGGCGAGGGCCTCGGCAACCACGGCATGGGCGGGGTCGAATCCGCCCATGGTCTCCACCACCACCTGGATAGCATCATCCCTGGCAAGCGCCATGGGATCCCCGCCGATAGCCGCGGCGCCATCCACCGCAACCGATTCGGGGCGCCGGGTGGCTATCCGCGCGACTTGCAGGGGGCCGCCTGCCCGGCGGGCGATTTCACCGGCATTGCCCCGCAGCAGGCGCAGGCTGCCGCCGCCCACGGTGCCGAGGCCGCAAATGCCTATCTTGACAGGTTCATGCATGAAACGGGGCTTCCGCGCCGGGGATGACCGTGCGGATTATACCCAATGATTTCCCGGCGATTCCGGCGCCGGACCGGGCAAGCTATTCAATGCCGAGCATGGCCGCGAGCCGGGGAGGCTCCACATAGCCTGGAATCAGGCGTCCGTCGGGAAACACGAGGGCCGGGGTGCCCTGGATGCCGAGTTCATTGCCGAGGCCATAATGGGCGAGCACGGGAGTTTCGCAATCGCGGCTGGGCAGATTCTGGCCGTTCTTGGCCTGGTTCATGGAACGATGACGGTCCTCGGAGCACCATACGGAAATCATCTTGTCGTAGGATTCGGCATTCTCTCCGCCCCGGGGATAGGCGAGGTAGCGGATGCGGATGCCATAGTCGAGCAGGGCTTCCCGGTCGCCGTGCAGGCGGCGGCAAAAGGTGCAATCCACATCGGTGAACACCGTTACCGTGGCCTTCACCTCGCCTTCGGGCTGGTAGATGATCGCTTCCGCGTCGGGAATCGCGGCCACCTTGCGCTGGTTGGCCTCCTGGCGGGTGGCGGTGGAAAGATTGAGCAGCCCGTCCGGGGTAGTCCGGTACATGTCGCCGGCGAACAGGTACTGGCCGGAAGCGTCGCTGTAGAGCAATTCGCCGGTGTTCAGCTCGACTTCGTAGATCGTGGCGATGGGGGTTGGCCGGATAGTGAGGATTTCCAGTTGATTGCCCGAAGCCGCCACGATGGATTCGTGCAGGCGGTCCCGCAGGGATTCATTCTGGGCAAGGGCTGGCTGCAGCAGGGCGCCGAGCATCAGCGCCGCGAGGGTGGGACGGACAGATGAAATTCCGAAAGGCTTCATGGGCCTGTCCTCCAGAGAAAATCGCAATCATATACGGTCTTGTTCCGGGAGACCAGATATCTCCGGTTCGATCTATGGTTATTGACGCTGACCGTACTCCAATGCCCCCCTATCCCTCAAAATCTGCTCCATTTCCAGATTCCCGAGGTCTAGCGCATACCTAAGAGCCGCTCTCCCGGCAGGACCAGTCGCGTCCGCGCCCCAGAACAACAGTTCCTCTACCACTGCCGAATGGTTTTCTCGTGCGGCGGCAGTCAGGGCTGTCGCAGTTGGCATCTGGGGATTATGGTACTCAAGGTCAGCGCCTTCAGAGGCAAGTAAGCGAACGACTTCCAAATGTCCATTGCCGGCCGCCCGAATCAGGGCATTTCGGTGATTGGAAGAAACCCAGTTGACATTCGCACCGGAATCCACCAAAAACCCCACCGTTTCTACGTTTCCGTTGTTTGCGGCTCGGGTCAATGCATTCCATCTGCCGTCTATTGTTGCAGAATTAATGTCAACACCAATACCCAGCAACTCTTGCACGGCAACGATATTGTTTTCACGAGCAGCATCGACAATGCTATCTGTATAGCCTGCATCACGCAGCCATTGCGAGTCCGCCTCGCGTTGTTGTTGCAAGAATTCACTATGTAGCTCGGCGTTAACTTGCACATCGACCAGCTGATCAGCGGAAAGATACGGAGAAAGGCGATCCTGCAAGTTTTCAATTGTCAATACATTGTTTTGCATATCTTCAAGACTTATCAGTCCCGCGTTGAATTGTTCCACTAATTCCAGGTTAAATGTTTCCCATTCCGTCATCAAGGAGCGTACGGCAAACTCATCGGTTGCGGGCAGGTTCATGTCATCCACGAACTCCTGCCATCTCATTTCGTATGCACTCTCCCCCAGCTCTTGTGGCGTATTGAATCCAACCACATCTGAACGAGCCGAAAATTCCGAAATTACATCGAGATTGTTTTCTACCATTCTGATGAGGTCTACCCTAACTTCTTCAGCAAATATTCTTTCAGGATCAGTTTCATAGATTCCAGCAAGGTATTCCGCTACATCGCGGGGCAACCCGGCATCAACAACGGCCTGTAGAACGTGGACAGATTCTTTGCTCTCTGCCGCCTCCAAAATGGCCATATCAACGACCGATTCGACATCATCATTCAATCGATGTTCCGGATCCTCTAGCCATAGCGCTACAACAGCAGTGGCAGCAATGCAGATTGGAATGTATATGAGATTTCTATTCATCAGTTAAGCCTCCATAACGAACTTATGTTACTGGCTCTACAGTAACTTTGCCAACCGGTCCTGCTGGAATATTCTCCAAGGAGTTTTCGACAGATCCGGGAGGGTATGAGGGTAAATCCGAGTTCTGTTCCGCTGAATCAGAGATTCCTTTCCAGGGCCATCTTATAGTCACATAGGTGATTGGTATTTCCTGTTGGTGGTATTGACCACAACTGGAAAGGGGAACGATTCCCCGTGAACAAGGCGGTTTCGGTGATGTGGATGTTTCCCCGCGGCCGGGTCGGTTGGCCGGGACCGGTCTGCCGGCGGGATGTTCCGGATTGTGGGGGGTGTTCGGGTGGTTTCGGCGTTTCGGTGCGGGATCAGGCGGCGCTGACCACCTCCCGCAGGGCTTCGCCCTGGCGGGCGGCGTAGTGCCGCTGGGCCTGTGGTTGATGCTGGAACCGCCCGCGCATTCGGATGATGGAGATGGCGACGTTGGACAGGCAGGCCAGGTTGCGCGGCAGTCTGCCGTTGCGCACCCGGGACCGCTCCTCGTTCCAGGATCAGTCGCGGACATAGTGGAGCCGGTTCTCGATTTCCCAGTGGCCCCGGGCCAGGGCAAGTATTTCCGTACACCGCCAGACCGGACATCAGATAGTCCGCCAGCGTCCGTTTCCGGCCGTTAATGGAATCCGGAATCCGGTCAAAGCAGTCCCGCACCCCGCGCAATAATCCCGGTGCGCTTAACCCGCCACGCATCTGCACTCTCGCCATGATGTCACCCCCAAGAGTCTGCGCCACGGGAGTTCGCGAAAGCGAAAATTCGCTGTCGCCGCGCCCCTGGCCGGTCGATTGAGGCGAATATTGGTGAATATGCAACGAAATCGAGCGGCCGGGGGCGTGGACGGGAGCGGATTTGCAGCCGTGAATTCCTGTGGCGCAGGCTCCTAGGAAGCCGTCTGGGGTTTCTTGCCGAGTTTTTCGGCGATGCGGGCGGCTCGGCCGGAGAGCTTGCGCAGATAGTACAGCTTGGCCTGGCGCACGTCGCCGCGGCGTTTTACCTTGACGCCGGCGACGATGGGGCTGTAGGTCTGGAAAGTCCGCTCCACGCCAACGCCGTGGGATACCTTGCGCACGGTGAAGGCGGAATTGAGGCCGCGGTTGCGGACGCCGATCACCACGCCTTCAAATGCCTGGATACGCTCGCGCTCGCCTTCCCGGATGCGAACCTGGACCACAACCGTATCGCCCGGACCGAACTCGGGGAGTTCCTTGTCCATCTGTTCCTGTTCGATCTTCTGGATGATCTTGTTCTTGCTCATCGTATTCGCTCCTCGGGCGTCGTCTGCTCTGTAGCCAACTTCCCTGTGCCTCATTTGCCGGCCCGGTATTCGTCCAGCAACTGCCGTTCCTCTTCGTTCAATTTCCGGCCGGCCAGCAAATCGGGCCGTTTGCGCCAGGTGGCGCCAAGCTTCTGCTTGAGGCGCCAGCGGCGGATTGCCTCGTGGTCTCCGCTCAGCAGCACTTCCGGCGCCGCAATTCCGGCCACTTTCCTCGGCCGGGTGTATTCCGGACCAAGCAACAGACCATCGGCAAAACTGTCGCTTGCGGCGCTGTCTCCGTCGCCGAGGGCACCCGGCAGCAGCCTGATCATGGCATCGATCAGGGCCATGGCGGCGATCTCGCCGCCGCTGATGACGAAATCGCCAAGCGACAGTTCTTCATCCACCGCGCTGTCGATCACCCGCTGGTCGATACCCTGGTAGCGGCCGCAAAGCAGCACCAGCCCGGGCACTTTCACGAGCCGGGCAATGGCCCCGTGGTCCATTCGCGGGCCCTGGGGCGACAGATACACCACCCTGCCCCGGGCTTCCCGCTGCGCCGCCGCCAGACAATCGAGCAGCGGCCCGGTTTTCATCAGCATCCCCGGTCCACCGCCGAACGGGCGGTCATCCACGGTGCGATGCCGGTCGCCGGCGTAATCCCGCGGATTCCACAGGGACAGCTTGAGCAATCCCTGGCGCAGCGCCCTGCCGGTAATGCCATATTCGGTCAGCGCGGCGAACATTTCCGGCAACAGCGTGACGATATCAACGCGCATGTCACGGCCTATGAGCCTGCGCCGCAGGCTCCTATTCAAGAAAGTCGGCGCCCCAGTCAACCTCGATGGTTCCCGCGGCAAGGTCCACTTTCCGCACCACCTGATCCGGAACAAACGGAATCAGCCGGCTGCGATCGTCGAGGCTGTCGACGTGAGGCTCCACCGCAAGCACATCATTCGCGCCGGTTTCCAGCAGGTGACTGACCCGCCCAAAACATTCTCCCGCCAGATTCACCACTTGCAAGCCCTGCAACTGGCGCCAGTAATATTCTCCCTTTTCCAGCGAGGCCAACGCGGACTCCTCCACCGACACTTCAAGGCCGGTGAGCCCGCGGGCCCGCTCCGGCTCGTCGTAGCCGGCAAAATGCGCCAGCAGGCTGCCGCCCTGCCAGCGGCTCCGGTCGATTCGCAACTGCTCGAGCCCCTGGCCGGTTTCCACAAGCAGATATTCGAATTCCAGAATATTGGCCGCCGGATGGGTCCAGGATTGCAGCTTCAACCAGCCCTTGACGCCGTGCGCCCGGCCGATGCGACCCATGACGATGCGCCGGCTTGCCGGGTCGATGTCCCGCTGCTTGCTCATCGGGCAGCTCGCTCAAAGAGCCGCCGCGGCTCAGCTTGCGGCGGACGCTGTTCCGGCTTCCCCGGCGTCCTTCGCCAGGGCGGCCACCCTGGGCGTGACCTGGGCACCCTGGGACTTCCAGTAGTCCATGCGCTCCAGATCCAGCCGCAGGCGCTCTTCCCGGCCCTTGGCCACGGGATTGAAGAAGCCTATCCGTTCTATGAACCTGCCGTCGCGCGGTGAACGCACATCGGCCACGGTGATGTGGTAGAAAGGCTTTTTCTTCGCCCCGCCACGCGCCAGACGAATCGTTACCATAATCAGTTCCTGTCGAAATCCGACCGCCGGATTCTTCGCTCTCTGGCGGATCTATCCGGCCCGGACGAAAAAGGCGGCTATTCTAAGGCAATTCGACAGGCAATGAAAGACGAATCCAGGCGGGCCGGCAGTTCTTGTCCTGGCGCTCCAGCCTTCATGTCAATCCGCACGAAGAAAAGCCCTCCCCCCACGTCATTCTGCGCGAAGCGAAGCGTAGTCGCAGAATCTTTTGCAGTGGCCACCCAATGAGATTCGGCGACCGCGCGCAGTAATGACTATTGTGAACGCGCCCTCCGCCAAAACGGGAATTGCCGCAATCGGGCAACGGTTTCGAGTGGGTTTGGAGGCGGGGCGCTGCCGAGAAACGTGAGTATTTTCTATATAATCTTACTTTACTCATGAGTAATTTAGAGTTAGCCTGAATCAACCAACGAAATTGCGACGACTCTCGGAGAATTTCCATGGCATCCGATTCGAATGCCCTGACGCGCTACATTCACTCGCAAGTTCGCGAAGATCTGAGGAAAAAGATGGTTTTCCTTGGCGGCCCGCGGCAGGTCGGGAAAACCACGCTCGCCCTCGATATTCTCGGCGCGGAGAACAGGCGGCACCCGGCCTACCTGAACTGGGACAGCCCGCTTGTCCGCAAACCTTTGCAGGAGGGCGAGATTCCCGGCGGGCAGCGGCTAATCGTGCTGGACGAGATTCACAAGTTTCCCCGCTGGCGCAATCTGGTCAAGGGATTTTACGATACTCAAGGCGACAGGACTTCGTTCCTGGTCACCGGTTCCGCCCGGCTCGACCACTACCGCAAGGGCGGCGACTCGCTGCAAGGCCGCTACCACCATTACCGCCTGCATCCGTTCTCCCTCGGTGAACTCTCGACGGCGCCCAACGCCGGCGATCTCGAAACACTCATGCGTTTCGGCGGATTCCCCGAGCCACTGTTGGCCAGCGATTCCCGTAGTTGGCGCCGCTGGCAACGAGAACGTATGTCGAGAGTGGTCTACGAAGACTTGCGCGATCTGGAAAACCTGCGCCAGATCGCCCTGGTTGAGCTATTGGCCGAAGCCTTGCCGGACAGAGTCGGCTCTCCGCTTTCGATCAATAGTCTGAGCGAAGATCTCCAGGTCGCCCACGAAACCGTCAAGCGCTGGCTTGAGATTCTTGAAAATCTGTACGTTTGCTTCCGCATTCCGCCCTTCGGCGCGCCACGCATTCGCGCGGTCAAAAAAGAGTCCAAACTCTATCTTTGGGATTGGTCCCAAGTACCGGGCAAGGGAGAACGATTTGAAAATCTGGTCGCCAGTCACTTGCTCAAATACTGTCATTTCCTGGAAGACACCGAGGGTTTCCGCATGGAACTTCGTTTCATCCGCGATACCGACAGGCGCGAAGTCGATTTTGTCGTGCTGCGCGACCGGCAACCCCTGTTCGCCGTGGAATGTAAATCCGGCGAAAAATCCCCGAGCCGAACGATCGGGTACTTCCGCAATCGAACCGATATCCCCGAGTTCTATCAAGTCCATCCCGGCGACCGCGACTACGTCTCCAACGGAACTCGCGTACTCCCATTCGCGACCTTCTGCCGTGAACTGAATCTGCCGTAATCCGGTTTTTCTCCCCTAGGAGCCTGCGCCGTAGGAATTCACGGCTGCAAATCCGCTCTCATCCACGCCCCTGGCCGCTCGATTTCGTTGCATATCCACCAATATTCGCCTCAATCGACCGGCCAGGGGCGCGGCGATAGCGAATTTTCGCTTTCGCG
>JAJEGU010000012.1 GCA_022819645.1 Pseudomonadales bacterium
ATCAAGTCAGAGCTTCCCTGCGGCACATGGAAGTGCCGCCGAATTCGATGGCGTAAGCCATTGAATTCGGGAGCAAAACAAAACCACGCTTTTGTTTTGCGATAATGAAAAACTCCACGGATGGAGTTTTTCAGAGAATACATAGCCAAGTCGGGCGGGTGGTGCCATTATCCAAAAAGAATAGTAACCAAGGTAACCGTGACTTGTGTGGCAAATTGCTGATCTGGAGGAAGCAGAGCATGAAACTTGATAAGGCAAATTCACTGTTGGTCCTTGCCGCCATAGCCGCGCTTGTCACAGCTTTTCTTCAGCGAGAATCTTTCGAACCGGCAGCAACTACCGGGACGGTCGGCGATTTGCCGCCCGTAACAAGCGAAGGGGTGCGGCCTGACTATCGGACTTCCACCGGAGCGATGTTGGAACAGGAGCAAGTCCTGCTTGCCGAACTCCAGCAAGATTTTACCCCGGAAGAACTGGCAGGGGTTTTCAATCCGCCGACACTCGAAGAACTGCTGCAGCCTGCGGACAGCGGTGCTTCTGATCATTTCGCCACCGCCAGCTTCCAATATGATCGGGGGTGGGCTGAGTTCGTGGACAGTCTAGACCTGGGTCCAGAAGACGCCCGGCTTGTGCGGGATATCTGGATTGAATCGAGGGCCAGGCATCATGAATTGGCCGCCGCGCTGGGGCGCGCCTTGTCCGGAGACGGTTTGCACGAAGATGTAAGCACCCTTGCCGATGCGCAGACAGAGGTGGAAAACCGGCTTGTTTCGAGGCTTTCCCAAATCTTGTCACCGGAACAAATGACGGCGTATTTCGATCACGAGGAACAACTCTTAATGGATAATCTCGCTTTCCTCGAAGCGTACCAGGAAGAAATGATCGACAAGGGGCATTCCGGCCTGATCAGCGCCGCGGACGATAACGATCTGCCGACCGTGCAAGCCTATCTGGCGTCAGGAGCCGATCCCAATCGGTTGACGGCGGATGGAGAAGGCGCAATACATGAAGCCGCTCGCAACAACAATACGAAGATTTTGCAGGCACTGATCGATGCGGGCGCCGACGTAAACCTTGCGGAGCCCGGGAGTAGAAGCGCGTTAATGAAGGCGGCGCTTTTCGGCAGTACAGACGCGGTGCGGATGCTTGTCGAGGCCGGAGCGGAAGTGGAGTATCTCCCCGACCCAGGCCGCCCTTTGAGTAACGCGCTGAGCGATGCCGCAGTTAATGGACATACGGAGATAGTCCGCGTACTGCTAGACGCGGGCGCGGATGCTACCGGCAGCGTCGGAGAGTTCGCGCTTGTAAACGCGATTGAATTTGGCGACCATGAAATGGAGCGAATGCTGCTCGAAGCCGGTGCGCCCGACAGGGGATCAATGGTGGATAGAAGCAGGATCTTCAGAAATCTTGGACGCAGGCTGGGACTGGTAGATTAGCGGCGCTACTGTTTGCGTACCGAATTTAGGGCCGACATAACCGCCATTGAAGGTCATTGCCCTGAATGACAGTCGGTGGCTGCGAGCCGGTTGCTGCGTGGTCCCGACTTCGTGGCCCACGATGGGCGTCTTCAAAGTACGAGGACAGCGACTCTCAGTCTCACCGGTGCTCCACCCGCACATGGAACGGGTTCAAATCGGCTGACCGAAAAAAATCCAAAGAAAGGTTGACAACGCTTTCATCGTAGCATATAAGTCAAAATGACAACGTTATCATTTTTCTCGCCGTAACAGCGGGATAACGAAAATCACTGTCCCCGCGGCACTCTCAAGGGCCGGGGAAGTGAGGGAGAGCATCAAAGTGGCTGTGAGTTTACGCAAGAAATCACCCCTGGCCGCGGCGGTATCACTCGCACTGGCCAGCGGCGTAGCCTACGGACAACCGTCCGGCGAGGGCGCCCAGGGCATCGAGCAGATCGTTGTTACCGGAATCCGGCAAAGCCTGAGAGCGTCGATGGACCTGAAGCGGAACACGGACGGGGTCGTCGACGCGATCACCGCCGAGGACATCGGCGACTTTCCGGACAGCAACCTTGCCGAATCCCTGCAGCGGATCACGGGTGTCTCCATCGACCGTGAACGCGGCGAAGGCAAGAACGTCACCGTGCGCGGATTCGGCCCGAGTTTCAACCTGGTTCTGCTGAATGGGCGGCAAATGCCGACCGCCACAGGCGGCGTTGAAGCTTCGACCCGTTCTTTCGACTTCGGCGACCTCGCTTCCGAAGGCATTGCCGCGGTGGAAGTCTACAAGAGCGGCCAGGCCGACGTGCCCACCGGCGGCATCGGTTCGACGCTCAACATCCGCACCACCCGTCCGCTGGAATCGCCGGGCATGAACTTCACCGCGGCCGCGAGCGGATTGCACGATACGTCCACGGAAATGGGCGACAGTTTCACGCCGGAAATTTCGGCGCTGTTCTCCAACACCTTCGCCGACGACACCGTCGGCATCGCGCTGAGCGCGGTGCGCCAGGAGCGCAACAACGGCGCCGGCACCGCGAATGTCGGCGGCTGGCGCACCTTCCCGGGCGAGACGGACAACTGCTGGTGCGGCATCGGCCCCTCGGAGTGGGGCGGCATTCCCCCGCATACCGATCCCAATCAGCAAAATCGTCCCGGCGAGGGCGACCTGTATTCGGTGCCCCAGGCCATCGGCTACGAGCTGGCGGAATGGGACCGTGTCCGCACCAACGGCCAGCTAACCTTGCAGATGCAGGCGGCTGACAACCTGATAGCCACGCTGGACTACACCTATTCCGAAGTGGAATTGTCCAGGTCCTACAGCAACCTGTCCGCCTGGTTCAATTTCGGCGGCCAGGAGACGCTGTGGACCGATGGTCCGCAGGCGAGCCCGCTGGTCTATACCGAAAACTCATCCAACTCCGACTATTCCATGGGTGGCGGCGAAGACGCCTGGCGCACGCAGAACGGATCGACGGGTCTCAACCTGCTGTGGGAGGTTTCCGACCGGTTGAGCGTCGAGTTCGACTATCACGATTCGAGCGCGAAGCGCAATCCCAATAGCCCCTTCGGCGATTCCGCCCTGCTCTCGATCGCGGCTTATTCCCGCGACAGGACCACGGGCCATTTCGGCGCCGAGCTGCCGATTCTCGAACTCGGCCTGAACGATCCGCTTTCGCCCGACGACATGGTCGTCACCGGCAGCGTATTCACGAACAATGTTTCCAGGATGGATCTCGATCAGACCACCTTGTCCGGCACATACGATTTCGATCTGGATTTCGTGGAAAGCATCGATTTCGGCATCCAGTTGACCGAAGTCAACAATCGTTCCGCCGGCTCGGTCGTACAGCGCGACTCCTGGAGCGCCCAGACCGAACGGGGCGCGATCGCGGATCTGCTAACCCCGGCCTCGGCAAGGGACGGATTCTCCGAGATTCCCGGTGGCGGCGACCCGCGCAGGCAAACCGACTTTTACCGCTTCGACATGTCCGACCTGATCGCCAGAACCGAGCAGCTCATGGCGTCGGGCGAGGCGAACATATTCATGATTACCGACATGGGCGATTGCGGCACCGGCCTGTGTACGTCGAGCAATTTCACTTCCGACCGGCGCACCCAGGAGGAATCCCTGGCGGTTTATTTCCAGGCGCACATGGGCGCGGAGCTCGGAGACATTCCGGTGGATATCCGCTTCGGCATGCGTTACGAGGAAACCGATATCGCATCGCAAGCGCTGTCGCCGGCTTACACCCAGATCAACTGGGTGGCCGGCAACGAACTGTCGGCGGTGCAGGGCGCTCCCGATTTCACTTCGCTGGAGGGTAACTACGGGCTCGTCCTGCCGAATCTCGACTTCAAATTCGATCTCACCGAGGACCTGGTTGCCCGTGCGTCGATCAGCCGAACGCTGACGCGGCCGAACTACGGCGATATCCAGGGCGGCCAGACGATCAACTCCCTGCTGCGCATTGACGGCGGTACGGGCAACCGGGGCAACCCGAACCTGTTGCCGTTCGATTCCCTGAATCGGGACGTATCGCTGGAGTGGTATTACGCCGAAGACAGTTACGCGGCCGTGGGGTACTTTCTCAAGGACGTGGAGAACTTCATCGGCACCTCTTCGCTGATCGAGGAAACCTTCGGCCTGCCGCATCCCGCGCTAGGACCGCTTGGTCAAGAGGCGCGGGCTGCCACCGGAAGCTCGGACGGCGGTACCCTGTACACGTGGATTCTCGAGAACCGGGCGGATGCGGCGGGCGTTGACGCCGCGGCTGGCATCATCTCCGGCGTGGCGGGCCGCGACCCGGCGGCGCCCTTCAATCTCACGGTTCCGGTAAACATCGAACAGGCGCAGATGGAAGGCTGGGAGCTCGTCGTCCAGCACAATTTCGGCGATACCGGCTTCGGCGTGATCGCCAACGCCACCATCGTCGACGCTGATGTCGGCTACGACAATTTCAGCCTCGCCCAGCAATTCGTCCTTACCGGCCTGAGCGATTCGGCGAACTTCATCGCCTTCTACGACCGGAACGACATCAGCGTACGGCTGGCTTACAACTGGCGCGACGATTTTCTGGCCGGCACCGGCCAGACCAACGTGGGCGCGGGCCCACCCACCCATGTGGCGGCTTATCAGCAGGTCGACGTAAGCGCGAGTTACTGGGTCAACGAGAACTGGCAAGTGTTTTTCGACGGACTGAACCTGACCGACGAAACGACTCACGTTTACGGTCGGGACAAGGCCCAGACACTGTTCGCCGCCCAGTCCGGCCCGCGCTACAACATCGGCTTCCGTTACAAGTTCTGAGCCGCATCGAGAGAGGCCGCCTGCCAGGGCGGCCTCTCTTGGTATCATCGCCCCGAAACGATTCGGCCTGAGCGATGAGTCAACCCATCCGCAAAATCGTAATCGTCGGCGGCGGCACGGCAGGCTGGATCACCGCCTGCGTGGTCGCGGCCGAATCCCGGAAGCGCGGCGACGACGCGGTCGAAGTCGTTCTCGTCGAATCTCCCGACATCCCCATCATCGGCGTAGGCGAAGGCACCTGGCCGTCGATGCGCATGACGCTCAGGAAAATCGGCCTGGCCGAAGACGATCTCATTCGCGAATGCGGCGCGAGCTTCAAGCAGGGCACCCGCTTCCGCGGCTGGTCCGGCCGTCCCGAAATCCCGGAATACATCCACCCGTTCAGCTTGCCGGCGGAATATTCGGAACTGAATCCCGCGAAATTCTGGCTTGCCCATGAGGAGCGCTCGGCCTTCGCCGACCTGGTCACGCCCCAGGCCCGGGTGATCAACCTCGGCCTCGCTCCGAAGCAGGCGGGCGCGCCGCAATACGCCTTTACCGTCAACTACGGCTATCACTTCGACGCCGGCGCTTTCGCCGGACTGCTGCATCGGCACGCGGTGCGCAATCCGGGCGTGCAATACATCGCCGGCAATGTCGAACGCGTTGAGTCGCACCCGAATGGAGACATCGCCGCGGTAGCGCTCGACACAGGCGAGCGCGTGGCAGGCGACCTGTTCGTCGATTGCACCGGACAGAAAGCCCTGCTGATTGGCGACCATTACGGCAAAGCGCTGATATCGCTGAAAGACGTACTGTTCAACGACACCGCCATCGCGGTGCAAGTACCCTACGCCGACCCCGGTGACCCGATCGCGCCGGTAACCGTCTCGACGGCCCAGTCTCACGGCTGGATATGGGATATCGGCCTGAACAGCCGCCGCGGCATTGGCTACGTGCATTCCAGCGCCCACGCCGGCGAAGACACGGCGATGGCGGCCCTGAAAGCCTACGTCAAAGAAACGTCCCCGGGTGTCGATACCGGTCGGCTCTCTTTCCGCGCGATTCCGTTCGAGCCGGGCTATCGCGACAGGTTCTGGGTCAACAATTGTGTCGCCGTGGGGCTTTCGGCGGGTTTCATCGAACCGCTCGAAGCCTCCGCTCTCGTGCTGATCGAACAATCGGCGGCCATAATCGGCGAACAGTTGCCCCGCGACCGGGAAATCATGGATGTCGTCGCCGGGCGGTTCAACGACAAGATGCGCTACCATTGGCGGCGAATCGTCGAATTCCTGAAACTGCATTACGCAATCAGCGCCCGCGAGGACAGCGATTACTGGAAGGACAACCGTTCGCCGGAAACCTGGCCCGAAAGCCTGCGCGAGAAGTTGACGCTATGGCGGCAGCAGCCGCCCTGGCACGACGATGCGCCGCGAATGGACGAGCTGTTTCCGTCCGCGAGCTACCAGTACGTGCTGTACGGCATGGGTTTCAAACCGCGCTACACGGCCGCGGCAGGCGCGGGCGTCGAGCGCAAACGCGCGGATGAGATTTTTCACGGTACGCGGATAAAGGCCGAGCGGATGGCCCGCCTGCTGCCGACGACAAGAGAACTGGTCGGCGCCATTGCGCGCCGGAACGCAGCCTGATTGCCATGGCGAACTACGCGCTTCTGAACAATGTCGAACATGCGGACGTGCGGATCGTCACCGATCGCGCAGCGCGCTACGGCGATGGCGTCATGCAGTCGCTGGTGTTCCCCTTCGAGTTACGCAATGTGCAGGCCTGCTATCCGATCCTGTTCCAGCGGGACAGCGAGGACAATTTTCTTCCCCTGGCGCTGTTCGGTTTTCAACAGGGAGAAAACCTTTTCCTCGACGAGTCCGGTTGGCAGGCACCCTATATTCCCGCCATGGTGCGGCGCGAACCCTTTCTGATCGGATACCGGAAATCCGACAGCCAGGGCGAACCGGTGAGCACCCGGGTACTGTCGATCGACATGGACCATCCCCGGGTCAATACCGAAAGAGGCGAACCGTTGTTTCAACCCCTCGGCGGGCGCACGCCGTTCCTCGAAAACGCGGCCGACCTGCTGGAATCGGTTTTTCTCGGCATCGAACACAACAAGACTTTCGTCAACGCCTTGCAGAGACACGATCTGATCGAGTCGATGACGCTGGAAATCGAGTTGAAGGACGGCTCGCGCAACCAGTTGATCGGCTTCCATTGCCTGAATGAGGAAAAGGTGCAGGGGCTGTCCGCGGAGGCGCTCGGCGAACTGAACGCCAACGGTTTTCTCATGCCGATGTTCATGGTGCTCGCGTCCATGGGCAATCTGCAGGCTCTCGCCGAACGGAAAAACGCAAGACTGGAAGGCGACCGCCAGGGCGGGTCCGATGCCTGAGCCGGTGCCCATGCAGAGCGTGGAATGCGCCGCCGGCGCGATTCCGCAACAGGTGTTCGACTCGGCCGAACCGGTGTTGCTGCAAGGTCTGGTGAGCAAGTGGCCAGCGGTGGAGCAATGCAGCGAGTCGCTCACCGCCGCGGCCGGCTATCTTTCACGGTTCTGGCGTGAAGAGCCGGTCACGGTGTACGCCGGAGATTCCTCGATCAATGGCAGGTTCTTCTATACCGAAGATTTCACCGGCTTCAACTTCGTCGCCGGCCGGGCCACCTTGCCCCAGGTTTTCAGCAAGCTCGCCGAACCCGGTCGCGAAGATCGCCTGACGACCCTGTATATCGGTTCGACGCCGGTCGACAAGTGGATGCCCGGTTTCCGGGCGCAAAACGATGTGGAATTGCCCACGGACGACGCGCTCGCGAGTTTCTGGCTCGGCAACCGGACCCGGGTGTCGGCGCATTACGATTTTCCCGACAATGTGGCCTGCGTAGTGGCGGGCGAGCGGCGTTTCACGCTGTTCCCGCCGGAACAGATCGGCAATCTGTATATCGGCCCCATCGACAAGACCCCGTCCGGCCAGGCAATCAGCCTCGTGGACATTAGCAATCCCGATCTGGAGCGTTTCCCGAAATTCGCCGAGGCTCTCAAGCACGCGAAAACCGCCCTGCTCGAACCCGGTGACGCGATTTTCATCCCGAGCATGTGGTGGCACCACGTCGAGTCGCGCGAAGAATTCAACATGCTGGTCAACTACTGGTGGTGCAATTCGCCCGATTACATGGGATCGCCGGGCAATGCGTTGCTGCACGCGATTCTCGCCCTGCGCGACCTGCCTCCGCGGCAGCGCGAACTCTGGCGGGGAGTATTCGATCATTACGTCTTCAATGCCGACGAGTCGGTCTACGAACACATACCCGAGCCGGGCAGGGGCTGTCTGGCGCCGCTCGACGAAAAACGGGCGAAACAGTTGCACGCCGATTTGCTGAACCGGCTCAATCGCTGAGGGAACTTCGCGAACGTTGCTGAATCCGGAGAGAGCACCCATGCAAAACCGCAAGATTCACAAGGTCGTTATCGCCGGCGGCGGCACCGCCGGCTGGATGGCCGCCGCGGCCCTGTCGCGGCTGCTCGGCAAGACGCTGGACATCACCCTGGTGGAATCCGAAGAGATCGGCACCGTCGGCGTCGGCGAAGCGACCATCCCGACCCTGATCACCTATCACGACCTGATCAAGGTCAAGGAGCAGGATTTTCTCAAGGCCACCCAGGGCACCTTCAAGCTTGGCATCAAGTTCGAAAGCTGGCGCGACGTCAACGAGGACTACATCCATTCCTTCGGCTGGACCGGCAAGGACAGTTGGGCCGCGGGTTTCCAACATTTCTGGCTGAAAGGCCTGAAGATGGGCATCGCGCGCGAGTTCGGCGAATATTGCAACGAATGGGCCGCCGCGGTGCAGAACAAGTTCGCGGTCATGCCGAGCCTGGGGCTGAACTACGCCTACCACATCGACGCATCGCTGTACGCGAAGTTCCTGCGCGGCCTCGCCGAGGAGCACGGCGCCGTGCGGCAGGAAGGGAAGATCGAATTCGTCGAGCAAGACCCGGACACAGGCTATATCACCGCGATCCGCCTGCAATCGGGCCAGGTCATCGAAGGCGACCTGTTCATCGATTGCACCGGCTTTCGCGGCCTGCTGATCGAGCAGACGCTCAATGCCGGTTACAACGACTGGAAGCATTGGCTGCCCTGCGACAGCGCCATCGCCTTGCAGACCGAATCGGTCGGTGAACCGATCCCTTATACCCGCTCGATCGCCCGTGAAGCCGGCTGGCAATGGCGCATTCCTCTGCAGCATCGGGTAGGCAACGGCGTGGTTTTCAGCGGCAGACACTGGAGCGCCGACGAGGCGACCCAGAAGCTCCTGGACAATGTCGAAGGCAAAGTGCTCACTGAACCGCGAGTGATCCGATTCAACGCCGGCCAGCGGCGCCGGCACTGGTACAAGAACTGCGTCGCCATGGGCCTGTCATCGGGTTTCATCGAGCCGCTGGAATCGACCAGCATTCACCTGATCCAGCGCTCGATCATCCGCCTCATGCAAATGTTCCCTTACGATGGCATCCGGGCGCCCGACGTCGAGGAATTCAACAACCAGATGAAGTTCGAGATCGACAACGTGCGCGATTTCATCATCCTGCATTACCACGTCACCAATCGCACCGACACGCGCTTCTGGCGCCAGTGCCGCACCATGGACATCCCCGATTCGCTGAAACATCGCATCGAGTTGTTCAAGCAGGCGGGGCGCGTGTTCAAGATACCGACCGAACTGTTCGGTGAGAATTCCTGGATCCAGGTGATGCTCGGCCAGGGGCTGCTGCCCGAACAATATCATCCGATCGTAAACATGATGAGCGAAGAAGAGTTACAGCGATTCCTGACCGGCATTCACGGCTCGGTCGACAAGCTGGTAAGCCAGCTTCCCTCGCATCAGAAGTTCATCGACCACTATTGCAAGGCGGCAACGCCTGTATAGCTTTCCTCTCTCCCAGGAGCCTGCTATAGCCCAGCCTTGATTTCCGCAAGAAAGTCTTCGGCGAAGCGTTCGAGCTTGACCGCGCCAACACCGTTGATTTCGGCGAACTCGGCCTTGTTGCGCGGCTGTCTTCGGACCATGTCGATCAGGGTCCTGTCGGCAAAGATGACATAGGCCGGGACTTCCTGTTCCCTCGCAAGTTGCAGCCGCAGTTCCTTCAACCTTGCGAGCAGCTCGTTCTCCGAATCGCTCAATGGCTGGCCGCCTTCCCGTTCGCGCTGCTTGCGAACCGCTTTTGCGCCGCCCGGGAGCATGGTGTCCTTGCGATAGAAAAACTCGCCTTCTCCTTTCGCCAGCGCGCGCCCCCTGGGGGTGATGCGGATGCCGCCATAACCGGCGATATCGATGCTCAAAAATCCCGCGGCCACCATTTGCCGCACGAAAGAACGCCATTCGTTGGCTTTGCGTTCGGCGCCGGCGCCAAAACATGACAGCCGATCATGGCCAAAGCGGCGGGTCTTGTCGGTGTCGGCGCCGCGCAGCACGTCGATCAGATGCGCCGCGCCAAAACGCTCGCCGGTCTGCCGCGCCGCCTGCAGGAGCTGGCGCGCTTCCTCGCTGCCATCTGCGCGCTCCACGGGGTGCAGGCAGGCGTCGCAGTTGCCGCAGGCTTCGATGCTCTCGCCAAAGTATTCGAGCAGGCTGGCCCGGCGGCAGGTGGGCGCCTCGCAATAGCCAAGCAGGGCGTCAAGCCGCTTGTGTTCCCGGCGGCGGCGCTCGTCTCCGGCCTCTTCATTCTCGATGAATTGCCGCCGCATCCTGATATCTTCCAGCCCATAGAGCATGCAGGCATCCGCGTGGGCGCCATCCCGGCCGGCCCGGCCGATTTCCTGGTAGTAGGCTTCCACGCTGGAAGGCAGGTCGGCGTGGAAAACATAGCGCACGTCGGCCTTGTCGATGCCCATGCCGAAAGCGATGGTGGCGACGATGATCACGCCGGACTCGGTCATGAAGACATTCTGGTTGACCTCGCGCTGCTCCGGGCTCATGCCGGCATGATACGGCAGCGCCCGCAGCCCCTTGCCGGCCAGCATCGCAGCGCACTCTTCGGTTTTCCGCCGCGACAGGCAGTAGACGATCCCGCTTTCGTTTGCGCGGCCTGCCACAAAGTCTGCGAGCTGGCGCTTCCAGTCGCGCTTCATGGTTACGGTCAGACGGATATTGGGGCGATCGAATCCCAGCACGTGTTGCTCCACCCTTCCCGCAAACAATTGCGCCGCGATGTCGTTGCGGGTGATTTCATCCGCGGTGGCCGTCAGCGCAACAATGGGCGCTCCGGGAAACAACTGCCGCAGGCGGCCGAGGTCCGCGTACTCCGGGCGGAATGCCGGCCCCCACTGGGAGATGCAATGGGCTTCGTCTATGGCGAACAGCTTGACCGGCAGGCGCGTCAGAGCCGCGAGCATGCGTTCGGTCATCAGCCGCTCCGGCGCCATGTAGAGCAGTCGCGTTTGGTCCGCGACCGCCCGCTTCCAGGCAGCCACGTTCTGTTCCCGGCTATTGCCGGAATGGATGCCTTCGACAGGAACTCCCGCAAGTCTGAGCGCCGCCACCTGGTCCTGCATCAAGGCCACAAGGGGAGAGACCACTACGGTGAGCCCGTCGAGCAGCAGCGCGGGAATCTGGAAGCAAAGCGATTTGCCCGAACCCGTGGGCATCACCGCCAGCACATCGCGACCGGCAAGCAGGGCGTTGATTACCGCTTCCTGGCCGGGGCGGAACTCGCTGAAACCAAAGGTTTCCCGCAACATGCGCCGGGCGGCGGATTCGCCCGGGCCCGCAAGGTCGATTGCTGATGAGAGGCTGACTGGCATGGACGCAAAATCCTTTTGTGAAACTGCCGGGTTCGTGAATCCCCGAAGCTATTCCGCGCTTTCGGGAGTCTCCCGCAAGTGCAAGCCGCAGTGCGCGCATTTTCGTGCAAACGGATTCAGCACAATGCTGCGAACGAAAAACTGGCGGCCGCAGCCGGGGCAGTTGCGCCGCGCCATATCCAGCGCGAACCCGAACCAGATCGCCATGTAGACGAGCATGAAAATGTCGATCTCGCGCCTTTCCTCAAGCAGCAGCCAGACGCCCAGCATGTACACCGGCAGCGTCAGAAAGCAGACCATGAGTCGTGAGCGCGAGCGCTCGATCTGCCTGAGCGCCCTGACCCTGGCAAGCCCGCTCTTGCGCGCAGCCTTCGCCCGCAGGCTTTCGCCGGATTTGCCCGGGCCGCGCGGGGCTGTCACGGGGGTTCCCAGGAGCCGGCGCCACAGGAATTCACGGCTGCAAATCCGCTCCCGTCCACGCCCCTGGCCGTTCGATTTCGTTGCATATTCACTAGGTATTCTCTGAAAAACTCCATCCGTGGAGTTTTTCATTATCGCACTTCCATGTGGCGCAGACTCCTGGAGGCTGGGGAGAAGCTGCGGGCAGAGTATCCAAACCGCTTGGTGATGGCAAACTCAACTACTGGTAGCCCCTGGCCTGCAGCTCGAACAGTTTGGCGTATTGGCCACTGGAATGGAGCAGGGATTCGTGGCTGCCCTGTTCCTGGATTCGGCCCTGCTCCAGGACGATGATGTGCTTGGCCATGCGCACCGTGGAGAACCGGTGGGAGATGATGATGGAGATGCGCCGGGCGGTGAGTTTGCCGAAATGGGCGAAGATTTCCGCTTCCGCCCGGGCGTCGATGGCGGCGGTGGGTTCGTCGAGGATGAGCACGTCGGCCCTGGTGCGCATGAAGGCCCGGGACAGGGCGATTTTCTGCCATTGGCCGCCGGACAGTTCCTTGCCGTCCTTGAACCAGGTGCCGAGCTGGGTGCGATAGTCATCGGGCAGGTTGCGGATGAATGCGTCGGCCATGCCCTTGCCCGCGGCTTCGCGCACCTGGGGCTCGTTGTCGAGCTCCTCCACATCGCCAATGCCGATGTTTTCCCCCACCAGCAACTGATAGCGGGCGAAGTCCTGGAAGATGACGCCGATCTTGCGCCGCAGGGCGTCGATGTCCCAGCGGGACAGCTCGAGCCCTTCCAGGGTGATGCGGCCCCGGGATGGCGTGTACAGGCGGGCCAGCAGCTTGATCAGGGTGGTCTTGCCGCTGCCGTTTTCTCCCACGATGGCAAGGCTTTCCCCCGGCCGGATATGCAGGCTGATATTGTCCAGCGCCGGCGCGCCGGCGCCGGGATAGGTGAAACTGACATTCTCGAAACGAACGCCGTCGCCCGGGTCCGGTCCGCCGGTCTCGTCGCCGGTGGGTTCCGGCACTTCGTGCTCCAGGTATTCGGTGAGTGTGGACAGGTAGAGATTGTCCTCATACATGCCGTTCACCGCGGTCAGACTGCTGCTGACCGAATTCTGCCCGAGCCGGAACTGGGCGATGTAGGCGGTCATCTGGCCGATGGTGATGGCGCCGGCGATGGCGGAAAAGCCCACCCAGCCATAGGCGAAATAGAACGCCGCGCTGGACAGCAGCCCCAGCAGATAGCCCCAGAAATTGCGCCGCAGCACGAGATTGCGGTCTTCCCGGTAGATATTGCGGAAGATGTTCACATAGCGTTGCAGAAAGAGCTTGCCGAGCTGCAGCAGCTTGACCTCTTTCACGCCGTCCTCCCGGGTCAGCACCATTTCCAGATAGAACTGCAGGCGGCGCTCGGGGGAGCGGCGGCGCATGATGCGGAAAGCCTCGCCGGAAAATCCCGCTTCGGCGACAAAGGCCGGCAGGCCGGTGAACACCAGCAGCACTACCACCCAGGGCGAGAACTGGAACAGCCAGGCGCCAATGGTGAGCAGCGCGATGAGATCGCGAATCAGGTCGAAAGTCTTGATGACCAGGCCGAGCGGGCGGCTCGAAGCCTCGCGCCGGGCGCGCAGCAGCTTGTCGTAGTATTCGGCGTCCTCGAAATGGCTCAGTTCCAGGGTCATCGCCTTTTCGATGATCATGACATTGACCCGGTTGCCAAGCAGCACCTGCAGGATCGAGCGGCTGACCGTGGTGATGCGCTGGGCGCCGGTCATGAGCACCACAAGCCCGGCTTCCACCAGTACATAGAACAGGGCGTCGGAGCGCGCCGCGGCCAGCGCCTGGGCATCTTCAGCGGCGATGGCCCCCGCCACGGCGTCCACGAACAGCCCGCCGACAAAGGCAATCGAAGCCGGCAGCACGCCATTGGCGATGGTCGCCGCCGCCATCAGCAGCGTCAGCGGCAGGCTGGTGTCGCGGACGATCCGCATCGCCAGGGCGCTATAGCGAAAGACGGCAAAGAACCGGCTGACAGGGTTGACTGGCGGTTCGGCGGTCATGGCCTGCTGTGCTGTCCCATGGCGCGGCGGGCGAGAAAATTCTTCAATGGAGCAGCGCGGTCCACGAATCCGAGGCCGGTATTGCGCAGCCAGCGCAGCGGCGGGGGCTGGGGGCCGAACAGCCGGCGCAGGCCCGCCATGGTCCACATCATGCCCAGATTGTCGCCCTTCCGCCGGCGTTCGTAACGGCGCGGCAGCACCGGATCGTGCAGGCGCCTCCCGGCGGCCAGACCTGCGCGCAACTCCTCTGCCAACACCGCAACGTCCCTGATGCCGAGATTCACGCCCTGGCCGGCGAGTGGATGAATCGTATGCGCCGCATCGCCCGCGAGCACGATGCCGCCCTTCGCATAATGGTCCGCCCACCGCTGGCGCAGAGGGAAACGAAAGCGCCGGTCGCTCGATTCGACTGCGCCAAGACGATGTTCGATGGCAGCGGCAAGACGTGCGCAAAACCGCTCCTCCGGCATTTGCACAAGCTCTTCCGCCTCCTCCGGCCTGGTTGACCAGACAATGGAACTATGTCGAAACTCGCTATCTTCAGCGGTCGCCAGCGGCAGAAAAGCCAGCGGCCCCGAATCGAGAAACCGCTGCCAGGCGGTAAACCCATGTGACCGCCCGGTCCTGACTGTGGTAACCACCGCCTCCTGCTCGTAATCCCGCTCCCGGCCAGGCATCCCCGCCAGCCGCCGGACAGCCGAATTCCCGCCGTCGGCCCCCACCAGCAGACTTGCCCGCAATCGCCGCCCGCAATCGCCGATCAAAATCGTCCCGTCCCCATCGCTTTCCAGCGCGGCGCTCGTAAATGGCGACACGACAGTCAGATTCTCCTGTCCCCGCAACCGCTCATACAAGCCCGCCAGCACAACGGAATTCTCGACAATCGTGCCCAGACTCTCCGCCCCCAGCGCCGCCGCCGAAAAATGAATCGACCCCGTCCCTTCCGCATCCCAGACCCGCATCTCCCGATAATCACAACAACGAACCGCCCGAACCCCGCTCCAGACGCCCACGTCACCCAACACCCGGCGCGAAGCCTCATTCAAGGCGCTGACCCGCGGATCAAACCGCAACTCAGACCCCTGAAAAGGCATCTCCCCATCATCCGGCAACCGCCGCTCCACCAACGCCACCCGCACCGCAAGCCCATCCAGCAAACAGGCAAGCGTAGCCCCGACAATCCCGCCCCCGGCAATCACCAGATCAAACTTGTCAACCCCGCCATCCATCAACACATTGTAACTTGTGAGTACCAGCCATGAATTCTGCACAACGTAAGTCGCCGCCGGGGGGTGCAGTGCAGCGGGCGTGCGAGGCAGGAAGCCGAGCCCGAAGCCTACATGGGTGGAGGCAAGCGTTTATGAAGCGCAGCTTCATGCGCAGCCGGAACGCCGCCAAGCTGCGCTTGGCGGCTGGACCGTATTTACGGCGTCCGCTGCACTGCACCCCCCGGCGGCGACGGATCGAAGCCACCTACCAGCAATTCTCATTTTGGCGCTCCAACCTTCATGTCATTCTGCGCGAAGCAAAGCGTAGTCGCAGAATCTCTTGCAGTGGCCACACGATGAGATCCTGCGACTGCGCGCAGGATGACTGATACGAGCGCGCCCATTGCCA
>JAJEGU010000061.1 GCA_022819645.1 Pseudomonadales bacterium
GTCGGTGATGCCGGTGATCTCGTCAAAGAACCAGTATCTATGCCCATCGCCCGGCATCAGCAAGTCCGCGGCATCCACGAGCAGGCCGAGATCGCGGCTGCGCAGACCGTCCACGGCCATGTGGACGATGCAGCGCGGTGGTACGCCGCTCGAGATGAGTTGCCGTATTGCATCCTTGACCGCGACCGTCTTGCCAACGCGCCGCGGGCCGCGCAGAATGTAGAGTCCGCCCGGCGCGAGGTCGGACAGCACTTCAGGTTGGTAGCGGAACGGGGCGCGCATCGCCTGACGCAGGTCCGGATCGTCGCCGACCCATCGAGTCGGTTCGCGCCACCAGCGATTGGTCGCGGCTAGAATCTGCTGGGCTTCTCCGTGCTTCATTACACTACCTTTGCATACAAATATACATTCTACGCCAGATTTGGCGCAAAATGTATACATTATCCACCATACATTGAGGATATGGTGTACTTGGCCTAGGAGCCTGCGCCGTAGGAATTCGCGAAAGCGAAAATTCGCTATCGCCGCGCCCCTGGCTGATCGATTGAGGAGAATATTGGTGGATATGCAACGAAATCGAGCGGCCAGGGGCGGATTTGCAGCCGTGAATTCCTACGGCGCAGGTTCCCAGGTATTCTCTGAAAAACTCCATCCGTGGAGTTTTTCATTATCGCAAAACAAAAGCGTGGTTTTGTTTTGCTTCCGAATTCAATGGCTTACGCCATCGAATTCGGCGGCACTTCCATGTGCCGCAGGGAAGCTCTGAATTGATCAGAGCTTCCCTAGATCAAGCGGTTGGCGCGGGAATTGACGGGATATTCCTGACAAGCGGCGGTCGGCCTGCCGGGAAATCGCCGCTTTTCCCGCAGTCGCTGCCTTGCACAGCTTGATTCGGTATAATCCGGCTTCCATTTGCCGCTGTACCTCATTGCATGCAGAGCCTGACCCATCCGGGCGCCGGCGAGACGCCGGCGAATTCTCCTTCTCCCACCCGGGTGCATATCAAGACCCACGGCTGCCAGATGAACGAGTATGACTCCTCGCGCATGCTCGACCTGCTGCGGGAGACCCGGGCCGCCGAACTCGTGGAATCGCCGGAACAGGCGGATATCCTCGTGCTCAATACCTGCTCGATTCGGGAAAAGGCCCAGGAGAAGGTGTTTCACCAGCTTGGCCGCTGGCGCGGCCTGAAGCAGGCCAGACCCGGGGTCAAGATCGCCGTGGGCGGCTGCGTCGCCAGCCAGGAAGGCGAAGCCATCAGCAAACGGGCGCCCTATGTGGACGTGGTTTTCGGGCCCCAGACCCTGCACAAGCTGCCCGCCATGCTCGACGCCGCCGATGGCGGCGATGCCGTGGTGGATGTGAGTTTTCCGGAAATCGAGAAGTTCGACCACCTGCCCCGTCCCAGGGCCGCATCCTGCCAGGCGTTTCTCACCATCATGGAAGGCTGCGGCAAGTATTGCAGTTTTTGCGTGGTGCCCTATACCCGGGGCGAGGAAGTCAGCCGTCCTCTTGACGATGTGCTTGCCGAAGCCGTGGAGCTTGCCGAACAGGGCGTGCGGGAAATCAATCTGCTCGGCCAGAACGTCAATGCCTGGCGCGGGCCAACCCATGACGGCGGCATCGCCGACCTCGCCCTGCTCATTCGCTATCTTGCCAGCATCGACGGCATCGACCGGATCCGCTTCACCACCTCGCATCCGGCGGAGTTCCGGGCCGGGCTCGTGGAAGCCTACCGCGAGGTGCCGGAACTCGCCGGCCATCTGCACCTGCCGGTGCAAAGCGGCTCCGACCGGGTACTGGCGGCCATGAAACGCGGTTATACCGTGCTGGAATACAAATCCCTGGTGCGCCGCATCCAGGCCGCCAGACCGGGCGTCAGCCTGTCTTCGGATTTCATCGTGGGCTATCCCGGCGAAAGCCAAGGCGATTTCGAGGACACCATGAATCTGGTCATGGAAGTCGGATTCGACACCTCCTTCAGCTTTCTCTACAGCCCCCGTCCGGGAACGCCGGCGGCCCAGCTTGCCGACCTGACGCCGGAGCGGGAAAAGAAACACCGCCTTGCGGTGCTGCAGGCGCAACTGAGCCGCCAGGCCCGGGCCATCAGCGAATCCATGGTGGGCAAGCGCTATCCGATCCTGGTGACCGGCGTGTCGAAAAAAAGCGACTCCGCCATGCAGGGGCGCACCGAGAACAATCGGGTGGTGAATTTTCCCGCTACGGACCCGGCATTGGCGGGCGGTTTCGTTATGGTGAGAATCATTGACGCCTTGCCGAATTCGCTGCTGGGCGAGATTGAAAATTGAGCCAGCCATCCAACCCATGAATCAGCATACCCTGGACCTCAACCTGAACCCGGACGACAGCCGAAGACTGGCCAATCTCTGCGGCCAGTTCAACGAAAACATCCGCCAGATCGAAAAACTGCTGTCGGTGGCGATCCGCCAGCGGGGCAACTGGTTCCAGCTCAGCGGCAGCCAGGCCGCGGTGCGGGATGGCCGCGCCCTGCTGGAATCCCTGTACCGGGCGACCGAACAGGGCGAGTTGCTGAACGCCAGCCTGATCCAGCTTGCCTTGCAGGAGATCAGCAGCCCGCCGCCCGAATCCGCCGGGGGCAAGACCACCGCGGTCTTCATCCGCACCCCGCGGCTTTCCATCAAGCCCCGCAGCAGGCAGCAGGCCGCCTATGTCCACAGCATCGCCCGGCGGGATCTCAATTTCGCCATCGGCCCCGCCGGCACCGGCAAGACCTATCTCGCCGTGGCCCGGGCGGTGGAAGCGCTGGCGGCGGAGAAGGTGAGCCGCATCGTGCTCGTGCGGCCGGCGGTGGAGGCGGGCGAAAAACTCGGCTTTCTGCCGGGCGACCTGATCCAGAAGATCGATCCCTATCTGCGCCCGCTGTACGACGCCCTGTATGAAATGCTGGGCTTTGAGAAAGTCAATCGCCTGGTGGAGAAAAACATCATCGAAGTCGCCCCGCTGGCCTACATGCGCGGGCGCACCCTGAACGAGTCCTTCATCATTCTCGATGAGAGCCAGAATGCCACCGCGGCCCAGATGAAGATGTTCCTCACCCGGATCGGCGTCAGCTCCCGGGTGGTGGTGACCGGCGATGTGACCCAGATCGACCTGCCCGCCGGCGCCCGTTCCGGGTTGGTGCAGGCGGCCCGGATTCTGCAGGGCGTGGAAGGCATCGGATTCACCTGGTTCACTTCCCGGGACGTGGTGCGGCATCAGCTTGTGCAGGCCATCGTGGAAGCCTACGAAGACTTCGATCAGTCCCGGATCAGCGAGTTGCGGGAGCAGGACGCCCAGAACCCGGACGGGCAATGAAAGTGATGATCGCCATCGCCGATCGCGTGGCGAATCACTGGACGCCGGATCGCGCGCAATGCCGGGCCTGGATCGAAAGCGCCCTCGCCGCGGCGGATAGCCGGGAGGCGCTTGGCGTGAGCCTTTGTTTTATCGAGGCGGAAGAATCCGAGCGGCTCAACCGGCGCTACCGCCGGCAGGGCCGCCCGACCAATGTGCTGGCTTTTCCCAGCGGCTCATGTCAACCATTGCCGGAATCTTCGGGCGGCGGCAAACTCATCGGCGATATCGCCGTCTGCGCCGAACTCGCCGAACAGGAAGCCCTGGCCCAGGGCAAGGAACTGGCCCATCACTGGGCGCATCTGCTGATCCATGGCTGCCTGCATCTCCTCGGCTACGACCATGTGGGCGAGGAAGAAGCGGAATGCATGGAGGCCCTGGAAGTGGGTATACTGCAAGGGTTTGGAATCCCCAATCCTTACCTGGGAGCCTGCGCCGCAGGCTCCTAGTATAAGTATTCTTTTGACAGGAGCACCAACAGCGCATGGCCGACGACCAGGCTGGCATCGATCCGGAACGCCGTTCCTGGATCGATAAAATCGCACAAGTCTTTTCCGACGAACCCACCGACACCCGCAGCCTGCTCGAGTTGCTGCGCAACGCCGAACAGGACGATCTGCTCGATGCCGACGCGCTTGGCATTATCGAGGGCGCCCTGCAGGTATCGAGCATGCAGGTGCGTGACATCATGATTCCCCGCTCCCAGGCGGTTATCGTGTCCACCAGCATGCCGGTGCGGGAGACCGTGGAAATGGTGGCGGGCGCCTCCCATTCGCGTTTTCCCGTCATTGAGGAACAGGTCGACAACATCATCGGCGTGCTGCTCGCCAAGGACCTGCTGCCGCTGTGCCTCAGGGGAATGCCGGAAAATTTCAATCTCAGGAAGATCGTCCGGCCCGCCACCTTCGTGCCGGAATCACAGCCGCTCAATACCCTGCTCAAGGAGTTTCGCGAAAGCCGCAATCACATGGCCATCGTGGTGGACGATTATGGCAGCGTCAGCGGCCTGGTCACCATCGAGGACGTGCTCGAACAGATCGTCGGCGAAATCCAGGACGAGACCGACATCGAGGACGACAGCCATATCAAGCGTTTCGACGACCGCAACCACATCGTCAAGGCATTGACTCCCATCAGCGATTTCAATGAACATTTCGCCACCGAACTTGACGAGAGGAAATTCAACTCCATCGGCGGCGTCCTGCTGCAGCAGTTCGGCCATATCCCGGAGCGCGGCGAGACAACCCGCATCGGGCCGTATCTGGTCAGCGTTCTGCATGCCGACAACCGGCAGATCAAGCTGGTCAAGGTCACCCTGACCGGCAATGGCATGCGGAAGGAAGACGAAAACAGCGATGACTAGACTGGAAAATCCCTATCAGCCTGGACAAGTCGAAAAAGAGGCGCAAGGGTATTGGCGGGAACACGGGAGTTTTCACGCCAACGAAGACCCGGACAGGGAAAAGTTCTATTGCCTTTCGATGTTGCCCTACCCCAGTGGTCACATGCACATGGGCCATGTGCGCAATTACGCCATCGGCGACGCCATCTCCCGCTTTCAGCGCATGAAGGGCAAAAACGTGCTGCAGCCCATGGGCTGGGACGCCTTCGGCCTGCCCGCGGAAAACGCCGCGATCCGGAACAAGGTGAATCCAGCCGAGTGGACCTGCTCCAATATCGACTACATGCGCGAGCAATTGCAGCGGCTCGGCTTCGCCTATGATTGGCAACGCGAATTGGCGACCTGCCATCCCGAATACTATCGCTGGGAACAATGGTTTTTCACCCGGCTGTTTCGCCAGGGCCTGGTGTACAAGGCGGAAGCCGAGGTTAATTGGGACCCGGTCGATCAGACCGTGCTCGCCAACGAACAAGTCGTCGACGGCAAGGGCTGGCGCTCGGGGGCGCCGGTGGAGCGGCGGCGCATTCCGCAATGGTTTTTCCGCATCTCCGATTTCGCCCAGGAGTTGCTCGACGATCTGGAAACGCTCGACGGTTGGCCCGACGCCGTGCGCATCATGCAACGCAACTGGATTGGCCGCTCGGAAGGCGTCGAAGTCGAATTCGAGCTAGCCGGCGAAGCCGATCCCGAATTGCGCGCGATCAAGGTATTCACCACGCGTCCGGACACGCTGTTCGGCGTAACCAGCCTGTCGCTGGCGCCGCAGCATCCGCTGGCCGAGGCCGCCGCGGCCGGAAATCCCGAATTGCGACGGTTTTTGCGCTCGCTGGCGGGAACGAGCGTCGCTGAAGCCGATCTGATGACGATGGAAAAACGCGGCATGGATACCGGTCTACGCGCCACGCATCCGCTTACCGGGGAATCCCTGCCGATCTATGTGGCCAATTTCGTACTCATGAGTTACGGCTCGGGGGCGGTCATGTCGGTGCCCGCCCATGATCAGCGCGACTGGGAATTCGCCACCAGGTACGGACTCGAAATCCGCCAGGTGATCCGCCCGGCGAATGCGGAGCAGGACTGCGACCTGAGCCGGGAAGCCTTCGTCGAATATGGCGTGCTGATAAATTCCAGGCAATTCGACGGCATGGACTTTGCCGGCTCGTTCAAGGCGATAGCCGAACATCTCGAATCCGCCGGAAAAGGCCGTCGCACGGTGAATTTCCGCTTGCGCGATTGGCTCGTATCCCGGCAGCGCTATTGGGGCGCGCCGATCCCGATCATCAATTGTCCGCATTGCGGCCCGGTTCCGGTGCCCGACGAAGACCTGCCGGTGCGCCTGCCGGAAGAAGCGGAATTCACCGGCCATGGTTCCCCCCTGCCCGACTTGCCGGAGTTCGTCGATACCGTATGTCCCGAATGCGGCGGGCCGGCCAAACGGGAAACCGACACCTTCGATACGTTTATGGAATCTTCCTGGTATTTCGCGCGTTACACCTGCGCCGACCAGGGCGGCGCGATGCTCGATGAACGCGCGAATTACTGGCTGCCGGTCGATCAATACATTGGCGGCATCGAACACGCGATCCTGCATCTGCTCTATGCGCGCTTTTATCACAAGTTGATGCGCAACGAAGGTTTGGTCGCCTCCGACGAACCTTTCACCCGGCTGCTGTCCCAGGGCATGGTGCTGAAAGACGGCAGCAAGATGTCCAAATCGAAGGGCAATACCGTCGATCCGATGCCCCTGATCGACAAATACGGCGCCGATACCGCGCGCATGTCCACCTTGTTCGCCGCGCCGCCGGATCAATCCATGGAATGGTCCGACGCCGGCGTCGAAGGCAGTTTCCGTTTTCTCAAGCGGCTCTGGCGGCTCGTACACAGCCATGAAGCTTGCGAATTACCCGATTTTTCGACTTTCAAGCCGACTTCCGGACAAAGGGCCTTGCGCAGAAAGACCCACGAAACCCTGGCCAAGGCGAGCCGGGACTACGAAGACCGCTATGCCTTCAATACGGTGATCGCGGCGGTGATGGAATTGCTCAACGCCTTGACGCGCTTCGTCCAACAAACGCCGGAACCAGTCCCGAACGACCGCGGGGTAATACAGGAAGCGCTGGAAAACTCGATTCTCATGCTGGCGCCCATCGTGCCGCATTTCTGCCATGTGGTCTGGCGCATGCTCGGCCATGAAGGCGCCATCATGGACGCTCCCTGGCCCGAGGTGGATTCCGCGGCGCTGGAGCGGGAACAGAAGCTGATCGTCTTGCAGGTCAACGGCAAACTGCGGGGCCGCGAGGAAGTCCCCGCGGACCTCAGGGAGGAAGAGCTGCGGGAAATCGCGCTCGCCAACGACTCCGTCCGCAAATTCACCGAAAATGCCGCAATCCGACGGGTCATCGTCGTTCCCGGCAGGCTGGTGAATGTCGTGACAGGTTGATTGACCATGGCCCGGCGGCTGTTGCTCCCGCTGCTGCCGGCGCTGCTTCTGGCCCTGGCGGCGGGCTGCGGCTATCAACTGCGCGGCGTGGATGGCGCGGCCCCTGGATTCAGCGACCTGCGCTTGCGGATTCCACAATCCGAACCCGGCTTTGAAGACTTGCTGCGACGCAGGTTCGAATCCGCGGGAATCACCCTGCATGCGGCGGGCGACCCGGCGGCGCGGGATCATCCCCTGTTGAGCGTCGGCGGCGAAGCCTTTTCCGGGCGTCCGGCGAGCACCACGGTGCTGGCCAGGGCGGCCCAGGTCACCCTGCGCCTTTCCCTGCGCATCCAGCTTGTGGCTGACGGGCAGACCCTCATCGATGGGGAAAACCTGTCGGTGGAGCGCACCTACTACCAGGATCTGCGCAATATCGCCGGCAACCGCGAGGAAGCCGAGTTGCTGCGAAGTGAAATGCGACAGGAACTGGCGGCGCAAATCCTGCGGCGCATCGAGGCCGCGGGTCGATGAAAATCCGCGCAGACCAACTGGCGGCGACCCTGCGGCGGGAGTCCATGCCGTTGTACTGGCTGACCGGCGATGAAACCCTGCTGCTGCAGGAAGCCGCCGATGAAATCCGCGCCCACTGGCGCGCCGCCGGTTTTGTGGAACGTGAGGTCTATCATGTGGAGCGGGGCTTTGACTGGGATGATTTCCTCTATGAACTCGATGCCACCTCGCTGTTTTCCGAGCAAAAACTGCTGGAGTTGCGCTTGTATGGAGCCAAGCTCGACAATCCTGGCCGGGAAGCGATTGCGGCTTATCTCGACAGGGCGCCGGAAGATTTCCGGGTATTGATCAGCGGGCCGAGAATCGATGGCGCCAGCCTGCGGACCCAATGGTTCAAACAACTCGAAAGCCGGCTGGCGCTGGTGCAGATCTGGCCCCTGGACCGGGCCCGCTTGCCGGTCTGGCTGCGGCAGCGGCTGAATCGGGCGGGAATCGCGCCTGACAGTTCCGCCGTACAGGTGCTTTGTGACCGGGTGGAGGGCAACCTGCTGGCGGCCCAGCAGGAAATCGACAAACTGGCCCTGCTTGCCGGGGCGGAACCCGGGGCGAATATCGAACTCAGCGGCGAAAATGTGTTACGACTGGTGGCGGACAGTTCCCGCTACGACCCCGGCAAACTGGCGGAGGCCGCGCTTGCCGGGGAAACCGCCAGGGCCCAGCGCGTTCTCGCCGGCCTGCGGGCGGAAGGCGTCTTTCCCCTCATCGTGCTGGCGGTCATCATCCGCGAACTGCGGCAATTGCTCGAAATCCGGGAAAAAATGGACCAGGGTCAGGAATCCGGTCAGGCCATGGCAAGTTCCCGGGTCTGGCAAAGCCGCAAGAATCTGGTATCCCGGGCAATTGGGCGGCTTGGCGCGGACGACCTCCGGGAGATGCTTGCCCATTGCATGCGCATCGACCATGCCGTCAAGGGCCTGCGCCACGCCAATCCCTGGGATGAATTGAGCCTGTTGCTACTCAGATTCTGCGAACACGCCTGATTACCCCCCCCCCCCCCGTCATTCCGCGACCGGCCTTGTCCCGTCATTCTGCGCGAAGTCGCAGAATCTCGTTTCGAGGCCACTGCAGTGAGATTCTGCGACTTCGCGCAGGATGACGGGGGGTCGCGCAGAATGACGGGAAGCGCCCACTTCCTAATTCAAGCCCCGGCGCTCAAGCAGGGCATTGATGTCGGCGTCCCGGCCGCGGAAGTTGCGGAACAGCGTCATGGCGTCTTCGGAGCCGCCGCGGGACAGCAGGCTGCTGCGGAAATGCACTCCGTTTTCCCGCAGCAGGCCATTGTTCTCCTCGAACCACCGCACCGAGTCGGCGTCGAGCACCTCGCTCCAGATGTAGGAATAATAGCCAGCCGAATAACCGCCCATGATGTGTGAGAAGTACGTCGCCCGATAGCGTGGCGGAATTTCATCCATGGCCAGTCCGGCCTGCTCCAGGGCGGCGGCCTCGAAAGCCATGACTTCATCGGCCTCCGGAACCTCCTCCGGGGCAAGCTGGTGCAGCGCCTGGTCAACAATGGCCGCCGCCAGATATTCGGCGGTGGCAAAGCCCTGGTTGAATTGCCGGGTGGAGAGGACCTTGTCGAGCAGGTCCCGGGGCATGGCTTCGCCGGTTTCATGATGCACCGCGTAGTTTTCCAGCACTTCCGGCCAGACCGCCCACATCTCGTTGACCTGGGACGGATATTCCACAAAATCCCGGGGCACCCGGGTGCCGGAAAAGCTCGGATAGCGCACATCGGAAAACATGCCGTGGAGGGCATGGCCGAATTCGTGGAAGGCCGTGGTGACCTCGTCGAAGGTCAGCAGGGTCGGTTCGCCTTCGGGCGGTTTGGTGATATTGAGATGATTTCCGATCACGGGCCGGGTCCCCAGCAGATGGGACTGGGGGATATAGGCATTCATCCAGGCGCCCCCGCGCTTGTTGGGACGGGCATAGAAATCGGCAATGAACAGCGCCAGGGTTTCGCCGGTGACATCGAATACTTCAAACACGCGGACGTCTTCCTGGTAGACCGGCAAATCCGGGCGTTCCTCGAAACGGATGCCGAACAGTTCCCCGGCGGCGTAAAACACGCCTCGCCGCAGTACATTGTCGAGTTCGAAATAGGGTCGCAACTCGCTTTCGTCAAAGTCGAAACGCTCGGCGCGGAGAATCTCGGTGTAATACGACCAGTCCCAGGCGGCAAGCGCGAAATCTCCGCCTTCCTCGTCGATCATCCGCTGCAGGTCCGCCGCTTCCCGGCGGGCGTTGACTGCGGTGGGAGGCGCGAGTTCGGCGAGCCGCTGGTTGACCGCCGCCACCGAGCCGGCGGTCTCGTCTTCCAGCACATAGGCCGCGTGATTCTCATAGCCGAGCAATCGGGCGCGCTCCGCCCGCAAGCGCAGGACTTCGGTGAGGGTTTCGCGATTATCGTACTCGCCGCCCCGGGAGCCCCGGGACAGGGAAGTCTCCAGCATGCGCTGGCGCAGCTCGCGATTCCGCAGGCTTGCCAGGGCCGGCTGGCCGCTGGTATTGAGCAAGGGCAAGACAAACCGCCCCGGCAGGTCGCGCTCCCCGGCTTCTCCCGCGGCGGCGGTAATCAAGGCTTCATCGAGACCCGTCAGTTCCTCCCGGCTGTCCACCACAATGGCGAGATCATTGACCTCGCTGAGCACATTCTGGCTGAAGCGGGTTTGCAGCACGGCAATGCGGGCATTGATGTCCCGCAGCCGTTCCTGCTGCGGCGCATTGAGCGCGGCGCCGGCCCGGACGAAATCGATGTAAGTTCGCTCCAGCAGGCGCCGGGATTCCGGGTCGAGTCCCAGGGATTGCCGATTTTCATGCAGCGTGGAAATACGGGTGAACAAATCGCGATTGAGCAGGATCGCGTCGTAATGGGCGGCAAGCTCCGGGGCGAGCTGCTGCTGCAGCGCCTGGATCTCGTCATTGGTATGGGCGCTGTTCAGGGCGAAGAAAACCGCTGACACCCGGCTGAGCAATTGTCCGCTCAATTCCAGGGCGACAATGGTGTTTTCGAAATCGGCTCCGGCAGTCTGGCCCGCAATGGCTTCCACTTCGGCGATGTGCTCGGCCATGCCGCGCTCGAAAGCCGGCTGGTAGTGCGCATTTTCGATGCGGTCGAATGGCGGGAAGTTGAGCTCATGGGGGCTATCGCTGAAGAACGGGTTTTCCCCTGCTTCGGCGTCAGCGGCGGGGGACGATTCGCTTGTGGACTGCGCCGTATTCATGGCCCCGGTTTCCGGCGCCGGTTCTTCAGGGGAGCAGGCTGTGAGCAGTGCGAGCAGCATGCCGGCCGCCACGGTCTTGCGGTGTCTGTTCATCGGGTCTTGCCTCTTTGCCAGTAGTTCGGGTCACGGCGGCGGCTCAAGCGCGGCAGGCGCTTCACCCCTCATGTCATTCTGCGCGGAGCGAAGCGTAGTCGCAGAATCTCTTGCGGTGGCCACGCAATGAGGTCCTGCGACTTCGCGCAGGATGACGGGGGGGATCGCGCAGGATGACGGGGGGGGGGGGTGTCGCGCAGGATGACCCGCCGCGTGAGTGCGCCCTGCGCCAGAATGAGAATCGCCGTTTCACCAGTTCCATGATTGCAAAAATACCACCAGAATGGCCAGCGGACAGACGAATTTCACATACAGCGGCCAGATTTTCCAGAACAGGCCGGATTGGGCGCCCGGGGCGCCCTCGGTGATTTCCGCCAGCACCGCATCGCGGCGCCAGATCCAGGCGACAAAGATGCAGAAGAAAAATCCGAGCAGCGGCTGGCTTACTTCCGTGGCCCAATTCACCACCAGGTCAAACAGCGGATCAAAATTCAGCACGATGAGCAGCGAAATGCCCGCCACCCCGGCGCCGACGAGCATGGCCGCCCTGCCCCGGGCCATGCCGAGATATTCCACCGCAAAGGCCACCGGCACTTCTAGCATGGAAATCGACGAAGTCAGCGAGGCGATGGTCATCAGCAGAAAAAAGGCCAGCGCGACGAACAGGCCCACCGGGCCCATGGCGCCGAAAAGTTCGGGAAGCACCGAAACGATCAGGGCGGGGCCGGCAACGAGGCTCCCGTCGGGGTTGAAGATTTCGACGCCGCCGGCAAGGGCCACATACATCGCCGGCAGAATCAGCATGCCGGCGATGACCGCGATGCCGATATCGAGCAGGGCCACCAGACTGCCGGTCACCGGCAGATTTTCCCGCTTGCTGATATAGGAGCCGTAAATCAGCATGGTGCCCACTCCCAGCGACAGGGAAAAGAATGCCTGGCCCATCGCGTCCACCAGCAATCGCGGATTGGCAATCTGGGAGAAGTCGGGCACCAGATAGGCGCGCAGGCCATCCATGGCTCCCGGCAGGGTGAGCACATAGATGATCAGCAGCAGCAGTATCCCGATGAGCATGGGCATCAGCCGGGAAGCCCAGCGCTCGATGCCGTCCCGCACTCCGGCCCGGATGATGTGAATCGTCAGCGCCATGAAACCCAGCATGAACAGGCCGTTGCGCCACTCGCCGTCGGTGGTGAGCCAGCCCGCCAACTGCTCCGCACCGGCGAGGCGGGCGATGGGGTCGAGAAAGAAAGCCATCATCCAGCCGCTGACGATGGCGTAGAAACTGAGTATGAAACTGACGGTGAGAATGCCGAGGCCGCCGACGAATATGGCAAAGACCCGGGTTTTCGGCCCCCGGGAAATGCCTTGCAGGGCCGCAATGGAGTTGGCCCTGGCATGGCGGCCGATAATCAGCTCCGCCATCAAGGCCGGATACGCCAGGGCGAAGGCAAGCAGCAGATAAGTGAACAGGAAGGCGGCGCCGCCGTTGGAAGCGGCATTGGTGGGGAAACCCCAGATATTGCCCAGCCCCACGGCGGAGCCCGAAGCCGCCATGAGAAAACCGAATCGCGAGGAAAATTCACCGCGGCCGCTGGCGTGTGTTGTCCGGGCTACCATCGGCTCAGCCCCATGGCGTCACGGACGCGGTCCATGGTCGCGCCGGCGGTCTGCCTGGCTTTTTCGTTGCCTTCGAGGATGATGTCGCGGACTTCTCCGGGATTGTCCACATAAGGCTGGGCGGCCTTGCGGATGGGTTCGAGTTCGGCGAGCACCGATTCGATCACGGGTTTCTTGCAGTCGATGCAGCCGATGCCCGCGCTGGTGCAGCCTTCCCGTACCCATTGCCGGGTTTCGTCATCGGAATAGAGTTCATGGAACTGCCATACCGGACATTTGGCCGGGTCGCCGGGGTCGCTGCGGCGAATCCGGGCCGGGTCCGTGGGCATGGTGCGGATTTTCTTCTCCACCTGGCCGGGGTCTTCGCGCAGGGTGATGGAGTTGTTGTAGGACTTGGACATCTTCTGCCCGTCCAGGCCAGGCAGTTTGGTCACCGGCGTATGCAGGGCCCTGGGTTCGGTGAGCACCGGGGCGCCATGGAGGTGGTTGAAGCGACGGGCGACTTCCCGGGTCAGTTCCACATGGGCGGCCTGGTCGCCGCCCACGGGAACGAAGGCGGCGTCGTAGATGAGAATATCCGCCGCCTGCAACAGCGGATAACCGAGAAAACCGTAAGTATCCAGTGACTTGCCTTCGAGCCGGTTCTGCTGCTCCTTGTAGCTCGGCACCCGTTCCAGCCAGCTCAGCGGCGTGGTCATGGAAAGCAGCAAGTGCAACTCGGCATGCTCGGGAAGCGCGGATTGCAGAAAGATCGAAGACCTGGCCGGGTCGATTCCGGTGGCGAGCCAGTCGATGACCATGTCGATCACGTTATTGCCGAACAACCCGGTATCGCCGTAATCGGTGGTCAGGGCGTGCCAGTCGGCGACGAAATAGTAGCACTCGTAGCCATCCTGCAATCTGGCCCAGTTCTTCAAGGCGCCGTGGAAATGCCCGAGGTGCAGCTTGCCCGTGGGCCGCATGCCCGACAGCACTCTTTTGCCTTCCGCCTGCTCAGTCACTTCCCGCTTCCTGTTCTGATTCGCCGTGCTTGATGTCCGGCCATCGCATCAGGTAAAGGGGCTGCTGTCGCCCTTGCCCTGCCGCATGAGATCGGGAACGCCATCCACCAGGTCCACCATGGTAGTCGGTTCGATGCCGCAGGCGCCACCGTCAACGATCAGGTCCACGAGTTTGCCAATGCGGTCCCGGATTTCCTCCGCGTCGCTGAGCGGCCCTTCGTCGCCGGGAAGGATCAGGCTGGTGCTCATGACGGGTTCTCCCAGTTCGGCGAGCAGGGCCTGGGCCACCTGGTGTTCCGGCACCCGCAGGCCGATGGTCTTGCGTTTCGGATGCATCAGCCGCCGGGGCACTTCCGGGCTCGCCTTGAGAATGAAGGTATAGGCCCCGGGAGTGTGGGCCTTGAGAATCCGGTAGGCGCTGTTGGGCACCTGGGCGTAGGTGGCGAGGGAAGACAGGTCGCTGCACACCAGGGTGAAATTGTGCCGGTCGCCAAGCTGGCGGATGCGCCGGATGCGGTCCAGCGCGCTCTTGTTGCCGATATTGCAACCCAGGGCATAGGTGGAATCGGTGGGATAGACGATCACGTCGCCCTGCCGCAGATGATCCACGGCGATGCGGATACTGCGCGCCGAGGGATTGTCCGGATGGACCCTGAGCAACTGCTTCATTCGCTTATTCCCAGTCGCCGCCGAGGGCGAGGTTGAGGTGGACCCAGCTATCGAGCCGGGCGCGCCGCAGGCTGCTCAGGTCGGCCTCGGAGGAAAACAGCCTTTGCTGGATCGCGAGCACTTCGAGCAGGTCGGTTTCGCCTTCGTCGTAGCGCAGCCGGGAAATGCGCAGGGCGTCGCCGGCGGCCTCGGCGGCGGCCATCGTGGAACGGGTCTGCTCTTCTAGCACGCCGAGCTGGTCGAGGCCGGCTTCCACTTCCCGGAAAGCGTCGAGCACCGCCTGGCCGTATTCGGCTATGGCCCGCCGCTGGTCGGCGCTGGCCTGGTCGATTTGCGACTGGGCCAGACCGCCGTCGATGAGCGGGCTGGTCAGGTTCACGGCCGCCATCCAGGCAAGATTCGACGGATTGAGGAAGTCGAGCAGGTCCGCCGAGGCGCCGCCGAGTTCTCCGGTGAGGGAAACCGAGGGCAGCCGCGCCGCCCGGGCCGCGTCCAGGCTGTTGAAGGCGGCCGCCACCCGGCGTTCGGCGGCGACGATGTCGGGCCTTCTCTCCAGCAGTTCCGAAGGCATGCCCGGCGGCGGCGGACGGGGCAGGTCGGGCAGGTCCGGGCTGACCTCGACATCCGCCGCGGGATAGCGGCCGATCAGGGCTTCCAGGGCGCGCAGGGCGTCGCGGCGGGCGCCCCGGGCGGCAACCAGATTGGCCCGGGCCGCGGCGAGGTCGGACCGGGAAAGCAGCACTTCCTGGGAAGTCACCAGGCCGAATTCGAATTGCACGTCGGTGATCCGGACGATTTCGGTCAAGGAGTCCACCGTGGCGGAAACGATGTCCACCTGCCGGCCGGCGTCGATCGCCAGAAAGTAGGCTCTCGCCACGGCGGCGGCGATGGAATAGCGGGAGAAGGCATAGTCGGCTTCGGCGGCCTGGGCGCCGAGCACGCCGGCCTGGGCGCCGGCGGCGAGCCGGCCCCAGATATCGAGTTCCCAGCCCGCCCGGGGCGCCAGGGAGTTGGCGTCCAGGCTGCGCCCGTCGCCGCTGCCGGAACGCGAGGAAGCCGAACCGAGGCTGAGTTGCGGCGACAATCCCGCGCCCGCCTGTCCGGCGAGCGCCCAGGCCCGGTCCACGCTCGCCGCCGCGGCCCGCAGGTCGCGGTTGTTTTCCTGGGCTTCCCGCACCAGCTCGGTGAGGGCCGGATCTCCCAGCCGCTCGATCCAGCCGGTTTCCACCGTCCCCGAATCGCTTTCCGTCTCGAATTCGAAAACTTCCGGAGTTTCCGGCAGGCTTTCCAGCGCCGCCCGGGCGGCGGTATCCGGCGGCGTGGGCGTGGCGCAGGCGAGCAGGCCGAATGTCAGTGGCAACAGCGCAAGGGGTTTCATTTCATGCCTCCGCGGTTTGCGGCAACCCGCGTTCGCCGGCGCCGATCCGGAACAGCACGGCATAGAACGCGGGCGTCACCAGCAGGGTAATCAGGGTGGCGAAGGTCAGCCCCGCCGCGATGACCACGGTCATGGACTGGAAAAACGCGTCGAAATACAGCGGCATGACGCCGAGCACCGTGGTGAAGGAGCCCATCAGTACCGGCCGCAGACGACTCGCGGCCGATTCCACCAGGGCGTCGTGGCGCGGCATTCCCCCGGCGATGAGATTGTCGGAGGAGTCCACCAGCACCAGGGAATTCTGGATCAGCAGGCCGGACAGCGACAGCAGGCCGAGCAGCCCCATGAATTCCAGCGGCGTGCCGGTGAGGATCAGGCCGGGAATCACCCCCACCAGCGCCAGGGGAACCACGGAAAAAATGATCAGCGGCTGGCGCAGGCGATTGAACAGCGCGATCACCACCAGCACCATGGCGAGCAGGCCCAGGGGAATGGTGGAGGCCAGATTGGACCGGGCTTCGCTGGACTCGCCGAGTTCTCCCTCCCAGGTCAGGCTGTAGCCGGGCGGCAGCGGAATCGCCTCGATGGGCTCTTGCAGGCGACCGAGCAGCTCGGCGGGAAGCACGCCGAGGCGGGGGTCGCTCTGGGCGGTGATCGTGGGTACCCGATTCTGACGGATGATGCGGCCGTCGCGCCAGACGACCTCGACGCCGTCCACCACCTGGGCCAGTGGCACCGCGCTGCGGGTCGTGGCGCTGAGCACCGGGATGTTGGCCAGGTCCTGGGCGGCGTTGAAATCCTTCAGCGGCGCCCGGGAAATAATGGGAATCAGGTCGGCGCCTTCCCGGAACACGCCGCGCACGCGGCCGTTGAGGGCTTCCTCCAGGGCGTCCGCGGCGGCCTGACGGGTCACGCCGACCCGCTCTCCCTTGTTCTCGGAGTACAGCGGCTGGATCACCGGCACCTTGCGGCCCCAGTTATCGCGGATCAGCACCGCGTCCGGGTCTCCGGCCATGATCGCCCGGGCCTCGGCGGCGAGCCCCCGCAGCACTTCGGGGTCGGGCCCGGAGAAAACCGCCTCGATCTTGGCGCCGCCGCCGGGGCCCAACTGGAATTTCCAGGCCTTGGCCTGACCCTCGGGCATTTCCCGGTCGGCGAAATTCTGCATCTGTTCGATGATCCGGTCGTTATTGCGGTAATCGTCGGTTCCGATGAGCAGTTGGCCTTTTTCGGGGCCGTTCATGGTGGCCTGATACACCAGCATGTAGCGCAGGGTCGGGCCGCCCACCAGGGTGTGGACCGCCTCGACGCCTTCGAGCCCGCTGGCGAAGGCTTCGAGTTTCAGCATCTGGCGGCGGGTTTCGCTAATGTCGGCGCCTTCCGGCAGGCTGAAATCCACCACCACCTGGGGCGAGGTGGACGCCGGGAAAAAGCCGGGCTGCACCGCGCCAAAGCCCACAATGGAGGCGATGAAGGCGCCCAGCGCGGCGAGCAGGACCAGCCAGCGCAGCCGCAGGGCGCCGTCGATCGCCGCCTTGTAGCCGCGCACCGCCGCGGATTCCCGGCGCGGGGGCGCCGGCTCGCCGGCCGGGACCGCCGGCACGGTGGGAAACAGCCAGTAACAGAACAGGGGCGTGAGGGTAAAGGCGAACAGCCAACTGAAGGAAAGCGAGATCAGCACCACCCAGAACAGCGAGTTGGTGAACTCGGCGGTGGAGCCCGGGGCAAAGCCGATGGGAGCGAAAGCGATGATGCCCACCAGGGTGCCGCCAAGCAGGGGTTTGAAGTTCTTGCTCGCGGCCCGGCGCGCGGCGTCGATCTTCGAGGCGCCGCGGCGGATTCCCACGAGCATGTCGTCGGTGATCACCACGCCGTTGTCCACCAGCATGCCCAGGGAAATCACCAGCGCTCCCAGGGAAATGCGGTGCATGGGAATCCCGGCGATCCACATCACCGCCAGGGTCGCCGCCATGGTCAACAGCACGGTAAGACCCATGACCAGGCCCGAGCGAAGCCCCATGAAAATCAGCAGGGTGACGAACACGATGCACAGCGCGGCCACCACGTTCCAGGCGAAATCGCCGATGGCGGCGTCGACGATCTTGCCCTGGTGGTAAAACTCGTGGAGCAGCATGCCCGCGGGGCGGGTGGACTCGAGTTCGCCGAGCCGCGCTTCCACCGCCTCGCCGAGCTCCACCACATTTAGCCCGGGCAAGGCCGAGATACCGAGCCCGATGGCGGGCTCGCCGTCGTAGCGGACGTATTTGGCCACCGGCTCCCTTTCCCCCCGGTAGACCCGGGCGATGGCGCCGAGGCGGGTGAGATTGTCGCTGGCCGAGGAACGCACGATCATGTTGGAGATGGCGTCCACCGAGACCACGTCGCCGGTGAGATGGATATCGAGCTTGTCGCCGTTCAGCACCATGTCCCCGGCGGGGGCAACGGTATTCTGCTGCCCCAGCACCTGGTAGATTTCACTGAGAGACACCCCCAGGGAGGCCGCCTGCTCCCGGGCCACCTCGACGAAGATCGCTTCCTCGTGCTGGCCGATGAGGTCCACCCTGGCGACGCCGTCCACGAGCAACAGGTCGCGCTGCAGCGATTCGGCGTAGGACTCGATTTCGTGCATGGAGAAATCGGGCCCGGTGAGGAGATAGTAGATGCCGTACACGTCGCCGAGATCGTCCCGCACGATCGGTGCGCCGGCGCCGGGAGGCAGGCGCGGGGCGGCGTCGCCCACCTTGTTGCGCAACTTGCTCCAGACCACGTCCAGGGCTTCCCGGTCCCGGGACGCCCAATAGTGGATATCCACGGTGATCGTCGACAGGCCCGGCGCGGACTGGGATTCCAGCGACTCCACCTCGGCGAGCTGCTGCATGGCCGCTTCCAGGGGTTCGGTGACTTCCTCGAGCACTTCCAGCGGGCTGGCGCCGGGATAGGAGGTGACGATGCGGGCGGTGCGGATACTGAATTCCGGGTCCTCGAAGCGCGCCATGTTGCCGTAGGCCAACCAGCCGGCAACCACCGTGATGAGGATCGCCAGCACCGCGAACAGCGGGTAGCGGATGACCAGGACCGCGGGGTTCATGGCGGGCCGCGGCCTATTCGGGCGTCCAGGGCGTCACGCGCTGGCCCGGACCGATATACGAGGCCCCGGCGGATACGATCCGGTCGCCCTCTTCGAGGCCGTCGAGCACGGCGATCAGGCCTTCGCCCATTTCCAGCCCCAGGGTCACGGGCGTCCGCTCCGCGGTTTCCGTCGCCGGATCGATGCGCCAGACGAATTCGCCGCCATCGGCGGAAAGAATGGCGGCAAGGGGAACGATCAGGGAGTTTTCCGCTCCGTTGGCGGTCATGCCGCTGAAGGAGCCCACCAGGGTCGCGGTCATTCCCGGCAGCACCAGCACTTCCGTGGGCCGCTCGAAGCTGAAACTCACGTCGAACGTGGCGGTGTTCGGGTCGGCTTCGGTGGCGGTTTCCTTGAGCGTCGCCGGCAGCAGGACGCCGGGGAGGGAGTCGAAGCTGAGCTGGGAGCCGATTTGGGAAATCCGCGGAATCTGGGAAACCACGCTGCTGGGCACATTGATCACCGCTTCGAGCTCGTCGCCGACGATATTGGCGATGGGCTCCTTGGCCTGGACGTTCTGGAATTCCCGGGCGAACACCCGGGAGATGCGGCCCGTGAAGGGCGCCCGCAGTTGGGTGTCGTCCAGGGCCTTGCGGGCGGAATCCAGCGAAGCGCCGGCCACGTCGCGCTGGGAGCGGCGCGTTCCGAGCACGCTGCGGGAGATGGCGTCGGCTTCGGCGAGCCGTTCGGCGCGCTCGTATTCGGCTTCGGTCCGGCCGAACTCGGCCTCGGCCTGGGCGAGGCGGTTGCGGGCGTCCCGGTCGTCGAGCGCGGCCAGGGTCTGGCCGGCGAGGACGAGCTGCCCTTCGAAGATATCCAGCTCGGTAATGGTTCCGGGAACCTGGAACGTCAACTCGGCGGAGCGCCCCGCCTCGATCACGGCGGGAAAGCTCATGACCCTTTCGTTGGCGGCGCTCCGCACCGTGAAAACCCGCACCGGGCGCGGTTCCGGTTCCGGGGCGGCCACTTCTTCCGGGGCGCAGGAAACCGCCGCCGCGGCGAACAGGACAGTGAAACACGGGAGCCGCCGATTCATCCGGCGAGCGAGGCGAGTCAAGACTATTCCCCCAGGTTCATTTGGCTGAGAGGGATTATACACAACAGGTCCAGGAGCCAGCACAGCAGGAATTCACGAAAGCGAAAATTTGCTATCGCCACGCCCCTGGCCGGTCGATTGAGGCGAATATTGGTGGATATGCAACGAAATCGAGCGGCCAGGGGCGCGGATGAGAGCGGATTTGCAGCCGTGAATTCCTACGGCGCAGGCTCCTAGGGGCGTGGATGAGAGCGGATTCGCAGCCGTGGCCTCCCGGCGAGATTCCGCGACTGCGCGCAGAATGACGGGGGAACCCGGCGCATGGTCATGCCATGCATGAGCAGCAGCTTGACAGTGATTGGCGCGGTCCCTAGCATGGCAGCCTCTTTGCATGGTAACCTCTTAACCCAGCGGCGTGGTATTCGCCCCTATGTTCCCGGAGCTTCTCGCGGCGATTGAAGACGACTTCGCAGCCGTAAACCGCACCATCGTCGAACAATTGCATTCCCGCGTCGGGCTCGTGGAAAGCATCGGCCACTATATCGTCGAGGCGGGCGGCAAGCGGTTGCGGCCGATTCTCGTGCTGCTCGCGGCGCGAAGCTGCGGCATCCGCGACCGGCGCCACATCACCCTCGCGGCGATCATCGAATTCATCCACACCGCCACCCTGCTCCACGACGACGTGGTGGACATGTCCACCCTGCGCCGGGGCAGGCCCACGGTGAATGCCGAATGGAATACCGAATCCAGCGTCCTCGTGGGTGATTTCATCTACTCCCGGGCCTTCCAGTTGCTCGTGGGCATTGGCGACATGGGCATCATGGAAATCATGGCGGACGCCACCAACCGCATCGCCGAAGGCGAGGTGCAGCAGCTCGTCAACAAGAAGAATCCCGACATTACCGAGGCCGGCTATCTGCAGGTGATCCATGACAAGACGGCGATCCTGTTCCAGTCGGCGGCCCGGTGCGGGGCGCGGCTCGCCGGCGCCAGCCCCGCGGCCGAGCGGGCCTTCCAGTCCATCGGCCTGCACCTCGGCGCCGCTTTCCAGTTGATCGACGATGTGCTCGACTACGCCGGCGACGCCAGCGCCATGGGCAAGAATATCGGCGATGACCTGATCGAAGGCAAACCCACGATGCCACTGATCCACGCCATGCGCAGTGGCGCCGCGGCCGAGGCCGAACTGATCCGCAACTGCATCGTGAATGCGGATTTTTGCCGGCGAAACCTTGACCAGGTCATCGCCATCGTTCATGGTGGTAACGCGCTCGCCTACACCGAGAAGTTGGCCAGGTCCGAGGCCGACAAGGCGCTTGCCGCCCTGGCCGGCGTTCCGGAATCCGCCTACCGCGATTCCCTCGAAGCGATGATCCGCCTGTCGGTTGACCGCAGTAACTGAATTGCCGCCGCGGCGTTGTCATGGAAACACGCCGCGGCATCCCGGAGACGAAAAATGACCGCTTTCCGCAATGGGCCGGGAATCCTGCCCGCCCTGCTCCTGCTAGCCCTGCTCGGCGCCTGCACCGCCACCGGCCTTACCGCCCGGGACCCGGAAGTGCGGCGTCAGGCGATCCTCGACATGCGCAATGAGGTACTGACCGAACTCTACGCCATGCGGCCGGATACCGAAGCCCAGATCTTCGACGCCGTGGGCTTCGCGGTGTTTTCCAATGCCGATATCAACCTGCTGATCACCAGCGTCGGCGGCGGAGTCGGCGTGGTGCGCGACAACCGCAGCGGCGAGGATGTATTCCTGCGAATGGGCGAAGTGGGAGTCGGCCTTGGCGCGGGAGTCACCGATGTCCGCTTGGTGATGGTCTTTCACGGCAGTGACGCGCTGAACCGCTTTACCGAGGCGGGATTCACTTTCGGCAGCGATATCGACGCCGCCGCCAGAGCCGGGGAACTCGGCGCGGCCATCGGCGTCGAAGCCATCGCCGACAATATCACCGTCTACCAGATCACCGAATCCGGCCTGGCCCTGCAAGCCTCGCTGCAAGCTGCCCGCTACTGGTGGGACCCGGACTTGAATTGAACCTCCCCGTCATTCCGCGTGGAATGAAGCTACTCCCCTCCGTCATTCCGCGCGGAGCGAAGCCACCCCTCCGTCATTCTGCGCGGAGCGAAGCGCAGTCGCAGAATCTCATGCGGCACCTTCCCGGGGAGATTCTGCGACTTCGCGCAGAATGACAAGAGGGGGCGCAGAATGACGGGAGGAGGGCGCAGCATGACGGTTCTCTCACTACAAGCGTCCCCCCGGCTCCACGATGACATCGCCCCGTAACCGGATACTCAGGCCGGGGGACGAGGTTCGCAGGATGGAGTCCCGGTCGAAGATACGCAATCTGCGGTCGCTGGGCACATAGATTTCCTCGCTGGCCGCAAGCAGGTTCTCCGCCGCATCCCGGGCGTCCCTGGCCCGCTCGATCTCGCCGAGCCGGGCATAGGCCATGGCAAGGCCAAGATGGAAATCGGGCTCGTATTCCTTGAGCCGGATGGCGCGGCGGAAGTAGGCCCGGGCGGCTTCGAAATTGCCCGCCTCCAGCGCCCTGCTGCCGCGCCCATAGTGGAAAAAGGGATTGCGCTGGTTGAAGTCGTCGATCACGCGCTCATAGCGCCTCGCCAGGGCGTCATCGCCCCGGCCGCGGTAGAACTTCACCAGATTGTTCACCGCGGTGGCATTGGTATTGTCCTGCTCGAAGGCGTAGTGGTAGGCGAATTCCGCCAGCTCGCCATCGCCGAGGCGCTTGTAGGCGGTGCCGAGATTGTTCCAGGCATTGCTGTTGGCCGGGTCGATGAACAGCGCGTTCTGGATGTAGGCCAGGGCGGCGGCGTCATCGCCGGCGACCAGGGCTTCCACGCCCAGGTTGTTGAAATACAGCGCCCGGGCCTTGTCGTCGGATATGGCCGATTCGGTCATGGACTGCAGGGCGATTTCCGGCGTGAAATCCACCACATAGTAGCGTTTCGGACCCAGCCGGCCCGTGGCGTTGATATGCTGGCTCACCACCAGCAGATCACCCCTGCGGTCCCAGCTAGGCTGTACTTCCACGGTCTGGAAACTGGCGTCGAGCCCCAGATGGCGCGCCATGGCGACGTAGAGATTCATCACCGACAGGCAGTTGCCCTCCCGGGCGTGGAAAACCTCGGTGGCGGTGTGGGTTTTGGCGTCGGAATAGCGGATGTGGAGATGGTCGGGGTCGTACATCAGGTCCTGCAGGGCGCTCACCAGAAACTCGGTGCCGCGCCGCTTGTCGCCGAGGCGCTCCTCCAGCCAGAGCTTGACCTCGTTGTCGAGATGCAGGGGGTCGATTCGGGGGAAGCGGTCGCTGTCCTGGTCCACGGCGCGGGCGATCAGCGCCGGGTCGAAAACATAATCGGTCTCCAGATCTATGGCCGCGCAGCCCGCCAGCAGCAGCAGGCTGCCCATCAGACTTGCCATGCAGACCCGAATTTTCATCATGTCACGCCCCCGGTCCCTATTCTACCGGAAACGCCCCGGAGTCTCCCTGCCGGTCTTGTCGATTTTCATGAATTCGTAGCGGCCCTGGAGGAAAGGCACATTCTCCGCTTCCAGGTAGCGGAACAGGGCGATCCAGCCGGCGTAGCGGGCCAGATCCCCCAGCGCTTCCCCCAGTGCATCCACATCGGTGCTTTCGCGCAGGCGCGATGCGTCCCGGCCCCAGTTACCGTCGTAGCTGACCGCGCCGGTGCGGGAATCATAGTCGTATTCCAGCGCCAGTCGGGTCTGGGCGATTCGCATGCGGTCCGCCGACAGGAAACGGACTTCAAAACCGGTTGCAAACCGCAACACCGGGCTCTCTCCCCGCAGATAGGCGCGCCCCCCAACGCCGGGCTCGCCCCACCAGCTTGCTTCGGTGTCGATGATGACGCTTTTGGTCACCGGCAGATAATCGAGAAACTCGAACGGTTGGGTGTCGGCAAACAGCATGTCATAGCCCGCATCGGTATCGCGCAGGGCGGAAGAAATGCGTACCCGGCTTTCCGCGTCGAGGTCAACAATGGCGTCGGAACGGGTCCTGATCGAGCGCCCGGTCAGGTCGAAGAGCGCTTTGAGGACTTTCGGATCTTCCGCGGGCAGACGGCGGTAGGCGCCGCCGGCCCCGCGGTCGAAATCCTGCAGCAGGGTGAAGCCGCCGTTCTCATAGATCAGCGCGTCCGGCGCTGCGTCCAGGTCTGCCCTTTCCCCGAGGGCGATGCCCCCGGGCACGATGATTTCCTCGATCGTCGGCTGGGTGAATTCATCGCCCAGCGTAATCTTGCGAAAGACTTCCGGCTCATTGCGCGACAGACCGCGAATGTCGCGATTGGCCGGGTCGCGGTACACCGAATCCGAGTTCCGTCGCGCCCGCTCACCGAGCAGTTCGAGTTCGGTGACATCGGTGCGCAGGCGGCGGGCTTGCCGGGTGTCCAGCGCGAGGCGGTATTGGGCGGTGGCGTAGAATTCCGCAGCTTCAGAAACATCTCGAATGCGATCAGATTCATCGGAATAGGCGAAAGTGAACCGGTAACCCAATGTCCTGTAGCCATTTGACGCCGCCACCTCGCGAATTCGATCAGCGAGTTCCACATCTTCATCCGCAAAGGTAACGAATATGCGGTCCCGGCCTTGGGTGATTCCGGCGCTGCTTATCCACTGACCCAACACATTAACGGGGAGCCCGCTGTCGTCTATCAAAATGTAACCTTCCGGCACTGGTGGAGTTGGCTCTTCGTCTGAAAACAATATCAAGGCGCCGATTTCTCCGACCAGGGCCGCCGCTTCCCAGACTTCGATCTCAGCGCTGTCCGGGTACTCATCGGGTGGCAAATCCGCAAACCCGCCAAGCCGCGGCGGGTCGGGCCGGCCCGCCGCTTCCTCGCGATCATTCAGATTGGCCAGCAAGCGAAGCTCCGCTGCGGGAATCTCACTGGCAATTACCACAAACAATTCCTCCACCCCTTTCTGGGCGGCGGCGGAAAAACTCAAGAAACACAAACCCGCAAACAGCATCCAGGCAAGCTTCAGACTGCCCATTGACAGGCATCTCCAAACAAACAAAGTTGAAATCTTGCACTCAAGAAGCACGACGATCCCCGAAAGGGTGAGGCCCGGTCGGCGCAGCCGACAAAGAGCGAAGCTCTTTGAGGGCCGAACGGCTCGACAGGATGTCGAGACCGGGGTTTGGCGAAGCCAGAACTTCCGCGCCAGGGAAGGCAGGCACAGGCCAAGCCAAGGCAGGTTCCCGGTCGGCGCAGCCGACAAAGAGCGAAGTTCTTTGAGGGGCGAGGGCAAGCGTTTACGAAGCGCAGCTTCGTGCGCGGTCCCGAGCGACACCGAGCTTTGCTCGGTGGCTGGACGAACGGCTCGACAGGATGTCGAGACCGGGGTTTGGCGAAGCCATAACTTCCGCGCCAGGGAAGGCATGTATGAAACATGCCGAAGGCGCCCCCGCCAATCAGCCATCAATACATCGATCATATCCTTCCCCCCGCCGCTTGGCGAGCAGGCGCAGGCGCAAGTCGCTGACCCAGTCGGGCTCGCCCCAGAAGTGCAGCGGCTGGGCGAGCTCGGCGATGAGGCGCTCGGCCTCGTCGAAATCCCCGGCCTCTATCGCGTACTTTACCGCCTGTTCCATGATAAAGGTATCGGCCGGCAGCAGGGCAAAGGCCCGCCGCTGATATTCCACGCCATCGCGCCAATCGTGCTCCGGGAACAGATGAATCTCGCCCATGGCAAGATTGGCCTCGGGACTGTCCGGCGCCATGGCGATGACCTTCTCGAACGCCTCCCGGGCCGCCGCCAGCCTTTCCGCCGCCCGGGCGGGCGCCCATTCGTTGTCACAGTCTTCCAGTTCGTATTCCCAGTACTCGCCGAAATCGAGCAGGATGTCGGGATTGTCGGGCTCCAGGACCAGGGCATGGTCAAAGTAGCCGGCAATCTGCCGGTCGCTTTCCGCCTCTTCCTGCAGGCGCAGTGAATCCCCAAGCCCCGACCAGGCCCGGGCTATGCGGCTGTCCTTCCCGGTGAGGCTGCGAAAGAAGCTTTCCGCCACGGCGAAACGCCCCGCATTGAGGGCCAGCTCGCCCAACTGGACCGCCACATGATCCGCTTCCGCGGTTTCCGGGTCCAGATCAAAATCCACCCGCAGGCCCGCCACCGGAACCGACCATCCCCTGGCGCGGCCGGCCAGCAGATACGCCCGCAGTTCCTCCTCAAGCTGTTCCGGTCGCATACGGAAGGACTGGTCAAAGGCAAAGCGCGGATTACGGCCGTCGAGCAAGTGCCCGAGGTAATCCCGCAAGGGTTCCCGGCGGTCGGCAAAACCTTCCTCGTGGCCGTGGCGCAGATAGGCGAGCAGGGCTTCCGACTTGAGATTGGCGATCTGGATCAGCCGCGGCGAGGCGAGCGCGGCGTCCTGGTACAGCAGCCGCTCCATGGCAAGTTCCCCGGACAATTCCGCCATGCGTTCATTGGTTGTCGGGGAGTAGCCCGGCAAACGCAACTCGCCGTCATCCACCTCGCTGCGGGAGTAGTAGCCCGCCAGCCCTTCCTCGTACCAGCGCGGCAGACGCAGATCGACGAAATTGCGAATCAGGAAATGCACGTAGTGATGCAATCCCTGCTGCCAGGCCATGTCTTCGCTGAGAGACATGGCCATGTAGTTCGCCCTGGGCGTGGGCAGGTGGAAGCCGGCGCTCTCCTGCGGGCTGAAGTGGGAAAAGTCCTCGTGATCGTCGAACAGGAAAACCCGATTGGGCACGCTGGCCACCGGCAATTCACCGGAACCGCCGAGCATCCGCCCCACCGCCTGGCGCCAGATCTCAAGCTCTCCGGCGACTTCCGCGGTGCGCCGGGCGGACAACTGGCTCAGAATCTGGAAATGTTCCGTTTCCAGCCGCTGCCAGCGCTGCTGCGCCAGTTCCACCTGGGCGATTCCGGCGGCGGGCAACAGGCAAAGGGCCAGCACAAGACAAAGACCGGAAATTTTGTTGCGGGAGACTTTCACGGCGTGGCCAATGAATCGGAACATGGGCGCAACAGGGCCTGTCAGTATAACGGTTTCCGTATTGCGAAGCCGCACCTTCCCCTGTCGCTTCAGCAATTCTCATTATGACAATGGGCGCGGCCGCATCAGTCATCCCGCGCGCAGTCGCAGTATCTCATTGCGTGGCCACTGCAAGAGATTCTGCGACTGCGCTTCGCTCCGCGCAGAATGACAAGAGGGGCGAAGCCACTTTCCCGTCATTCTGCGCGCAGCCGCAGAATCCCACCGGCGATGGCTGCGTCACATCGCCGGATAATTGGGCCCGCCCCCGCCCTCCGGGGCCACCCAGACGATGTTCTGGGCCGGGTCCTTGATGTCGCAGGTCTTGCAGTGGACACAATTCTGGGCATTGATCTGGAAGCGCTTGCCGCCGTCGTCCCGCGCCACCACTTCATAGACTCCCGCGGGGCAGTAGCGCTGGGCCGGCTCATCGTACAACGGCAGGTTCACATCGATGGGAATCGACGGGTCCCCGAGCTGCAAATGGCAGGGCTGGTCCTCTTCGTGGTTGGTATTGGACAGGTACACCGAAGAAAGCCTGTCGAAGCTGAGTACGCCATCGGGCCTGGGATAGTCGATGCGCCGGCTCTCCCCGGCAGGTCGCAACTGGCAATGGTCCTGGTTGCGGTCATGCAGGGTGAACGGCAAGCGGCCGGCGAACAGGTTGTGCTCGGCCCAGGTGAAGGCGCTGCCGAGCCAGAAGCCGAGTTTGTGAAAGGCGCCGCCGAAATTGCGCCCCCGATGCAATTCTTCGCGCAAACCGGAAGCGCGGAATCGTTCGCCGAAATCGGTTTCCGCCGCACCCTCGCCAAGCGCCGCGAACAGCGATTCCGCCGCGAGCATGCCGCTGCGCATGGCGGTGTGGCTGCCCTTGATCTTGGCGGCATTGAGGGTGCCGGCGTCGCAGCCGATGAGCAGTCCACCGGGAAAACACATTTCCGGCAGGGAGTTCAGGCCGCCCTTGATGATCGCCCGGGCGCCATAACCGATACGCTTGCCGCCTTCCAGACAGCCCTTGATCACCGGATGATGCTTGTAGCGCTGGAATTCGTCGAAGGGACTGAGGTGGGGGTTGCGATAGCTCAGGTCGATGATGAGGCCCACATAGACCTGGCGGTTTTCCGCGTGATACAGGAAGCCGCCGCTGGTGGCGGCATGGCTGGGCCCGGTCATGGGCCAGCCGGCGGTGTGTACCACGAGTCCTTCCTCGTGCCGGTCCTCTTCGATTTCCCAGACTTCCTTCAGGCCGATGCCGTAGTGCTGGGGGTCGCGGCCCTTGTCGAGTTCATAACGGGCAATCACTTCCTTGCCGAGATGGCCGCGGCAGCCTTCGGCGAGAATCGTGAATTTCGCGTGGAACTCGAAGCCTGGCTCAAAAGTGGGCTTTTTCCCGCCGTCGGCGGCCACTCCCATGTCGCCCGTGGCGACGCCTTTCACGCGGCCGTCATCGTCATACAGAATCTCGGTGGCGGCGAAGCCGGGAAAGATTTCCGCGCCGAGTTCGCTGGCCCGCTCCCCCAGCCAGCGGCAGAGATTGCCGAGGGAAATGATGTAATTCCCGTGATTGCGCATGGGTTTTGGCACCATCCACTCGGGAAAGCCCAGGGAGGTTTTTTCCGAACCCAGATAAAAGACCTTGTCTCCCTTGACCGGAGTGGACAGCGGCGCGCCCCGCTCCCGCCAGTCGGGAAACAGCTCCCCGAGCGCCCCGGGCTCGAACACCGCCCCGGAAAGAATATGGGCGCCCACCTCGGAGCCCTTTTCCAGCACGCAAACCGAAAGCTCGCGCCCGGCCTCCCGCGCCAACTGCAGCAGCCGGCAGGCCGTGGCCAACCCCGCCGGCCCGGCGCCGACGATCACCACATCGACTTCCATGGATTCCCGCGTCATTTGTCGTTCCCGTTTCCGCATCACCGCTTCAGGAGCTCGCGCCGCAGGCTCCAGGCCCGGCCAATATCCAGACCCGGAGATTATGCGGATTCCGCCTGCCGGGCGCAAAACACTAAGTATTCTCTGAAAAATTCCCTCCCTGGAATTTTTCATTATCGCAAAACAAAAGCGTAGTTTTGTTTTGCTCACGAAACTCTGACTTGATCAGAGCTTCCCTAATGCTGCGGCCAAGACTTGCAGTGTCTGTGGGGCCTACTGAATTTTGGCTGGTTGGTCGAGAAAGGCGCGTGGAGCCCAAATCTTGACCGGGCCGTATCGCGTTTCTGTAAAGTCGCGCAAATTGCCGGTGATCAAATCCGCTCCTCCAGCCACGGCAGTAGCCAGATAAACTTCATCGTCCGGGTCGCGAAGACCGAACTTCATATCTGCCGGCTCTACGAAAATCGCCAGACTTGCAAGCGTACCGATGACAAAAGTCAGCGTCTCCCGGTACGGCGACTGGCTGCGCCGCCCGGCAACCGCTTCGTATTCAGAAAGGATTGGGCTGGACAAGACCATTTCATGCTCTCGCACCACCCGGCCCACGACCTGACGGCAAGCGCCATTTGTCCTCGCCGCCGCAACCAGAACATTGCAATCCAGGACGAATCTCATCCAAGACGACCGCGTCGTTCTCGACGAGATCGGGAAACATCGTTGATGGCATCTTTCATGATTTCGTCTTCCGAACGTCCGAGATCTGCAGTTGATGGCTGAGTCGCCGCGAACCTGGCGTCAATGCGGTCAGCGGTCGAATCCCGGTCGATCAAGGCCTTGGGCTTGAACAGGATTCCATTTCCGACGAGCGTCGCTTCCAGGAAATCCCCCTCTCGAAGATCGATGCCTTTCCGCAATTTGGCAGGGATGGTCACCTGAAATTTCGGTTTCACCGTTACGATGGACATTGGCGTCTCATTCAGATTGTTAGAAAGTTTGAATTTCATACCATGCTGACGCCACAATTGCAAGCTTTACGCCGAGCATGGCTCGGCGCCGCTCGGGACAGCGCACGAAGCTTCGTTTCGTAAACGCTTGCCCTCGCCCTGACGAGCCGTTCGGCTCTCAAAGAGCTTTGCTCTTGGCCGGTTACGCCGGTTGGGCCTCACCCCGCGACTGCGCGCAGGATGGCCAATGAGAGCGGATTTGCAGCCGTGAATTCCTACGGCGCAGGCTCCTAAAACCGCTGTTCGTCGATCCAGTAGTTGCTGATGATGCCGTTTTCGAATTCGATGGAGAGGGTTTCGGTGCGTTCTTCTTCCACGTCCACCGAGAACACCAGGAACACACCCACTTCAGTGTCCTTTTCGGATCGATTGCGGTACTTCCAGACCTGGCTGCCGTCGGCGTAGCTCAGCCTGCTGACGGGTTCGCCGAAGGTGCTGCGCACGAACTGCTCGTCGCTTCGGCCCACTTCGAGACGCGCCACGTCGCCTTCGCTCCAGACCGTCCGCAGGGCGCGGGAATCCGAATCCACGGTCACCAGGCAGGCGCTGAGCGCCAGGGCCAGAACCGCCATCAGGGCATTTTTGATCATTGCTCGTTCCTCTTGCGTACTCAAAATGGAAATCGTCAGCGGTATCACCGAACTTCATCGATCTCCCCCGACCATCAATCCAACGATGCGCCGGAGAAAAAGTTACACTCTTTCCTTGCCTGCATTATCAATAGGGAAGCTCTGATCAAGTCAGAGCTTCCCTGCGGCACATGGAAGTGCCGCCGAATTCGATGGGTGAAGGCAAGCGTTTTCGAAGCGCAGCTTCGAGCGCGGCCGCAACGGTACGGAGCTATGCTCCGTGACTGGAGCAAG
>JAJEGU010000031.1 GCA_022819645.1 Pseudomonadales bacterium
CTTGCCGCTGCCGGGGGCGAAGACAAAGCGGTCATCCCCGCTGCCATCGTAGAGCCAGTCGTTGCCCGCGCCGCCGATCAGGGTGTTGTTGCCCTCGATGCCGCCGACAATGTCGGCGTCGGCGCCGCCGTCCAGGAAATCGTTGCCGGCGCCGCCCCGCAGGATGTCCGTGCCGGCGTTGCCTTCCAGATGATCGTCGCCGGCGTCGCCGTTCAGCTCGTCATCGCCTTCGCCGCCGTACATCCTGTCATTGCCGATGCCGCCATGCATTTCGTCCTTGCCCCAGTTTCCTTCCATGAAGTCGTTGCCAGCGTCGCCGTACATCTTGTCCTTGCCATGGCCACCATACATCTTGTCACGATGTTCGCCGCCATGCATTTCGTCATCGTCCCAGTCACCGTGCATCTCGTCTTCACCGGCGCCGCCATACATTTCGTCTTCGCCGTCGTGGCCCCGCATGACGTCATCGCCGCCATGACCCCGCATGACATCGTCGCCCTGATAGCCGCGCATGGTGTCCGCGCTGGCTGTGCCGCTGAGGACATCGTCTCCCTGGGTGGCCGGACCGAGTTGGAACACTTCCCTGATGGTCTCGGGATTATTCGAGTTGTAACCGACAAAAATGTCCCATGACTCCAGCCTGATGATGCCTCCACCCCACTTGGTAAGATTTACGGTAACCACCGGCGGATCCTGGAGGGAGTACCCTACCTTGAAGCTGATATGCTCCTTGAGTTCCTCCCAGGTAAACGCGTCTCCGAACCGGGTCAGGTCCAGGGTATCCTCCCGCATGTTGAACTGCGTGATGGTATCTGTGCCGCTGTTCCCCTTGTGGACAACGAAATTGCCCCGATACCCTTCGGCGTTGAATGTTTCATCGCCACCCTTCAGGTGCTTGTTTCGTAAAGTCATGACCGTTTCCTCCCGCCGTTTCGAGTTTCGTCCGCCGGAAATGCCCAATGGCCGGCAGATTTTCCGCGCCAATCCGGATTCGCCCGCTGGCCGCCCGGATTGCCTTTGTACCCAGAGTAATCCCGGATACCCGCAAAGGCAATTACCATTTTCTTATGGGGCACTGAAGAATTCCTTTGCTCGGCGGTGCGCAAACCACAGAAAAGCTATTGACCCCGGGCGGGGTGTTTATTTAGAATCCGCGTCTTTCCGGGGCGGGCGCCTGCCCACCGGACTTGTCCCCTTCGTCTAGAGGCCTAGGACACCGGGTTTTCATCCCGGCAACAGGGGTTCGAAACCCCTAGGGGACGCCAACTGCGAAAACCCGGCGCAAGCCGGGTTTTTTGCGATTTGCGAAAGGAACCCGCGCCGCGTTCTCCGGATAATCCCGAACCGCCGGCGGCCAAAGCGATTCATGACTGTAGCCATATCCGTCAGCAATCTGCAGAAACGCTACGCCAGTGGCGCCATGGCCTTGAAAGGCATCTCGCTGGAAGTGGAACAGGGCGATTTCTTCGCGCTGCTTGGGCCCAATGGCGCAGGCAAATCGACCTTCATCGGTATCGTTTCGACCCTGGTGACCCGCAGCGGCGGCAAGGTGCGCGTGTTTGGCCGCGATGTGGATACCCACGTGTACCGGACCAAGCTCGATCTTGGCGTGGTGCCCCAGGAAATCAACTTCAGCCAGTTCGAGAAAGTCGGCGATGTGGTCCGGACCCAGGCGGGCTACTACGGCTTGCCGCGCAAACTCGCCGCCGAACGCAGCGAAAAGTATCTCAGGCAACTTGGCCTGTGGGAAAAGCGCAATGATCGCTCGCGCGCGCTTTCCGGCGGCATGAAGCGGCGCATGATGATTGCCCGGGCGCTTGTGCACGAGCCGCGGCTGCTGATTCTCGACGAGCCCACCGCCGGCGTCGACATCGAACTGCGGCGCTCCATGTGGGATTTCCTGCTCGAAATCAACCGCGCCGGCACCACCATCATTCTGACCACGCACTATCTCGAGGAAGCCGAGCAGCTTTGCCGCAATATCGCCATTATCGACGAGGGCCGCATCATCGAGAATACGAGAATGAAAAAGCTGCTGCTCGAACTCGACACCCACGCGTTCATTCTCGATTCCGACGCCACGCTTGAGGACGAGGTGAACATCGACGAGCCCGGGCTCTCCCTGCGCAAGATCGATTCCCACAGTATCGAGGCCGTGCTTTCCGGCGGTCGCGACATCAACAGCGCCATCGCCGCCCTCGACCGCCTCGGCATCCGCATTATCAGCATGCGCAACAAGGCCAATCGGCTGGAACAGTTGTTCCTGTCCCGCCTGCGCGGGAACGGGGGGGAGGGGGGCTGATGTTTTCCGATCACCGGCTGGTGGCTTTCGAAACCATCGTCATCAAGGAAGTGCGGCGATTCACCAGAATCTGGCTGCAGACCCTGCTGCCGCCGGTGATCACGATTTCGCTGTATTTCGTGATTTTCGGCAATCTGGTGGGCAGCAGAATCGGGGAAATGGGCGGTTACCGCTACATGGAGTTCATCGTGCCGGGGCTCATCATGATGGCGGTCATCCAGAATTCCTATTCCAATGTGGTGTCGTCGTTTTTCAGCCAGAAGTTCCAGCGCAGCGTGGAAGAGCTGCTAGTGGCGCCGATCCCCAATTACGTCATTCTCTCGGGATACATCGCCGGAGGCATGGCCCGGGGGCTTTGCGTGGGCCTGATCGTCACGCTCATGTCGCTGTTCTTCGCCGACCTGGGCATCCACAGCCTCCTGATCACCATCAGCGTGGTGCTGCTGACCTCGCTGGTGTTTTCCCTGGGCGGCTTCATCAATGCCGTATTCGCCAACAACTTTGATGACATCTCCATCATTCCCACCTTCGTGCTGACGCCGCTGATCTATCTCGGCGGCGTGTTCTACTCCATCGAACTGCTGCCGCCGTTCTGGCGGGTGGTGTCCCAGCTCAACCCGATTTTCTACATGGTCAACACCTTCCGCTACGGTATACTCGGCACATCCGATATCGACGTGGCCTGGGCGTTCACCATGCTTTGTCTGTTCATCATCGTGCTCTACGGCGGCTGTATCTGGCTGCTGCGCAAGGGCACCGGCGTGCGGAGCTGAACATGGGCGGCAGTCCACTTGGCAAGCGAACCGGCATTCCCGTTCGGTACAGCCCGGAGGTGCTGCACCCGATACCCAGGGAAAGCATCCCCGTGGATGGCGCCGTCATGCACGGCCTCGATCACTGGCGCGCCTATGAATTGTCCTGGCTGGACGCCAATGGCAGTCCCGAGGTTTTTGTCGGGGAATTCCTGTTTCCGGCGGATTCGCCTTTCCTGGTGGAATCCAAATCCCTCAAGCTCTATCTCGCCGGGCTCAATAACGAGCGAATCGACGACACCGCGTCCGCGGCGGAGCGGATAGCGCGGGATCTGTCCGCCTGCTGCGGCGGCAAGGCCGAGGCGCGCATCTGGGGCCTGACCGCCTACCCCGACAATTGTCTGCTGGCCGATTACGCCCTCATCGACGCGCATTCCATCGCGCGACTCGAGAATGGCCCCGACGCGGGCCTGCTGGAAACCGGAGACGAGCCCGTCGTCGATCGAAAACTGCGTACCGAACTGTTCCGCTCCATCTGCCCGGTAACCGGACAGCCCGACTGGGCGAGCGCGGCCCTGGCCTACAGCGGCAGGGAGATCAACGAGCCCAGCCTGCTGCGCTATTTCTGCGCCTACCGCGCACACGCCGCCTGGCACGAAAGCTGCGCCGGGCAGGCCTTCCACGACATCCTGAGCGCCTGCCGGCCCGAACGACTCAGCCTCTCCCTGCACTTTCTCCGCCGCGGCGGCCTGGAAATCAACGTCTACCGCAGCACCACTCCCATCAACCCCGGTCGGCTGATCGGCCGCGACGCCAGGCAATGAAAGACCGGCCCGCCATTCCTGGTCATCCCACGCGATCTCCCCCTCGTTTGTGCATGCCATCCTCAATGGCATGTACAATAAAAGCAGTCGCAGTATCTCATCGCGAGGCCACCGCAAGAGATTCTGCGACTGCGCTTCGCGCGGAATGACAAGGTTGGAGCGCCAAAATGAGAATTGCCGGTCGCAAAACACAAACCGGAAACCGGTGAGATGTCCGAGTGGTCGAAGGAGCACGCCTGGAAAGTGTGTATGTCGAAAGGCATCGAGGGTTCGAATCCCTCTCTCACCGCCACTTTGCAAGAGCCTTTACTGCTCTGCCGCCTGATCCCGGGTTACCGACTCCAGCCGCAGCAGGGCGCCGTTTTCTTCGTCGAGGAGAACATATAGATAGCCATCCGGCCCCTGGGTCACGCCGGTAACTCTTGCGCCGAGTTCCCGCAAGAGGCTTTCGCGCCTGATTTCCTGGCCGCGGCTGTTGAATACCACCCGCTCGATATGCCCGGTGCCGGGAATCCTGCCTTCCATCATCGAGCCGACGATCATGTTGCCCTGCCATTGCGGCAGCTTGTCACCGCTGTAGAAGATCATTCCCGCCGGCGCGATGGAAGGCCACCAGATGATTTCCGGGTCGATGAATTCGTGGCTCCAGGGGTTTTCCGAAACCCGGTCCCCCCGGTACTGGCGGCTGTAGGAAACCACCGGCCAGCCATAATTCGCTCCCGGCCGGATGATATTGGCCTCATCTCCGCCCTGGGGACCATTTTCCGTTGCCCAGAGTTCACCGGTTTCGGGATGAAAGTTGAGGCCGATGATATTACGATGCCCCACCGACCAGACTTCCGGCAGGTACTCGCCACTGTCCAGAAACGGATTGCCCGGCGCCGGCGCGCCATCGTCGGTCAGACGCAGCAGCTTGCCGTAATGAAGCGAAGCGTCCTGGGCGTATTCTCCAATCCCCAGGTACATATAGGCGCCGCCGATGGACATCAGCAAGTGCCCTTCCGGGGTGAACAGCAGTTGAGAAGCGGCGATTCCCCGATCAAGCCCCCGGGCAAGGAAAATATCCTCAACGCCAGTGAGCGAATCGCCGTCAATCCGCCCCCGCGCCAGCGCCACGGTTCGCTCCGGCTCGCCATCCACGACGATGGGCTTGGTGTAGGTCAGATACACGATCGAATCGTTTTCCGGGTGTAACGCCACCGCCATCAATCCCGCCCGGAATTCCCCCGCATACACCTCGGGGACGCCGTCAAGATCCGTCTCAAGCAGGCGCCCGTCGCGAATCACCCTGAGCTTGCCCGCATAGCGCTCGGTAACCAGGATGTCGCCATTGCCGCGAAAAGCCAGATCAAAGGGATTCGCCAGCCCCGTGGCCACCGGCGTCACCAGCACCTCGTCAATCTCGAAAGTCTGAATCACGAACGGCTCCGGGGGCGTCTCCATGGCAGGCTGAGCCCACGCGACCGGAAGCAAGCCGCACAACAAACCAATAGTTGCCAGGAACTTCCCAAACATCAAAATCCCTCCCGTTTCGCCTAAGGAAGCTCTGATCAAGTCAGAGCTTCGGGAGCAAAACAAAATCACGCTTTTGTTTTGCGATAATGAAAAACTCCACGGATGGAGTTTTTCAGAGAATACCTGATGATTGTAAGCCTCATCCTGAATGCAAGTCCATGCAAGCGATGCAACGCCCCAACTCATGTAGAATACCCGGGCTATGGATGCGACAATTGTACAGGCCCGGCAGCCAGTCAAGCTCAGTCTGGCGAACCCCCGGGGGTTTTGCGCCGGGGTGGACCGGGCTATCGAGGTGGTCGAGCGCGCCCTGGAGTTGTATGGGGCGCCGATTTACGTGCGCCATGAAATCGTGCATAACCGGCATGTGGTTGAGGGCCTGCGCGGCAAGGGAGCGGTTTTTGTCGAGGAACTCGAGGAAATTCCCGATATTGACGCCGCCGGTCGCAGCCCGGTAGTGATTTTCAGCGCCCATGGCGTCGCCCATAAGATTCGCGAAGAAGCCTCCAGCCGCGGTTTCCAGGTTTTCGACGCCACCTGCCCCCTGGTCACCAAAGTCCACATGGAAGTTGCCCGGTCCGCCCGCAAGGGTGAGGAGTGCTTGCTCATCGGCCACGCCAATCATCCGGAAGTGCAGGGCACTCTCGGCAATTTCGACACCAGCGCCGGCGGCGAGATTTATCTTGTGGAGTCCGTGGAGGACGCCCGCAAGATCGAAATCCGGGATCCGGCCCGGCTGTCGTATTTCAGCCAGACCACGCTTTCCGTGGATGACTGCGCTGAAATCATCGAGGAGCTCAAGCAGCGCTTTCCCGACATCAAGGGGCCCCGCCGCAGCGACATCTGCTACGCCACCCAGAACCGCCAGGACGCCGTCAAGCAACTCGCCCTCGAGTGTGACCTGTTGCTTGTGGTGGGCGCCGGCAACAGCTCCAATTCCAATCGTCTGCGAGAGCTTGCCGAGCGGCTGGGCTGCGAATCCCATTTAATCGAAAGCGCCGCCGCCATCCGGGGCCACTGGCTTGAAGACAAGATCCGCATCGGCGTCACCGCCGGCGCCTCGGCCCCGGAATCACTGGTGCGGGAAGTCGTTGCCCGGCTTCGGGATCACGCTCCATGCGAAGTCGCCGAAATCAGCGGTGTCAGCGAAGATATCAGCTTCAGCATGCCCCTGGGGCTGCGGAATTGAAGTGGATTCCGAGCCTCATCCGGTTGATTCTTTCAGGCTCTGCCGCCTTGCCTGCAGGGCCGCCGCTGAAGTCGAAAGTTGCGACTCGCGCTCGCGCACTTCCGCCACGACTTTTTCCGGCGCATTGGCTGTAAAGCGGGGGTTGCCGAGTTTGCTCCGCAGCGACTGCAACGCCTTCCCCAGCTTGCTGATTTCCCGGTCGAGGCGGGCGAGTTCGGCGGCCACGTCGATCAGGCCCGCCAGGGGCACGAGCACTTCGGTTCCCGCTTCGATTGCCGTCGCCGCCGGCGGCGCTTCTCCTTCCAGCCAATCGATGGATTCGAGTTTGCCGAGTTGGGTCAGGTAGCGGCGGTACTGTTCCAGCCGCAGCTTGCCGGCGTTTGCGTCGCCGGATTCGCCGGCGCGAAGCAATACCGGCAGCTTCCGCCCGGGGGAGATGTCCATTTTACTGCGGATCGTGCGTACCGCGGTGACGACTTGCCGTAGCCATGCGATATCCGCCGCCGCCGCGGAATCCGCTCCGGCGCTGGAGGCTTCGGGCCAGGCTTGCAGCATGATGCTCTCGCCTTCGATGGAGAGCAGGGGAGCGATTCGCTGCCAGATTTCCTCGCTGATGAATGGCATGAAGGGGTGTAACAGGCGCAGGGAACGCTCCAGGGTTTCGAGCAGCACCCGGCGGCTTGCGGCCGCCGCCGCCGGGTCTTCTTCCTCATTCCACAGGACCGGTTTGGAAAGCTCCACATACCAGTCGCAGAACTCGCTCCAGAAGAACTCGTACAGGCAGCGCGAGGCCCGGTCGAAGCGGTATTCCGCCATGGCCTGCCGGACTTCGATCGCGGCGGCGTCGAAACGGTCCCCGATCCAGCGATCCGCCACGGTGCAATCCGTCTCGACGATGGCCGGCGCCACCGCCTTGCCCTCGCAGTTTATCAGGACATAACGGGCGGCATTCCAGATCTTGTTGCAGAAATTGCGGAAACCCGCCATGCGGCCCATGTCGAACTTGATGTCGCGGCCGGTGGACGCAAGGGAATAGAAAGTGAAGCGCAGGGCATCCACGCCATGGCCGGGGATGCCGTCGGGGAAGGATTCCCGGGTAAAGCGCTCCACCTGATCCCGCAGTTGCGGCCGCATCATGCCTTCGGTGCGCTTGGCGATGAGGTCGGGCAGGGAAATGCCGTCGATCAGGTCGATGGGGTCGAGGATATTGCCCTTGGACTTGGACATTTTCTGGCCGTGCTCGTCGCGCACAAGGCCGGTGATGTAAACCTGGCGAAAGGGTATCTCGCCGGTGAACTTCAGCGTCATCATGATCATCCGGGCCACCCAGAAGAAAATGATGTCAAAACCCGTCACCAGCACGCTGGTGGGATGGAAGCGCTCGAAGTATTCGCTTTGAGCGCCGGATTCCCGGGCTGCGCCGGGTTTCCAGCCCAGGGTGGAGAAAGTCCACAGCGCCGAGGAAAACCAGGTGTCGAGGACATCCTCATCCCGGCGCAGGGCGATATCGTCCCCGAGGCCATGCTCCCGGCGCACTTGCGCCTCGCTTGCGCCCACATAGACATTGTCCCGCCCGTCGTACCAGGCGGGGATGCGGTGCCCCCACCAGAGCTGGCGGCTGATGCACCAGTCCTGGATGTTGCGCATCCAGGAGAAATAAGTGTTCTCCCAGTTGCGCGGCACGAATTCGATCTCGCCATTTTCCACCGCCGCAATGGCGGGTTTGGCGAGCTCGTCGATGGCCACATACCACTGCGGGGTCAGCAAGGGCTCGATGACGACGCCGCTGCGGTCGCCCCTGGGCACCTTGAGCCGGTGGTCTTCGATATCCGCCACCAGCCCCGCCTGTTCGAGATCGGCCACCACCCGCTTGCGCGCTTCGAAGCGGTCGAGGCCGCGATAGGTCTCGGGCGCCGCATCGCTGATGCGGGCGTCCCGGGTGAGGATATTGATCATGGGCAATTCATGGCGCAGGCCGATTTCGTAATCATTGAAATCGTGGGCCGGAGTGATCTTGACGCAGCCGCTGCCGAATTCCGGGTCCACATAGTCATCGGCGATCACGGGAATCCGCCGCCGGCAAAGCGGCAATTCCACCATTTTTCCAACCAGATCCCGGTAGCGCGGGTCTTCGGGATGCACTGCGACCGCGGTGTCGCCGAGCATGGTTTCCGGCCGCGTGGTGGCAACGGTGACATGGCTTGCGCCGGTGCCGTCCGCATCCGCCAGGGGATAGCGCAGATGCCACAGCGAGCCGGATTCCTCCTCGGCGATGACTTCGAGGTCGGAAATCGCCGTAAGCAGTTGCGGGTCCCAGTTCACCAGCCGTAGCCCGCGATAGATCAGCCCTTCCCGGTACAGGGAAATGAACACATGCTCCACCAGGGCCGACAGTTCCGGGTCCATGGTGAAGCGCTCCCGGGACCAGTCCAGGGAAGAGCCCATGCGCCGCAGTTGCCGGGTGATGATGCCGCCGTATTCCTCCTTCCATTGCCAGACCCGCTCCACAAAGCGCTCGCGGCCAATGGCTTCCCGGCTGTCGCCCCCGGCATTGAGCTGCCGCTCCACCACCATCTGGGTGGCGATGCCGGCGTGGTCGGTGCCCACTTGCCACAGGGTGTCCTTGCCGCTCATGCGCTGATAGCGGATCAGGGCGTCCATGATGGCGAGCTGGAAGCCGTGGCCCATGTGCAGCCGCCCGGTGACATTGGGCGGCGGAATGGCAATGCTGTAGCTTGCGCCGCCGGTTCCCGGCGCGTAGTAGCCGCGGTCTTCCCAAATGCGGTTCCAGCGATCCTCGATCTCCCGCGGCTTGAAGGTCTTGTCCATTTCAGTTCTGATCCGCTCGCGCCAGCAGGAATTCCATCAGCAGGGGAACGGGGCGGCCGGTGGCGCCCTTTCTCGCGCCATTGGCAAGCCAGGCGCTGCCGGCGATATCGAGATGGGCCCAGGGGAAGGCTTCGGCGTAACGCGACAGGAAGCAGGCGGCGGTGATCGTCCCCGCCAGCTTGCCGCCGATGTTGGCCATGTCGGCGAAATTGCTGTCGAGCTGTTTTTGGTACTCGTCCCACAGGGGAAGCTGCCAGGCCCGGTCGAGGCAATCCCGGCCGCATTGCAGCAACTCGTCCATCAACTGCTGATCATTTCCCAGCAGGGCATTGGCTTCGTGGCCGAAAGTCGCCACCGCGGCCCCGGTGAGGGTGGCGATGTCGATGACGCAGGCCGGGTTGAAACGCTCGGCATAGGTCAGGGCGTCGCAGAGCACAAGACGGCCTTCGGCGTCGGTATTGAGGATTTCCACGGTCTTGCCCGCCATGCTGGTGACGATATCGCCGGGCTTGGTGGCCCTGCCGCCGGGCATGTTCTCCGCCGCCGCCGCCATGCCGATGAGATTGACGGGCAATTGCAACTCCGCCGCGGCGGCCATGGCGCCCATCACGCTGGCGGCGCCGCACATGTCGAATTTCATTTCATCCATGGCCAGGCCCGGCTTGAGGCTGATGCCGCCGGTATCGAAAGTAATTCCTTTACCAAGTAATACCACGGGTTTTTCTTCGGCGCTCCCGCCTTGATGACGCAGCACGATCAGGCGGGCTTCCTCCACCGAACCCGCCGCCACCGAAAGCAGGCAACCCATGCCGAGTTCGCGCATTTGCGCCTCATCGAGGACATCGACTTCCAGGGAGTCATGTTCCCCGGCAAGTTTCTTCGCGTGAGTGGCGAGATATTCCGGAGTGCAGATATTACCCGGCAGATTGCCGAGTTCCCGGGCGCGATTCATGCCCCTGCCGATGGCTTTGCCCCGGGCCAGGGCTGCGGCGGGATCGTCTCCGAGTGACGGCACGGAAAGGCTTTCCAGCATGGGTTCCGAACCGGCGCCGGCCTTTGTGGCCGCATAACGATAAGCCGCGGTTTCCGCTTCCCGGGAGAGCCGGGCGGCAAGCCAGCCGCCGTCGCCGAATACGGTTTCGATATCCTCCAGGGCGAAATGGGCATGGCGGATATTGCCGTCGAGCAGCTTGCGGACGCCGCAGGCGAGAACCTTCGCCGCCGCGACGGCGTCGAACTCCGCGGGGTCCCCCGCGCCCAGCAGCAGAATCCGCTTCGCGGCGCAGCCGGCCGGCTCGTGCAGCAAATGGGATTCGCCCGCTTTCCAGCGAAAGTCGCCGCTGCCGGCAACCTGTTTCAGCGCGCCTCCACCAGCCTCGTCAAGCGCTTCGGCGTCGTCGCCGGGTTCGCCGTCTTTCCAGACCGGCACGACCAGACAGTCCGCCGCGATGCTGGTGATGGATTCCTGGTTCAGGGTGTATTGCATGATGTGCTTTGCTCCCGTTCCGCGGTCAAGACGCGGAATTGACGAAAGGGCGTAATGCTAAGTACATTGCCGGTGTCAGGCAACCGGCGGCCTGGGAACCTGCGGCGCAGGATCCTGCTCGACAGCCGGCGGCATTCGATTGAACCAATTCGAGTGCTTCCTGTCTCAGAACAGGCGGTTTGGAAAACAACAACCACGGGAGCGCTCGCCATGCCTAGAATCAAGCTTGACCCGCCGGAAGAATTCACCTTCAGGATCGAAAGAAGCGTGGGCCTGAGCGACCTCAACTACGCCCGGCATCTCGACAGCCAGTCGATGTTGCAAATACTCCACGAAGCACGCCTGCAATATCTCGCAACCCTCGGATTTACCGAAGAAAATATCTATGGGCTCGGCATGGTGGTCACCGATCTTTCGGTGGATTTCCGCTCCGAATCCTTTGCCAATGACGTGCTGATCGTCGACGTGGGCGTGGGCAAGGTGAACCGCTACGGGATCGACATCTGCATGAAGGTCACCAACAGCGCCCTCGATTCGGTGGTCTGCATGGCCAAGATGGGCGTGGTCCTGTTCGATTTCGACAAACACCAGATGGTGGCCGTTCCCCATCAGTTCAAGCAATTGCTGCAGCCCGAAGCCGCCAAAGTCGCTTGAGCCCCCTCCTGTTTTGCCATTTGATTCGCCATTGCCGAAAACCGGCATCCGCGATACGCGGGCATAAAGTCATCATCTCATCGCATTTCACTGCTAGACTCTTCACTGAATCCTGATTCGGGAATGCCGGACATGCGTCGTATCTTTCTGTTGTTGTTGATTGCGGGGCCGATGATGCCGCACATGGTGCGGGCCCAGCAGACCGCGGAGGAGTGGTTTGCGGCGGGACGCGCCGCGGTGGAGCACAGCCTGGCCTTGCGCGGAGGCGAGGTTGCCCCGGCGAAGAATGTGATTCTCTTTGTGGGTGACGGCATGGGGGTGTCCACCGTCACCGCGGCGCGGATTCTCGAAGGGCAATTGCGCGGCGAACCCGGTGAGGAGAACGAGCTGTTCTTTGAAACCTTCCCCAATCTCGCGCTTTCCAGAACCTACAACACCGACGCCCAGGTGCCCGATTCCGCGGGAACCATGACCGCCATGGCCACCGGCGTCAAGACCCGGGCTGGGCTGATCAGTGTCAGCGATGCCGTGATTCCGGGTGATTGCGATTCCATCGAAGGCGCGGAACTGCCCACATTTCTCGAACTTGCCGAACAGCGGGGTCTTGCCACCGGCATCGTCAGCACGGCGCGACTGACCCACGCCACGCCGGCGGCGAATTACGCCCACAGCATGGCGCGCAGTTTCGAATCCGACGCCAACGCGGCAGCCTTGCGCAATGCCGGCGACTGCGCCGACATCGCCCGGCAACTGATTGAATTCTCGGACAATGTGCCAGGCTCCAACGGGCTGGAAGTCGCTCTCGGCGGGGGGCGCAGGGAATTCCTGCCCAATCTTGACGGCATCGACCCGGAAGAGGGCGCGGGGGGCCAGAGGCTCGATGGCAGGGACCTGACCCGGGAGTGGGTCGAGCGCCACCAGAATGCGGTCTATGTCTGGAACGCCGAACAATTCGCCACGGTGGATGCGTCCGGGGTTTCCCACCTGCTCGGCCTGTTCGAATCCTCCCACATGGAGTACGAACTCGACCGCGCCGGCGACAGCGGAGGTGAACCGAGCCTGTCCGAAATGACCGCCAAAGCCATCGAACTGCTGGCGCGCGATCCCGACGGATATTATCTGAATGTGGAAGCGGGCCGCATCGATCACGCCCACCACGAGATCAATCCACGGCGAGCGCTGATCGACACCATCGAATTCGCCCGGGCGGTGGAGACCGCGGTGGAAATGGTCGACCTGTCGGAAACCCTGATTATCGTCACCGCCGACCACAGCCATGTATTCACCATCGCCGGCTATCCCGCCCGGGGCAATCCGATTCTCGGCACCGTGGCAGGCAGCGACGCCGAACCCATGCTCGCGGGCGACGGCATGCCCTACACCACCCTGGGCTACATCAACGGCCCCAATCCGGGCCGGGAGGAAAACCTCGCCCAAATCGACACCACCCACGAAAGCTTCCGCTCCCAGACCCTGGTGCCCCTGGGTTCGGAAACCCACGGCGGCGAAGACGTGGCGGTTTACGCCATCGGCCCCGGCGCAGACCTCGTCCGCGGCGTCATGGAGCAGAATGTGATCTTCCACATCATGATGGAAGCCACCCGGCTGGGTTCACGCCAGGAGCCTGCGCCGTAGGAATTCGCGAAAGCGAAAATTCGCTATCGCCGCGCCCCTGGCGTTTCGTTGTCATTCCCCGGTCGGGGGATGATAGCTGTCGCCGATGGTGCGGCCGCCGTTGCCGTTGGCGCGGTTGAGCTTGCCGGCGAAGGCGTCCCTGGCCAGGGCATTGGCGCTCATCAATGAAGTCAGCGAAAGCGCGCCGATATAGTCGGAGAAAGCCTGGAGGTGCCCGGCATCCGCTCTTTCCAGCGCGTCAATGTAATCCGGCTTGCCCTGGGCGGTGATTACCGGCGGCGGCAGCGAGCGCTTGATGTAGGCCCAGGCCATGAGCAGGCGCGAGCTGCGGCCGTTGCCGTCCTGGAAAGGATGGGTGCGGACGAAGCGGTGATGCAGCCAGGCCGCTTCCACGTTCACCGGATAGTTGCGCCGCCGAACTTCCCGATACAGGGCGAAGAAGCGGTCCATCTCGGCCTGCACGTGTTCCGGCGGGCAGTACTGGTGCACATTGCCATCGAGCCGGCGCGGATTGTTCGGCTGAATCTTCCACTGGCCCCTGGTGCGGAACGGCACCGCAATCCTGCGCCCCTGCATGTCGAGTCCGGTCACCGTGGCCTGATGCCGGGTCAGCAACTGGTGCCAACTCTTGACCATGGACTGGGACAGCGGCCTGCCGCTGGCGACATCATCGAACATCATGTCGTAGGCGGCTTCCTGGTCATACAACAGGCCGCGGATCGTCTCGTCCTCGACGGATTCGAAGGTATGGGCGCCCATAACGCCGGCGAAACCTTCGGCCACGAGTTGCTCGGTGACACCCCGGCGCAGGGTGTACAAGCCTTCAATCTGCCCGGTTTCGATGGCGAACGCGCGCACCCGCTCCCGCAGCCAGCCCTGCATGAAGCGTTCCTTTGCCGGGTCGCCCTTGAGGGATTCGCGGCAACGGGCCCAGGTCGCCTCCTGTTCCGCCTGCCCAGGAAGCGCCCAGTCCTCAGCCCCCGCGGGCATTTCCCGCAACGGCCGCCAGACCCATGGATCATCGATCATCATGTCCTGATTGTAACAGCAAAGCATCGACAAAACCCACGAAAGAGCAGATGAAAATTCCGTGGCGCGGGCTTCGCGGATTCAGGCGCAAGCCATTGAAACCAACGCCTGGAGGTCTTTCCGACCGGGCGTTTTGCCGTTGGCGCGTGAATTCACCGTCCGGCCCATCCTGCCGGGAAATTGCGGGCGGGAAGTTTGTGAACGAAGCGATTGTGGAGAGTCGGAGAAGGTGGTAAAGTTCGCGCGTTTCTGGCCGAGACAGCCGGAAGCGAACAAAAGAACACCCAGGGGGGTCGCTTGACAATGGAAATGACCGAGACGCATCATACTGTAAGCCAAGCCAAGCCAAGCCAAGCCAAGCCAAGCCAAGCCAAGCCAAGCCAAGCCAAGCCAAGCCAAGCCAAGCCAAGCCAAGCCAAGCCCTGGTCTGACCGGGTGTCTGTCTTGAGCGTGTCGCCGCGGCGCCGGGCGGGGCTTTCGGCGTGCGAACCT
>JAJEGU010000052.1 GCA_022819645.1 Pseudomonadales bacterium
CGGTCGCGTTCACCCTCTCTCCCGGCAACGCCCACGACGCCCCGGAAGGCCGCGAACTCCTGAACGGCCTGGAAGCGCCCGCCGGCAACCCGGCGATGGTCATGGACCGCGCGTACGAGGACAACGCCACCCGCCAACTGGTACTCGATCTTGGTTTCGTGCCCGTGGTTCCGCCGAAACGCAACCGCAACGACCCGTGGGAATACGATAGGGAGTTGTACAAGAGACGCAACGAGGTCGAACGGCTGTTTCGGCGTCTGAAGGGCTTCCGCCGAATTTTTTCGCGCTTCGAGAAACTCGATGTCGTCTTCCTTGGATTCATCGTCTTCGTGCTTATAGTCGAGTCACTGCGATAGTGTTAACACGCCCTAGTCAACAAATTTGTGCGAATCACGGAACTTTTGGCGAGTATTCCCTTTGTGGATGCGGCCTTGGAACTATTTTCGCCAAAAACTTGCCATGGGCCGGGAAACCTGTCTAGGCTATGCCATGAAGTAGATGGGACAGGAGGAATCCGGCATGAACGCGATCATTACGGCATTGGCCGACCAGGGCCTCACTTTAGGCGCAATCTTGCTGCTGGCAATCTATCTACAGGGAAGAATATACGGACTCGGCACAAGCCTGCGCAGGGAAATGTCTGGCATGAAGAACGAATTGCACAAGGAGATGTCCGGCGTGAAGGACGAGTTGCACAAGGAGATGTCCGGCATGAAGGGCGAGTTGCACAAGGAGATGTCCGGCATGAAGGACGAGTTGCGCAGGGAAATCTCCGGCATGAAGGATGAGTTGCGCAAGGAAATGTCCGGCATGAAAGACGAATTGCGCAAGGAAATGTTCGGCATGACAGACGAGCTGCGCAAGGAGATGTCAGGTATGAAAGGCGAGTTGCGCAAGGACCTTTCAGACACGAAGGATGAATTGAGAAAGGAAATGGGGGCCCAGGGCGAACGGCTTGCGCGAATCGAGGGCTTGCTCACGCGCGGCGCAACCTACGATGCGGTAGCTGAGCCGCCGCCAACAGGTGAATCCAATGCGGAATGAATAGGCGGGTTGCGAGCCGATCAGCGGTAGCGCGACATTGTTACCAAGTGTAGCACTCGTGGCAATCTGGACGTGGAATCGACTCGTTCCAATGCCGGAGGAACCGTCCAGGCAAGCTAATTTCACCTGAATCGCCAAATCTGTTTGACACTTCCGATTTACTGCTTTTAGTATCGGGCGACGCGGAAGTCTCCGGCGTGGAGGTTCGTATGTCCGGAAGGTCTGGTCAGGCTCGGTCGGCTGTGGAACAGTCCGGCCTGACAGGGAAAGTCACTGAAAACAGAGCCTTGATCTTCGAGTACGTACTGGTTTTGTCATGCAGCCTGGCCCGGACGTCGGCGGAAAAATCGCCCTGCGGGGGATTGCCGCATAACTGATCGGAACGGCATTCCGTGCCGCTTTCGCTCATAAAACAGTCGAATTTTCGATGGAGAGATACTATGCAGTTCAAGATTCCACACAAGCGAAGCCTGCTTTGCGCGGCCGTCTCGCTGTCGCTCTTGCCGGTTGCGGGCACGAGCCTTGCGCAGGATGAAGCCACGGTAGAGGAGGTTATCGTAACGGGCTCCTATATCCGGCGCTCGGAAGGCTTCAATCAGGCGTCTTCGGTAGTTCAGCTTACCGCGGAGGATCTGGAAGCCGAAGGCACCCTGAACCTCGGTGAGGTGGTGTCGCAACTCACGTTCGTGAACGGCGACGCTTCCCAGATCACCAACACGATCCAGGGGCAGGATTCCAGATCCACCGCTGTCGACCTGCGCGGCCTCGGACAGAGATCTACCTTGACTTTGCTCGACGGCAAGCGCCTCGTGAACGAGAACATTCTCACCATGATTCCCACGATCGCCATTCAGCGAATGGATATCGTGGCGGATGGAAACGCGGCCCTGTACGGTAACGAGGCGGTGTCGGGAGTTGTCAATTTCATCCCCTACACCTCTTATGACGGGTTCAGGGTCGAAACATTCGCCGAAGGCGATACCCGCGGCGACTACGACGAGCATTCGGTGCAGTTCCTCTGGGGCGGCGACCTCGGCGGCGTCGACATGGTGTTGGCCGGACAGTTTCACCAGAACAGCCGGCTCGCCTGGAACGAACGTAGCCTGCTGGCCAATTCCGGCCTGGTGATTTCGTCAAACGCCCCGGGTAACTGGTTTGTCCCAAATCGCGACGAGGATGGCAACTATACGGGTAGTCGCGGGCGGGCGGCCGATCCCAGTTGTACTCCGGGTGACCAAAGAACCGACTATACGTCTGGCGTGGCTTCCAATGCCTTTGGAATGAGAGATCCTAGAAGTGGGAGTTGCTTCTTCGATTTCGGCGACCAGCGCAGCGCGCGCGAGCCGCTTGAGAAAACGCAGTTGTTCACAAATCTCTCCTACGACGTCAACGACGATCTGACGCTTTCCTTCCAGGGCTACCACACTCGCCTGGCCGAGCGGACTTACACTTCGACGTCCAATCCGGGCAACTCCCGCATCGGCGAATTGCCGGCGGTTCGCGGCGAAATGCCGGGCAACCCGTTCAGAGCTTGTGCTGGCGGCAGGTTTGATCGCTTCAATCCCTTCGTCTGCTCCGACCCGGCCGATAATCTGTTCGGTGTCGACTACAACGGTGACGGTCTCCCGGACCGCGGTTCCGCTGACGTGAACAATGACGGACTGATGGACGCAATCGTGCATCCGAACGGCTGGATTCCCCTGTATGAAGATGTGGTGGCGCGAACCTTGCGCCCCATCAACAAGACGCATACACGGTCCCACGGCCATTCGCCGGACGCAGCCAACCTGTCCGACAATATCGATCATGTCAGCCGCTACTCGTTCGAAGCGGATTTCACGGTTCCCTTCCTGGAAGGCTGGCAGGGCTCCGCGGCTTATACCCACGGCTATCGCGAATTGCAGTTCATGTCGAACCAGAACTACGACATCACGGCGATGATCCAGGGTCTGAAATGCGATATCGTGTATGAGCGCAGCGCCTGTTACAGTCCCTTCCTGATCGTGAACCCCGAGGACAACAACTCGGTTCACGTGATGAACGCGGTCGCGGGACGCAGCATTGAAGTCATCGAAGACAAGCTGACCACGGTGGACATCGTTCTCAACGGCGAGGTTCCCCTGGGAGGTTTCGAGTTGCCGGGTGGACCGATCGGCGCGGCCGTCGGCTACCAGTTCCGCGACGACAAGTACCTCAACATTCCTTCGGAAGAGGAACTTGCCGGCGTTACCTGGATCGGCAGCTCGAACAGGGAGAGGGCCAGCAGCGGCTCGCGAAACATCGACGCGTATTTCGCCGAGTTCGCCCTGCCGGTGCTCGACAATCTGGAAGTGGAACTGGCGGTGCGTCACGAGTCGTTCAGCACCGGGCAGACCGCTACGACCCCCGAGTATGGCGTGACATTCGCACCGCTCGACTGGCTCACCTTGCGCGCCACCGCGGGCGAGGCCTTCATTGCGCCGACGCTGGAGCAATTGCTGAATCCGGTCACTTGCGGACTGGGTACGGTGAGCGACCCGTTCAGCACTTTCGAAGCCTGGACCACGACCTGTGGCGGCGGTAATCCGAATCTGGATAACGAGACTTCCGATTCCAAGCAGTTCGGTTTCGATATCGCGTTTGACGATTTCGATTTCAGCGCGACGTGGGTGCAGATTGACTTCCAGAACCGGATCGTCGGCAAGAACGCCCAGGATATCCTCAACGAGGAGTTCGCGGTCTTCCAGGAGGCGACCGGATTTTCCGGCGACGACAAGCCTTCGCTTGACCAGTTGCAGGCGTGGGTGAACGATCCCCGCTCCAACAAGCAAATCATCCGTTCCCGGGGCGATGTTGCCACGATTCTGGAGATTTGCTGCCGCGGATCGATCAACGCGGAATTCGTGAAGGTGACCGCGATGGACTTCGACGCCAATTATACATTCGGCTTCGACAACATCGGTGACTTCCGCCTCGGACTGCAAGCCACGTACGTTCAGGAATTCCTGGTGCAAAGCGATCCGGAATCCGCCCCGCGCGACGTGGCTGGTGGTTACAACTGGGGTACCGGCGCGGCGCCTGAATTGCCGCACTGGAAAGCGAATCTGCGCATGGGCTGGACCAATGGCAACCACTCCGTGGTTTCAACTGTCCACTACATCGACGACCTGCCTTACGACGGTCCGGCTTACTCGCACATGGACCGTTTCAGCGGGTTCTATCGACCTGGCGGAATCTTCGAGACCGGCATCTATGCCTGGACCGATATGGATCTGGCGTATACCTATCGCGGCCTTGCGTTGTTCGACGGCGAGATGGCCATGACCATCGGTTCGCGCAACGTCTTCGACCGCGAACCCCAGCGCTCTCCGGAGTTCATGGGTGTAGTCGGTGGCTTGCAGGATGTCATGGGCCGCATTCTCTATGCACGAGTAGTTTACGATTTCTGACCCGGAGATCGCCCCAACCAAAAAGGGCTCCCTCGGGAGCCCTTTTTATTGCGCGAATTTCGCCATAGCCCACAACAGCCTTGGCGTGACTTTTCAGAAGGCAGGCCGGATTGACGAGGCGGCGGCGAGTTACCGCCCCTGCGGACATTTTCTGAAACTGCACTCGGAACGTACTGCCCTGGCAAGCTCGCACCGGGTACTGGCCTGGATGCACTTCCCGTTTCCGCCCCCCTGATTACCCAGGCCCGCTCCCGACCGGCGGCTCGGCAACCGCATCGTAGACTGCGCCACGTGTGAGCAGGCCCTCGATTCTCGCAAGCCGTTCGCCCTGGGTCCCCATGTCCTTGCGCAATTCGTTCTTCGTGTCGGAGATTTCCTTACACAGGTCGTCCTTCACATCGGAGATTTCCTTGCGCAGTGAAGTCATGTCCCTGTGCCAGCGGGTCTGGAACCAGGTAAACCACAACAACAACACTACCAGCACTGCCAGGTTCTCGGAAAACGACGTCAACAGTGTATTCAGCATGCCGGGCTCCTCCCGTCCCATCTACTTCATAGCATAGCCTAGACAGGTTTCCCGGCCCTTGGCAAGTTTTTGGCAAAAATAGTTTCGGGGTCGGAATCCGCACGGAAATTCTCGTCAAGAAGTTCCGTAAGACACCAGTAATTCTCATTATGGAGTTGAACGCGCGCTCTTTGGTCATCCTGCGCGCAGTCGCAGGACCTCGTTGCGTGGCCACTGCAAGAGATTCTGCGATTACGCTTCGCTCCGCGCAGAATGACATGAGAAGTGAAACGCCAAAATGAGAATTGCTGGTAAGGCACAAATTCGTTTGTCATACCCTTGCCGGAAGTAATATGCTGACAGGAGTCCATTTGCCTGAGGTTGCCTGCAAGCGGCAAGCCGGTTTCGGAGCGTGCCCATGGAGAACGACAGCGCCATTCGTGAACTCGCCAGCGCCTGTGTCGGACAGACGGGCGCGCCGCTCACCGCTTTGCGGAGAATCATGGCGGCCCATGGGCATATCGCGGACGGGCATGTCGGCATTGTTGCCGATGTCTTCAATCTGAGCCGGGCGGACGTTCGCGGGATCGTCTCCTTCTATTCCGATTTCAGCACCACGCCCCGGGGGCGCAGGCATATCCGCATCTGCCAGGCTGAAGCCTGCCAGGCGGTGGGCTGTCGCGGGCTCACCCGGGAAGTTTCCGCAGCGCTTGGCCTCGGGCTTGGCGAGACCAGTGAGGACCTTGCGGCAAGCCTCGAGGGCGTGTACTGCCTCGGGCTGTGCGCCTCGGGGCCGAGCGCCATGGTCAATGAACGCATCATCGCCCACGCCACCTGCGAGGATTTGCTGCCATGAGCCGCGCGCTGGTGCCCAATGAAACCCTTGCCAACGCCTTGGGCGCCAATGAGTTCGCCCGGGAGCTTGATGCGAGAGGCCACGAGGTCATTCGCAGCGGCGGCTTCGGGCTCGCCTGGCTGGAGCCCATGCTGGTGATCGACGGACAGGCCTATGGGCCGGTGCGGGACCTGGACGCGCTGGAAGAAGTCGCCCTTGGGCCGGTGGATGAAATTCCGGCTATCGCCCGCCAGCGACGGATTGTTTTCGACCGCTGCGGCCGGGGCGATCCCATGGACTACGACCCGACCTGGCTGCTCGACCAACTCCGCCGCCCGCCCCGGGAGATCATTGCCGAAGTCCGGGTCAGCGGCCTGCGCGGACGTGGCGGAGCGGGCTTCCCGGCGCATATCAAGTGGCAAACCGTTCACGACACCCCGGCGCCGCAGAAATACATCGTGGTCAATGCCGACGAAGGTGATTCGGGCACCTTCGCCGACCGGCTCATCATGGAAGGCGACCCTTTCCGCCTGATCGAAGGCATGCTACTTGCGGGCCATGCCATCGGGGCTGACAAGGGCATCGTCTACCTGCGTTCGGAATACCCGCTGGCGGCACGGATATTCGCCCAGGCCATCGCGAAGGCAAGGGAACTCGGGCTGCTGGGGAACTTTGAGATGGAACTCTTCATTGGCGCCGGGGCCTATATCTGCGGCGAAGAGACCTCGCTGCTGGAGAGCCTGGAAGGCAAGCGCGGCGAAGTCCGAACCAAGCCCCCGGTGCCGGCGGTTGCCGGCCTGTTCGGACAGCCGACCCTGGTGCACAATGTCATTTCGCTCTGTTCTGTGCCGGGAATACTCAGAATGGGCGGCGCCGCCTATGCTGAAATCGGCGTGGGCCCATCCACCGGCAGCATGACATTCCAGCTAGCGGGCAATATCCAGCGCGGCGGGCTGTATGAACTGCCCTTCGGACTCAGTATTCGCGAACTGGTGGAAGACTGGGGTGGAGGCACCCGCAGCGGACGTCCTTTCGGCGCGGTGCAAGTGGGCGGCCCACTCGGCGCCTATCTGTTCGAGGAAGACCTCGATACGCCGCTCACCTACGAAGCCACGGCGAAACTCGGCGCTGGCATCGGCCACGGCGGGCTGGTAGTGTTTGACGACACTGTGGACCGGCTGCAACAGGCCCATTTCGCATTCGCTTTTTGCGCCCATGAATCCTGCGGGAAATGCACGCCCTGCCGTATCGGCGCCGTGCGCGGCAAGGAAACTGTGGAAGCACTGGCTGCGGGGGAGTACACTGAAGACAAGATTGCTGTCATTGCGGAACTTTGCGATGTGATGGAAGAGGCCAGTCTGTGCCAGATGGGAGGCATGACCCCCATTCCGGTGCGTAGCGCCCTGGGTATCGGCAAATGAGACTCGACGACCTTGATTACGGCACCCCGGCCTCGAACAGGGAGGAGCGGGTAAGCCTTGCCATCGACGGCGCCTCCATCGAAGTGCCGGCGGGCACGTCGATCATGCGCGCCGCCATCGAGGCTGGCATTCCCGTGCCGAAACTTTGCGCCTCGGACAATCTGGACGCTTTCGGCTCCTGCCGGCTTTGCCTCGTGGAAATCGAGGGCCGGCGCGGCGTCCACGCCTCCTGCACCGAACCCGTGCGTGATGGCATGCGGGTGCGGACCCAGAATGAGAAGATCGCCCGGCTGCGCCGCGGCGTCATGGAACTGTACATCTCCGACCATCCCCTGGACTGCCTCACCTGCAGCGCCAACGGCGACTGTGAACTGCAGGACATGGCGGGCGCTGTGGGCCTGCGGGAAGTCCGCTACGGGGAAGGCGAAAACCACCTCGGCGCCGCTATCGACGACTCCAATCCCTATTTCAGTTTTGACCCGGGCAAGTGCATCGTCTGCTCGCGCTGCGTGCGCGCCTGCAGCGAGGTCCAGGGCACCCATGCCCTCACCATCGACGGGCGCGGCTTCGATTCCAGCGTGAAGACCGGCGCGGTGGACTTCTTCGGCTCCGAGTGCGTGTCCTGCGGCGCCTGCGTGCAAGCCTGTCCCACCGCCACGCTGATGGAGAAGTCGGTGATCGAAGAAGGCGTGCCAGACCGCAGCGTCCGCACAACCTGCGCCTATTGCGGCGTGGGCTGCTCCTTCCGCGCCGAACTCAAGGGGGACCAGGTGGTGCGCATGGTGCCTGACAAGCTGGGCAAGGCCAATCACGGTCATTCCTGCGTCAAGGGAAGATTTGCCTGGGGCTATGCCAATCACCCGGAGCGAGTGGCAAAACCCCTGCTGCGCGACCGGATCAGCGACCCCTGGCGCGAGGTTTCCTGGGAGGAAGCCATTGCCGAAGCCGCCACGCGCCTCAAGTCGGTACAGGCGGAACACGGTCTGCACTCCATCGGCGCCGTGACCTCGGCGCGCTGCACCAATGAAGAGATCTTCACCGTGCAGAAGATGGTACGCACCGCCTTCGGCAGCAACAATGTGGACACTTGCGCCCGGGTCTGCCATTCACCCACCGGCTACGGTCTCAAGCAGACCTACGGCACCTCGGCTGGCACCCAGCATTTCGATTCGGTGATGCAGGCTGACGCCATCATGGTGATCGGCGCCAATCCCACCGACGGCCATCCGGTTTTCGCCTCCCAACTCAAGCGCAGGCTGCGCCAGGGCGCCCGGCTGATCGTAATGGACCCGCGGCGCATCGACCTGGTGCGCTCGCCCCATATCGAGGCTGAATCACACTTGCCTCTGCTGCCCGGCACCAATGTGCCCATGATGAACGCCTTTGCCCATGTGGTGGCCACCGAAGGATACATTGATGAGACATTCGTGGCCGAACGCTGCGACGGGGAGTCTTTCGCGGCCTGGCGTGAATTCGCGGCGCAGCCGGAGAACTCGCCGGAAGCCGTGGCCGAGGTCACCGGCGTGCCTGCCGCCGACATCCGCAGCGCCGCCCGGCTCTACGCTTCCGTGAAAAACGCCGCCATTTATTACGGCCTCGGGGTTACCGAACACAGCCAGGGCTCCACCATGGTGATGGCCATGGCCAATCTCGCCATGGCCACGGGCAATATCGGTCGGGAAGGCGTTGGGGTCAGTCCCCTGCGCGGCCAGAACAATGTCCAGGGCTCCTGCGACATGGGCTCATTTCCGCACGAGCTGTCGGGCTATCAGCAGATCGTCGAGGCCGGGGTGCGCGAAAAGTACGAACAGGCCTGGCAGGTGAAGCTGCTGCCCGAACCCGGCATGCGCATACCCAACATGCTCGACGCCGCTCGGGGTGGCAGTTTCAAGGGCATCTTCATCCAGGGAGAAGACCTGGCCCAGTCCGACCCCAATACCCAGGGAGTTGAGGCCGCGCTCGGCAACATGGACTGCGTCATCGTCCAGGATCTGTTTCTCAATGAGACCGCCAAGTTCGCCCACATCTTCCTGCCCGGCACCTCCTTCCTGGAAAAGGACGGTACCTTCACCAATGCCGAGCGGCGCATCAACCGGGTGCGCCAGGTGATGCAGCCGAAAGCCGGCAAGTCCGAGTGGGAGGCGGTGCAGGAGCTTTCCGCGGCCCTGGGCTACCCCATGAACTACCAGTGCGCCGCCGACATCATGGCGGAAATCGCCACCCTGACGCCGGATTTCGCTGGCGTCAGCTTCGACAAGCTCGACCGGCTCGGCAGTGTGCAATGGCCATGCAATGATGGCGCCCCGGAAGGCACCCCCATCATGCATGAGGCGCAATTCGTGCGCGGCAAGGGCCGTTTCATGCTTACCGACTATCAGCCCACCGATGAGCGCACGAGCCGCAAATTCCCCCTGCTGCTGACCACCGGGCGCATTCTGCATCAATACAATGTGGGTACCCAGACCCGACGCACCCGGAATCTCGAATGGCTGGCCGAAGACCGGCTTGAAATCCACCCCAGCGATGCCGAGCTGCGCGGGGTGCGCACGGGAGACCGGGTTTCCATCACCAGCCGCATGGGGGAAATTGTGCTCAAGGCCACGGTAACCACCCGGGTCGCCCCGGGAGTGGTCTACACTACCTTCCATCACCCGGCCACCGGCACCAATGTGGTCACCACCGACCTGAGCGACTGGGCTACCAATTGCCCCGAGTACAAGGTAACCGCGGTGGAAATTCGCCCCGCCAACCACCTGTCGGACTGGCAGCGTGAATTCCGGCAGCGGGACGCCCGCCAGCGCGAACTGCAACCGGTGGAACCCGCCGCCACATGAGCGAAGCCATCGTCGTCCGGTCGCCGGCGGCGGGCAGTTTGCGGCGCCGGATCACGCGAATCGCCACAGGCGGCGCGGAGCCGGTGGAGGACTCCCTCAGTGTTGAAGAACCGCTGGAAATCCGCCTGTCGCACCAGGACGGGGAAGCGCGCAGGGAACAGAGCATAGCCATCACCATGCGCACCCCGGGGGATGACGCCGAACTGGCCGTGGGTTTTCTCGCCGGAGAGGGAATCATCCGGTGCCCGGAAGATATCCGGCGCATCAGTCACTGCGGGCCGCCAAGCCCGGACAAGGGCCTGCGGAATGTATTGCGGGTCGAACTGGCGGATTCGGTTCGGGTGGACCTGGAAGCGCTGAAACGGCACTTCTATACCAGTTCAAGCTGCGGCGTCTGTGGCAAGGCTTCGCTCCAGGCCATTGCGCTGGAAATGCCCGAGCGCGAGCGGGGCGAGTTTGCCATCCCGGCAAAAGCCTTGCAGCGATTGCCTGAAGCCTTGCGCGGGCACCAGAACGAATTCGCCCGCACCGGCGGCCTGCATGCCGCGGCGTGTTTTTCCGCCGACGGACAGATCCAGCGCAGCCGCGAAGACGTGGGGCGGCACAACGCCCTCGACAAGCTCATCGGCTCGTATTTTCGGGACGGCGGGCTGACCCATCCGGGCTTGCTGCTGAGCGGTCGCGCAAGCTTTGAACTCATCCAGAAAGCGGCCATGGCCGGGGTGGGCCTGGTGGCCGCCATCGGCGCGCCTTCGAGTCTGGCGGTGGAACTGGCGGAGCAGGAAAACATCACCCTGATCGGCTTTCTCAAATCCAGCGGTTTCAACCTCTATTGCCGCGGGCAGGGCCTTGTTGCCCCCTGAAGATATCAGCGCCATCGTGCTTTGCGGCGGTGGCGGGCGGCGCCTCGGCGGAGTGGACAAGCCGCTGCTTCGCGCCGGCGGGAAGGCACTGGTGGAATTCGTGATCGCCAGACTGCGGCCCCAGGCTTCCCGTATCGTGCTCAGCATCGGGCGCGAGCCTGCGCCGTATCAAGGCTTCGGCTGCGAACTCGTTCGCGACCGGGAGCCGGACCAGGGGCCACTCGGCGGCCTGGTTTCCTGCTTTGCCGAACTTGCCGGCCCCTGGCTGCTGACCTGCCCCGGCGATGCGCCCTGGACCGCGCCGAATCTGGCGGCATCGCTGTCCAGGGACGCCCGGGAACACGGCGTCGCAGTGGCCCATGACGGCAAAAGGCGACAGAATCTCACCATGCTGCTGCATCGCGAGAGAGCGGATTCACTGATGGGCTTCTACGCGGACGGCGGCCGCGCGGTGCATCGCTGGCTGGACGCCGAGGGAATTCCTTCAACGCGGCTTCCAGAGTTGGCGGAAAGCTTTGTGAACATCAACACGCCCGCGGATCTGGAGAATTTTCGGCGGTTGCCCGGCAGCCGTTAGTCACGGGTCTTCCGGAGCCTGCGCCGTAGGAATTCACGGCTGCAAATCCGCTCTCATCCACGCCCCTGGCCGCTCGATTTCGTTGCATATCCACCAATATTCGCCTCAATCGACCGGCCAGGGGCGCGGCGATAGCGAATTTTCGCTTTCGCGAATTCCTACGGCGCAGGCTCCTAGGCGGGATATCCGAACAGCCGATCCATTTCCGATTCATGGAGCCGCAGCCACTGCACGGCGATAATGGTCATGGCATTGTTGATGAGGCCGCTTTCTACCGCCGCCACCAGTTCATCGTAAGGGACCACAACGACTTCAATATCTTCATTCTCCGCGGCGAGGCCGTGGATGCCGCCGGCGGCGGAGGCGTCCACCCGACCGCAGAACAGCGTGATGCGCTCATTGCCAACTCCGGGGCTATTGTAGTAATCGCAGATCTGAACCACCTGGATGGGGTCAATGTCCGATTCCTCCCGGCTTTCCCGGCGGGCAACCTGCAAGGGGCCTTCGTCTCCATCCACCATGCCGGCGACGAGTTCAAGCATCCAGGGGCTGCGGTCCTCATCGATCATGCCCACCCGAAACTGCCGCACCAGCACCGCTTCCCGGCGCCCCGGGTCGTACAGCAGAATCCCGACGCCCCGGGGCCGCACAATCAGCTCGCGCCGAACCTCGCCGCTTTCACCCCCGCCAAAAAGCCGATGCCGCAACACCAGTTCATCGACCCGGATGTAGCCCCCATGAAGCGTCCTGCGCGAAAGGACACCCACATCCCCGCGCCCGAATTTTGGCTGCAGCTTATTGGTCATGGCCGTTGATTCTCCCAAGTTGAAATTCGCAGTTGATGGTTTGGCTTCAGCCCGTTGTGGAAGGCGCCTTACATCCCGGCGCTTTTCCTGTCTTCGACGTCAATCACGCACACTGATATTTTCCGCCTCTCGGCGTCGGTAAGGCTTTCTTCCAATCGGCGTTGCAATTCTTCGGCGCTCTTCGGCGGGGGGCCGGCATCTGGAGTGGGCCGGCATTGCTCGTGGTTTCCGAACCAGAAAACCAAGTAAATTCCGTTACCGTCCGCTCCGGGGTCGCGGGTGTATTTCGCTATTAGCTGAGTCCTGATGGCAGTCCACAAGTCCCGGTGGCAACTTCGTTTAATTTCAATGGGAACGTTGTAGCCACTGGAAGAAACGCGAATATCGGCTCGTTTGTCGTCTGCGTATGAACCCTCACGCTGGGCATCGACATCAAGCGGTGCCAGCCGTTGTTGCAGATCAGACAGCAGGTTGTCACGGCAAGCATCTTCCGGCCTGGGCTTCTCTGTGCGATTATAGGAATCGACATTCCAGTATTGCCGCCAGGTTGATGCGTTGCCATCCCGGATGTTGCTCGCAACTTCGATTAGGTAGTCTATCGTCAATGCCGACAGATCGGCAACATTGGCGGGTTGCCGATTATCGAGAACTCCCAGAATTGTAGAAATGTCTGCGTGCTTGAAGCCAACCTCTCTTCTGATTTCCTTCTGCTTGCCAATGGCGAATTCCAGTCGTGTGCGCCAGAAGAATAGACATTCATCTTTTGCCAATTTTTCCAACTCTTGGGTAGCCTTATGAGAGGGGTTACCCATTAGTTGACGTACGAGACTATCAATTCGATATGAAATGTCCGTTCCCCAGATTTTGCCGTGGTCATCTTCAGCGTTGGAGTCAAGTTCCGAATCGAAAGAACTTGGGGGATTCACTGCTCCGAGCAACTGAATCAATGTCGCAATCGCGGAAACGTCATTCTGGTGTGGTTCGAACGGGAGTTGATCGAAGCGCCCACCGATATAGATACCCAAGTGTCTGACCCGTCGTATGTTTCCGGCAACGTATTTGCGAAGGCTTTCCGAAAAGCACTGCGGACTGGAAACAAGTCCTGCGGCTAGCCAGTAAACTCGTTGTGCAACGTTCATGCTTGTATGCTCAAGTTTCTCCTTGGTCATCTCGATAAACATGTCCCTTGGGCAATGCCGCTCCGCGGCAATCAGCAAAAATCTCAATCCAGGCAACTGTCGCTCCGTGCAGCGGACGGGGAATGACCTCAACAATGGAGCTGCCACAATTTCGGCAATACTCTCGTATTCCTTGGAATACACCAGTTCATACAGCCTATTCGAAAAGTCTTGGCTTTTCCGCAACCTCGGAGTAATTGACTTGGTAACTATTTCTGCCATTAATTCGGGCTGCTCGTTCAGTAGCGGTTGAAGCCAGCAGGGGTTCTGTTGCGTTGCGCCGTAACCCCACGGATTTGGCCAGAATGAGAGGTTGTAATAGAGCGCGGCCGCCAATCGCTTCTGGCCTTCGTCCGGAACAAATCTTTCCCCAGTTTTGCATTCATGCCATTCATTGAAGCCAGCCAGATATGGCAGGGACAATAAGTGCGTTGACCCTTCTACACTTAACTCTATCACTCTCTCTACCGTTGGAAGATCGGTTCGGGACACCGTAACGCGGAGCCCGGCCAGTATAGTTTCGACCAATTCCTCGTCACTATCTAACAAGTCATTCAGCCGTTCATGGGGTGTGTACTCGCTCATGCCGTGGTAACCGCCGAAGTATGCCCTGGCCAAATTGTGCAGTAGTTGCATGGGAGCCCGATTTTCCATCAGTTCGGCTTGATGGTCCCGTACCGCGTTCTGCCATCTGGTAACATCGTTTCTTTTTTCGGCCTTTTCCTTGCGTGCATTTTCGCGCGTCCGGAACTCTTCACGCTGTACCAACTGTTCCTGCAAGGCTTTCTGGAGAGTGTCATTGTCTCGCAAGCGAGAAACAACCAATTCTCTCGAAATCCTTCCTTCTTCAATTTCATCTGCAACCCGTCTCGCCATCCATTGCGCCGAAACCATATCGTCCGTATTGATTGCCTCTTCCAGGCACCAAGTCGCGAAATTTGCCGGAGGCCTTACGCCAAGCAATCTGCGGTCTTCCTCTATGTACATTAACTGTTGAAATTCCGCATAGTCCAATTCTGCGTGTTCCGTTTTTTTATAAGCTCGCTTACATCGTTCCAGCCCAATCTTGAAAAGGGTCATCCACAAGCCGGGACGCTGGCTCAACCAGGATTGAACACGTTGTTTTCTTTCGTGCAAAATTCCCCATTCAAAATCATGATCGCCAAGCCTCCCGGCCACTCCCAACCAGCCGAACAGGCGTTCCGGCTCCAACTCAACGGTAACGGAGCGGTCTGAAAGCACTTCATCAAGCAGTATGAATGGAACTTCCGTCGTGATATCGCCTTGCATCCCGGATGGTCGTTCTTCTGACCCGAGGGCGGCGTATTGCTCAGCGAGTCGGTCAAGCAACTCTACTTTCTGTCCCCAACTGGAACGTTCGGGATCAGGAAGCGTCCATGTCCAGAATATACTGTAGGTAATATATCGGTCGGATTTCGGGGTGCGCAAATAGTCTAGTACTTCGGTTCCCGGCAACGCCTCCGGATAGGTTACTTCCAACAGACAGGCCAACAATTCGTCATCGGGATCCGGCACCTGGTTGGCGTAGACCTCCCACATCAACGATTTGAGTTCCGCAAGCGCTTGCTCCCGATCTTTCCGCTGCCGCAAAAAAGCACCAACCGCGTTTACTCTGATGCTTGACCACAGGGTTTTATCGCGGATAATTTGCATCAATACTGGCGCGATGCCTTCCAACGGCTGTGCATAATAAAGTGTTTTAACCATGAACAGCATTAGCGACTGTCTTTCGCCATCTCTAGCTGAGTTTTGCAGTATTTCAAAAACAGTGATAGCCAACTCCGCGGACATAAGATCGCCAATCCGCGAATCTAATTTGATAGTGCCAAGAAACCAGCGATCCTTTTCAGAAACTTTTTCAAGTTCTCTAATAATCCGTTCCTTGTCCTGAGGTGGAAATCCCGCGACGTCGCCATACAATACGGTTCCGAGGGGGTCTCGGGTTATGATTTCCTCACGGCTGGTCCCGCATAGCGTTGCGAGCCATGCACAAAGACCGCGCATCTCCGTCACGACCATTCCGTCGTACCCTGTCATCAACGCCAGAATTCGATTTATGGGTAACCCATTTTCGACTAACTCAGTCAAGTAACGCGCACCTAGAAACTCCGCAATTTGCCGGTGTAGTGGAATCGCAAACTCGGAGTTGGGAGCTTCGAAGAGGCGGGTTTTCAGTGATTCCAACTGAAGAGCCCGACTGGTTCCAGTTAGCTCATTCAATTTGATGAAGTTATCATCTTGATTTCGTGCGCTTAACCGGATGCCGGGGGCACCGGCGAGCAACAGCACCGCGCAAAGTTTCCCGGCAGTATCTAGAAGCACGTTCGTATTGGCGCGCTCACGAATTGTCGCGTATTGGTGTTCCTCATTGGTCTCATCAGCCAGAGTCTCGCAAGCCATTTCGAACGTTCGGATTCGCGAATCCGGCCATTCATTTTTCATGACTGCCTTAACAAGCAATTCAAGACTCAGGGGGTTTTCCAGCAAGGCGGCCACACCTCGCTGCCGAGCCTTGTCAGCAAATGCATCCGGATCGTCAATATTGTGATTTTTGCGCAGGACAGCTTTGATTTCCTCTTCCCGCAGCGGGTCAAGGCGCAGTACCAGGACTTTACCTTTGGGTGCGACGGTTTCCAGATGTCGACGATCGTTTGAGCCGAACCAATCCGCTTCGCGGCACGAGAGCCGGAACTTGGGCTTGCCTAGTTGCAAGAGCTTTTTTCGGATTCCGTCAAAGGATGTTCTCCCGTCGGCCGAGCCCGCGCGTACCTCGTCAAGCCCATCAATGAAGAGAGTTCGGTCATGCCACTCGCTTTTGTCCTTAAAGGCAATCAAATCTCTCGCGGAAACGAATTGCCCGTCGCACAATTTTGCTTGACGCTTGAATTCCGAGGTTTTGCCGGAGCCCGGTGGTGCCAGCAGAACGTAGGCTCCCTCATCCGCGTGTTCTTTCAAGGATTGAGGGCCGAGCTTTGCGTCGGCGGCTTTGAATTTTCCAGCCTCTGCTTCGGTACACGTTCGAGGTGCTATGTAAGGCTGCGGCGCCTTCATTGCTCATCAAGCCAGTACGATGCGGGGGTAGCCAGAAATTCAGCCAGGGGAACTCCGCCGTCGCCCACCGTGATTTGCCTGACGTTGGTATTGAATTTCCGCTGGAATGCAAGAAAGCCTGTGTCAGTAGCGCTTCGCGCGCCGGTCTTTACTTCAAAAGTCACCAGGCGCTGACCTCGCCCGAGAACGAAGTCAACTTCTGAATTCTGCTCTCTCCAGTAATACAGCTTGCCGCCGGAAGGCAAGGTGTTGAACAAATGCGCTCCGACGGCGCTCTCTGCGATACGCCCCCAGAAAGTACGATCCGCGCACGCCTCGCTGAATGAATAGTCTGACAAAGCCGACATCAGTGCGGTGTTGAGTACAATCAGCTTTGGGCTTGACGATCTTCGGCGAAGAACACTTCCGGCATATTTCGGCAATCCTGCGATAAGGCCGGCATTCTCCAGCAGGACGAGATATCGCGCGAGCGTCGTCGTGTTCCCCGCATCATGAAGATTGCCCTGCAACTTGGTGTAGGAAAGTATTCGCCCCGAATACTGTGCCGACAACTCAAACAGGGTTTTGAGCAACGCTGGTTTGTCTACTCTCTCCATGGCGAGAATATCGCGCTCGATATTGGGCTTGATTAACGCATTGTGAACGTAGTCCCGCCAGCGAGTTACGTCGTTGACGTTGATGTAAGGAGCAGCCCCTGGATACCCCCCAAAGTAGATGTATTGCGCAAGGTCGATATCAGCCAGTGCGGACATTTCTGGATAGGACCAGTGATTGAGTTGGATGGTTTCGAATCTGCCCGCCAGACTCTCGCTCATTCCAGATTGCATGAGCAATGGAGCGGACCCGAGCAAAATCACGTGCAGCGGGATGTCGTTGTATCGATCTTCATCCCACAACCCCTTGACGATTTCCGACCAGTTCGGGATTTTCTGGACTTCGTCGATCGCCAGTATGTAGCCCGATTCCGATTCGGCAAGTTTTCGCCGAGCGTTTGTCCATTCCCGTATCAGCCATTGCTCGTCGCGGTCGGGCGAGAATCTTTTGTCGTCTTCGGCTGCCACCAACCCCAACGGGTCGATCAGGCGTCTGTCCGCCATTGAATCCACAGGCCTATCCGCGAACACCATGCGGCTATGGAATTCGCGTAGCGCTTGAGACACCATGGTCGTCTTGCCGGCCTGGCGTGGCCCGGTAACTATGATCAGCCGCCTCGGCTCTTCCCGTAACCTGCTGACCAATATAGCTTTTTGGTCTCTTTCAAACTCAGCCATGTGGATTGATTACGCTATTGAGTAAATTTACTCAGTAGCGTAACAGGGATGGATTTGCCACGCAATCGTATCTCGTTACGCTACTGAGTAAATTTACTCAATAGCGTAACGAGATGCATCGGCCAGCAGTTTTTCCACGCCGTTCCTGATTTGGAGGCAGACGCGGTCGAAGCCGGCGCGGACTTCCTCTTCGGGGCCGGTGAAGTCGGCGGGGTCGTCAAAGGGGAGGTGGAGCTTGCGTTTGCCGGGCGGGATGATGGGGCAGTTGGCGTCGGCGTGGGAGCAGACAGTAACGATGAGGTCGGCCCGTTCGATCATTTCGTCATTGAGCACGTCGGAAGTCTGTTTGCCGATATCGACGCCCTGCCGGGCCATGGCCGCCACGGCATGGGGGTTGAGACCATGGGCTTCGAGGCCGGAGGACTCGACTCCCGCCTCCGGCGCCAGCTTTCTGGCCCAGCCTTCCGCCATCTGGGAGCGGCAGGAGTTTCCGGTGCAGACGAAAAGAATGTTCATTGGGAAACAGGCCTCCAATGGGATTCAAGCGAATTTCTCAATGCGGCGCCGAAGGGACGCGAAAGCCGGGTGCCGGGTCGGCATTATAAGTGATCGATGACTGATTCCTCGTCCAAGTCACACCGGGCACCATGGCGAAGTGGGTGTCCCATTACGCTGATACCGTTACGCTGCCCCCAAAGTGGGTGTCCCGTTATGCTGCTGAGTAAATTTACTCAGCAGCATAACGGCCTGTGAACCGGTGGCCTCTGCGGTGGTGTCGGGAACTGCGTTACAATGTTCCTCCTCAAAGGCGGGCCAGGCGTCGAGATCGCCCCGCCGCGCTTCACCAATCACCAATCAGGAATAGCCAGATGCCATTGCCCGAACCAGTGGCGAGAACGCCCGCCCACACTCGCAGCATTACTTATCAGGGATTTCAGAGGGATGACGGTCTCTGGGATATTGAAGCCCACATGACGGACGTGAAGTCTTACAGCTTCCAGAACCACTTTCGCGGCACCATCGAGGCCGGCGAGGCCTTGCACGAGATGTTGCTGCGGGTCACCATCGATGACGATTTCGTGATCCAGGACGTGATCGCGGTGACCGACAACAGCCCATTCGAGAATTGCCCTGAAATCGTTGATGCCTACAAGTCACTGGCGGGAATCAGGATGGGGCCTGGCTGGCGGCGGAACATTCGCCAGAAAGTCGGCGGCGTCAATGGCTGTACGCACCTGACCGAATTGATGTTCCCCATGGCCACCGTGGCGATGCAGACCCTGTGGGCATTCAAGAATCACCGGCGGCGCAAGACCGACCAGGACCACACCCGGGAACGCACCCGCCCCGGGATCATCGACACCTGCCACGCTTGGGCGTCCACTTCCCCCGTAGTGAAACGCAATGCGCCGGAGTTTTATACCGGGTGAGGGCCTCCCTCAATACACCTCAAACAGCCCAGCAGCCCCCATGCCGCCGCCTACGCACATGGTGCAGACCACGTATCTGGCGCCGCGGCGTTTGCCTTCGATGAGGGCGTGGCCCACCATGCGGGCGCCGCTCATGCCGTAGGGGTGGCCGATGGAGATGGCGCCGCCGTTGACGTTGAGTTTTTCGTTGGGAATGCCGAGGTGGTCGCGGCAGTAGACGACTTGTACGGCGAAGGCTTCATTGAGTTCCCAGAGGTCGATGTCGTCCATGGTCAGGCGGCAGCGTTCGAGCAGCTTGGGCACGGCGTGGATCGGGCCAATGCCCATTTCTTCCGGGTCAAGGCCCGCGGCGGCCATGCCGCGATAGGCGCCGAGCGGGGTGAGTCCCTTGCGCTCCGCCACTTTCGCGTCCATCAGCACCGAGGCCGAGGCGCCGTCGGAAAGCTGGCTGGCATTGCCGGCGGTGATGACTCCGCCTTCGAACACCGTGCGCAGGTCCGCGAGCCCTTCCGCAGTGGTGGTGGGACGATTGCCTTCGTCCTTGTCCAGGGTGACTTCGTGCTTACTCTGTTTGCCGCTGGCCTTGTCAGTGAAGATCATGGTGGTTGGCAACGGCGCGATTTCATCGTCAAATCTGCCAGCCTGCTGGGCGGCGGCGGTGCGCTGCTGGCTTTGCAGGGCGAATTCGTCCTGCTGCTCGCGGCTGACGCCGTAGCGTTTCGAAACGACTTCGGCGGTTTCCAGCATGGACATGTATGCATGTTCCGAACGGGAGAGAACTTGCGGATCCTGGGCCCGGTAGCCGTTGCGATGTTCGTTCTGCACGAGGCTGATCGATTCGACTCCGCCGCCCACCACGATGGGCATGCCGTCGTTCACTATCTGCTTGGCGGCGGTAGCGATCGCCATCATGCCGGAAGCGCATTGGCGGTCGATGCTCATGCCGGCGACGGAGGAAGGCAGGCCGGCGGCCACTCCCGCCGTGCGGCCGATGTTCTGCCCGGTCGATCCCTGCTGCATGGCGCAGCCAATGATCACATCGTCCACCTCGCCGGGTTCTATGCCCGCCCGGGCCACGGCCTGAGCGATAGCGTGGCCCGCCATGGAAGGTGCGTCGGTGTCATTGAATGCGCCCCGGTAGGCCTTGCCGATGGGGGTTCTTGCGGTGGATACGATCACTGCCTCGGTGGTCATGCCTTGCTCCGTCTGGATTCGGGATGGATTGGCTTGCAGGCCCTCAAGTGCGGGAGCCTGCCCTTGTTTGTACCTGCCTCTGACTGGCTCCGCTCAGGATTCGGTAATCAGCGCCCTGATGCCGTCGATTGCCCGCCGGGCGAGTTCGGCCATTTCGGCATCGGTGCGGTCCTGAATCGGATGCGGCACGAACACGCTCTTTGGCGCGATGCCCAGCGAGTTGCCCTGGGCCGCGGCCGCGTCCTGAAACTCGCAGGATGCGACGAACCCGGCGGGCACGCCCCGGCTTTCGAGATCGTTCATGTCATGCAAACTGCACGACGTGCACGAGCCTCAGTCGGCTAATGCTTCAACCACCGCGTCGCAGTCCGCGCTGATCTGCTGCAGCAGCGGTCTCGGTGCGACCCGGGTGAAGGTGGGCTTGCTATAGCGTTTGACCGTCGCCCCTTCTTCGGCAAGCAGGAATTCTACTTCATCGAGAAATTCCCTGCCCCGGGGCTTGGAAATATCGAGCAGGCCCACGGTGGCCCCGGCAAGGCTTGCAAGCCGCGGCGTCAACTGGCGCTCGACCGGCTGCAATTCAGCCGTGGGATCAAGCAAGGTGGTGCTGGTCATGATGATTTCTCCTGAATGCTTTTCCGGTAAGTCAAAGGTGGGGGCTGCTTGCGCCATGTCGTGTCATTCGCGCGCAGTCGCAGAATCTTGTTGGGTGGCCCCTTCCTGAGATTCTGCGACTCCGCTTCGCTTCGCGCAGAATGACGGGTCGGGGGCTTCGCTTCGCGCAGAATGACGAGTGGGAGGCTTCGCTCCTCTGACGGGTTGCGGGCTTCGCTCATGCGGATTCTTCTTCCAGTTTACGGGAAACCAGCTGGCTTCCCCGCTCGCCGGCGGCGACCCAGCCGCCGATTATGGCCGAAAACATGCCCGCCCTGCCGCCGAGGCTGACGATATGCAAGCCGTCCCGCCGGTACTTGTCAAGGTTTCTGTCGGCCAGACGCGCGGGCATGCCTTCGGCAACGCCGCCAGCGCCGCGCACGAGATTCTGCCCGGGAACCCGCAGCAGTCGATACAGTTCCTCGCGCAGGGTTCCCTTGGTCCAACCCGCTTCGCGCAGCACCCGGTGGTGCTCCGGGCTGACCACGAGAATCGCGTCGCAAAGACCGAACAGCTTGTAATGCGCCACGGTGCGCAGGCTTGCGGCGAAGCTTCCCGCCAGGGATTCGGGCGTTCGCGACTGCTGATCGACGATGGCCTGCAAGCCTTCGCCGGCAAACAGGCTCACCACCGAATCCTCCCTGGCAAAACCCCGGTCCATGGCCAGGCTTGGCCAGTCCGGGTCCGACTCGTCTTCGGCGAAGCAGTAGGTGTATTTGCCAGGATTGCCCATGGCGGCGCGGTCAATGCCGCCGGGAAGGCCGCCGCCCACATTGCGGATGATGAGTTGCAGCGCCCGGCCGATGGTGGCGTTGGCGCGATTGCCCTGGCCGAGCGCATTGATGCCGGAGTTCATTCCCACATGCTGCGCCGCCGGGCCATTGACGATTACCACGGGAGAGGAGAAATACGTGGTGCAAAGCAGCCCGTGCATGCAGAAGCGATCCTCCAGCGCCGCTTCCACGGCGGTGATGACCAGGGGAAAATACTCCGGCTTGCAGCCTGCCATGATGGCATTGATGGCGAGCTTTTCGATGCTGCAGGGGACCCGGTCCGGGGGAATCGAGCCGATGATTTCATCCGCTTCGCGCCCGGCGCCCGCTAGCATCCGCAGAACGCGCTCGGGCGTTGGAGGCACCACGGGCAGCCCGTCGGTCCAGCCGCGCTCAAAGCAGCTTTCCATGTCGTCTTCGGCGCTGGCGAGCGCAATCCGGCGGGCGCCAAATTCCGTATGGCGCGCGGCAAGCCGCTCGGGCATTCCCGGCGCCAGGGTGAGCGAACCGCAGCCGGGCCGATGCGACGGCAGGGATTCGCCAAGCCCCCCGATTCCGGTAAACTCGCGCCATTCGGCCCGGTCCCAGCCCATGATGCGTTCGTCAAATTGGCTTCCATCGCCCTCGCTGCCGCGCAGTAAGGTGGGCACGATTTCAATTTCCTGCCGCCAGGAAAATTCGAGCTCGCGATCGTCAATGGTGTCGCAAATATCAGGAAAAGCCGGATCGTCCTGTACATATACATGAAGCCCACCAAACGCACCTACAAGCTCGGGAATCAGCGGTGCGATCAACTCGCAAGTGGGGCAGTCCTTCTTGACTACCAGTGCGTATCTTGCGTTCAAAGCCGGCTCGATTGCTGTCATGGGTTGGTGGCGTGGCTCCTAGTATATAAACCCCAAGGTGCAAATGCCCACCAGGATGTTGATTATCATGAATACGGAGGAGGTGCGGGAGACGACTTTCCATAGCTGGGGACCCTTGTAGGCGGCGCGGATGGCGACGATGAGGAGGGCGGTGTAGCCGAGTTGGGCGAGCATTTCGATGAAGTAGATGAGCCACTGGTTACGGTCCACGGCGCGGCTGCCGAACACGAAGAATAGTCCCGCGCCGAGGAAATACAGGGCCCAGTAGGTGATCGCCAGGCCATACTCCCCGGCGAGCAGCCGGGAAGCGAAAGACCTTTCTGCCGCTCCCGCCCCGGTCAGGGTCCGGCTCCCGCTCAGGGCGCCGCCGGCGGTTTGGTATTGCCCATCAGGCCGCGCAGGGCATTGGGCACGTCCGCCGGGAAGACGAGGAACTTGGAATTCTCCGAGGAGGAAAGCTGCTGCAGCGAATTGATATAGCGCTCGCCGAGGAGGTAGACCACGGGCATTTCCTTGTCGCCGATGGCTTCGGTGACCAGGCTGATCGCCCGCTTGCTCGCTTCGGCGAGAATGACCTGGGCTTCGGCTTCGCGCCTGGAGGCTTCGAGTTCGCCTTCGGCGTTGAGAATCGCCGCCTGTTTTTCACCGTCGGCATTGAGGATGGCGGCCTGCTTGTCGCCGTCGGCCCGGGTGACCGTGGCCCGCCTGGCCCGCTCCGCCGCGGCTTGTTCTTCCATGGCCGCCTGCATGGTGGGGGAGGGATTGATGTCCTGGATTTCGACGGTTTTCAGGGTGATGCCCCAGTCGGCGATGTCATCGGAGATGGCCGCCTTGAGCTTGGCCTTGATATGGTCCCGGGAAGACAGCGCGTCATCGAGCGACATTTCGCCCACGATCGAACGCAGCGAGGTCTGCACCAGGGTCTGGATGGCGATCTCGTAGTTTTCCACGCCGTACACCGCCTTTTCCGGATTGACGATGTTGATGTAGGCCACGGCATTGGTGATCAGCACCGCGTTGTCCTTGGTGATGACTTCCTGGGAGGGAATATCGAGGACGATATCCTTGGTGGTGACGCGGTAGGCCACCGCGTCGATATAGGGAATGATGAAATTCAGCCCCGGCGTGAGGGAAACATGGTACTTGCCAAGCCGCTGGATGACCCATTTGTATCCCTGTGGAACCTGCCGCACACCCTGTCCCAGGGTGACGAGCAGAAACAACAAGACGGCGATGGACAGTATCAGTCCTGGTGTGATCACGATGCTATCTCCTTACATTTTCCTGACGATCAGCGCATTGCCTGAAAGGTCGGTAACGTGGGCCTTGTCGCCGATGGCAAGCGGGTCCTGGGACAGGATCTGCCATTCATCGGAGCCGAGAATGGGCGCCGGGAAGCGGATTGCGCCGCGGGACTCCCCCGAGGGCGGCCGCAACACATGGCCGACCTGGCCGATGAGGGCCTCCCGGGAAAGCCCGGCCTTGGTGCGGTCCTTCGAAAGCGGTTTGATGTACTTGAACCAGGCAATGCCGAGCAGCCCCGACAGCAGGGCCCAGAGAGTGAGTTGGGCGGCCACGGGAATGCCGGGAATCAGCAACGCCACCAGGCCCACGAGCACGGCGGCGAGGCCGAACCAGAACACGAAGAAGCTGCCGAGGAAGACCTCGACGATCATCAGCGCCGCGCCGGCGACAATCCATAGCCAATAGGGCATGTTCGCTCCTTCAGAACGTATTCAGCGCCAGTTGCCTGGCTTCCTGGTCCCTGCCGCCGGCGTAATTGACGATCATGTCCGGCGTGACCGGCACCCGGTTGAACAGATGTCCGCCGAGTGCGTCGGAGATGGCGCTGGCCACCGCCGCCACCGCGGCGCCCTGGGAGGGCTCGCCCACGCCCCTGGCGCCCGCCGGATTGTCCGGGTCGGGAAGATTCACCGCGGCATTGCCCATGGTTGCCGGCACGTCCAGCATGGTGGGCAGCTTGGCCTGATAGAAACCGACGCCGGCGGGCAGGGCGTTCTGGGGGTCGTAGACATGGCGCTCGCTGACGGCCATGCCAAAGCCCCATACCGCGCCGCCGTTGATCTGCTGCGACAGGCCCCTGGGATGCACAATGGTTCCGCAGTCCGCCACGCCGAGGAAATCGAGAATATCCACCTTGCCGGTTTCCAGGTCCACCTCGACTTCGGTCATGCCCACCATCAGCCCCGGCGCGATGCCGCGTTTCGGCAGATTGTCCCGGGCCACCCCCACCAGTCCGCTGCCGGCGATTCCCCGCACGGCGCGCCGGGTAATGGGATGGATGTCTTCGGGATACTCCTCGCCGCTGTACTTGCCACCGGTTTCGATGGCGAGGGCGGCAGCCTCGCCGTAACTCATGCCCTGATCGGCGTTGTCGGCCCGGAACACCCGGGCGCCGTCGATCTCATACTCGGCGGCCTCGCCGCCGAAGCGCATGGCGGCAAGCTCCTTGAGCTTGGCCACGGCGTCTTCCGCCGCGACCCAGTTGGCCCGGGTATGGGTGAAGATCGTATTGCTGCCGCCCTGGACCGAACTGTGGGGCAGGTGCAGATCGGTATTGCCCCAGACGATTTCGCAGTTTTCCCAGGGAACCCGCAGCACTTCCGCCGCCGCCCGGGTCGTGGCGGCATAGGAATAGGTGCCGAGATTGCCCACGCCGCTATGAAGATACACCCTGCCGTCGGCCCCGATGCGGACCAGGCCGTCATAGCCGTTATTGCCCGCGGAATGATAGCCCAGCCCGACACCGAGGCCGCGCAGCTTGCTGCCGTTGCGCTGCCCGGAGCGCGCCTGGCGGGCTTCCCAGTCGAACATTTCCGAGGCCATGTCCATGGCCTCGCCGAGGAAGGCGCTGGTCATGGGTCCGCGGTCCTCATACACCGGCGAATCGCTGTGGGGCGCATTGACCCGGCGCAGGGCGGCACGGTCCATGCCGAGTTCCCTGGCCGCCTTGTCCATGATGGGCGCGATGGCGGCGGACATTTCGTTCTGCCCCGGCCCGCGCTGGGCGCCTCTCGGGGCGGTATTGGTGAATACCGGAATGTTGCGCAGGCGCATGGCCGTGGGCGTGTACACCACCGACAGGTGCTGGGCGGAGGCCGATGCGCTGTTGCGCCCGGTGGGGCCGCCGTCGCTGATGATGATGACGTCCATGGCGGCCACGCTGCCGTCGGCGCGCACGCCGGCCTTGATCCAGCCCTGCATGCCGGGCCGGCCGACGCCGATGTGGAACTCCTCCTCCCGGGTGATACGCAGTTGCAGGGGGCGGTTCAGCATCCGCGAAAAATGCCCGCAGACGCCCATCACAGGGTAGGCCCGGGCCTTGGAGCCGAAACCGCCGCCAGCGTTTTCGGCGATGATGCACAGGTTTTCGGGGGCGATGCCGAGCATTTCCGCCAGACCTTCGTTGACCGCGCTCTGGCTTTGCAGCGAGCCGTGGAAATAGCACTTGCCGTTTTCCCACCAGGCCATGCTGCTGCGGGGCTCGAGGCAGTGGTGCGGCGTGCCCGCGGTGACGAAGGATTCGGTCACGATGACTTCGCTCTCGGAAAAACCGGCTTCGAGTTCGCCATAGGTCCAACCGTCGGCGAATTCAACGCCCTCGGGCTCCTCGCCGCGGCGGAATTTCTCCACTTCCGCGGCGGGCCACTTGATGCGGGAGATGCCGCCGCGAATCGTTGCGTTCTCGTCCGCCAGGGGGGCCGCCTGGCGCAGCACATTGCCATCGGGATAGGCGTCCGGGCCGCCTTCCGCCAGCGAGGCCAGGGGGTCGGTCACAAAGGGGCGGCGCTCGAAATCCACCCGGATTCTGCCCAGGGCCTCTTCGGCAATGGCGTCGGAAACCGCCGCCACCGCCAGAATCGGCTGGCCGATGTAAGTCACGTCTTCCCGGGCGAGCATGGGGTTGTCCGGGGCGCTGGAGGGGGGCAGGTCGGCGGCGGTGATCATGCCGAGCACGCCGTCCATGCGCAGGGCTTCGGTGGCGTCGATGTTCGCCACCCGGCCGCTGGGCATGGGGCTGGTGTACAGCCTGGCGTACACCAGACCTTCCGGCTGGAAATCTTCCACGTACTTCGCGGCGCCAGTAACCTTCCCTTCCACATCGGGCGGGGTGAAATCCTGGCCTATATGCTGGAAAGTCATGACAGCATCTCCGCGGCGCGCATGACGCCATTCAGGTAGTGGTCATAGGCGCCGCAGCGGCACAGATTGCCGGCCAGCGCTTGCCGCGCCTGCTCCCGGGTGGGAGAGGGGTTGGCCCGCAGCAAGGCTTCCGCGGACATGACCTGCCCCGGCGTGCAGAAGCCGCACTGGGGCGCGAGTTCCTCGATGAATCCCCGTTGCACCGCGCTGAGGCTGCCGTCGGGCAGGCGCAATCCCTCCACCGTGGTGATGGCGCGCCGCTTGACGGTATGGGTCAGCAGGGAACAGGCATAATAGGGAGCATCGTCGAGCAACACGGTGCAGGCGCCGCATTCGCCCCGGTTGCAGGCCACCTTGGCGCCGGTGAGGCCGAGCTTGTTGCGCAGGGTGAAGGCCAGGGTCTCGCTGGGACCCACTTCCACCGGTCGCGCCGCGCCATTGATATTGAGGGTCAGCAGCCGGTCCATCATGGCGCCGGGCCGCGGCTGCTGAGCCCCGGCGATGTACGCGCCGGAAGCCGCCGCCGCGCTGGAAAAGATCACTCCCTTGATGAATCGCCTTCGGGATAGCCGGATATCAGTCACGATTTCCTCCTCTGGACTGGCCGATTGACCGGGCAATGCGCTGCGGGGCGCGAACCGGTTTCCAGCATTGCCGTAAGGCCCATACCGTACTCCCGGGCGCGGCGAAAAGCAAACGCCCGCATTGGTAAACCACGGCGTGGTGAAGTACCATGCGGGGGCAGTGGGGGGGCGGGCCAGGAGCCTGCGGCGCAGGCTCCTGGGGCGACGGCCTGTGAATTCAACAAGACCAGCCAGCGACAGGCGGGACGCGGTGGACAGGAATCATGAAGCAAGACCCGGTTAAAGTTCTTGTAGTTGACGATGAAGAAGACCTTGAGTTATTGATCCGGCAGAAGTTTCGCCGCCGCATCCGCAGCGGCGAACTGGAATTCGTTTTTGCCCACAACGGTCGGGAAGGGCTGTTGAAGTTGGCGCAGCATCGCGATATCCACCTGGTGTTTTCCGATATCAACATGCCGGTCATGGATGGCCTGACCATGCTGCACCAGTTGGCGGAAGCCGACCTCGACGTGCAGGCGGTCATTGTTTCCGCCTACGGCGACATGCCCAATATCCGCACCGCGATGAATCGGGGCGCCTTCGACTTTCTCACCAAACCCATCGATTTCGCCGATCTCGAGATCACCCTGGAGAAGGGCATCGCCCATGTGCGCAGCCTGCAGGCTTCCCTGGAAACCCGCGACAAGCTCGTGTCGATCAAGCGCGAGCTGGAAGTCGCCAGTCAGGTGCAGATGTCGGCCCTGCCCCAGGATCTGCCGGAAAATCCCCACTACGACGTCAAGGCGCAGATCTTTCCCGCCAAGGAAGTCGGCGGCGATTTTTATGATTATTTCCAGATTGACGACCACCGGCTCGCCCTCGCCATCGCCGACGTGGCGGGCAAGGGCATTCCCGCGGCGCTGTTCGCCATGGTGACCCGGGCCCTGCTCAAGACCGTGGTAAGTCAGTACGAAAGCCCCGCGGCGGCGCTCAAGGCGGTCAATCTGCAATTGTGCGACGGCAACGACAGTTGCGTTTTCATCACCCTGTTCTTTGGCGTGCTCGACCTGCGCTCCGGCGGCTTCCTCTATTCCAATGCCGGCCACAACCCGCCCCGGGTGCTGCGCGGCAACGGCGCCGTCGACGTGGTGCCCTCCACCAGCAATCTGGTACTCGGAATCGACCCGGATGAAGAGTACGGCAATGCCGAGGTCCAGCTCTACGCCGGGGACAGTCTCGTGCTTTACACCGATGGCGTCACCGAGGCGGAAAATGTCGCCGAAGAAGAGTACGGCGAGCCGCGGCTCGATGAACTGCTTGGCGGCAAGGCGAATGCCGGCTCCGGGGCTATTGTCGACGGCATTGTCGCCTCGGTGCGCGACTACGCCGGCGAAGCCGAGCAATCCGACGACATCACTTGTGTGGTTACCGATTTTCTGGCCAGGCAGGACCCATGAAGCGAAGCCTTGCCCCGGTTCCTTGCCTGCTGCTGCTTGCCGCCGCTTTCGGCGCGGCGCCGGGATTGCATGCCGCCGAGGAGCCGGTCATCCTGTTCGGACAGTCCGCCGCCCTTGATGGCCCCACCCGGGAACTCGGCGAGGGCATGCGGCTCGGACTGGAAGCGGCCTTTGCTGAAATCAACGCGGCAGGCGGTATTCACGGCAGGCGGCTGGGGTTGATTTCCCTCGACGACGGTTACGAGCCCGAGGCCGCCATCGTCAATACCCGCAGATTGATCGAGGAAGAACAGGTATTCGCCCTGATCGGGCCGGTGGGCACGCCCACCTCGGCAGCGGCTCAGCCCATCGCCACCGAAGCCGGCGTGCCCTATATCGGCGCCTTCACCGGGGCGGAGTTCCTGCGGGATGCGGAAGCCCTGCCCAATGTCATCAATGTGCGGGCTTCGTATTTCCAGGAAACCGAGGAAATGGCTGCTCGCCTGAACCAGGATCTGGGCCTGGAATCCGTCAGCATTTTTTTCCAGGACGACTCCTATGGCCGCGCGGGCCTCGCCGGGCTGCGCCGGGCGGTGGACATCTACGACATGGAAATCAGCCGGGAAGTGGCCTATCCCCGCAATTCCGAAGCAGTCAAGCTCGCCCTGCTCGACCTGCGCCGGGCCGGGGCTGAAGCAGTGGTGATCATCGGCGCCTACCAGCCCGTGTCCACCATGATCCGCTGGGCGCGCAAGCTCAACTACTCCCCGTATTTCATCAACATCTCCTTCATTGGCAGCGAGGCCCTCGCCCGCACCCTCGGTGAAGACGGCGAAGGCGTGTATGTCACCCAGGTTGTGCCTTTCCCGGAGGATTCCAGTCTGGCGGTGGTGGCGGAATACCAGGCCGCCCTGGGGCAACTGGATTCCGGCGCAACGCCGAGTTTCGTCACCCTGGAAGGTTATCTTGCCGGTCGGCTCGCGGCCGAGGGCCTGCGGCTTGCCGGCCCCGAGCCTACCCGGCAGGGATTTCTTGAAGCGCTCAAGACTTCCGGAGAAATCGACCTGTCCGGCTTTCGACTGTCTTACGGGAGTAATGACAACCAGGGCTCCGATCAGGTCTACCTGACGGTAATCGACGAAAACGGGAATTTCGCCTCGGTGGACAGAATCGGCAACCCATGAGCGAGACGGCAAGAGAAAAGTCCGGCACCGGTACAGTGGAAGTGCCGGTGATCAACCAGGACGGCGGTCAGCTTCACCCCGAACGCGGTTTCCTCGGCACCATCGCCGCCCGGCTTTCGCTGATCCTGCTCGGCAGTGTGCTGCTCGTGGGCACGGCAAGCCTGGTAGCCTATTTCGCCCTGCAGTTCACCTTGGGCTACCAGTCCCGGATGGCCGACGTGGACATGCCCAATATCGTCGATTCGGTGCAGATCGCAAGACAGAGCACCGCCCTGGTCAATGGCGCGTTCCGCATAACTTCCGCCCGCACCCGGGAGGAACACGAAGCCGAGGTGGAGGTGGTGGAGCGCGATCGGGAGTCTCTCGAAACCGCCATCCAGGGGCTGGAATCCCGGGCGGAACTCGAAGAGAACACCAGGCTGATCCGGCAACACCTGACGGAACTCGGCGGCCATCTCGCCGCCATTCAGGATTCCGCCCTGCGCCGATTGCTGATCGAGGAAAGCCTGACCCGGCTCACCGCGGAGTTGGCGGAGATCAACCGCAACATCGAATCCGATCTCGTTCAGGCAATCGACGACCAGGGCTTTTATCTGGTGGAGGGACTGCGTTCGCTGGATGATACGCCGGACGCCCTGGAAGTCCGCGCATCGGAAGATGAGTTCACGGTTTTCCGCAACCTCAATGTGGTCAATCAGCAAGCCAACCTGGCGGTGCTGCTGCTGGATGAAATGCTGGTGCTCAATGACCGGCAGTTTTTGCCCCCCATAGAGGAGCGCCTGCTCAGCGCTATCGCCAACACCCAGCGCTCGTACTCGGCCCTGCCGGCCTCGGCCCGGCTTGCCTCCCTGGGCGCCAGCCTGCAGCGGCTGAACCGGATCGCCACCGGCGATCAGGGAATCATCACCCTGCGCCGGGAAGCCCTGCTGCGGGTGGAGCAGGAGCAGCAGTCCCTGGATATGGCCCGGGACGCCTCGGCCCTGCTCGATACCGATGTCAGCATCCTGGGCGGACTGATTGCCAATAACGCCATTCTTTCCAGCCAGGCGGCCCAGCAATCCGCCGCCAATGGCATCGTCGTGCTGTTTTCCATCAATCTGGTCAGCGCCATCGGCGCGCTGATTTTTGGTTATTTCTTCGTCTGGAAATCCCTGGCCCGCAGGCTGACGGCCTTGTCCGGGGCCATGCGCGAGATGTCCCGGGGCGATCTCGAAGTCGCCGTTGAAGTGGGTGGCAATGACGAAGTCACCGACATGGGGGAAGCGCTGGAAAAATTCCGCGAGTACGCGCTGGAAGTGCAGCGCCTCAATCTCGTGGAGAAGCTCGCCCAGGAACTCGACACCAAGAACGAAAGCCTGGAGGCGACGCTGAAGGAACTCGAAAAAGCCCAGCAGCAGATTATCGCCGAAGAAAAACTCTCCTCACTTGGCCAACTTGCGGCGGGCATCGCCCATGAAATCAAGAATCCGCTCAATTTCATCGGCAATTTTTCCGAAATCGCCCTGGAGTTCGGCAAGGAGATCGACGAACTGCTTGAGGAAATCGAGGAGTCCGACGCCCGGGAGGACATCCGCGAAATCGTCGCCGACCTTGCCAAGAGCCTCGCCAAGATTCGCGACCACAGCAAACGCGCCGACAACATCGTACGCAGCATGCTCGAACACTCCCGGGGCGGCGAAGGCGAATGGCGCGCCACCGATCTCAACGCCGTGCTCAAGCAATATGTCGAGCTTGCCTATCATTCCATGCGGGCGCTCAATACCGGCTTCAATATGGAACTCGTGACCGACTTCGACGAGGAAATCGGCGAACTGGAAGTGGTGCCCCAGGAAATTTCCCGGGTATTTCTCAATCTGGCCACCAATGCCTGTCAGGCGCTCGACGACAAGCGCAAGAAAGACGAAGACTTTGAGCCCATGATCACCATTGCCAGCAAGAAGCTGGAGCAGGAAGCCGAATTCGTTTTGCGCGACAATGGCCCCGGAATTCCCAAGAAAATCCGCGAGAAGATTTTCGAGCCTTTTTTCACCACCAAGGAGGGTACCAAGGGAACGGGGCTCGGCCTGTCCCTGACTACGGATATAATGCTGCGGCACGGAGGCTCGATTTCCGTCGATTCAGAGGAGGGTGAATTCACGGAAATGAAATTGCGTCTGCCACTGAAATCCCGGCGCAAGTCGGAGGAAGCCGCCCAAGCGTGAAGTTGAATGGCCGGGCTCGCGCCGAACCGGAGGAAAAAATCATGATCCAGTCTGGAACGTCAAGTGTGGGATGCCCTCCGGGCAAAGCCCTGGTGTTAGCGGCCGTGGCGCTTGGCGCCAGTAGCGCGGTTGCCCAGGAAACGGCATCAAGTCTCGCCGACGCCATCGCCAATGGCGACGTGGCAATGGAATTCCGCTACCGCATGGAAACTGTCGACCAGGCGGGGTTTGCAGAAGACGCAATGGCTTCAGTGCTGAAGTCGCGGATCAGTTTCCGGCCACTTGATATCGGCAATCTCGGCTTCTTTTTCGAACTGGACAATGTTTCCTACCTCGGCGAAGACGACTTCAACAACACCCGCAACGGCAAGACCGGGTATCCCCTGATTGCCGACCCGGACGGAACCCACGTCAACCAGGCCTACATGGATTTCAGGAATGAAGGCGGCTATGTGCGGCTTGGGCGGCAACGGATCAATCTCGATGAGCAGCGCTTCATCGGCGGCGTCGCCTGGCGCCAGAACGAGCAGACCATGGATGCCCTCACCGTGGTGAACAGCCCACTGGACAATGTCAGCCTGCACTACAGCTATGTGCATGGGGTATCGCGGATTTTCGGGCCCGAAGACGGCATTCCCACCGATTTCTATGACAGCAACACCCATCTGTTCAATGCGGCCATTGATCTGGCTCTCGGCGGCAAGCTTGTGCTGTATCACTATGCCATTGACCTGGAAAACGCCGCTCCGCTTTCCAACCGGACCACCGGCGTCAGGTTCAGCCAGACCATTGACGGCGGCGAACTGGAATTTCCCTTCAATCTCGAATACGCGCGACAGGGAGACTATGGCGATAACCCGATTGCCTATGACAGCAGCTTCCTGCTGCTCGAAGGCGGCGTGGACATCCGTGATTTGCGCCTGATGCTTGGCCACCAGCAGTTTGGCGGCGACCTGTCCGAGCCGCAGATGATGTTCCGCACCCCTCTTGCCACCCTGCACCGCTATCAGGGCTGGACCGACCGTTTCCTGACAATCCCCGGCCAAGGCGTGGAAAACACCTATCTCACCCTCACCAGCGGCGGCTTGACCCTGAGTTGGCACGATTTCAGTTCCGAAGCGGGGTCGGACCATTACGGCAGCGAGTGGGACATTTCCTGGCAATACGCCATTGGCGAGAATTACAGCTTGCTGCTGAAGTACGCGACTTATGACCCGGACACCCACGCCACGGATGTCGACAAGGCGTGGGTCCAGTTCACCGCTACTTTCTGATGGTGAAAATCGCTCCGGGGCAATAGGAAATTTCCCCGGATTCAGGCAAACTAGGAGCCTGGGGCGCAGGCTCCTGGAGTGAGTTTGGGGCAGGCTGAAAAGCAAGAATTGGGCCGGACTGGAGGCTGGGAGCCGGGTGCAGTGAGCAAAGCGGAACTGAGTATTCGGGTGGCGAACGATTTGAAGGAGCTCGCCACTATCGCCGGGCGCGTTGACGAATTCTGCAGGCAGCGCAAGATTCCCATGGCGGTGGCCTACCAGATCAATCTTTCGCTGGATGAATTGCTCACCAATACCATCAGCTATGGCTATGACGATGATGCGGCCCACGAGATTCGCATCGACCTGCAACTCGATGGTGACCGGCTCCTGGTCCGCATCGAGGACGACGCCAGGCAATTCGACCTCACCGACAGTGACCCGGCCCGGGTGGATACGAGTTCAAATCTGGAAGAACGCACTCCCGGCGGGCTCGGGATATTTCTCGTCCACCAGATGATGGACTCGGTGAGTTATCGCCGGGAGAACAATCGGAACGTGGTTTTACTTGGCAAGAATTTCGCAACAGGGCAAGCGGAGAACTAGGAGCCTGCGCCCCTGTGTTTATGACCCTGCTGCGGCGGCGATAGCCTGACTGCGATCAGGCTGGATATTGATGATCTTGTCGAAGCCGCTGACTTCAAAAACTTCCCGAATGGACCTGGAAAGCGAGCAGAGCATGAACTTGGCATTACGGTTCTGCAGCAGCTTGGCGGTCATCAGGATCGCCCGCAATCCTGCGGAACTGATATAGGTCAGGTGCTCCATATCGAGTACGACCGCACGGTCCCCTTCCTCAATGGCGCCCTTGACGGATTCCTCGAACTGCATGACGTTCGAGCCGTCAATCCGTCCCATTACCATGGCGGACAAAATCCCGTCCTGCCGTTCAACATTGACCTCAATCATTGCATTTGCTCCGTTCCAGCTTTTTGGCCAGACTGGTTAACTGGTTACAGGTCAGGGTCCTGCAATACCACAAATTCCGGATACGCTTCAATGCCGAGTTCCGCCACATCCTGGCCGTGGCGCTCCACATCCAGCGTAACCCGCACTCCCATGAGTTGCCTGATGGCCAGCCAGGCAAGCATCGAGACGGAAAAGACAAAGGCGCCGATCGCCAGTATTCCCGCCAACTGGACCAGCAAATTGCCGCCGGCCACAATACAAACCGCAAGAGTACCCCAAATCCCGGCGAACAGGTGAGCGGGCACTGCTCCCACAACATCATCGACCCGGAAGTGCTCGAGCGCTTTCACCCCGAGCAAGCCGATCACTCCGCCAACCGCGCCGATTATTATAGCCCAATAATGTGCAACAATATCGGGCCCCGCAGTGATCGAAACCAGGCCGGCGATCACGCCATTGAGGCTGCCCATCAGATCGATGCGGCCGAGCACCGGTCGGCTCAGGGCAATGGCCGCGATGAATCCGCCGCAGGCCGCCAGATTGGTATTCACCAGAATATTGCTGATGGCTACCGCGTCGGCTACGCCGCTCAGCGCCAGTTGCGAGCCGCCATTGAAGGCGAACCAGCCCATCCAGAGAATGAATATACCCAGGGTCACCACGGGAACATTGGAAGGCGGCGTCAGCTTGATGCTGCCGTCTTCGCGAAACTTGCCGTGGCGGGCGCCGACAATAATGGCGCCGGCCAGCGCCGCCCAGCCGCCAGTGGAATGCACGATGGAAGAACCGGCAAAGTCCTGAAAGCCAAGCTCGGCAAGCCAGCCGCCGCCCCAGGTCCAGGCGCCCACCACGGGATAGATCAATCCCGTCAGCACGGCCACAAAGAGGAAAAATGACCAGAGCCGGACCCGCTCGGCCAGGGTGCCCGAAACGATGGAACAGGTGGTCGCCACGAAAACCATCTGGAAGAACCAGTCGGACATTACCGAATAGCCATTTTCCATCACGGCCGCCGCGGCGCTCTCATCACCGCCAAGCAGGGCCTGCTCGGCTCCCGAAGTGCCGTAGAAGAGCCCCAGGCTGCCGATAAAGCCGCTTACGTCCACATACATCAGGTTGTAGCCGATGAGGTAGAACATGAGGCCGGCAATGGCGTACAGGCCCACATTCTTGAGGCAGATCACCGAGGCGTTCTTGGTGCGCACCGAGCCGGATTCGAGCATGGTGAATCCGGCGCACATCCACATGATGAGAACGCCCCAGATGAGGAAGGAAAAACTGTTCAGGACAAATTGAATTTCCGGACCCATTACTATTCTCCAGATTGCCGCAGTACCTGTTCGCCTTTCCCGCCGCTGCCGCTGCCGGACACCAGGTATTCCCTGAAAAATTCCCGTCCAGTTCGCAGAGCATAGCTCTGCGCCGTTCCGGCTGCGCACGAAGCTGCGCTTCGAAAACGCTTGCCTCCACCCCTGGAATTTTTCACGGCTGCAAATCCGCTCTCATCCGCGCCCCCGGCCGCTCGATTTCGTTGCATATCCACCAATATCCGCCTCAATTGACCGGCCGGGGGCGCGGCGATAGCGAATTTTCGCTTTCGCGAATTCCTGTGGCGCAGGCTCCTAGGGAGTGGTTTCCACACCTATGGTTTCCACCGGCCCAAAGCCGCGGATTTCCACCACCACGGGCTCGCCCCGGGAACCGTCGTAATGCACCGCGCCAGCCGGGTGGAACATGAATCCGCCAGCTGGAATCGGTGTGGTCCGCTCCATGTCGTGGCTGGCGTCAACGCCCGCATGCCAGGTCCCCTCGATTACCGTGATGAAGCGGTCCTGGTCGTGGTAATGGGGGTTGCTCGTGCCTCCGGCCGGGAAGCGAATCCGCATGATATACAGACCTTCTTCCCGGGGATTGCCGTAGAGAACATGCGACTGGGTCCGGTCAAGGCTTTCGTCCCATTCGATATCATCCAATTGCACGATGACGAAATCATCCCATTCGGCAGCGAAACCGGCCGGCACAAGCAAGGCCAGCACGGCGATGAGGTAGCGAATCTTGATCATGGGCTGGTCCTGTTTCCGTGTTTGTCAGGTGTCGGCTCCAGTGCACGCACAGGGCCAACCGATGCAATATATAAGCCCAAGGCGGCCAAGGCAAGAGGCCATCACCGAGAACAGCAATTCTCATTATGGCAATGGGCGCGCCCACATCAGTCATCCTGCGCGGAATGGCATGCACGTTGGAGCGCCAAAATGAGAATTGCCGCATCGGGAACTCTCATTGTAAAGAATCATCAGTACCGCTTTGTGGAACTCGCCTGACTCTGCTAGATTGCGCCCATGAATCAAGGAACGGCCAACAAATCCGATTCGCGTTCCCTGGGGGATCTCGCCCCGGAACAGGTGCAGTCCACGGTGGATCAATACAGCGAAATCTACGACGGCGGGCTGGAAAGCAGAAAGGAGCACTACCGCTCGCTGGTCAATCACTATTACGACCTGGTTACCGACTTCTACGAGTTCGGCTGGGGACAGTCGTTCCATTTCGCGCCCCGCAAGCGGGGGGAAAGCTTCAAGGCCTCGTTGCTTCGGCATCAGCACTATCTCGCCGACCAGCTCCGCCTGAAAGCGGGCATGAACGTCATCGACCTCGGCTGCGGCGTTGGAGGGCCCACGGGCAATCTGGCGCGCTATTCCGGCGCGAGCTTCGTTGGCCTCAATAACAATGCCTACCAGCTTGAGCGCGCCAGGAAGCACACTCGTGATGTGAAGTCCCTGTGCCGCTTCATCAAGGGCGACTTCATGCAGATTCCCGGGGAGGATGAGAGTTTCGACGCGGCGACCGCCATCGAATCCATGCCACACGCCCCGGACAAGACCGCGGCCTTCCGCGAGGTCTTTCGCGTACTGCGGCCCGGCGGCTGTTTCGCGGCCTATGACTGGTGCGTAACCGAAGCCTTTGACCCGGACGACAAGACCCACCAGCAAATCAGGCACGACATCATGGTGGGCGACGCGCTGCCCGATATTCCGCGCCCCGCGGAAGTGACCGACGCCTTGCGGGAGGCCGGGTTCGAAGTCGTTGACGCCCATGACCGCGCCAGGGAATCCGACCCGGAAGCGCCCTGGTACCGCGCCCTGCAAGGCCGCGACCTCAGCCTCGCCAGCATTCCCAGAACCCCGCTCGGCCGGGCCGTGACCAATCTGGCGCTGCGCGCCGGAGAGCGGCTGCGGCTGGCGCCGAAAGGCTCCCGGGCGGTGAGCACCCTGCTCAATACGGCGGCGGACGCATTGGTCGAGGGCGGCAAGTCAGGCACTTTCACGCCGATGTTTTTCTTCCTTGCCCGCAAGCCCGAATAGCGACAGCCCGCAAATCGAAATAGCGACCGCCGGCTTCGCGTTAATCCCGTCTGCCCGCCACAAGCGCCTGTCTCGCCCTTGCCGCCGCCCGGCGCACCTCCGCTGGCGCCGTGCCGCCATAATGATCCCGGGCCGCCACCGAGCCCGCCACGGTGAGCACTTCATGCACATCAGCCCCGATCAGCGGAGAAAAGCCGGTGAGTTCATCAAGTTCAAGCTCGTGCAGTTCCTTGCCCCGGGCAATGGCATGGGCCACCGCCTTGCCGGTGACCTCGTGGGCGTCGCGAAAGGCCACGCCCTTGCCCACCAGGTAGTCCGCCAGGTCTGTAGCCGTGGCGCAGTCCCGCGCGGCCGCCTCCCGCATGACTTCCCGCTTGCATTCGATGGCGGGGACGAGTTCGGCGAAGGCGAACAGGCAATCCTTGAGGGTATCGATGAGATCGAAAACGGGCTCCTTGTCTTCCTGATTGTCCTTGTTGTAGGCCAGGGGCTGCGACTTCATCAGGGTCAGCAAGGACAGCAGGTGGCCATAGACCCGGCCGCTCTTGCCGCGAACAAGTTCGGGCACATCGGGGTTCTTCTTCTGGGGCATGATGGAAGAGCCGGTGCAGAAGCGGTCGGGCAGGCTGATAAAGCCGAATTGCGCCGACATCCACAGCACCAATTCTTCCGCCATGCGCGACAGATGCATCATGATCAGGCCGCCCGCGGCGGCAAGCTCGATGACGAAATCCCGGTCACTGACGGCGTCGAGGGAATTGCCGGCCACCGCCTCGAAACCCAGCAATTCGGCGCTGCGGGCGCGGTTTATGGGGAAGCTCGTTCCCGCCAGGGCGGCGGCGCCAAGCGGCGAGCAATTGACCCGCCTGCGGCAGTCTTCAAGGCGGCCATCATCCCGGGCAAGCATTTCATACCAGGCGAGCATGTGGTGGCCGAAAGTCACCGGCTGGGCCGACTGCAAATGGGTAAAGCCGGGCATGATGGTTTCGGCTTCCCGCTCGGCGAGGTCCACCAGCGCGGATTGCAGCCGCCGGATCAGGCCGCGCAGGGCGTCAATTTCCTCCCGGACATACAGCCGCAGGTCGGTCGCCACCTGGTCATTGCGCGAGCGTCCGGTGTGCAGCTTCTTGCCGATTTCGCCGATGCGCCCGGTGAGAGCCGCCTCGATGTTCATGTGGACGTCTTCGAGTTCCACCGACCAGGAGAAACCGCCCCCCTCGATCTCGGCCTGAATCGCTTGCAGCCCCTCGGTGATCCGCCTGACTTCGTCCTCGCTCAGCACGCCCACCTCGCCGAGCATGGCGGCATGGGCCAGGGAACCGGCTATGTCCTGCCGGTACAGGCGCGCGTCAAATCCCACCGATGCGGTAAAACGCTCGATGAAACTGTCGGTAGCCTCGGAAAATCGGCCGCTCCAGGGCTTGCCGGAACCGGCATCGCCTTGCTTTTCGCTCATTGCATCCACCCGCTGCGACGACCCGCCGCCAAGGGCTGGCGATTATACCAGCAACGCCGGGGTTTCCCCGGCTGGCGGCGGATGTCTGCCAAACGGACAAACGGCTGCGGATTGCATAGAATGGCGGCGTCTTTCCCGCCCCTTTATCCTGCATGCCCCGAATGCGCCTGAGAATTGCGAGCCGCAACAGTCCGCTGGCGATGTGGCAGGCGGAATTCGTCAAATCGCGTCTTGAGCAGGCCCATTCCGGGCTCGGGGTGGAGATTGTCGGCTTCACCACCACCGGCGACCGGCTGCTCCATAGTCCGCTTGCGCGCCTCGGGGGCAAGGGGCTGTTCGTCAAGGAACTGGAGCGGGCCATGCTCGATGGGGAGGCGGATATTGCGGTGCATTCCATGAAGGATGTGCCCGCCGAGTTACCCACCGGACTCGGGCTTGCGGTGATTTGCGAGCGCGCCGACCCGAGCGACGCCTTCATATCGAATCACTACCAGAGCGTTGCCGAGTTGCCGAACGGGGCAAGGGTGGGCACTTCGAGCCTGCGCCGGCAGTGCCAGCTCAGGCTGCTGCGACCGGACCTTGAGCTTGCCGACCTGCGCGGCAATGTGGGCACCCGCCTCGACAAGCTCGATCATGGTGAATACCACGCCATCATCCTGGCGAGCGCCGGCCTGATGCGGTTGGAACTCGAGGCGCGAATCCGCTCGCGGCTGCCCCTTGACGACTTCCTGCCGGCGGCGGGCCAGGGCGCGGTGGGCGTTGAATGCCGCAACGACGATGAACAGACCCTGCGCCTGCTTGCCTGCTTGCATCATGAGGACACGGCGGCGCGGGTAGCGGCGGAACGTGCGGTGACCACGGCGCTGCAGGGTGGCTGCGAGCTGCCCATTGCCGCCCATGCGGTATTGCGTGGCGGCGAGTTGCATTTACGGGCGCTGGTGGCTGACGCCGCCAGCAATGAAATTCTCCGCGCCGAAGGCAGCGGCCCGGTGGCGGAAGCGGAATCCACCGGCCGCGCAGTTGCGGCAAGCCTGCTTGCGCGCGGCGCGGACCGGATCATTGCCGGCCTGCGCGATACCAGTCAATCGTGAGAACCGGCGGCCACCGGTGAAAAATCGCCGTATCCTCATTACCCGGCCTGCCGACCGGCAACAGGAACTCCGCGAAGCGATAGCAGCCCGGGGAGGCGAGGCGCTCAGCCTGCCGCTGCTCGCCATCGAGCCCATGGGACAGAATGATCGCTTGCGGCAAGAACTGGCCCGGTTGGCCGATTTCGATCTGCTGGTATTCGTCAGCGCCAATGCCGCCCGATTCGGCGTGGAAGATATCAGGGCAGCCGGCGCGTCACTGTCTCCCACTGTGACCCTGCTCGCGGTCGGCGCCGCCACGGCCCGGGAAGTTTCCCTGCTGCTCGACCGTCCGGTGTATGGCCCGGCCGGGGGCGGCGGCAGCGAAGCATTGCTTGCATTGCCCGAGCTTGCAGCCGTCGAGGGCCGGAAAGTCGCCATCTTCCGGGGCGAAGGGGGCCGGGAACTGCTTGCCGAAGAATTGCGGCGGCGCGGCGCCGAGGTGACTTATCTCGAAGTTTATCGGCGCATCCCGGCTCCGGATGCGGGTGCGGGGCTGCGGCGGATTCTCACCGGGGGCGGCCTCGATGGCGTCATCCTCACCAGCGCGGAGGGGCTGTGGCACTGGCATACGCTGGTTATCGCAACCGGGCCGGATGGGTGTCCCATTGCCGCGCCATTCGCGCTACCATTGATCGTGCCTTCCCGGCGCGTGGCGGAGTTGGCGGCGCAGCTTGGCTTTGGCGCGGTCATCGATGCCGGCGACGCCGGGGCTACAGCCATGGTCGAGGCCCTCGCCACCCATTTTCGGCGGCAGGGCGCCTGAACCGCGAGAGGCGCGCTGAAATGCGGCAAACCGATGGGACAACACTGAAGTGACCGAGAAAACGGTTACACCGAAACCCCGTTCCGAAGCTGCCAAAGCCAGAACCGCCAAGGCGAAAAGCCGTCTGGCCCGGCAATCGCATACCGCGCGCAACCGCTTTCTGATCCTGCTGTTCCTGTTCGTTTCCCTGCTCGCGGCTTCCGGCTATCTCCTGACGCAACTCGCGCTCATGCGGGGGCAGGTGGAAACCCTGGCGGGCGAAAATGCCGAACTTGCCGACACCGAAGCGGCCCATGCGGCAACCATCGAATCCATGCAGCAGCAACTCGCCGCCCCGCCGGAACCTGCGCCCATGGACCTGGCGCCGCTGGACGAACTCGAACAGCGCCTGCGTCAGGAGACCGACTCCCTCAGCCGGCGGCTCAGCGAAGTCAGCGCAGCCCAACGCAGCCTCCAGGCCCAGCCCGAATACGGCTGGAAGCTGCGCGAGGCCGCGTATCTGCTCAATCTCGCCAATCGCAAACTGCAACTCGAAGCCGATATTCCTGGCGCCATCGCCATGTTCGAAAGCGCCGACCAGGCCCTGGTGGACGCCGAACGCGATGGCGTCTTGCATATCCGTCAGGCCCTGGCCGAAGAGGTCGCCCGGCTCCGCGCCATGGAAACGGTGGACAGGGAAGGAATCTGGTTCCGGTTGGAAAGCCTGCAAGGAGAAATCAGCCGGCTTGACCTGCTTGCATCCCTTCGCGAATCGGTTGCCTCCGGGGCTGCCGCGGCTACGCCGCCGGAAGCCGGCTGGCTGGCTGCCGGGCTGGAATTCCTCGGCAACGTTTTTATCTGGCGCCGCTGGGAGGAGGAGCGACCGGAGTTTGAACTGGTGGCAGGGCGGGAAGAGTTCATTCGCGAGGCCATTCGCCTGCGAATCGCCCAGGCCCAACTCGCCCTGCTGCGGCGCGACGGCGCCATGTACCGCATCGGTCTGCAAGCCGGTCGCGATGAACTGCAAGGCTTTGCCGCAGCCGAATCGGCAGCCCGGCTCACGGCGGAACTGGATGCCTTGCTGGCCATCGAGATTGCCCCGGAGTTGCCGGTGCTCAACGAGTCGCTGGACCTGCTCGGCGAATTCCTCACCGGCCTGTCGCAATGATCCGCCTGTTTGTGTATTCCCTGGCGGCCATCGCCGCCGCCCTGCTCGTCATTCTGTTTACCGATTTTCCCGCCGACCCGGGCTATCTGCTGATTGCATTCGGCGATTTCACCTTTGAAACCAGCCTGCTCGCCCTGACTCTGGCCCTGGCGGTGGTCTATCTGCTGTACCGGCTGTTGCGCCTGCTGATTGGCTGGATCAATCCCTGGCAGTGGGCCCGGGCCGGCAAGCGGGTGGGCGACCTGTTCCATGCGGACTCTCGCAGCAAGACCGAACAGGGCGCCCTGGCGCTGTTTCGGGGAAATTGGCAATCCGCATACAACCTGCTGATGCAAGGTCGCAATGAGCGCAACGCCGGCCCGGCCAACTATCTGCTGGCGGCCTATGCGGCCCACAAGCTCAAGCAGCCGGAACTGTGGGCCAATTGTCTGGAAACCGTCGAGCGGCGCTACCCCCGGGCGCGGTCCACGGCGGGCATTGTCCGCGCCCATCTGCTGCAGCGCAATCAACGCCCGGACCAGGCGCTCAAGGCCATCAACAGCCTGCGCAAGACCGTACTCAACGATGCCTCCCTGCTTGGCCTGCTGCAACAGGTCCATATCGATCTGGAAAACTGGGACGAGCTCGAGAAGCTGCTGCCGGCCCTGGAACGCAATGGAGCGGTCGGCCCGGAAGAGATTTTGCGCCTGCGGCGGCATATCTTCGCCCAGCGGCTCCACGGCCTCGCCGCCGGTCGCGACGCCAGCCTCGACCACAAGGAAAGCCTCGGCAGGCTGCGGCAATTCTGGAAAAAGGCGCCGGAGGAATACCGCCTGTCCCCCGCATTGACCAGCCTGTATGCCCGCCATGCGCTGCGCCATGGCGGCGGCGCGGACGCCGCGGCGGCCATCGAACACATACTCGGCAAGGAATGGCAGGCCAGCCTGATCGAACTGTATGGCGTTCTCGCTCTCGGCGATGACATGCGGCGGCTCAATCTCGCCGAAGAATGGCTTTCCCGCCGCCCAAGGGACCCGGGGCTGCTGCTGAGTCTCGGTCGTCTCTGCCTGCGCAACGAACTCTGGGGCAAGGCCCGGGAATACTTCCAGGCCAGCATCGCCAGCCGGCCCGGCGCCGCAGCCCACGGCGAACTCAGCCGCCTGCTCGAAAACCTCGCCGAGCCCGATGCCGCCAGAAGCCACCTGGCCCAATACCGCAAACTCGTTGCCGAACCCCTGCCCGACCTCCCTCAGCCCTCGTTAGTCGGAACTTCACGCCCCTCCGGTCCAGAACAATGAGTCTTTCCGGAACAAGCAGTCAAAACCAGATATTCCCTGACATAATCAGAGCTTCCTTCGAGAGAATACCTAGGGAAGCTCTGAAAAACTCCATCCGTGGAGTTTTTCATTATCGCCCCCATGTGCCGCCGCAGGGAAACCCTGACTGCATCAGAGCTTCCCTGGGAGCCTGCTAGCTACAGGGCCTGTTCCTCCAGGCACTGGATGGCGTCACGGACTTCAATCCAACGATTCCACCCGCGGTCAACATAAGTTTGCGCTTCCGATGAAAGCATGATCGTTGAATCATTGGCCGTGCCCTTGAAGGTCTGCAACACCCGCAGCCATCTTTCCACATGGGCCGCGCCGTTGAAAGTCTCTTCGCTGTAATCCTCAACCTTGTCCTCCAATTCATCGGAAACACAGGCCACAGGTTCCGGTTCCGGTTCCGGCTCAGGCTCGGTTTCGGTCTTGGCTTCCGCCGTCACTCTGGATTCAATCTCGGTCAGGGCCGTCACCACATCGTCCCAGCGCGTCCAGCCGTTGTCGGCGTAGGTCTGGGCTTCGCTGGCGGTCATCGGGCTGTAACCGCCCTGGATTGCATCCTGATCGCCCAGGGCGGCCAATACGCGGTTCCAGCGTTGGGCATGATCGCTGTTGGCATCCTGTTCCCCGGCCCACATTTTTACCCTGGATTTCAGTTTGCTGTAGTCAGGCTGCTGCTGGTCGTTGCCCTCTTCGGATTGCAGGCTGTGCTGATCGTCCTGGGACTCCAGGCCGTCACCCTGGTTCAGCGGCGTATTGTCCCGTTTCCAGTTGATCCCGTCCGCCGTGCATCGTTCCCGGGCGTAGGCGGAACCGGTGTATAAGTGACCATTGGGGAACCGG
>JAJEGU010000006.1 GCA_022819645.1 Pseudomonadales bacterium
CTAGCCGCACCTATTCACGAAGGTCAATTGTAGAGGTCAAAGGCATGCGGAACGAACAGATTTTGCTGGAAATGCGGTGAGTCCGGACTGGGACACTCTTTTTTTTTGCTTGTTCGCCGACATTTTGGCAAGTAGCACCGCTTCGCGGTGGATTTTCGGCGAGCGCCGGCCCAGACCGACGGGTCTGTACAGCAAAACCAGGCGGAATAGCCGGATCAGGTCACAACCGCGCCGACCGAGCGTGCAATGCGGCGCCAATCGTCGGCGAACGGGGTGCCGAGCGGCAGATGGATGACGATGCGCCGTACCGACGATTCGATCCAGGCGCCCAGCTTCAGCAAGCGTAGCCGCAAGGTGCCGGCCTGGGCACGCGCACACGCGGTCCACCGAGCTTTGAGACGAAGTTCCTGCATCAGCACATAGGCGGCCGCCGTCATTAACGCCCGGAACTGATTGGCCAGGAAACTGGTGCAACTGGTGCGGTCGATCCGCAGGCCGAGCTTGAGTTCTTTCAAACGATTTTCAGCGTCGCCACGCGCGCAGTAAGAGACCTCGTAGATGTGCCGCGGGGTGGTCTTCAGGTTCGTGACCAGGAATCTCGGGTTGTCCTTCGCTTTCCGGCCGAAATGGGTGGTGACTTCCGCCTTGACGATCACCCGGCGCGGGTGCGGCCAACTTCGGGCTCGATACGTGCCTTCGCCATAGCGGCGGGCCGATGTGTGTCCGGCTTCGAAGTCGGCCCGGACATCGTCCAGCAACGGCTCGGCCAGCGCTTCGAGCACCGGGTTCTTCGCCATGCCCACCACATAGTCGAGCCGGTTCGCCTCGAAAAACCCATACAACTCCGGACCGGAAAAACCGCTGTCCAGCCGGATGCGCAAGCGCGCCTCCGGAAACGCCCGGCGCAAGCGCGGCAGCAGTCGCTTCAACACACCGATCGCTCCGTGCTTGGCAACGGCATTGCCAGCGCGCAGGACATAGCAGAACAGATACTGCTCCACCTCGTCGTCGAACGTCAGGAACCCCGCCAACGGCAGATAACAGGCCGTGTCGTAGAACCCATTGAACAACGTCAACTGCTGGCCGCCATGGGTGGGATCAACCGTCGGGTCCAAGTCGATGGTGATCCGCCGCACCCGCTTCTTGCGCCGTTTGTGGCGCGCGATCACCGTGTCCGCCAACGTCTCGGACATACGCAGCAGGGCTCGGCGCCGGACCGAATTCTCAAACCGCGACAGCGTCGGCTGCGACGCCAGAGACCCGCCCGCAACCGGGTCGCGCCCCACCAGAAGCTTCATCACCGGATCCTCGGCAAGTCGTGCCGCGTCATTGCCGTCGGCATAGCCGCAGGCAATGGCGAACAGACGCTGTTGAAACAATTCCGTCAGTGTATGCGTGACCTTCGATTGCTGGCGCTCGTCGGACAAACACGCCGCCAGCGCCGCACTCAACTTGAGCTTCTCGTCGCACGCCTTGAGCAGAACCGCGCCACCGTCGGAACTGGCATGATCCTGGTCAAACTTGGCGACTACCGTCTTTTTCGACAGATTTTTGAACAGAACACCCTGTTTGGTGGTATTGTGTGACATGCAAAAGCCCTCGGCGCGAGTAAGTGTTTGTTGGCAAACATCATTTTCTCATAACCAAGGGCTTTTGTTTTATTTGTTCGTGAATTATTGGGGCTAGCCGCCGTCAATCAAGAAACGCGGCGCCCGTGCGATAAACGTAGTATTACGAAGCTCCGAGACAATCAGAGCTTCCCCCCGACAACGCGCCGGACGAATCCTTCCCGGAGTTCGTCCGGATTTTCAGCATAAGCCCCGAACCGGAACCAGGAAGAATGGGAGCAAGTTACAACGCCGACGCGATCGAAGTGCTGGCCGGGCTCGACCCGGTCAGAAAGCGTCCGGGCATGTATACCGATGTGGCGAGGCCCAACCATCTGGTGCAGGAAGTCGTCGACAACAGCGTTGACGAAGCCATCGCCGGCCACGCCAGTGAAATCATCGTCCGCTTGCACGGCGACGGCTCGGTTGAAGTCAGCGACGACGGCCGCGGCATGCCGGTTGACATCCATCCCGAAGAAGGCGTCAGCGGCGTTGAACTGATCCTTACCCGGCTCCACGCCGGCGCCAAGTTTTCCGACCGCAGCTACAAGTTTTCCGGGGGCCTCCACGGCGTCGGAGTTTCCGTGGTAAATGCGCTCTCCAGCGATCTCGCGGTGGAGGTCAAGCGCGGCGGCAAGATCTACGGCATGGCCTTCCGCGATGGCGAGAAGTCCGGCGATCTTGCGGTGACCGGCACGGTGGGCATGCGCAATACCGGCACCCGCATCCAGTTCCTGCCCAACGGCGACTACTTCGACACCACTCGAATTTCCGTGCCGAAGCTGAAACACGCCCTGCGCGCCAAGGCGGTGCTTTGCCCCGGCCTGAAAGTCTGCTTTTTCGATCATTCCGCCGCGGCGGACGATTCCAGCAGCGAGACCTGGCAGTATCAGGACGGGCTCAAGGACTATCTCGCCCAGGCCACGGCGGAATGGGAGACTGTCCCCGCCGAGCCTTTCACCGGCGCGGTCCAGGGCAATGACGAAGCCGTCGACTGGGCACTGCAATGGCTGCCCGAGGGCGGCAGCCCGGTTTGTGAAAGCTACGTCAACCTGATTCCCACGCCGCTTGGCGGCACCCACGTCAGCGGCCTGCGAACCGGCCTGCTCGACGCCATGCGCGAGTTCTGCGAATTCCGCAATCTGGTGCCCCGGGGATTGCGGCTGACCCCCGACGATATATTCGAAAATCTGGCCTATGTGCTTTCATCCAAGCTGATCGAGCCGCAGTTCTCGGGCCAGACCAAGGAACGCCTCGCCTCGCGCAAATGCGCGGTGTTCGTGGCCGGCGTCATCAAGGATGCCTTCAGCCTGTGGCTGAACCAGCATACCGCGGAGGCCGAGGCCATCGCCGAACTCGTCATCGGCCATGCCCAGCGCCGCAGCAAGGCCGGCAAGAAAGTGGTGCGCAAGAAGATCGGCTCGGGTCCGGCCCTGCCCGGCAAGCTCGCCGATTGCTCCACCGAAGACGTGTCCCAGGGCGAATTGTTCCTTGTGGAAGGCGATTCCGCCGGCGGTTCCGCCAAGCAGGCGCGAAACCGGGAATTCCAGGCGATCATGCCGCTGCGGGGAAAGATCCTGAATACCTGGGAAGTCGATTCCGGCGAGATTCTCGCTTCCCAGGCGGTACACGACATTGCCATCGCGCTCGGTGTCGACCCGGGGGTGAAGGATATCGGCAGCCTGCGTTACGGCAAGATCTGCATTCTCGCCGACGCGGACTCCGACGGGCTGCATATCGCCACCCTGCTCTGCGCGCTGTTCCTGAAACATTTCCGCCCGGTACTCGAAGCGGGCCATGTGTATGTGGCCATGCCGCCGCTGTTCCGCATCGATGCGGGCAAGGAGGTCTACTACGCCCTGGACGAAGAAGAGAAGAACGGCATTCTCGACAAGCTCGCCACAGAGAAGAAATCGGTTCGCGCCAATGTCCAGCGCTTCAAGGGTCTTGGCGAAATGAACCCCATGCAATTGCGGGAAACCACCATGGCGCCGGAAACCCGGCGGCTGGTGCAACTGAGCCTTGATGACGCCCCCGGCCCGACCGAGTCCGCAGAATCGGTCATGGACATGCTGCTCGCCCGGAATCGCGCCGCCGACCGCAAGCACTGGCTCGAAAACAGCGGCAACCAGGCCCAACTGGTGGATTGAAAGAGGCGCCCCCGATGACCCTCGACGTAGACCTCCAATCAGACGATACCGAACGCATACCGCTGCACACTTATACGCGGCAGGCCTATCTCAACTATTCGATGTATGTCATCAATGACCGCGCCCTGCCCAGCCTTGGCGACGGTCTCAAGCCGGTGCAGCGGCGGATTGTCTACGCCATGTCCGAACTGGGCCTGAAGGCGGCGTCGAAATTCAAGAAGTCGGCGCGCACCATCGGCGATGTGATCGGCAAGTTTCATCCCCATGGCGATTCCGCCTGTTACGAGGCCATGGTGCACATGGCCCAGCCCTTCAATTACCGCTACCCGCTGGTGGACGGGCAGGGCAACTGGGGCTCCCAGGACGACCCCAAGTCCTTCGCCGCCATGCGCTATACCGAATCGCGCCTGCGCAACTACGCCGACCTGCTGCTCGCCGAACTCGGCCAGGGAACCGTGGATTGGAAGCCCAATTTCGACGGCAGCCTGCAGGAGCCGGAAATCCTGCCGGCGCGCCTGCCCAATGTACTGCTCAACGGCGGCAGCGGCATTGCCGTGGGCATGGCCACCGATATTCCGCCCCATAACCTCGGCGAGGTCGCCAGGGCCTGCATGCATCTGCTCGATCACCCCGAGGCCGGCGTGGAGCAACTCTGCCAGTTCATTCAGGGTCCTGATTTCCCCACCGGCGCCGAGCTGGTCAGCTCCCGGGAAGAGATTCTCGCCATCTACCGCAGCGGTCGCGGCGCCCTCAAAGCCCGGGCCTGCTGCCAGTTCGAAAGCGGCGAGATCATCATCACCGCCTTGCCCTATCAGGTCTCCGGCGCCCGGGTGCTGGAGCAGATCGCCGCCCAGATGCAGAAGAAAAAGCTGCCCATGGTAGTGGACCTGCGCGATGAATCGGACCACGAAAATCCCACGCGGATCGTCATCGTGCTGCGCTCCAACCGGGTGGACCGGCAAGGCGTCATGTCGCATCTCTTCGCCACCACTGATCTGGAAAAACAGTACCGGGTCAATTTCAACGTCATCGGCAACAACCGGCGGCCCCAGGTCAAGGATCTGGCGACGATGCTAAGGGAATGGCTCGACTTCCGCGTGCTCACCGTGCGGCGGCGCCTCAAGTTCCGCCTGGAACGCATCCTGTCGCGGCTGCATATCCTCGACGGACTGCTCATCGCCTATCTCAATATCGACGAAGTCATCCAGATCGTGCGCGAGGAGGACGCCCCGAAGCCGGCCCTGATGGCGCGCTTCGGCCTCAGCGAAAAACAGGCCGAAGCCATACTCGAACTGCGCCTGAAACAGCTCGCCAAACTCGAGGAAATCCGCATCAAGGCCGAGCAGAGGGAACTCGGCGAGGAACGCGACCGGCACCAGCGGTTGCTCGATTCCAAAGCCAGCCTCACCGCCTTTATCCAGCGGGAAATCCGCGAAGACCTGGAAAAATTCGGCGACGAAAGAAGAACGCCCATCACCGAAGCCCGGGAAGCCAGGGCCTTCAGCGAAGCCGAATTGCTGCCCACCGAACCGGTAACCATCGTCCTGTCGGAACGCGGCTGGGTGCGCGCCGCCCGGGGCCACGATATCGAGCCCGCCAGCCTGCAATACAAATCCGGCGACAGCTTCAAGCTCTCTGGCCGGGGCAAGAGCAATCAGGCCGCGGTGTTCCTTGATTCCACGGGCCGTTCCTATTCCCTGCCTGCCCACACGCTGCCATCGGCCCGGGGCCAGGGCGAGCCGCTTTCCGGCAAGCTCAATCCGTCTTCGGGCGCCACCTTCGAAGGCCTCGTCATCGGCGAAGCCAATCAGGAAGTACTGCTTGCCAGCGACGCCGGCTACGGTTTCGTCACCCGCGTCAGCGAACTCATCAGCAAGAACCGCAACGGCAAATCCGCCTTGCGCCTGCCCGAAGGCGCCCGGGTCTTGCCGGCGCTGACCGTGGAAGACTACGAGCAACAACTCATTGCCAGCGTCAGCAATGAAGGGCGCATGCTGATCTTTCCCCTTGCCGAACTGCCCCGCCTCGCCCGGGGCAAGGGCAACCGCATCATGGGCATTCCCGCCGCCCGGGTTCGCGCCCGCCAGGAATTCGTTGCGGCCATTGCCGTCATCTCGCCCCGAGACATCCTCGTCATCCATTCCGGCGCCCGCTACCGCAAGATGAGACTCTCGGAATTCGAGGTATACCTCGGCGAGCGGGGCCGCCGCGGCCTCAAACTCCCCCGAGGCTTCCAGAAGGTCGACCGCCTGGAGCGCATGGCTCGGTAGGACAAGCGGATTCGGTCCGTCGGCGCCGCCCGCTGCTCCGGCCAAATCCAGGTCTATTGCAATCAAAGACAAATATTCCCGTTTACGAAACTTTGACCGGACAGCAGTGAGAACCATCAATGTTTGAGTTTTGAATGCCCTTGGTTTAAGTATTCCGAAGCTCTGACTTGATCAGAGCTTCCCTAACTTTGGCTTCACTTCATTTGCTGGCGGGAGTCCGATCCATGAATTGAGTTCAGAGTTTGTTCGTGACTTTCCTGTTTGCGCCGCTGTTTGTTTTTGCGCAGGCCGATATGCCGCCCACCAATGATCTGCCCAATCCGTAAATTACGGGGATTATATATTTAATTTGACCTTCCCCGCCACACCTTGATACTCTCCCCGTCGCAAGCAACGCGAAGTGGCCCCATGCCGGGTTACTCGCTCAATACAACAGCCCTTTGACAGGGTCGGACTGATCATCTGACCCGGCAAATAGGCGGGGTCTTCACGTTCTTCGTGTTGCTTGCAACGGCCCGGCGCCATTCGGGTGCCGGCATGAAGACGTGGAGAAAGAAGATGAACAAGCTTGCACTGGCGACCGCGGTCGCGATGCTGGCCGGGTGCGCCGCCGCCCCTGCCGACATTCCTCCGGCGATGGTGGACACAACCCCGTATCAGGGAATGACCTGCGAAGGATTGCTTCTGGCCGCACAGAACGAAGGTGTGAATCTCGAACTTGTCAGCAGGGACCAGCGAATCTCCCGGAACTGGGACATCGCACTGAACTGGTTATTGCTTCCCGGCGTGGGAGCCTTGACGGGTGACTCGGAACGCGAGGTGGCCGAGGCGAAGGGCCGAGTACTCGCCATTCAGAACGAGTACAGTTCTCGCTGCGAATAGGGGAACGATGCCATGAAGAAAGCGGCACTGATAGTAGTAATGGCGGCAGTGTTCATTTCCTGTGGAACTGTTGTGGGCTGGAATGACCCGGATAACATCGACCCGAAAATTGGAATGTCCGTCGCCGAACTTCGCGAGCATTTGCGGGAGAGCGGATGGGCACCCCTTGCTGTGGATTCGTGGGAGACCATCACAGCGCAAGGCACCATGAGAACGCTTGTCTATTGCGTTTCCAATTTTGGCGGCTGTACCGACAGGATGTATTTCCGGTTCGTCAACGACAGACTTTCATCTATCTCAAGAATCTGATTTTCAATCGCAACAGGAGAAATCATGAACGAAAATCCAGCAGAATCGCAGTCCCTTGAAATCGCGCCTAGCGATTGGAAATTGAAGTCAATGGCTCTTCGAGACGAAGCTTACCGTCTGGAGCTAAGTACACCAGCGGGAGACCTGCAAATCGTTGAAGTTCCTGGACCGGAACTGCACGTCTAACTAGCCGAAGTTCATAGCAAAGCGCTAGCCACTCTCGAGACAACAGAAGCCGGGTCTTTTGTTCAACGGCTTCTAGGTATTCAGGAGATGCTGTCTTATGTGTCGGGGCAGTTGGCCGAGTTATGGCCTTACGCCTGCGCCGGGAAATTGCCGACTCAAAGAGAATAACGTTGTCGTCGTTCGACATAGGACAAACCCTTCCGATACCATTGCGGTATCGGAAGGGTTTGTCCCGCTTCGGCTGCCACTTTGCGGAAGATTACCTCATGAGACCGATGCTTGTTCCAGAGCGCGACCTCAAAGGCGCGACACCGGAAAAGCTGGCGCTGGCCCTACTCAGACCGCGCCGCGCTCGAAAGCCCGTTGTCGGCGATAAGGCGGCTGTACAAGAGCCGTCTGCCGACAAACCGGGCCACCGTCTCCCGCATCTGCTCGACCGTTCCTGATTCGCGCATGTTGTGACGTGCGACGAATTCCTGAACGTATCGGTTCAGGTGTTTCGGACTCATCTTGTGAAACGTGCCCTTGTGGGCGCGTTTCAGCATCGACCAGAACGATTCCACGCCGTTAGTATGCACCGGTCCGCGCACATATTCCATCAGTGAGTGAACGACGGTCTCGTGATCGTAGCCGTTGATCAGGTTGGCGAGCGACTGATAGGCACCTGATTCGTCGGTGTAGACGCGGGCGCCGTTCGCGGTGTGTTCCTCGACGAAGGGGATCAGCGTATCGGAATCCACGTTGCTGACGACTTCCGCCCGGACCTGATTCGTGTCGTGGTCCTGGATGCCGGCGACGGCTGTCTTGCCGACCGCGCCCCGGCCAGTTCTTTCCGCCTGGCGTTGCTCATGTTGGCCCGCTTGCCGCCAACGTAGGTCTCATCGACTTCAACCGGCCCGCCAAAATCGTCGCTCCCGCCGTCGCCTAGCCAGGCTTCCCGGATGCGGTGAATCATGAACCAGGCCGTTTTCTGCGTTACGCCGATGTCGCGATGAAGCTTCATGCTGGACACGCCTTTCAGATTCGTCAGGCACAGATAGATCGCGATGGCCCACTTGCGGAGCGGGATGCGAGAAGATTCAAGCAGCGTTCCGGTGCGGACGCTGAAGTACTTGCGGCAGTCGCGGCAGCGATAGGGCTGCGGCTTGCGGTTGGGGGTCTCGTGCGTGTTCGTGCCGCCACAATGACCGCAGCATCGCTTGCCGTCCCAGAAGATTGACTCGAACCATTCGGCGGCGGCGGCTTCGGTGCTGAACTTGTCCATCAGTTGCATCAGCGTCATGCCGACTCGATGGGACTTTCCCGGGGCTGTCTGTGACATGGGATTAACCTCTCGACGCTGGAGATATTGTCCGCTATTTCCCGCCGCTTGTCAAACTAAATATATAATCGCCTAAATTACGCAATCGGGATTTCTGAAGATGCCGGCAGGGCGTAACTGGGGGTCGTCGAGTACGGTTGACCTGCATCCCGACGGCGAGAGCATCTGGGTGGCGAGCGGTGCGGCGCCAATATCAATGCCTGCGTGCAGAACCCCGATGTCAATCCCGTGATGCTTTTTGACAAGGACGGCAACATCATGCGCAGTTTCGGCGTCGGCTATATTTCCTGACCTCATGGCATTCACGTGGACCACGACGCCAAGCTATGCTTGGCGGCTGGACCGTACTCGACTTTGGCTGTGGTTGCACACGAGTGCTCGCGCACTTCTTCTGCGAAGATACGAAATGGAAGTTCACAGGTACTGATATTGACAGCGACGCGATAGTTTGGGTCCGGAAAAACTTTCCTGGTAAGGCTAGTTGGGACATCAACGATAAACGACCTCCGCTCCCCTACGCCTCGCGGAGATTTGATGTTGTTTTTGCAATTTCTTTGTTCACTCACTTTGACGAGGATATGCAGTTTGATTGGTTGCAAGACCTCACGGAAAAGAACGCGCTTGTAATGCGCTATGGGCGTCCTGGGCCTGTACACTGGTAATTCCGATCAAACCTCCAACGACTGCAAGCTTGTACAGGTTCATAATCTATGCAGTTACTTACTCCCTGAAGAGAATCGTATTCCCAAGCCGCACAACTGTTGTAGCTGTAAGAATTCACGCATTCGCTTGATATGAGGTTGAAAGCTTCGAAGCCTGTGAAGTTCCATGCCTGGCAACGTTCTAGCACAATGTGTTCGGATGCTGTCCAGTCAATTTCTGGACTCGATAGTGAGCTTGTCGCGCTCATGATTATCACGCCATTGCTACCGCCGCTAGCCACCGGAACCAGTAATTCTGAAGAGCCGCAATTGGCCAGACAGGCAGATGACCAAATAAGGGAAATCCTTAACACAGAGTGAAGGTGGATTATCTTGCCAGTCATATCGTGACACCCTTTGTGGCATTTAAGGCATTGATGATGTTCCTTTTGAAGTCTTCAAGAGGTTTTCGCTCCTCGCAACAGAGTTTGCGGTAGCTCATTGTGTCGGAACGATCCAAATGCCTCGCATTCTCAGTAACATGATGGATCGTCAGAGCATTCTCCATTTGTTTGAAACAGGGTATCGGCCCGTTGTCTCTCCGATAATTATTCATGACATATCCATCTGGATTGTCACGAAGCCAAAGTCGATATTCTTCGTCTTTTTTGTAGAACTCAATGCAACATGGCGGTAGTTCAAATTGCCGGAGCATGGAATTCCCAAGTTTGATGGACTTAGGCTCGAATCCGCCCGGGGGCAAGGGAATTTTCATTGCGGTCATCGGTTTGTTGCCTCTCGCGCGAATCCGTCGGCAAGTATAGCAATTTGCCGCGAGACATGTTCAATGAGGATGTCAAGCAGTAAAGGCGAACCGTACATAGAATTGAGTATTTACGGCGTCATCCACACGCCCCGCCAGCAGACGGAGACGCATCGAAGCCACAAACCCACCTTCAAATGCAGTCAGTGGTAAAGGCAAGCACATCGCCGATGGTATCCGCCCCACCAAGCAGCATCAGCAGGCGGTCCACACCGAAAGCGACACCGCTGCATTCGGGCAGGCCGTGTTCCATTGCCGCCAGCAGTTTTTCATCGATTTCGGGAACGGGGCGGCCAAGTTCGGCGCGCCTTTGCCGTTCGCGCTCGAATCTGGCGCGCAGCTTCTCCGCATCGGTTTCCTCGTCGTAGCCGTTGGCGAGTTCCATGCCCCGACAGAACAACTCGAAGCGCCGGGCCACCGGCTCGCCTTCCCGACCCGGCCCGATTCGGGCAAGTGCCGCCTGGGCCGCCGGGTAGTCGTAAACGAAGCAATACTCGGGAAATTGCGGTTCAATCACCTGGCCGAGCAACAATTGCAGACAGTCCGTGGCGTCGAGTCCGGAGACGTCCACCGGCAGTCTTTGCCGGGTAAGCCCCCGCAATACTTCGAGTTCGACCCGGTGCGGGTCGAAGCCGAGATGCTCCAGGAAAACCTCGCGATAGCGCAGGCGCGGAATCGTGGCTTGCGGCAGAAACTCCCGCAGCAGGTCTGCGACTTCGTCCATGAGCTGTTCCAGGCGGAACCCGGGGCGATACCATTCGAGCAGCGTGAATTCCGGATTGTGCCGAGCGCCGGCGTCGCCCTGGCGGAAAGCCTTGCCCATCTGGTAACAGGCGCCGCTGCCCGCGGCGAGCAGGCGTTTCATGGCGTATTCGGGCGAGGTTTGCAGGTAGAAGACTTGTGGCTGTCCCGCAAGTTCCACGCTGGCGGGAATTGAGTCGATATGGACATCGGTAACCGTGGTCGGGGCGAACAGCGGGGTTTCCACTTCGAGCACATCCCGCCCGGCGAAAAATCGGCGAATTCCTGCGAGGGTTTCGGCCCGCAGTCTCAGTATTTCCGGCCTTGCGCCGGGGCGCCATTCTGTCACGGTGGCGAAGCCTAGCGGCTGACCCGGTTCTGGTACTCCCCGGTTCGGGTATCCACCCGCAGCACGTCGCCTTCGTTGACGAACAGGGGCACCTTGACCACGGCGCCGGAACTCAGGGTGGCGGGCTTGGATCCGCCCTGGGCGGTGTCGCCCTTGAGGCCGGGGTCGGTTTCGGTGACTTCGAGTTCGACGAAATTGGGTGGAATCACCGAGATGGGATTGTCGTTCCACAGCACGACCTGATACGCCTCCTGGGGTTTCAGCCAGTTTTTCGCCTCGCTGATGGCGCTGGCGTCGGCGGCGAGTTGTTCGTAGCTGCCGTCGGTTTTCATGAAATGCCAGAATTCGCCGTCTTCGTAGAGATACTCCATGTCGATTTCGAGCACGTCGGCGCCGGGCAGCGATTCGCCGGACTTGAAGGTGCGCTCCCAGACGCGGCCATTGAGCAGATTGCGGAACTTGACTCGATTGAAAGCCTGGCCCTTGCCGGGCTTGACGAATTCGTTTTCCAGAATCGAGCAGGGTTCGCCGTCCACCAGCAGTTTCAGACCGCCCTTGAACTCGTTGGTTGAATAGGATGTCATAGCATTTCCCCTGTTTCTCTTTGTTGCCTGGTGCGCTGCCAACATGCTCCCAGCCAGTGAGTCAGCCGCGGATTGGCGGCAATCCCTCTCCGATCTGATTACCGATCCCCGGGAGCTTGCCGATTTCCTGCAACTCGACCAGCGGCAAAATCCGGCCGGTGAACTGGCGCTCAGGCAGTTTCCGCTGAAGGTGCCGCGGGGCTTCGCCGCGCGCATGGAAAAAGGCAACTGGCGGGACCCGCTGCTGCGGCAGGTGTGGCCCGCCGCCGCCGAAGAGCGCGCCGCGCCGGGCTTTGTGGCCGACCCGCTGCGGGAGCGCCATTATAATCCGCGGCCCGGGCTGCTGCACAAGTATCGGGGCAGGGCGCTGCTGATCGCCGCGCCGCATTGCGCGATTCACTGCCGCTACTGTTTCCGCCGCGAATTCGATTACCAGGGCAATACGCCGGGCCGACGCGATTGGCTCGCGGCGCTGGGCTATATCCGGGACGACGCCAGCATCGTGGAAGTGATTCTCAGCGGGGGCGACCCTCTGGCGCTGGCGGACCGGCAACTCGGCTGGCTTATCGAGGCCATTGCCGACATTTCCCATGTAAGCACCCTGCGCATCCACACCCGTTTGCCCGTGGTGATTCCCGAGCGGGTCACGGCGGAATTGCTGGCCATGCTCGCCCAAAGCAGGCCCCGGGTCGTGGTGGTCATTCATTGCAATCATGGCCGGGAAATCGACTCCCGGGTCGCCGCCGCGCTGGGGGCCCTGCATGGGAACGGAAGCACCCTGCTCAATCAGACGGTGCTGCTCAGGGGAGTCAATGACGAGGCAAGCACACTTTTTTCGCTCTCAATGCGGCTTTTTTCAGAAAATGTACTACCTTATTACCTGCACCTGCCGGATCGGGTCGCGGGAACCTCACATTTTCAGGTAGACCTAGACTCCGCCCTGGCGATCATGGGGGAGTTGCAGGCGTCCCTCCCCGGCTATCTGGTGCCCCGCCTCGTGCGGGAAGAACCGGGCCAGCCTGCGAAAACGCGAATGTCATGAACTGAAGAGGAGAATCTGTCCATGGACGGGTCCCTGCAATCTGAAGCGGCGCAATTGCCGAACGAATATCTCGACGCACTCACCGGCCTGCCGAACCGGGCCTTTCTTGAAAACGCACTCAGTCAGGCGCTGGCCGATGGTGGGCCGGCCACGCTGGCGCTGTTGCAACTGGAAAACTTCTACGAGATCCGCTCCTGGGTGGGCAAGTCCGATGCAAGTTTCGTGCTCTGTGATGTGGCAAGGCTGCTGGCGAAGAATCTGCCCCCGGGCATTTCCCTGTGCCGCTGCGAAAACTACGAGTTTGCCCTGCTCCTGCTCAATGAGGAAAGCGTCCGGGCCCGGCAGATAACCGACCGGATCAAGCAGGCCCTGCAGACTACGGTTTCCGAATCGATTCCGTCCCGGATTGAACTCAAGTGCGCAGTGGGTCTGGCCGCTGTGGAGCCCGGCGTGAGCGGGCCGGAAGTGATGTTTGCCCGGGCCAGGCACCAGTTGCGCGTCGCCCTGTTCCGCCGCCACGGCGAAAGCTGCCTTTCCACCATGCACGAAGTCGATGGATTCGACCCCGTGGAGCTTGGCCCCGCGCTGGGGCGCCAGCCGCTGGCGCTGAATTTCCAGCCCATCGTCAGCCTGCTGCCGGACGGCGTGGAACGCTATGAGGTACGTTGCCGGTTGCCATTGGAAAACCGCCGTCTTGCGCCTCTACGGTTATTTGAAATCGCGGTGCGGAATGCTCTCGGCGGCATTATCGACCGGCAACTGTGCCGCCGTGGGCTTGGCGTCCTGCGGGAAAGCGGCAAACCCTCGCTATGTCTTTTTGTCAATCTGACCCTGAACTCGCTGGTGGACCCGGATTTCTACCGCTGGCTCGAGGCCGAGCTCGCCCCGGTGCCGCATCTTGCCCGGCAACTCGTCTTGCAGGTCAGCGAGATAGACGTGCTGGTGGCCCAGCACCACGTGCAATACTTCTGCGAACACCTGGCCCGGCTCGAAGTTCGCCTTGCCATCAGCCATTTCGGCTTCACCGACAACCCTTTCCGCTATCTGCCGCTGCTGAACGTCGATTTCATGAAGATCAACCTGTCCGGGGGAAACCGGGCCGGCGCCGACCGCAAGCAGGCGCAGGCTCTTCTGCGGGGATTGCAGGATACCGGGCTAGAGGTGATTGCCGCCCTGGTGGAAGACATGGACGACTTGCCCTGGTTGTGGCGCGCCGGGGCAAGGCTTACCCAGGGTTTTTGCCTTGCCAGGCCCAATGCCGGGTTGACATACGAGTTTCCCCGAGAGATGGCCGTCCGCGCCGCCTGAGGCTTTCGATTGCCAACATTGGCAGCGGCAATTATGCTCGCGCTATGAAGTCCACCCGCATTGGTTCGCGCATTTCCCTGATTGCCTGTATCGCCTTGTTGCTGGCCATGAGCCTGTTCTGGCTGATCAGCAGCTACCATACGCGGCAGGTGCTCCAGGCCCAGGCGGACCAGCTTGGCCCCACCATTGCGCGGCAGGCGGCGGAATTGCTCGCCGAGCACGTCGAGGCCGATGACCTCATCAGTATCAATGTCATTCTGGAAGAATTGGCGGCGGACCCGGCGGTCATCGAAGCCAGCCTGCTCGATGAACAGGGGCAAAGCGTGGCGGTGGCGGGCAACCCCAATACCGTATCCTCCATTGCCTTGCTCACGCGACCGATGCTGCGGGAGGAGTATTACACCCGCAGCATTCAGTTTTTCGGCGCCGATCAGGGTACCGTCAGCGTTGCCCTGGATCTCGGCTATCTGCAGGCAACCCTGAACGACAATCTGCTGCTTGTGGGCGGCGCCACCCTCGTCATGCTGCTGGTCACCTGGATTTTTCTCGCAATCTATTGCCAGGTCGCGCTTGGTTTTCCGCTCAATCTGCTGGGTTGGTCCCTGGGCAAGATCAGGCGCGGAGAAATCGCCGAGTGCCCCGAACCCACCGGGCATGATGAAGTGGCCAATCTTACCCGGCAATACAATGCCACGGCGAAGTTTCTGTCTCGCAACACTTTTCTGGACCCGCTCAACGAGGAATCCCGGGAGCCGGACTTGCCGGAAGGGCAAGCGGTGGATCTCAGCGTACTCGTAATTCGCATGAGCAACTATTTCTCGCTGTCCACCGCCATGGGCCGGGAACAGGTGCTGCAATTGCTCGATCGTTACTACGTCCTCGCCGGCCAGGTGGGCCGGATCTACAATGGCCGCGTCTGTTACTGCCACGAAGAGGAGATTTTCATTGCCTTCGACCGCAGCGCAGCCAGCGAGGAACAAGCCTATTACGCCATCTGCGCGGGGCTGCTGTTTCTTCGCCTGATTCCCCACCTCAATAAGCTTCCCGGCGTCGCCGGCGCCAGTTTCGGCCTCGTCGCCCACAGCGGCAAGCTGGAGGCAAGACTGTATTCACCCATCAGCGGCGCCAACGACAGCCTGATCGGCGAGGCTCCCGATCAGGCGCGGCGCATCTGCAACGACTGTCCCGATAACGCCCTGCTGCTCAGCCCGGAGTGCTACCAGCTCGCCGGCGCCGACTCCCGGATCAACGCTGAAGCCTTCAACGACCCGGACACCGAAGACCCGGCCCTCATCGCCCTCGCCCCGCCCGAGGAACTCGACGAGCTCCTCAACCTCCAGGCCAGCCGCCTTGCGGCATGCTTAGACTGATGAAGTTGAATACTGTGCATACATACAGTATCTTTCAGGGAAATTCGTTATTCACAAGATAATCACAGTGCGCTAACGGATTATCCTTTGACGAAGAGTTGAGTACAGCATAAATTGAATTTACTAATTGAGAGGACTGGGTAGCATGGGCGGACCATTGGGAAATGTGGACAGAATACAAGTAGCAACTGCTACGAGGCCAGATCGGAAGCTGAACACCCGCAAGGGAATTGCTGGGCGTGCATTACTTCGTACTGACCATGGCCCCAAACAAGGGTATCTAAAGCTTTTGGATGTCCAAGGGATAGCCAAGGAATCCCTGTGCTGGGCACTGTCCCGTTGTTTGGGATTGCCTATACCACAAGCATATTACGTCTATGCAAACCCGAATGACCTTTCAGAATTATCGCCTCGCAACAAATTTTGCTTAGCATTTGGAACGGAAGAAATGGAATTTTCGCGAGATCGAATTGAGAATAGAAAGGTAATTGAAAGCAAGTTATTTGAATGGGAGTTTTCATTACAATGTGGAGTTTTTGATGAATGGATTGTTAACGGGGACAGAATTCCTAATAACTTATTGTATTCAAGCCACGGGAAGTTTACTTTGATCGATCATGATGAAGTTTTGCCCACGCATGCTTCCGTCGACAGTCATTCAATCTCAGAAGTTCTGAAAAGACTAAGTCAGAACAGCACTGAATCTGCGAAGCATAACTTGTTTGAAAGAACAAAGCTATTTGTTCTGAGGATTCAAAGAATTGACTGGGAAAGGATTCGCCAAATGATTATAGTAGAAAATGTACCTGAAGTTCAATGGGATATGTTTATGGGCCACAAAAATTTCCTTATGCAACGCGCAAAAATTTTACCCGAAGTGCTGCATTTAAGTCTAGGAATTTCACAAACCGAGCTATTAATAGGTGATGATACTCAACAAGGGTGGGAGAAAATCCAATGAGGTTTGGTTTTCCTGATCCACCCAATTTTGGGTTCTCTTGGCGAAATTTATTTGTCGAACCTGTACCTTTTTCCGGAGAAAAAATTTCAGTTGCAGCTATTGTTAAAACTGATGACGGGACTCTTATCGTTCCCAAGTTCGTATCGAGGCATAAATTTCGAAGCTTGTTCGGTGCTAGATTTAGTGCCCATGTTTCAGATATGCTCGAAATATGTATTGAATGCGCTGAAGAGCATTTCCAGAAAAACCCGATATACCTTGACTGGAAGCCACCGATTAGCAGTTTCCATATTGGAGAGACAGAACACTCAATGGCAGTGGACTTGGAAGAAGCAGTATTGATAGTTGGGAAGTGCTGCTCTTCTATTTTTGTTTCAGAGAAAACTAGCCAAACCGCATTTCCGGGACTGAAAAAGTTACCTCCATTCCATAGGATTTGGGAATCCGAGATTAGATCGAGTGTAGGAATGCATCGTTCTTCCTTTGAAATCAATTTTGACAAATGTGTATATTTGAAAGAGGGTGGCGTTCGATTAAATTTCGGTTTTCTTTCTGAAAAATATGTTGCACAGTTTGAAGCAGTATCTAAACCTTCATCACTCCAAAGCGCTCTAGTTCGAGCTCAAGCTAAACTTTGGCAGCTTGATCTTCTAAGAAATGAGAAAGATATTTTCGGAGTTCCGAATTGCGAGTTGCTTCTTGGGTTGCCACAATCGGAGAAAGCAGGAAGAAACAAGACGATTATGGAGTTCGTGGAAGAACTGAAGTACGAAGCATCGAAAAGAGAATTGAAAGTTTACACAGCTAGTTCACCTACTGAAGCGGCAATGCATCTAATTGAAAAAGCTGCGGCTTGAAGAACCTGCGCTAGTAAAACAAGGTAATCACATACCTAACCCAAATATTGCACGAGCCCATTGATTCGGCCCTGAATCGGTGTTTTTCGCGCCTTGCCGAGGCGTGACGGTTTCGGCCTGACCGAAACGGGACCAGAGTTTCCCTTGTCCGCTTCCTTTCGGGTGGGGCAGCCGCTAATCCCATAATCGATCGTTCCTGCAACGGTGTCCCATCGCTCTCGCCCCACCCGAAGAGCTCGATGAGCTACTCAACCTGCAAGCCACTCGCCTTGCCACCCGGTAATCGGACTTCCCGGTGACCCCGCTCCGCCGCCCGCCTGTCATCCAAATGTGAACCACGGGCCGAACCCCCGGGCACTTGTGAGACTGGTGTAGAATGATCCGCTATTTTCACGGGATTGCTGGAGGAGTTTCATCGATGAAGCGGATTTGCGGATGGATTGGCCAGACAGGGCTGTTACTGGCTCTCGTTTCATTCACTCAGACGGCTCGGGCCGCCGAGGCGGTGGCGGGCCTCGATCTTACGGGCAGTGGCCTCGGCATCGCCGCGCTGGTGTTGTTTGTGCTCGCCTATGCCCTGGTGATCAGCGAAGAGAACATTCATCTGCGCAAATCGAAACCCGTGGTGGTTGCCGCCGGCGTGATCTGGATTCTGGTGGCGCTGGCCTATTCAGCCGCTGGTGAGTCTGCGCTGGTGGAAGAGCTGGTTTCCCACAACCTGCTGGAATTCGTCGAACTGTTCCTCTTTCTGCTCGCGGCGATGACCTATATCAACACCATGGAAGAGCGGGGCATCTTCAACCTGTTGCGGGCAAAGCTTGTCAGCGCGGGATTTTCCCTGCGCAAGCTGTTCTGGATTACCGGGCTGATTTCCTTCTGCATGTCGCCACTGGCGGACAATCTCACCACCGCCCTGCTCATGGCCGCCGTGGTGGTTTCCATTGGCGGCGACAATACCCGCTTCGTCGTTCTCGGCTGCATCAATGTGGTGGTGGCGGCCAATGCCGGGGGCGTTTTCAGCCCCTTCGGAGACATCACCACCCTGATGATCTGGCAGGCGGGATACGTCCAGTTCCAGGAGTTTTTCGTGCTGGTGATTCCATCCATCGTGAACTGGGTGGTCACCGCCGGGATCATGAGTTTTGCGGTTTCCCATGAAAAACCCGCGGCAATCGAGGAAAAGGCCGAGGTGAAATTCGGCGGCTGGGTGGTGGTGGGGCTGTTCGGCATGACCATCGCCATGGCGGTGAGCTTCCACAACTTCCTGCACCTGCCGCCGGTGCTCGGCATGATGACCGGTCTTGGCATACTCAAGCTGTATGGCTACTACCTGCAAATGCGCGACGCCGGCTACATGGGCTCGGCCACATCACTGGTCAGCGGCGACGCCGCCATGTTCGGCGATTCCATGCTGGAAGACGAAATCGAGGGTCGCGAGCAGCCCTACAATATTTTCCACAATCTCCAGCGGGCCGAGTGGGACACGCTGATCTTCTTCTACGGGATTATTCTCTGCGTTGGCGGGCTCGGCGCCTTTGGCTATCTCGCGGTGGTTTCCGAATTCACCTATGAAGGCCTGGGGCCCACGGTGGCCAATGTGCTGGTGGGATTCGCCTCGGCGCTGATCGACAACATTCCGGTCATGTTCGCCGTACTCGAAATGTCGCCGGAGATGGACCTGTTCCAGTGGCTGCTGATTACCCTGACCGCCGGCGCCGGCGGCTCCATGCTGTCGATCGGCTCGGCGGCGGGCGTAGCCGTCATGGGGCAGGCGCGGGGCGTGTATACCTTCTTTTCCCACCTGAAATGGAGCTGGGCGATCATGCTCGGCTACTTCGCCAGCATCGGCGCCCATTTCTTGCTCAATGGCTGATTGCCCGCGGTTCGCGGTGGCGGGGGTCAGTCGGCGCCCGCCACCTCAAGCAGTACGCGGTAGATCATTTCGGTTCCCTCGGCGAGGGATTGCACCGAAACCCGCTCATCATTGCCATGCATGCGGGAAAGATCATCCTGGTCGATGGGGTAGGGATAAATGCCGTACACCGGAACGTCCCGGTTACGCCAGGCGCTGGCGTCGGTGCCGGCCTGAAACAGATAGGAAGTGACCAGGGCTTCGGGGTATTGCTCCCGGGCGGAGTCCGCCAGTGCCTGGTACAACTCGGTGTCTTCGGGAGACGGCTGCTGCGTGGATCTTTGCTGCAGTCTTGCCAGCGCCTCCTGCTGGCTTTCGCCGGCGCTGGTGGAAATCTCCACCGAGATGGCCGGATCGGCGGTTACCCGGCGGATTTCCCTGATAAAGGCCGCAACGTCCGTGCCCGGAATCAGGCGAAAATTGACCAGTACGCTGGCGGTGCCGGGAATGACATTGGTGCGGAAGCCGCCCTCGATTATCACCGGCGCCACGGTATTGCGCATGAAGGCCCGCAGCAGCGGATCAACGCCGATGGCCCGGTCGGCCTGGGCCACCCGGGCCGCATCGGTTCCCGCAAGCAGGTCTTCAAACCAGGTGCGTTCGGGCTCCCCGGCGGTCTCGGCCAGAGTCTGGAAGAACTGCCGCGTAATCGGAATCAGTTGTATGCCGGTGTCGTGGCGCGAGAGTTTGTCCAGCGCCCGGGCGAGGGCGAAGATGGCATTGTCCGGGCGCGGCATGGACGAATGGATGCTGTGCCCGGAGGCGGTGATGCGCAGGGTAAGGAAGAACTTGTCGGCGGTGGAAATGCTTACGTAGCGCACCTCGTCGGAATCACGGCGCTTGATGATCCAGCCGCCTTCGTTCAGCGCGAACTCGGCGTCGATCAGGTGCCAGTGGTCCCGGGCCAGCCAGCCCGTGCCGTAGCTGCCGCCCTCTTCATCGGCTTCCGCCAGAAAGATCACGTCCCGGGCCAGGGGAACCTCATCCCTGGCAAGCCGCATGACGGCTTCGGCGAATACCGCAAGCCCGCCCTTGAAATCTATCGCTCCCCGGCCATGGACATAGCCATTGACGATATCGCCGGCGAATGGTTCCTGGGTCCACAAGTCGCGCTCCACTCCCACCACATCGGCATGGGCGGCGAGCAGCAGGGGCCTTTTGGAACCGTCGCCGCGCAGCCTGGCGATGAAATGCGCCTTGCCGGGAACGGGCGTCTCGATAATGGATACTTCAAATCCGAGCGTCTCGAACCTGGGCCGTAGCAGTTCGGCCAACTCGCCTTCATTGCCCGGTGGGTTGGAAGTGTCCACCCAAATGAGCTCCCGCAGCAGTTCCGCCGCGGGATTGGTTTGTGTTTGGGCCTGGGCCTGCAGGGTGAGCACGCTCAGGGCGGCGATTGCAAGGTATCCGGTGATTTTCATGATGGGACTCGGCGGAAAAAACTGAATATGTTTCATTTTGCGGACACGCGGATGCCGAAAGGATCGATTTCGATCAGCACCCGGGACATTTCAGTGATGTCCACCGGCGCGGCTTCCGAGGCTTCGTGTTCCGCGAAAACCAGCACCCGGATGGCTTCCCCGGCGCGTTTCGGCAGGGTCGGGCGGGCTGAATCAAAGCCCTGGGGGATGAAGGTGCTCACCAGATCAAAGGCTTCGCCCAACTCCCGGGTCAGTGACCGGCGATTGGCGTACCAGGCAGATTTGGTTGCGGGAATTTGCGCGGCGGTAGCCTCGTCATAGAGAAACAGCACATCGATGCCGGTAATTTCGATGGCGTTGGGGTCAAGACGCGAACGAATCAGGATGGATTCAACGGCTGCGGCAGCCTGGGCCGAGCAACAGATCAGCAGCAGAACCGTCAGCGCTTTTTGCAGCATTGCCAGCTTCACTCGGAGGTTCGCAATGGTCCGTCGGAATCCCGCGCCACAGGTTCCGGGAATATGGCGCTGGGCATGCAGAGCAACAGCGCATGGTGTGAACAGGCCCTAATCTTCGTCGGTATCGACTTCGCCCTGGGTGCCCCGAGGGGAACCGTCGCCATTGAAGCCCATGACTTCATAACGGCGCCAGCCGGCCAGAATGCCGTGCAGGCCATGGTTACCCTCGTGGCAGGCGTATTCGAATACCGGGTCCGGCGATCGGCGCAAGGGCAGTTTGGCGGACCAGGACTCATCCCAGGACAAGGGGTCGGTAACGGTGAAGTCGTATTCGATCGTATTCTCGTCCACATGTCGGAAGCGTTCTTCAATCACCGCCTGGTCGGACATGCCGCGCAGGTTGTAGTCGTGATAGAAGTGCCGGGTATGCACCACCAGATCGTCGCCGTCCCAGTAGCCGATGGAATCGCCCTCCCACTTGAGTTGCCGGGTATGGTGCTCGCTGTCGAGCCGGATGACCCGGGCGGAGTGCACCATTTCATTCAGGATCATGATGCTGTCCCGGGTCTGCACGATCTGCATGTTGTTGTTGTAGGAGCCGGGAATCATCGGCGGCCCGCCGACGAAACCGGTAATGCAGCGGTCCACGGTGGTGCGGCCCTCGGGCCCGGCGCTGTTGAAGATCATTTCCTGATATTCGGCGCGGCGCTGCCGCCCGGCTTCATTCAGCGGCGGCATACGGCCATTGGGCGGATCGTAAATCAAGGAAGAGCGACGGTCGTAAATCGCCTCGCTGCCGCGCTCATACCAGAACTCGTTGTAGGAAATCACCCCGGGCGGATACCCCGCGCCGCCGACACTGTCGATAATCAGGTCGCGATTCTGGCGGCGATTCTCGTAGGCCTCCCACTCCGCGGCCTGTTCTTCGGTGAGTACTTCGAGATCTTCGAGCTCGGCGGGACGATTGAGCGGAGTCAGCGTACGGAAGGTATAGGTGCCCTGTAAGTCCGGGTGGCCATATTCAGTGCGCGGAATCTCGCCGGACTGGGCGAGAGCCAGGCAGGAAAGCAGACCGCCAGCCAGGGCCGCGAGCGTCTTGCCAGTGATATTGCAGGTCATGGGAACCTCCAAAAGTGTCTGGTTTTTCGAAATTTGGCGCCAGGAGCCTGCGCCACAGGAATTCACGGCTGCAAATCCGCTCTCATCCACGCCCCGGGCCGCTCGATTTCGTTGCATATTTGCCTCAATCGATCAGCCAGGGGCGCGGCGACAGCGAATTTTCGCTTTCGCGAATTCCTGTGGCGCAGGCTCCTAGCCACCGAAAGTACGCGGGTTCAGTGTTGAATTCAAGGACGAATTCGCGCTATCAACCAAACGTATGGACAAGCACCGGCGCGGCTTTTATGCTTCGCCCATTCAGAACATGCAATTTCCCGAGGAGGCCCACCATGATTCGTTCGACTTGCATGAAGCGGATTTCCGTAGCTTTGGCCGCTGGCCTGCTGACGCTGTCCGGCATTGCCAGCGCCCAGAAAGTCATGACGCCGACCAACAACCACCCCAATCCCTACACCACCATCAACGACTATTTTCCCCTGCCCGACGGTCGTGAGTGGGGATCTACCAGCGCCGTGGATATCGACATCGACGGTGAATCGATCTGGGTCGCCGAGCGTTGCGGCTCCAACAGTTGCGCCCTGTCCGACGTGGACCCGGTCATCAAGTACGACCCGGAGGGCAACATCCTGACTTCCTTCGGCGGCGGCATGATCATCTGGCCGCACGGCATTCATATCGACATCGACGGCAATGTCTGGATCACCGACGCCCGGGCCGCAACCGCGGCGGAACTGGCCGAGAACCCCGATGCCGCCGGCAAGGGTCATACGGTGTACAAGTTCAGCCCCGAAGGCGAGGTGCTGATGGTGCTTGGAGAGCCGGGAGTGGCCGGCGACGGCACCGGCCCCTTGCTGAATTCTCCCAATGACGTCATCACCGACCAGGACGGCAACATCTATGTGGGTGATGGACACGGCGGCCAGGGCGCCAATGCCGACTTGTCCACCGTGGCGCGCATCGCCAAATTCGATGCGGAAGGCAATTTCATCGAAAGCTGGGGCCATATCGGCACGGCGCCCGGTGAATTCCGCACGCCCCACAGCCTTGCATTCGATTCCCGGGGCAGGCTGTTCGTCGCCGACCGGGGCAATGTGCGCATCCAGATTTTCGAGCAGGACGGCACATTCGTCGATGAGTGGTTTCAATTCGGCAGGCTCAGCGGCATTTTCATCGACGCCAACGATATTCTGTACGCGGCCGATTCCGAGTCCAGCGCCACTTCCAACCCCGGCTGGCGCCGCGGCATCCGCATCGGCAGCGCGGTAACCGGCCATGTGTTCAGTTTCATTCCCGACCCGGACCAGAATCCCGGCGGCACCAGCGCGGCCGAAGGCGTGGCCGCTGACAGGCACGGCAATGTGTACGGGGCGGAAGTGGGGCCGCGGCAACTCGTGAAATACGTAAGGGAAGACTGATTCGTCCGGCGCCGCTGTCGCGCCGCGAACGCCTTGCCTGAATGGGGAGAAAACCGATGGTTCGAATCAGCCTGCTGTCGCTGTTGTTCTTTTGCGGGGCCGCCCTGGCCCAGACCGGAGAACCGGATTGGGACATGGTGGAAGAGGAGACTCTCCGACACTTCCGCGCCTTGCTGCAATTCGATACCAGCGACCCGCCGGGCAGGGAACTGCCGGCGGCGGAATATCTGTACGAGATGCTGGCGGCGGAAGACATTCCCGTGGAACTGCTCTGGAACGATCCCGAGCGCCCCAATGTCCTCGCCCGCCTCGAAGGCGACGGCAGCGAGGAGCCGCTGCTGATCATGGCCCATACCGATGTGGTCAATGTGGATCCGGAGAAGTGGACCTTCCCTCCTTTCAGCGCCACGGTTGACGGCGGCTATGTCTATGGCCGGGGCGCGGTGGACGACAAGGACAATGTCGCCGCCGGCCTGATGATCATGCTGCTGCTCAAGCGGTTTGATGTGCCGCTGGCCAGGGACGTGATCTACCTGGCGGAGTCGGGGGAAGAAGGCGCCACCGAATACGGTATCGAGTTCATGGTCAATGAGCATTTCGACAGGATCAATGCCGAATTCTGTCTGGCCGAGGGCGGCTCGGTGGCCCGGGTGAATCGCGAGGTGCAGTATTCCGGCGTGCAGACCATGGAGAAGATTCCCTACCGCGTCGAACTGGTCGCCACCGGCCCGGCGGGCCATGGCTCGGTGCCGCTGCAGAACAATTCAGTGACGCGGCTGGCCCGGGCGGTGGCTGCCATTGCCGACTGGCGCACGCCGATTCACCTAAATGAAACCACCGCCGCCTATTTCGAGCGGCTGGCGTCGATCTCCCCGAGCGACGCCGCCGAGCGATATCTGAATGTGCTTGACCCGGGCCTTGCCAGCGAGTCGGATGAGTACTTCCTTGCCAACGAACCGCGCCACGCCTCCATGCTGCGGTCTTCGCTGTCGCCCAATATCTTTGACGCGGGCTACCGCATCAATGTCATCCCTTCGGAATCACGCGCCAGCGTGGATTTCCGCGCCTTGCCCGATGAGGACGTCATCAGCTTTCTCGATGAGATCCGGCGTGTGGTGGACGACCCGGCGGTGGAAGTCAGCCTTGGCGCCCGCAATACCCGGCCCAGGGGCGAAAGCAGCCTCGATACCGACGCCTTCCGCGCCATCGAGAGCCAGACCCGGGAACATTACGGCGTCATTACCCTGCCCACCATGAGCACCGGCGCCACCGACATGGCCTATCTGCGGGCGGCGGGAATCCAGTGCTATGGCATCGGCCCCGCCATCGACCGGGAAGACGCGGCCCTCGGATTCGGCGCCCACAGCGACCAGGAACGGATCCTGGTCAGCGAGCTGCACCGCTTCGTGCGTTTCCACTACGACGTGGTGATTGAGTTGGCGGCGCAATAAAATCAGTGCAAAATTTGGCAATTCGCGAAAAACTGGACTAGACCTTTCATACGACGCAATAATGCACCGGTATGGAGGTATCCATCGTGGAATTGACAGACATCATCACCCTGGCGGGCGTCGCCGGGACCATCGGCATATTGCTGAACTTGCAGTACCGGCTGCAAAGGGATATCAGTTCTTTGCGGCAGGACATTAACCGGGACATTTCCGCGCTGAAAAAAGACATGAACAAGGAAACCGGCAAACTGCGGGAACGCATGGTCAAGATTGAAGACCTGTTCGAGGGTTTCGTCAAACGGGAGTCGCCACAGCCCGGGATATCTCTTCCAGCAACTCCCTGATTTCATCAGTGAGCGCAATGCCATGGCGCTGCAATAACGCCTCGGCGTTGCGCCGTGCTGCCGCCGCCGGTTCCGATTGCCGCCCCGGCGAAGAATCTTCCGCCGCCCGCTGCATCCATTTCTGCTGCAACAACTCCGCGGCGAGTTCATCTTCCTTGATTCGCTCGCGCAGCCGAAGCCGATCCTCTTCCGGCTCGAACACCGGCCCCTTCAACCAGCGCCGCGCTTCACGCAGTGGCCGAACCAGCCGATTCCGGCATTGCTCCGAAATTTCCTCGATGCGCCGCCAAAGCGCGTCGTCCATCACTCCACCGCAGGCGCCGTACCAGTGACAGAACAACACCACATTCACATCGAGGCCATACTCGTCCTGCAGGCGCAGGCAGCACGCCTCCACTTGCGGCCTTGCATACAGGGCCATCGACCAGGCGGTGAAGTCCATGGGCGGCGCCGTTTCGGATTTGTGCTATAAGACAGGCCACGGCGTGGCGAGTCAACCGGCGAGTCCTCCTTCATGCATCTCCACATCATCGGCATCTGCGGCGCCTTCATGGGCAGTCTCGCCCTGCTTGCCAGGCAGCTCGGCCAACGGGTGAGCGGCTGCGACGCCAATACCTATCCCCCCATGAGCACCCAACTGGAAGACTGTGGCATCGAAGTGCTGGAAGGCTATCTGCCCGAACATCTGGACCAAACGCCTGCACTCGTCGTGGTGGGCAATACCATTTCCCGGGGAAACCCGGTGCTCGAGCGGGTGCTTGACGAAGGTATGCCCTACATTTCCGGGCCGCAGTGGCTTGCCCAGTTCGTGCTCCGGGACAAGTGGGTACTCGGCGTCGCCGGCACCCACGGCAAGACGAGCACCAGCGCCATGCTTGCCTGGATTCTGGAATATGCGGGGCTCAAGCCGGGATTCCTGATCGGCGGCGTCACCAACAATTTCCCGGTATCGGCCCGGCTTGGCGAATCGGAATTCTTCGTGGTGGAAGCCGACGAGTACGACAGCGCCTTCTGCGACAAGCGTTCCAAGTTCATTCACTACGCGCCGCGCACCGCGATTCTCAACAATCTCGAATTCGATCACGCGGACATTTTCGACGATCTGGCGGCGATCCAGCGCCAGTTTCATCATCTGCTGCGCATCCTGCCGGGCAACGGGCGCGTCATCCTGCCCGCAGGCGAGCCGGCGCTTGATGCGGTGATCGAGCAGGGCTGCTGGACTCCGGCGCAGCGCATCGGCATGGCGCTTGATGCGGAAGAATGCAGCCGCATGGCCGAAGAGAACGAGGTGTTCTGGAATATCCGGCCAGGCGCCGATGACGGCAGCGCGTTCGAACTCGAACAGTACCGGGCAGGGACTGGAGAGCCCTCGGTGGCGGCTGTCGCCTGGAATCAGGCCGGATTGCATAACGCCAGGAACGCCGCGGCTGCGATCATCGCCGCCGAACATGCGGGAGTGCTCGCGGCGACCGCGGCGGAAGCGCTGGGCCGATTCAGCGGCGTCAAGCGCAGGCTCGAATTGCGCGGCCTTGCCGGCGGCATTTCGGTGTACGACGATTTCGCCCACCATCCCACGGCCATCGCCTCAACCTTGCGGGGCCTTGCGGCCAAGCTCGGCGGCGAGGGCAGAATCATCGCCGTCATCGAACCCCGCTCCAATACCATGAAGGCCGGCGTGCATCAGCAGACGCTGAACGAATCCGTGGCGGCGGCCGATCAGGCGGTCTGGTTCCAGCCGCGGGATTGCGACCTGGACTGCGGCGCCCTGGCGGCCGCTGCAAAAACCCCTTCCCGCGCATTCCACAGCGTGGACGCCATCATCGACTTCCTCTCCGCAACCGCCAGGGCGGGCGATCACATCGTCATCATGAGCAACGGCGGCTTCGGCGGCATTCACGAAAGACTGCTGCAGAAATTGCGCGGCTGAGGCAAATCATCCTGGCGTTGTCTTGCCACATGTCATTCTGCGCGCAGGATGACGGGTAAAGTGTCGCGCAGGGTCATGGGTTAGCCGGGTGCGGGGCAACCGGACCTTTGCAACCAGTCTTGTTGCCGGAATGTGGCAAGTGTCGGATACTGTGGGGGATTTGCTCGGGAGTCGTCGATATGACCAGGGTGACTTCGCTTGACATCGCGGACTTGGCCGGGGTTTCCCAGTCGACGGTTTCGCGGGCGCTGCGCGAGAGCCCGCTGGTCAACCCCCAGACCCGGCGCAAGATCCAGCTCATCGCCCGGCAGCAGAATTACAAGGTGGACAGCAGCGCCAGCAATTTGCGCTCGCAGCACAGTCGGACCATTGCCATGCTGGTGCATCAGGAGTCCGAAATGGACTCCGACATCAATCCCTTCTTCGTGTCGATGCTGGCGAGCATTACCCGGGCGGCGGCTGCGCGAAACTACGACGTGCTGCTTTCCTTCCAGCAACTGAGCGAGAACTGGATCGTCGATTACCAGAACAGCAACAAGGCGGAGGGGATCATCCTGCTGGGATATGGCGGCTACACCGACTACATCCGCAAGGTCGAATTGCTGGATGACGATCACATCCTGACCTGGGGGCCCGTGATCGAAGGCCAGCCCGGACACTTCATCGGCTGTGACAATCGGCAGGGCGGATACATCGCCACGCGCCACCTGCTCGAACTCGGCCACCGCGAGATCGCCTTCCTGGGAGATATTTCCGACGATTGCCCCGAGATGCAGGACCGCTATCTCGGTTATTGCCGGGCCTTGCGCAAGGCCGGAATTCGCGAGGACCCGGCCTTGCAGGCAACGGCGGCGCCCGCGGAGCGCAGCGGCTATCTGGCGGCCCGGGAATTGTTGCGCCGCGCCGCGGCCTTCAGCGGGGTGTTCTGCAGCAGCGACCTGGGCGCCCTCGGCGCGGTCAATGCCCTGCGGGAAGGTGGATTGTCAGTTCCCGGGGATGTTTCGGTGGTCGGTTTTGACGATATTCCCGCGGCTTCCTACGCCACGCCCGCATTGACCACGGTTCGCCAGGATACCGCCAGGGCGGGGCAGATCATGGTGGATGCGCTGTTGCAACTCGTGGCCGGAGAGGCGATCCGCTCGCAGCTCATCGAGCCGGAACTGATCATTCGCGCCTCCTGCCGGGCCCGCCAGGAGCCTGCGCCGCAGGAATTCGGCTGTCCTCCGGGCCAACCCGGGCGATAAGGCTCGAATGGGGCGGCAATACCAGGCTGTCATCGTCGATGGCGCCCTGTCTGGCGGGGTAGCCATTGAGTTGCCGCAGCCCCTGGCCCGCGAATGGCGCAAGCGCCCGCTTGTCGATCTGCTGCTCTTCCTTGTCCAGGTTGAAGCAGAGCAGCAGGGTTTGCTCATCGCTTGCGCGCGCGCAGGCCAGCACCTTGTCATTGCTGGCGGGAAGAAAGCGGAAGTCGCCATGCAGCAGCGCGGGCTGCCGCTTGCGGAATCGCAGAAAATCCCGGACGCAGGCATACACGGAATCCGGGTTTCGGGTTTGCCGGTCCGCCGCCAGGGCAAGGTGGCGGGTATCGATGGGCAGCCAGGGGCTGGCGCTGGAAAATCCCGCGTTGGGGGCGTCTTCGCTCCAGGGCATCGGCGTGCGGCAACCATCCCTTCCCTTGTACACGGGCCAGAAATTCAGACCATAGGGGTCGCGCAGCCGCTCGTAAGGCACTTCGGCTTCCGGCAGGCCGAGCTCATCGCCCTGGTAAATGCAGACGGCGCCCCGCAGGCAGCTTAGCAGGATGGAAAAGAGCTTCACCGAATCGGTATCCGGATCGTCGCCGGCCCAGCGGCTGGCCACCCGCTCCACATCATGATTGCCTATCGCCAGGCAGCACCATCCGCCGCCGACTTTCGCCTGCAGGGATTCCATGGTTTTCCTGATGTGGCCCGCCGAGCCATCGGGCCCCATCAGGTCGAAGCTGTAGGCCATGTGCAGGCGGCGGTCTCCCCGGGTGTATTCGCCGATCGTTTCCGCCGAGCGTTCGGAGCCGATTTCGCCCAGGGCCACCGCGTCGTGGCGGTCAAGCAGGCGCCGGATTTCCTCCATGAAGCCCAGGTTGTCCGGGTGGGTATGGTCATGGATATGGGTCTGCATGGCATAGGGCGAGGCCATCTGGCCCCCGGCCAGGAACTGGTTGCGCGATACGGGTTTCGCCGGATTGTCGCGCAATTGCGGGTCGTGCATGCAGAAATTCACGGCGTCGAGCCGAAAGCCGTCGACGCCGCGCTTGAGCCAGAACTCGAGATTGTCGAGCCCGGCCCGGCGCACGGCGGGGTTGTGGCAATTCAGGTCCGGCTGGCTCGACAGGAAGTTGTGCAGATAGTATTGCCCGCGACGCGGCTCCCACTGCCAGGCTATGCCGCCGAATACCGAGAGCCAGTTGTTGGGCGGACCGCCGTCGGGCCTGGCGTCGGCCCAGACGTACCAGTCGGCCTTGCTGTTTTCGCGCCCTTCGCGGCTTTCCAGGAACCAGGGGTGGCGGTCGGAAGTATGGCTCAGGACCTGGTCGATGATGACCCGGATGCCGTGCTGGTGGGCTTCCGCGAGGAGGGCGTCAAAATCAGCGAGATTGCCGAACAGCGGGTCCACGGCGCGATAATCGCTCACGTCGTAGCCAAAATCCTTCATCGGCGACTTGTAGAAAGGCGAAATCCACACCGCATCGACGCCGAGGGTCGCGATATAGTCCATGCGCCGGGTGATGCCCCGCAAGTCGCCGGTGCCGCTGCCGTTGCTGTCCTGGAAGCTGCGCGGATAGATCTGGTAGATCACCGCATTGCGCCACCAGTCGCTGTCCGCATTGCCACTGGCGGCCCGCGGCAAAGAACCGTTCCCGGCGTGTCTTGATTCCATGTTGTACGGATTCCCAGCGCATCCGGCCCGAGTATACTGCCAAAGCCGGTGGCCATTATGAACTGCAATCGTATTCATTGCGCCGGTTTTTGAATCAGGCTGCGGCTTGTGCTATCTCCATCCCTCATGAGAAAAATTCTGCTGCCCGGCCTGTGGGCCGCCCTGGCCGCATGCTCGGGGGAGGAGCCGGCGGGCGGGATTGGCGCCGCAACCCCGGCGGCGGTTTCCGCCACTCCGGAACCACTGCCCGCGGCCGGACCCGAAGCCTGCGCGGCAAACCCCGGGCAACTGCTCCATGTCGCCTCTCCCGACTGGCGCGAGCAGGTCATCTACATGCTGATGATCGACCGTTTCAACGACGGCGATCCCGCCAACAACGACCAGGGCCATGGCGAATACGACCCCTCCCGGGCCACCCATTTCAGCGGCGGCGACCTGCGGGGCGTGATCGACCGGCTGGACTATCTTGAGGCGCTGGGGGTGACTGCCGCCTGGATCACGCCGCCGGTATACAACCAGTGGTGGAGCACGCCCTACCAGGCCGCCGGTTGGCATGGCTATTGGGCGGTGCATTTCCAGCAGGTGGACCCGCACTTCGGAACTCTCGAAGACTACCGGCGCCTGTCACACGAATTGCACTGCCGGGGGATGTACCTGATCCAGGATATTGTCGCCAATCACGTGGGCAACTTTTTCGCCTTCGAGGGCGAGTACGATCCCGATGACACCGCAGGCAATTTCTATCTGCTCGAGCCGGATTCGCAGCAGCCGACGCCGGCGCAGCATCCCTTCAACCTGATCGACCGGCGCAACCCGGAACATTTTGCTGCCGACATCTACCACTGGACGCCGACGATCCAGGATTTTTCCGACCCCTACCAGGAGCACTACTACTCGCTCGGCATGGTCAGCGACATCAACACCGAGAATCCCGAGGTGATCGCGAAGTTCAAGGAGATCTACAAGTACTGGATCGACGAGGCGGGAGTGGACGCGTTCCGGATGGACACCGTCATGCTCGTGCCACTGCCTTTCTGGAATCGCTTCCTGCATGACGACGATGGCATCCATGCCCATGCCAGGGAGCGCGGCAAGGCGGATTTCCTCACCTTTGGCGAAGTGACCGGGGCCTCCGACCCATACGACGACGCCATGGAGCGCAAGGTGATCGCCTACCAGGAGACCGGCGCCATGCGGGGGCCCAACGCCATGCTCGGCTACCCGCTCTACCATGAAATCAGCCGGGTGCTCGCCCGGGGCGCGGAACCAGCCTCGCTTGCCTACCGCCTCGGACGCTTCATGGAACTGTATCCGGACCCTTTCACCATTCCCAATTTCATCGACAATCACGACACCGCGCGATTCCTGGCGGCGGGGCATCCGGCGGCTTTCCGCCAGGCGCTGGCCCTGCTGTTCACGATTCCGGGAATACCCATCGTCTACCAGGGCACCGAGCAGGGCTTGCCGGAGTCGCGAATGGCCATGTTCGCCGGCGGCTTGCGCAATCCCGGAGGCTCCTTCGATGAAGACACGGCGTATTACCGCTATCTCCAGCGGCTGACCACGCTGCGGGCTGAGAATGCCGCGCTGACCCGCGGCGGACTTGGGTTGCTGGCCTCCGAATCCAGCGGCCCCGGCTTGCTCGCCTACCGGCGGGAACACGAGGGCGAAAGCGTGATCGTGCTGCTGAACACCGCCGATCACAGCATATTCGCCCATCGGCTCGAGGTGGGCGCGGCGCCGCTGCAGCGCCTGGAAGTGTTGTTTGCGGAATCTGCTCCGGAAGCCGCGGTCACCGATTCCGCCGGGCGCTTGAGTCTGCGGCTTCCGCCGCGGGCGGTCATGGTGCTGCGTGTTGCCGGAGAAACCGTATCCACCACGGCGCCGCCGGAGTATCTTGACATCGTGATCGAATCGGCCGGAATCGAAGGGCGGGTTTTCAGCGAGGATTTTGAACTCAGTGGCCGGGTCAGCCAGGGCAATGCGGCTTTGCAGTGGATTCCCAACGGCAACTTGGACCGCGCCACCGAATTCACCGCGGACGAACAGGGCGAGTGGCGGATCAATGTGCCGGTTCGCGACCTCGGCGAGGCGTCGCGGTTTCTGCAGGTGTATTCGGCGGATTTCGATCAGTTGTCCGAGCGCGTCAACTTTTCGACCCGGGTGACCGAAGCGGCATTGACTGTGAGGGTCGAGGACGACCCGGACGATGCCCATGGCCCCACCGGGCGCTACATCAGTCCGCGGCATTCCCAGAGCGGGCGTCAGCGCGAAATCGAATCGGTCGGCGCCCGCGCTGCCGGAGCCAATCTGGAACTCACCGTGACCATGGCGGAAGTCACCACTCCTTGGCTGCCGCCCTATGGTTTCGACAATGTGCTTCTGACACTGTTTTTCGACCTCCCGGACCGGCGGGGCGCCACCGAGCTGCCGTTGCTCGACGCCAGCGCGCCGGAGGGCATGGATTGGGACCTCGCGCACTTCGCCCGCGGCTGGGACAGTTATACCTATCTCGCTTCGGGCAGCGACGCGAACCGCCAGGGGGACAAGCTCGGCGTCTCGCCCCGGCTGAGCACCGATCAGGACAGCCGCACCATCACGCTGTTCTACGAAGGAGCCGCGCTTGGAGTCGATGACTGGACGGGAAGCCGCATCTACGTGACCACGTGGGAGTCGACGGCGGAGGGCGATTACATCGACATCAGGCCCGAGCCCAACGACTGGTTTTTCAGCGGCGGAGAGCCCGGCGACCCGAAGATCATGGACGACGTATTGCTTGAACTGGCGCCCGAATGAACTTTCGCAATTCTGTCATTCTGCGCGAAGCGAAGCGTAGTCGCAGAATCCGCTTCGGAGGACCGATATGAACCGCATGCGCCCGATCCACTGGTTTGCCGCCGTCATGATTCTGTTTGCCGGCAGCGCCCCGGCGGCCGAGCGGCCGCCGAACATCGTGTTGCTCGTGGGCGACGATCACGGCTACCCCTACTTCGGCTTCATGGGCGACGACAATGTCGTGACGCCCGCGATGGACGCCCTCGCCGCGGGCGGAACGACGTTCTCCCACGCCCACGTCACGGCGACCTATTGCCGCCCGTCGCTGCGCACGCTGATCACCGGCCTGCATCCGGTGCAATACGTCCAGCGCGAAAACGAGATTGTGCAGCGGCGCCGAAGCGAAGAACCCGGCTACGCCACGCTCGGCGACAGGGAGAGAGGCCTCTGGGAGCAGGTCGAAAAGGCCGCGGCCATGCGTGAATTCGAAACGCTGCCGCTGCTGCTCGGCGAAGCCGGCTATGTGAGCTGGCAGGGTGGCAAATGGTGGGAGAACAACTATCGCAACGGCCATTTCACCGAAGGCATGAGCGAAGGCTGGGACATGTCGGCCTACGGCGGCGACTCGTTCTTCGCGCAACTGATGGGCGCCGACGGCAACGATCTGGTGCGCGAGACGATGGAGCCGGTGTTCGATTTCATCGACCGCAACCGGGAGCAGCCGTTCTTCATCTGGTTCGCGCCTTCGCTGCCGCACGTGCCGTTCGACGCGCCCTACACCTATAGCAAGTACTACCAGGACATGGACATCTCGGAATCGGCCAAGCTCTACTATTCCAACGTGACCTGGTGGGACGATGGCGTGGGCCGGCTCATGGACCACATCGAAAGCCGCGGTCTGATGGACGATACGCTGTTCGTCTACATCAGCGACAACGGCTGGGAGCAGGAGCCGGACGTCGAATACAAGGTGGAGGAAGCCGCGACGATCGCGGACGACCTGCTGCTCGGCAACGGCGGTCACCTGGGCAAGAACGGACTCTACGACATGTCCTTTCGCTCGCCGCTGGTGTTTCATTGGCAGGGCCGCATCCGCCACTCGTTCAACACTTCGAGCCTGGTCTCGTCCCTGGACATCTTCCCCACGATTCTCGATCTTGCCGGAGCCGAAATTCCCGAGGGCCTGCCGGGCAACTCACTACTCCCCCTGATCGAGGGCCGCTCGATGCCGGAGCGGACGCATATCGTCGGCTATACCGACAATCGGCGTTCGTTTACCACGCCCATGGGGGAACGCGCGGAAGGCTACTCGGTGCGCACGCACCGCTGGCAATTCCTCTGGTACGCGGACACTGACGAGAAGGTGCTTTACGACGTTACCGTGGACCGTCTGGCTGAGAACAATCTGGCGGACGACTACCCGCAACTCGTGGCCGATTTCCAGCGCGTCATCGAAGACTGGAAGGAGGAAGTCGGGATGTCCGAGGCGATTGCGATCTATGAGTGAGGCCCGGCTGCCTATCTGCCGTCGATGATTCTGCCGATTCCGCCGAGCACCGAACCCTCTCCCTTGCTAGCGCCGCCGTGGCTTGGCGCGCTGCCGATGATGCGGTCGGCGAGGCGGGAAAAGGGCAGGCTCTGCAGCCAGACCGTGCCCGTGCCGCGCAGGGTCGCCAGAAACAGGCCTTCGCCGCCAAACAGCATCGACTTGAGGTTACCCGCCTGCGCGATGTCGTAGTCTATCCCGTTCGAGAACGCCACCAGACAGCCGGTATCCACTCGCAGGGTCTCGTTCCTCAGGCGCTTGCGGATGAGCGTGCCTCCCGCGTGGACGAAAGCCATCCCGTCGCCTTCGATTTTCTGCAGCAGGAAGCCCTCGCCACCGAAGAATCCCGCGCCGAGCTTGCGCTGCAGGACGATGCTGATCCGGGTGCCGAGCGCCGCCGCGAGAAAGGCGTCCTTCTGGCAGATCAGCTCGCCGCCGAGTTCGGCCATGTCGAGCGGTACGATCGTTCCCGGATACGGCGCCGAAAACGCCACCCGCCGCTTGCCGGCGCGGGTATTGGTGAAGTGGGTGGTGAAAATCGATTCACCGGTGAGCACTCTCTTGCCCGCGCTGAAAAGCTTGCCCATGATTCCCTGGTCCGGGTCGGAACCGTCGCCCATCTTGGTCTGGAAGTCGATGTTCTCCTCCATGTAGGTCATGGCGCCGGCTTCGGCGACGACGGTCTCGTTGTAGTCCAGCTCGACTTCGACGATCTGAATGTCGCCGCCGATGATTTCAAAATCCACTTCGTGGCAATTTCGTGGCATGGGGTGGTCTCCTGATTTGGGGGTAAATTCCCTAAATTCCGGTCGAACTGTTGCGCTGATGTTACCGTAATCGGGATGGTCAGGTGGCCTCGACCCGACGGCGACCCATGCTGTGCGGACCGGTTAACGCCGCAGGATTCGGTTCATTTCCTCGTTGGCGGCTTGCAGGGCCGTGTGTGCGTCCATTTGTCCCGTTGAAGTCAGTTCCAGGGCGGTTTCGAGTTGTTCGAAGACCATGAAAGTGGCGCGCGTTGTTGGTACCTCGGCGCCGAATTCGGCTTGCTGCAGGTAGATGTTTAGTGTGGTGTCGGCGGCGATATCGGGGTCGGTCGCGAGGGCGCCAAGCGCCGGAATCATGTAGGTTTCCAGTGCGAACTCCTTTTGTACGTCGTAGGAGGAGAGCCATTGGGCGAGCTTGACGGCTTCCACCTTGCTTGCGCTCTGTTTGGACACGGCCCAGCCGAATACGCTGAACATGGGGCCCATGCGGAGGCCTGTTTCGGACACGACGGGCATGACGGCCACGCCCAGGTCGAGTCCGGCCGCCAGATAGGCGTTCCAGTTCCAGGAACCGTCGAGCACCATTGCGGCCCTCGATAGCTGGAACTGCGTCGACATGTTCTCGATGCCGGCGCTCGATGCGGCCACGCCATGGATGCGCTCGAGATCCAGGAACCATTCGAGCGCCCGCTCGGAGCCCGGCGAGTCGAGGGTGGGATTGTCTTCGGAGTCGAACAGTGTCGCGCCGAAGCCTGTCAGGAAAGGGATGAACCAGTAGGACCACTTGAGCGGCACCGCGAAGCCGAGGGCGTCGCCGCCGGTCAGCGTTTTTGCCGCGGCGATCAGATCGTCCGTGGTCCAGTCGTCGCGCGGATAGTCCACGCCGGCGGCATCGAACAGGGCCTTGTTGTAGATCAGCGCCAGCGTCCCCTGACTGACCGGAATCGCGTACAGGGAAGTCCCGTAGCGCATCGCATTCAGCGCGCGCGGTTCGAAGCGCGACCACTGAACCGGCGTCAGATGGGGCCGGAGATCCTCAAGCAGGGGCAATCCCTCCACCGAGATGTGGCCGATCCTGCCGAGTTCCGTATCCGAAAGCCGCACCAGATCCGGCGCCTCCCCGCCTTGCGAGGAATTGATGAACTGCTGGAGATTCTGCAGGTAGGGGATGCGCACGGGCTCGACGGCGATTTCGGGGTGCGCAGCCTCAAAAGCCGCCACCGCATCCAGAAAAATCCGCTCATCGACGCTGTTGGCCCCAAAGGTGTGCCAAACCTCGATACTGGCCGCTTCGCTCCTCTCAAAACCGCCGCCCTGACCCGGAGGCGACCAGAACAGTATCGTGGCCAGCAAAGTTATCGCAAGAAATGCCGGCCTCCCGCCGGCCATGCAACTACAAGACATTTTCCAGGCAATGCGGTGTCCGCTCATTGGACAATACCCTCCGCGAGCACCAATTCCGTGACCGTCTGATTTAACCAAAGGGTCGTGTAATGTGGCTTCAGCGCAATCTTCTTTCTATGCCCCAACCGTTCGAGCAACTCCTGGAGCGATATCAGCCGATCCCGGAAACCCAGCCGGACTCCGCATCGCAGGCTGGCCTTGTCGGGTCCGCACAGGAGCCACGCATCGGCTCTTCCCAGAGCGTGGGCCCAAAGCGATTCTTCGCCCCGGTCCAGTGCGATTCCCTGCATTCTCACCGCCAATTCGGCTCGCTCCCGGTCGTCGACCGCGTGTTCCGCCCGCAGTGATTTCCGAAGTCCATCAATCCCGATCAACTCTTCCTGTCGACGGCGCTGGAATCCGGTTTGCGTTTCGGTCACGCAATCCTCGACTGTCTCTACCCAATGGCCACTTGTCAGTGCTTTCCAGGCGCCGGTCCGATACGACTCTATGATCACATTGGCATCCACGAGCACGGGCGCCCGATCCTCAATCGCCCCGTTCACTGTTCAATCGCAAACTCAAGACCGTGAGCCTCGAACAGATTCTGAAGGTCCTCAATGGCCAGCCCGGTCAACACCGCTGCACGTCGAACCGACAAGTAGCCTTGGTCAATCGCGTTCGCGACAACCTCCATGAACGGCAACGAGAAGAGCGGAGGCGCCTCTAACTCATCGCTCACCCCACCATTGTTGCGTAAGGCCGATTCCGGGACCGCTCGCGCCATCGCCCTAGTCAATTGACCCGTCGCAACCAGCCGCCACCGCAGGGCCGATGAACTTACTTCCAATTCGCTAGCGACCGCATTCAACCGCGCGATCAACTCTCTGGTCTCCAACTTGTCCCATGTCCCATAAGGCTCAAGCACTTCCCGTGGCATGAGAATCGCGGCCGCGAAGTTATTGGCGAGTTGCTCCACCCGGTTCCCGCCGAAGTCCCCGGCATCCTCGATGTGCTCCGGCGGCATCGCATCCCACGTCAGGATATGGAACAACTCGTGCGCCAGATCGAAGTTGCGCCGACCCCGCACCTCGTTTCGCGCAATCAGCACAGCATCCAGTTCCGGCAGTCTGCACGCCGCCCCCGAAATACCCCGGTAGGCATCCACCAGCAGGACAAGGATTCCAAGATCCTCTTGCATCGTAGCTATCAACTGTCGCGCCGGAACTTCTCCCAACCCAAATTCTTTGGCGAAACGCTCTCCCGCGCTTATTGCATCCTCGAATCTTGAGGTTTTGGTCAGGCCAAGTGTACGCCGCATGAGCGGCGCGGGTCGTCCTGTCTGCGCCGCCAACGCGCGGTAGGAACCCAACCATTGAGAGGCCTTGCGCTCATATTCGGCAAGTTCCCGGTTCCCAATGCCGCTTTGCCTCCAGGAGAAGCGCGCCTCGCCGTCCAAATTAAAAGGATCCGTGAAATACTCGAGGGGTTCGTCGAGTTTCTCTGCGGCAAGCAACAACTCTGTGGCCGACACGCCTCGCGTACCCGTTTCTATCGCCGACACGGTCTGCCTATCCTTAAACCCGAACAGTTGCGCCAATTCGTCCTGCGACAGACCTCGCCGTTTTCTTGACGCCTTTATGCGAGCGCCGATGATTTCGCTCATCGTCGATTCTCCTTCAATAATTCTTGCATTTCATAAAACGCAAGAATTATATGCAAATTGATCTATGTATACAACTCCTCATCTGCACAGGCACGACCGACGATACTCCGTTGCGAATCAGCGGCCGAAAGACATGTGGAGAGACTCGTAGCCCGTCTGGCGCCGGTAGACGTCTCCTCCTTCATAGCGGGGCTCGCTTTCGATCACTTCCATTTTCAGGCCCTTGCTCCCGATCAACCCGATCAGCGTCCTGAGCAGCAAGCGCGCGTGGGTCGCGCCGAGGCATCGATGCGGCCCGGCGCCATAGGCCAGATGCGGGTTGCTCTTGCGATCGACGATGAATTTTTCGGGCGATTCGAAGACGGTTTCGTCACGATTCGCCGAGGCCCAGCACAATGCGGCGCGGCCATCCGCCGCCACATCGATTCCGTGGACATCCGTATTGCGCGGACAGACCCGGGCGATCAGGGTCAGCGGCGAGGCGACGCGGACGATTTCCTCGGCGGCCATGCGCGCCAGCAGCGGATCGCCCCGCAACTTGCGCAAGTCTTCGGCATGCGTGGCGAAGTGCGCGAGCGTCATCGACACCGCGGCGATGACCGTATCCCGGCCGCCGGCGAAAACCAGATTGGCGAATCCGACCATCTCCTCGCGGGTCAGCGGCCGGCCGCGAAACTTCGCCCGGCTCAGTGTGCTGAAAAAATCGTCGCCGGAGGCGCTTTCGGCTTCGGCCCGGTCGAACTGACGATGCAGATAGCGGTCCAGGACGTTGCCCTTTTCCTCGCTGTGCCCGTCGGGGCCGGCGAAGACGTGCAGACCCCAGCCGATCCACTCGTCCGCGGCTTCCCGCGGCATGCGCAGCAGCAGCGCGAGCGCCCGCGATTGCAGCGGCAACGCGAATTCCCGCACCACCTCCACGGCGCCGCCGGCCGCGGCCGCGTCGAGCATTTCGGCGATGAGGACACCCACGTCTTCGGTCAAGCGCGGCCGGGCGGAAACGTTGAAGAACGGCTGCACGATCGCCCGGTAATCGGTGTGCTCGGGCGGGTCGGTCTCGATGGGCAACTGCCTGACCGCGCGCACGCGCTCTTCCGATGGAATGGGAATGCGGAACGGCGCGTCGGAACTGTAGGTGCCGTAGTCCTGCGCCGCGGCGAGCACGTCCCGGTAGCGGAGAATCATGGGAATCTTCTCGCCCATGAACTCTGCGTCCAGCACGCCCGTGCGGCGGCGCTCTTCGGCGAAGGGGTCGGTCGTGTCCCAATCGGCCGGCACGCGCGTCATTCCTCGAAAATGAGCGCCGCGGGAACGGCCAGACTCACCCGGACTTCGCGGTCTTGCCCGCCGGCGGTTCCCTGCGCCTGGTCGGCGGTCCGGCGGCGCAGCGCCCGGATCCAGTTACCGCCGGCTTCGAGGTGGTACACCGTGTCGCTGCCGAGGTGTTCCACGCCACCGACGCGGCAAGGCACGTCGCCGGGACTCCCGCCGCTGTCCCCGTTGTCCAGGATGCGCACATCCTCCGGACGAATACCGAAGATGCCGGGGCCGTCCCGGCCGGCCAGGTGCTCCGGAAGCGCGAAGCTGAGTTCGCCGGCCGTGAATATTCCCCCTTTCGCGGCGCCCTCGATGAGGTTCATGGCCGGCGTACCCAGGAAGGAAGCCACAAAGGAATTCGCCGGCCGGTGATAGGCTTCGAGCGGCTTCGAACTTTGCTGCAGCCTGCCTTCGGAGAGGATCGCGACGCGGTCGGCCAGGGTCATCGCCTCGACCTGGTCGTGGGTGACGTAGAGCGTGGTCGTGCCGTGGGCTTCGTGCAGGCGGCGCAGTTCGAAGCGCATGCGGTTGCGCAGCTTCGCGTCGAGGTTGGACAGCGGCTCGTCCATGAGCAGGACCTTCGGACGGCGCACGAGCGCGCGGCCGATGGCGACCCGCTGCTGCTGGCCGCCGGAGAGTTCCCGCGGTTTCTTTTCGAGCCACTTGTGCAAGTCGAGCAATTCGGCGGCTTCTTCGACCCTGGCGGAAATTTCTTCGGCGTCGACCCGCGCGTCGCCCCGGCCGCGGCGCAGTCCGAAAGCGAGGTTCGCGCGCACGGTCATATGAGGGTAGAGGGCATAGGACTGGAACACCATGCCGAGCCCCCGGGCGCCGGGGGGCAGGTCGTTGACTCGTGACCCGCCGATCCGGATTTCCCCGCGGGTGATGTCTTCGAGACCCGCGAGCAGCCGTAGCGCGGTCGACTTGCCGCAACCGGACGGACCGAGCAGCACCAGGAACTCGCCTTCCCGGACCGTGAGATCCAGCGCGTCGAGCGCCACGGTGCCGTCGTCGTAGACCTTGGTCGTACCAATGAACTCAACGTCGGACATAGACCTATCCTTTGACCGCTCCGGAACTCATCCCCTGGATCAGCGATTGCTGGAACAGCACGAACAGTATGACCACGGGGATGCTCACGACGATGCTCGCCGCGGCGAAATCGCCCCAGAGCTGGCCGGTGGCCGGAATCATCGACGCCAGTCCCACCGGCAGCGTATAGGCGTCATTGGAGGTGTTGAACACCAGCGCCAGCAGGAACTCGTTCCATGCCGTAAGAAACGAGAACAGCGCCGTAATGGCGACCGCCGGCAGCGACAGCGGCAGCACCACGAAGAAAAACACTTCGACCCGGTTGCATCCGTCGAGCAGCGCGGCCTCTTCCAGCGCGCGCGGCACGGCGTCGAAAAAGCCCTTGAGCATCCACACGCAGAGCGGCAGGGCCGTTACCGAATAGGCGACGATCAGGCCGAGGCTCGTATTGAGCAGGCCGAGAGTTTTCATGACCATGAAGTACGGCACCAGGATGATGATGCCCGGAAACATCTGGATGAGCATGAAGACGAACATCGCCCCCTTGCGGCCGGCGAACTGGTAACGGCTGAACGCGTATCCCGCGGGGATCGCGAGCAACAGGCCGACCAGGGTCGTGCCAAGCGCCACGACAAGCGAGTTGCGGGTCCACAGCCAGAAGGCTTCGCCGCCCAGCACGGCGCGAAAATGTTCGAGCGTGAATGCGTCGAAGATGGCGCCGCCGAGGATGTTTCCCGGCGAAATGGAAACATCGACGATCCAGATCACCGGCGCCACGACCAGCGCCACCGCGTGTATCAGGAAGGTATGCAGGGCGAATGCCTCGAACCGGGGCGCAAGGCTGCGGTTTCGGGCCAGTCCCAGTTCCGCCGCGCCGGCGTCCTGCGCGCCTGCGCACCAGGATCCGCTGAGCCCCGCGGACATCCAGTAAAGCGCCAGGGCCGAGGGGGCAAAGAGCCAGGAAGTCGCCCACAGATCGTAGAAGGTGGCGTCCCGCCGCAGCAGGGAAAGCAGGCCGAGCACGAGAATGGCGGCGGCGAGACCCTGGCCTGCGTAGCGCCGCCACCGCTGCCGGCCGTCCGGTAGCGAAGCGCGCAGAATCAGCAACAGCACGATCGCGCCAAGAACGCCCAACTGCTCTGCGCCATTGCCGCGTAGCGCTTCGCCCGCGAGGATGAGCAGGTTGACCAGCGCCGCGAACGGGAGCCACACGCGCAAGGCGCGAATCTCGACCGGAACGTACCATCGCTCGGCGAGCGTTGCGGAGCCCTGGCCGCCGTCCGTGGAATTGTGCGTGTTCCCGTTCACGCCACCGCCTCCATGGCGCGGGTACGTTTCAGATACGCCCAGGAAAATCCGATCAGCACCAGGAAAATCAGCACCGACCACGCGGCGGCGACCCCGTATTGTCCGTACTCGAACGCGACGGCGAACACATGGGTTATCAGCGTGTCGGTCGCGCCCGGCTCGCCGAAACCGCTGTAGGGATTGCCCCGGGTCAACAGATAGATCGTATTGAACGAGTTGAAGGTCCAGATGAAGCCCAGCAGGCTTACCGGCACCAGGGTGCCCTTCAGGTTCGGCAGGGTCAGGTGGCGAAACTGGTTCCAGCGGCTGACGCCGTCGATCTCCGCCACTTCGTACATGCTCGAGGGCAGGGCCTGCAACGCGCCGCTGAAGACCATCATCATGAATGGCACGCCTAGCCAGATGTTCACGAGGATCACGACGGTGCGGGCCGAACCCGCCCCATCGAAGAAATCGATGGCGGTGCCGAGCAGTCCGTTGACGAGACCGTCCGGTTGCAGCATCCCGTTCCAGGCGAGTACCGAGATGTATCCCGGAATCGCCCACGGCAACAGCAGGATCGTGCGATACACCATCCTGCCCCGCAGTCCGCGGCGATCGAGCGCAACGGCCAGAGCGAGGCCGAGGGCGACATGGGCAAGCACATTGCTGACGGCCCAGACGAAAGTGAACAAGGTCACGCGCCAGACTCCCGGACCGGCGAAGACCGTCGCGAAGTTCGCCAGTCCGATCCAGGCCTCGTCGCCGAGCCGGCTCTGATCGGCGTTGGTGAACGCCAGCCATATGCCATAGAGGATCGGGTAGAAGGTCAGCGTGGCCAGCGCAATCAGGGCCGGCGCGACGTAGACGTGGGCCAGCCGGGACTTTGAGCGGCCCTGGCGCGCGTCCTGCCGGCGCAGGAACAACAGCAGGGCGACGGTCGACAGCACGACCAGGCTGAGCGCGTACAGGACGGGCCGCGTATCCGGCGGAGGCGTCCGCTCGTCGGGAACTTCCGTGCGGCCAACCACGGGTTGCAGGCTTTCCGTATCCACGAGCGGCGCGCCGTCGGCGCCGACGGGCACCACGGCGATCCATTGTTCGGCGCCGGGCGTCATGCCGCTCAGCGCGCAGGACCAGTTCGAGGCGTCCGGGTCCGCAACGGGGCTGCCCGCCGAGTCCCGGTGAATCGGCAAGCCGTCGCTCCAGCAGCGGTCGAAGAGGACGTCCTCCGGTCCGCGCGCAAGGGCGGACGTGTCGGCCACGCGGATCGTGGAATGCAACTCGGCCTCGCCCGTGCTTTCGAAAGCCTGGCCCGCATACCAGATTTCGAAGCCCGCTATCGTCTCCGCCGGCGCGTAATCGACCTCGATGCGAATCTGCCGGTACGCCTGCGCCGCGTCGTCCACCGAGACCTGCTGTGCCTTTGCATGCGGGACGCCGGCTCCGGCGGCGCACAGCAACAGCGCCGCGCATATCCAGGCGGTCAAGCCGGCATCAGGACGATGGGGCGTCACCATGTTCCTCGTATTCGCGCAGGTAGACCGGATTAGCCGGCGTCTTGTAGCCGAGCCGGGCATGGGGATCCTCGCCGCAGACGACGTGGACGCTACGATTGTCCGAACCGTGCCTGCTGCCATCGGCGAGTTCCTCGTCGAGGCGCCAGTGCAACTGGCTTTGCGTGCTCATGTAGTGGTTCACGAGCGCGCGCCGATAGCGGCCGCTGGTATTCTTCCTGCTGCGATGCAGCAGGTAGCCGTTGAAGAACAATACCGATCCGGCGCGCAATTCGACGGCGATTTCGTTGTCGTCGTCGAACCCGTGGCTTTCCGGGGCGGGATCGAACTCATCGGTTTGGCTGTGCTCTCGGAACGGGTACAGCGTGCCGGCAAGATGGCTGCCGGGAATCACCCGCAGGCAGCCGTTTTCGAGAGTCGCGTCGTCGATGGCGATCCAGGCGGCGCAAAGGCTGCGGTCCCGGGTAGGAATGAAGCACTCGTCCTGGTGCCAGGCCTGGCCCGGCTTGCCGGGCGGCTTGGCGAAGAACATCGACTGCATGCACTTGACGCCGCCGTTCCAGTGGCCGGGCCGCAAGTGGGCGCCGACGATTCGTCCGAGCACCTCCGTGATGCCGGGATGGGCCGTGAAGCGCCGAACGACCGGCGAAACGAAATGGGGCATGTGAATGCAGAGGATGCGCTCCAGGGTTTCAGTAACGCTTTCAGTAACGCTTTCGGCGTCGCCGACGCCGGCGGAAACGGGTTTGATGCCGGGTGCGTCGTACCCTCCCCGGGCAAGCTTGACGAGATCGGCTTCCAGTTCGGCAAGTTCGGCGCCGTTCAGGAGGTCCTCGACGATCAGGTAACCTTGCTCCGCATAGAAATCGGCCTGACCGGCAGGCCGGGGAAGCGCCGCGTGGTCGTCGCGCATCGTGTTGCTCTCCCGGAAAATGAAAGATTGTACATAATGTTCGTTACTTCAAAACGAGAATTGCCGCAATTGAATTCGATTGCAAAAGCCGCGGCGTTGACGAACGTCCGGGCTTCAGGTAAACGGGGAAAACCATTGGCCGATCGCGGAGACGCAAGTCATGTCGAAGCTGGATGCGGGAACGGACCCGGGACTGGTTTCCGCGGCAAACCGCCGACTCTACGCCGAAGAGGGCTACATGGTTCTCGAAGGCGTCATAGCCGGCGATATGCTGCAGATGCTGCGCGAGGAATGTTCCTACTTCCTCGGCTACATGGATGCGCGCTTCGACGCCGGTCTCGTCGCGGACGGCGCGCTGTCCTTTCGCGGCAAGCGATATTTCGTCAACAACCTCTATCGCTACAGCTCACGGACGTGGCAATTCATCTTCGGCGACCTCATGGCCGAGGTCTGCCGCGCCACGCTTGGAGACGAAGCTTACCTGTTCAACGAACAGTGGGTCGTCAAGGGCAGTGAACAGGGCATGGACTTTTCCTGGCACCAGGATTCGGGTTACGTGAAGTTCATGGATTCCGGCACCACGCACAGGCCATACGTCACGTGCTGGTGCACCCTAGACGCCGTCAACGAAGCCAACGGCACCGTGTACCTGATGCCGCATTCCCGGGGCGGAACGGCGAACAGGATCATCGATCATGACCGGGATCCGGAAACCAACGATCTCGTCGGCTACGCCGGCGACGATCCGGGTATCGCCATCGAGGCGCCCGCGGGCAGCGTGGTCGCGTTCTCGAGCTACAATCTTCACAGCAGCGGCGCCAACAGCACGGACCGCATGCGGCGCGTCTACCTGCCGCAATACGCTCCCGCCCCTGTCCGCCACTCGCAGTCGGGCGAGCGCTTCAATCTGGCCGTGCCGTTCCTCAAGGAAGGGCGCAACGTCTACGATCACGCAACGGATACCCCGGAACGCTGGGGCGGCGCGGCGTCTCCGGGACAGGCCGCCGACTCTTCGTGAAAACTCCGGAGCACGCGCCAGTTCAGCAAGTCGTCATCGCCGGAGGCGGCACGGCCGGCTGGATGGCGGCGGCGCTGCTCGCAAAGACCATGGGGCCCACGGTCCGCATCCGCCTGGTGGAATCCGAGCAGATCGGCACGGTGGGGGTAGGCGAGGCCACGATTCCTCCCATCCGGGAATTCAATCGGGTGCTCGGCCTGGACGAAAACGATTTCCTGCGCCGAACCCAGGGCACCTTCAAGCTGGGCATTCAGTTCCGCGACTGGGGCCGCGCTGGCGATTGTTACATGCACGCTTTCGGCGAGATCGGGCGCAATCTGGGCCAGGGCAATTTTCACCAGTATTGGCTGCGAGCCGTCCGCGAAGGCCACGCCGGCAGGTTCTGGGACTATTCGGTCAACGAGACCGCCGCCCTGGCGAATCGTTTCAGTCAGGTCGACAAGCTGCCCGGAAGTCCGCTGCAAGGCATCATCCATGCCTACCATTTCGACGCGGCGCTGTACGCGCTCTATCTCAGGGAATTCAGCGAACGACTGGGCGTGACCCGCATCGAAGGCAAGATCGCGCATGTGGAGCGGAACGCGGACAGCGGTTTCATCGAAGCGCTGGCGCTGGAAGACGGCCAGCGCGTAGCCGGCGAGTTTTTCGTCGATTGCACCGGTTTCCGCGGACTGCTGATCGGACAGGCGCTCGGCGTGGACTACGAAGACTGGTCGCACTGGCTGCCATGCGACCGGGCGGTTGCCGTGCCGAGCGAGCGGGTGGACCCTCTCGGTTCCTATACCTGTGCGACCGCCCGAGAAGCCGGCTGGCAATGGCGGATTCCCCTGCAGCATCGCATCGGCAACGGCCATGTCTATTGCAGCCGCTACATGAGCGACGACGAAGCGGTTTCCACCCTGCTCGACAATCTCGACGGCGCCGCGCTGGACGAACCCCGGCTGCTGAAATTCACCACCGGCAGGCGCAAGCAGTTCTGGAGCCGGAACTGCGTCGCCCTGGGACTGGCCGGCGGTTTCATGGAACCGCTTGAGTCGACCAGTATCCATCTCATTCAAACCGGCGTAAGCTGGCTCATGCGGCTGTTTCCGGACCGTCGCTTCGAACAGGCGAACATCGACGAGTTCAACCGCCGCAGCCTGTGGGATTTCGACCGCATCCGCGACTTCCTGGTGCTGCATTACATATTGAACGGGAAAGACGATCTGCCCTTCTGGCGCGATTGCCGGAATTCGACCCCGCCGGAAGGGCTCAAGCATCGGATGGAGTTGTTCGAGGCCGGCGGCGCGGTGTATCGCGAATTGGGAGAACTGTTCACGGAGTCGGCGTGGCTGCAGGTGATGCTCGGCCAGAATATGGCGCCGCGGAGTTACCATTCGATAGTGGACGGCATATCATCGCAACAGTTGCGGGATTATCTGAACAACCTGAAAACCATTATTCAGGGCGCGGTGCGGCAATTCCCGACGCATGAGGAATTCATCAACCAGCATTGCGCCGCGCCGTCGCCCTGATCGGGGCGGAAATCCGGAGGAGGCGAGACGATATGCGAATCAGGCAAAAGCCCGAGCTGGGTTTTTGGCAAATCTGGAACATGTGCTTTGGTTTTCTCGGCATCCAGTTCGGGTTCGCCCTGCAAAACGCGAATGCAAGCCGGATTTTCCAGACCCTGGGCGCGGACATGGAGACGCTGCCCCTGCTGTGGGTCGCGGCGCCGCTCACCGGGCTGGTGGTGCAGCCCATTGTCGGCTACCTGAGCGACCGGACCTGGAACCCGCTTGGCCGGCGCAGGCCCTATTTTCTCGTCGGCGCCGTGTTCACCACCCTGGCCCTGGTGGCCATGCCCAACTCGCCCGCACTGTGGATCGCCGCCGGCGCGCTGTGGATTCTCGATGCCTCGATCAATATCACCATGGAGCCCTTCCGGGCCTTTGTCGGCGATATGCTGCCCAAACGCCAGCGTTCCAGCGGCTATGTCATGCAGAGTTTTTTCATCGCCCTGGGCGCTGTGGTGGCCTCGGCGCTACCCTGGATGATGAGCAACTGGCTGGGAGTCGCCAATACCGCGCCGGAAGGCGAAATTCCCGAATCGGTCCGCTATTCGTTCTACATCGGCGCCGCGGTGCTGTTCGGCGCGGTGATGTGGACCATCGCCCGCACCCGGGAGTACAGCCCCGGGGAGATGGCGAGTTTCGACGAGAATGTGGAAGAAAGCGGGAGTGGCGCGCCCGCGGATGCGCCGGTCTTTCGCCTCCGCAACGCCCTGGCGTGGCTGGCCGCGGGCGGCCTGGGCCTGGCGGTGGCACTGCTGTTCCGCGCCGAGTACAGCCTCTATCTGCTCGGCGCGGGCATCATGGTCTTCGGTTTGCTGCAATGCGCCGCCATCGCCATGCAGCACCGCAATCGAATCGACAACGCCTACTTCGACATGTGCCGCAATCTGGTGGAAATGCCGGAAACCATGAAGCGGCTCGCCTGGGTGCAGTTCTTCACCTGGTTCGCCCTGTTCGCCATGTGGATCTACACCACCCCGGCGGTGACGAGCTTTCACTACGGCGCCAGCGATACCACCTCGGCGCAATACAATGAGGGCGCCGACTGGGTTGCGGTGCTGTTCGCCGGCTACAACGTGGCCGCGGTATTCGCCGCCATGCTGATTCCCCTGCTGATTCGCCGTTTTGGCCTGTTCCGCTCGCACCAGTGCTGCCTGCTGCTCGGCGCGGCGGGTCTGGCTTCCTTCGCATTGTTGCGCGACCCGGCCTGGCTGCTCGCCTCCGAGATTGGCATCGGCTTCGCCTGGGCGTCCATCGTATCGATTCCCTACGCCATCCTCGCCAATGCGATTCCCGCGGCGAGGATGGGAATTTTCATGGGAATCTTCAATTTCTTCATCGTCATTCCCCAGTTGCTGGCGGCTGCGGTACTCGGCATCATCATCGAGTACCTGTTCGGCGGCGAACCGATCCACGCCCTGACCCTGGCCGCGGCGTCCATGGCGGCGGCTGCCCTGGCGGTTATCCGCGTCGAACGGCACGCAGCCGCCACGATCACCGCACCAGCGCATTCCTGAGTCAAACGCACAGGTGAGACCCATGATTCGAGATTCCCATACCGCAAGATACTTCGTGCAATGGCTGTCCTGCCTTGGCGCTGCGCGAGTACTTTCCTGCTGGAGCGCTGTCCTTTGTCTCGCGCTGTTCCTGTCCTCAGCCTTGGCGCAATCGGAAACTTTCCGCAATCCGATCCTGCGCGGTGGCTATCCCGACCCGTCGATCACCCGGGTCGGGGACGACTACTACATCGTCAATTCCACCTTTGAGTACTTTCCCGGGCTGCCCATCCACCACAGCAGGGATCTGGTCAACTGGACCCTGGTGGGCCATGGCATCCACGACCCGGAGCTGTACCGCGACGCGGTCAATCTGGTGGACGTGCAGTCCGACGGCGGCATACACGCGCCGTCCATACGCTGGCACGACGGCCTGTTCTATATCATCACCACCAATGTCTACAACCCCGGCGGCGGTCGGCCGACGGAAATGGTCAACTTCATCGTTACCGCGGAAGACGTGGCCGGGCCGTGGTCCGAGCCCCATGTGATCGAAGGCGCCCCGGGCATCGATCCCGATATCTTCTTCGACGACGACGGGAAAGCCTGGTACGTCGGCAATCACGGCCCCGCGGATCCGGAATTTCCCGGCCAGGGCGAGATCTGGCTGCAGGAACTCGACCTCGAAAACTGGCGGCTCACCGGCGACAGGCACTTCCTCTGGCGCGGCGCCTGCGACGGCACCTGGGCGGAAGGTCCGCATATCTACAAGCGCGACGGCAGGTACTACCTGCTCATTGCCGAAGGCGGCACGAGTTACAACCACGCGGTGATGATCGCGGTCAGCGACGAAATCACCGGCCCCTACATATCCAACGACAGGAACCCGATTCTCACCTCGCGCAATCTGTCCTACAGCAACTGGGTGCATAGTACCGGCCACGCGGACATGGTGGAACTGGCGGACGGACGCTGGTACATGGTGGCGCTCGGCAAGCGCAACGACGAACAGGGCGATTCCAATATGGGGCGCGAATCGCATCTGGTGCCGGTCGAATGGGAACGGGAGCCGTTCGAGTGGAAGGATCCCAGATACGAATGGCCTGTCGTCGCGCCGGCCACGGGGAGAGTCGAAAGATCCACGCCATTGCCTTTCGAAGACGCTCCGCAATACCGGAACGATACCTTCATCGACGATTTCGACAGCGAAAGCCTGGGTCTGCAATGGAATTTCAGGAGAGTGCCGCTGCCCGGCATCTATTCCCTGGACAGCCGGGAGGGATATCTGCGGCTTTACGCCCATGAAAACGTGATCGCCGAGCGCGGGCGCGCCGCGCTGATGGGCGTGCGGCAGCAGGAAAGCGATTTCCGGTACAGCGTCAGGATGGAGTTCGAACCGGAACAGGAAAACGTCGAGGCCGGAGTCAGCCTGTTTCAGAAAGACAATAATTTTCTGAACTTCACGGTGGCGAGAAGCGGCGGGGAAAACCTGTTGCAACTGACGCTGGCGGAAAGAGACCGGGCGCCGGTCACGCTTGAACAACAGGCGCTCGACGATTACACCGGCGAAATCGTGCTGCGGGTCGTATCGCGTGACCACCAGTACCGCTACGAGTATTCGCTCGACCAGGGCGACAGCTTCACCGTATTCGCCGAAACCGACGCCGCGAGGTTGTTGAGCCGCGGCTACACCGGCGCCTACCTGGGCGTCTACAGTTCCGGCAACGGCAACGCATCGGACGAATACGCCGACTTCGATTGGGTGCGCTATGAAGGCTACGAGAGAATCTGATCCATGCTTGCGTAAATCGGCGCTGCTGCTGGCGCTGTACGCGCTCTTGTCCGGCGGATGTTCGCCGGTGCCGCAGGAACCGGCCACAAACACGACAGCACCGCCGAACATCGTGTTCATCATCGCCGATGACCTGAGTTGGGCGCACCTGGGCGCCTATGGTAGTGACGAGGTGCGCACGCCCAATCTCGACCGGCTGGCGCGTGAAGGCGTCGTGTTTGAAAACGCTTTTGTCAGCACGCCGTCCTGCACGCCTTCCAGGGCGTCCATTCTCACAGGCAGGAACGGTTTTGAACTGGAAGAGGGCGCAACGCTCTGGGGTTATCTGCCGGCCCGGTTCGCGACCTGGACCGAATCGCTGGCACAAAACGGCTACCGGGTCGGCGCTACGGGAAAGGGCTGGGCGCCCGGATTCCTGATCGACAGGGACGTCAATCCGGCGGGCCAGCCCTGGAACGGAATTCGAAACCGGCCTTACGGGGACCGGTTCGAAGAATTGCAGATGTCGGACATCGACTACGCGGCGAATTTCGAGGCATTCCTGGACGCCGCCGATGAGACCCGGCTGTTTTCGTTCTGGATGGGAACTTTCGAGCCGCATCGCGGCTATACCGAGGGCGTGGCGGCTGCGCTCGGCATAGATTCCGCCGCCGTAACGGTGCCGCCGTTCATGCCCGACGCCGGCGAAGTACGCGACGACATCGCGGAATATTACGCCGAAATCGAATACATCGACGCCCAGGTGGGCCGGATAATGGAAGCGCTGGACCGGCGCGGGCTGCAGGACGATACCATCGTCGTATTCACCTCGGACAACGGCATGCCCTTCCCGCGGGCCAAGGCGACTCTCTACGACTACGGCACGAGAATGCCGTTGCTGTTCTGGTGGGGCGACAACTTCGCCGGCGGCCGCAGGATCGAAAACCTGGTCAGTCTGACGGACATCGCGCCTACTTTCCTGGAGTTCGCCGGCGTGGAAGCGCAAGCGGAAATGAGCGGACAGAGCCTGGCGCCCCTGCTGATCCCCGGCACGCCCGGCCAGGCGGCGCGGGAAGCGGTTTACATGTACCGCGAGCGGCACGGGTTCTATCCGGATTCGGGCGGAATGTCCTTTCCGTCGCGGGCAATCAGGACGCACGATCATCTGTTGATCTGGAACGCGAGGCCGGACGCGATTCCGCTCGACGTGGACGGTGGCCCGGCGAAATCGTTCATGGAAGAAAACGCCGGGGAATACCCTGCCTTGCATGCGCTGAGTTTCGGGCCGAGAAGCGAGTTCGAACTGTACGACGTTCGCGCCGACGCCTGGCAGATGCGCAATCTCGCCGCGGACGGAAGCCACGCGGAATTGCTGGACCGTCTTGGCGAACGGTTGTTCTCCTATCTCGAATCGCGGCAGGATCCGCGCATGCTCGGCAGAGCGGAAGAATTTCGCTATGCGCCCTATTTCGGCGTGGTTTTCGGGGACGGACTGCTGCGATGGACGCCGGAACAGCAAGGCCAGGAAATGAGCTTCGACGAGCGGCGCGAGCTATTGCGCCGGGCGTACGAGACGATCGGCGAAGAGGCGTTTTTTCGCCGCATGATTTCTGAGCAGGACGGAGGGCTTTGAGCCGCTCCGATATGAATACGTATGCATTTTATTGCTAAACCGGGCGCATAAGCCTATAAGTTCAGGATAGCTGAATTCCAGACATCGCCGGATCGGTGAAACTGAGAGGAATACCATGACGCGAAGCGTTTCAACAAGTGAGCCGCGAGGAACAAATTTTCGCCGGAAAGGCGATTTTTCAAAGAATCTGAAGCCGCTTTCCCTGGCCGTCGCCGCGGCGCTGGCTCCGCTCGCCGGGACGGCCGTGGCCCAGGAAGGCGCGACGATCGAGCAAATCGTCGTTACCGGTTTCCGCCAGAGCCTGTTGAATTCCATGGCGACGAAACGGAATTCGGAGTTGATCGTGGAAGCGATATCCGCCGAGGATATCGGCAAGCTGCCCGACAACAGCATCGCCGAAGCCCTGACGCGGCTGACGGGACTCGCCGGCCAGCGCCTCAACGGCCGCCAGCAGGTGATCAGCATCCGCGGCCTGGCGCCTGATTTCTCCACCGCCTTGCTGAACGGGCGCCAGCAGGTCAGCGCCGGCGACAATCGCGGCGTCGAATTCGACCAGTACCCCTCCGAACTGCTGCAAGGCGTCGTCGTCTACAAGACGCCGGACGCTTCGCTGACCGGGCAGGGACTCGCCGGCACGGTGGACATGCGCACCGTAAGCCCGCTGGATTACGATGAGCGCGTCGTCGTGGTCAATGCCCGCTACGAGATGAACGAGTACGGCGCGCTCAATCCCGAACTTGACGACGCCGGCTGGCGCTACACCGGCTCGTATATCGACCAGAACGCCGACGGCACCGTCGGCGTGGCGCTGGGCTTTTCCCATATCGGCTCTCCCAGCCAGCGCGAAGTGATCGACATCTGGGATTACAACGATTACAACGGCGCCCAGGGGATAACCGGCATCAATCCGAAGGCGCAGTCCGGCGAGCTGACCCGCGACAGCTTCATGGCCGTACTCGAATTTCAGCCCAACGAGCGCGTCACTTCCACGATCGACGTCTACCGGTCGAGCTTCGAGGAATCCTCGCTGTCCAGGCAATACGAGTTGCCCCTCTATCCTGCCTGGTTCTCCTGGAACACCGGGGTTAATCTGGCAAACGAACAGGTCAACAACGGGCTGATAACCAGCGGCACGTTCAATAGCGCCAAGGCGGTCATCAGCAACAATCTCGAATCGCGCGACGCGGATCTGTGGGCCGCCGGCTGGAACCTCGAGTTCGATGTCAACGACGACTGGGACGTAACCGCCGACATCAGCCATTCCGCCGTCGACCGCCAGGACGTCATCCTCTCACTCAACACGGGAACCGGCCCCAGCGGCCAGGGCGCGACGGACACGATCGGATTCGTCATCGGCAATCATGCGCCGCGCTTCACGTCCTCGGCCGATGTCCTCTCGCCGGGCGCGACGGTGCTGACCAGCCCGATGGGTTGGGGCAACCCCGCCATTCCCGGCGGCCAGGTGGGTTACGACAACCGACCGTCGATCGAAGACGAGTTGACCCAGATCAAGCTCAGCGCCGAGCGCTATCTCGGCGGCGCAATCAGCAGCGTCGATTTCGGCGTGCAGTTCGATAGCCGAACGAAATCGAGAAACGCCAGCAACCAGGGCTTCCTCGGGCTGACGAGCGGCGAACTCACGCAGGATTTCACGCCCACCGGCGCGGTCACCGTTCCCTTCGGCCTGGCGACCATCGCCACTTTCGATCCGGTCGCCTTGTACGACAGCGGAATCTACTACCGCGCGGATCACTTCGGCGGCGGCGTGCTTTCCAACGACTGGACGGTGGACGAAGACGTGACCGTCGCCTACGTCAAGTTCAATATCGAATCCTCGCTCGGCGATGTGCCGGTGACCGGCAATTTCGGCGTGCAGGCGGTGCGCACCGACCAGAGTTCGTCGGGGTCGAGCGCCGCCAACGGCGGCTGGCCGCCGCCTTCGAGCGCAGCGGAAGCGACCACCTTGCAAACGGTCACCGGAGGCGCCGACTACACCGAATACCTGCCGAGCCTGAACCTGAATTTCGAGATCGCCGACGCGCAATACATCCGTCTGGGCATCGCGCGCACTCTCGCCCGGGCGCGGATGGACGAGATGCGCGCCGGCCGGGAAGTAAATTTCAACGCCAGCCTGGCCGATTCCACGGATATCAACCAGGCGCCCTGGGGCGGCAGCGGCGGCAGCCCGGATCTGCGGCCCTGGATGGCGGATTCGATCGACTTGTCCTATGAATTGTATTTCCCCGACGCCACGGGCTACTTCGCGCTCGCGACTTTCTACAAGGATCTCACAACCTACATCTACGAGCAGCCCAGACTCGTTGACTTTGCCGGATTTCCCACCGGCGGCGTCACTCCGGCGCTGACGACGGGCATCGTAAGCCGGCCTTCCAACGGCGATGGCGGCAACATCTCGGGCTACGAACTGTCGCTGCAAGTCGCCGGCGAAGCGCTGAATCCGGCCCTGGAAGGATTCGGCGCGGTATTCAACGGTTCCTGGACCGACAGCGAAATCGAGCGCGGCACCGGCGACCCGTCGACGCCCTTGCCGGGTCTGTCCGATACCGTCATGAACCTGACTTTCTATTATGAAAGAGGCGGTTTTTCGGCCCGGATAAGCGGCAATCACCGCTCGGATTTCCTCGGCGAGGTGCAGGGATTCGGCGCGGGCCGGACCTTGCGCTCGATCAGCGAGGAACAACTGGTTGACGCCCAGCTCAGCTACAGCTTCGAAGGCGGCCAGTTGGACGGCCTGACGCTGTACCTGCAAGGCACCAATCTGACCGACGAACCTTTCGTCGGATTCCTCAACAACGATCATCGGATGGTCAAGGACTGGCAGTCCTACGGCGCGACCTACTTCGTCGGCGCGTCGTACCGGTTCTGACGCCGGCCACGGCCGATGATCCGCTCGGCGTTGACATCACCGGCGGGCGTCCTGGCGTCCGCCCTGGTGTTGATTTCCTGGGTAAATTTCGCCCAGGCGCAGATCGAAGTTCCCGACCCGGACGCCCTCGACGCGGTCCTCGACCGCTTCGTCGAAGAGGGCCACTATCCCTTCCTCTACGCCCGGCTAGAAGACCGCGACGGCAATGTCGCATACGAGCACAGTGTCGTGAATCGGGACTTGCTGCCGGACGCGCAGATCGACGGGCAGTCGTGGATTCGAATCTGGTCCATGAGCAAGATCGTCACCATTTCGGTGGTTCTCGACCTGGTGGAAGACGGCGTTCTGAGCCTGGAAGATCCGGTCGCGAGCTACATTCCGGAACTTTCCGACATGCAGGTCGCGGTCACTTCCGATGGCAGGAGTCTGGCTGAACTCGACTTCGGGCAAGCGGACCCGGCCTGTCCGTTTGAACTCGTTCCCGCGGACACCGTGATGACGGTGCGGCACCTGATCAACCACGAAGCCGGTTTCTATTACGCCACCACGGGAATGCCGTGCATCGACTCCGCGCTCGCCGACAGCAACGTGGTGACGGCGGCGGATTCCGACGAATTTATCGCCCGCCTCGCGGACCTGCCGCTGATCCAGCATCCGGGAACCACCTATTACTACGGGACCAATACCACGATCCTGGGAATGGTGGCCGAACGCGCAACGGGCTTGAGTCTCAAGCAACTGGTGGAAGAGCGCCTGACCGGACCGCTGGGTATCGAAGGATTGCAATACGATTTGCCACCGGACGCCGAATTGCCGCCGAGAATCAGCGGCCAGGGCGGCACGTTGCGACCGGCGTATCCCGGCGAACTCGATATCTTCGGGCCGGACGTGCCCGACTACGACCCGGAGCACGAACTTTATCTCGGCGGCGAGGGCATGGTGGCCACCGCCGACGGCTACGCGGATTTCCTGAGAATGCTGCTCAATCACGGAACGCTCAACGGAACGAGATTGCTGGAGACTGCGACGGTCGAGGACATTTACGCCCCGCATACCCAACTCGACAATCCCGAAGGGCACAACGGCTTCAACCTGTGGGTGACCGGCGAGCCGACCAGGACCCGCGAACAGGGCGAAGAGGGCTTGTGGGTCGGCGGCGGATACGAGGGAACCCATTTCTGGGTCGATCCGAAGCGGGATTTCGTCGGCATAATCATGTCGCAGATTTTCTGGATCAACGAAGATGGCTACGGCAGGGACGAGGCGTTTCGCGGCGAACTCTACCGGCAATTCTGGGCGGCGGAATCCCGATGATCGCGTCGCCCGTCAAGCTGTTTCGTTGCCAGATTGCCGCCTTGGCGTTCTGTCTGGGAATACCGCTTTCGGCCGTCTTCGCCGCGGAAATCGAGCGCGTCGAACCGCCCAACTGGTGGACCGGCTTCAGCGAACCCGACCTGCGGCTGCTCGTTTACGGCGACGGCGTCGGCGAACTGCGGCCTGCGGTGGACTATCCGGGCGTCACGGTGCTCGATACGCTCGCGACGGAAAATCCCAATTACCTGTTCGTGCGCTTGCGCATCGACGCCGATGCCGAGCCCGGCGAGTTCGATATCGTATTCGGCGGCGCCAATAATGGTGGCGGCGAAATCGCGCATCCATATCGCCTGGAGGCGCGCAACTCCGATCCCGGACATACGCGCGGATTTTCCTCGGCAGACGCGATCTACCTGATCACTCCGGACCGGTTCGCCAACGGCGACCCCGGCAACGACGAAATCGACGGCCTCGGCGATATCGTCGACCGTACTCAGCCGGGAGCCCGGCACGGCGGCGATCTCAAGGGCATCATCGATCGACTCGATTACATCGCCGGGCTCGGATTCACCGCCGTATGGCTCAATCCCGTGCTCGAAAACGCGATGCCGGCGTTTTCCTATCACGGCTACGCGACCACCGACTTCTATCGGGTCGACCCGCGCATGGGCAGCAACGCGGATCTCGCGGAACTGGCCCGCGCCGGACGCGAAAGGGGAGTGGGACTGATCATGGACATGATCGTCAACCATAGCGGGCTGCATCACTGGTGGATGGACGACCCGCCCATGGACGACTGGGTGCATCGATGGGACGGCTATGTCGAGACCAATCACGCCAAGACGCTCAGCGTGGACCCCTATGGCGCCGAAATCGACCGGCGCGAACTTTACGACGGCTGGTTCGTGCCCGACATGCCCGACCTGGACCAGGACAATCCCCTCATGGCCGAGTACCTGATTCAGAACGCCATCTGGTGGATCGAGTATCTGGGTCTGGCCGGAGTGCGCATGGATACCTATCCGTATTCCGGCGGCGAGTTCATGGCCGAATGGACGCGGCGGGTGATGGAAGAATTCCCCGATTTCAACGTGGTCGGCGAGGAATGGACCGAAAACCCCCTGATCGTCGCGTATTGGCAGGGCGGGGCGGACAAGCACGACGGGTATCGCTCCTGGCTGCCGAGCGTCATGGACTTTCCCCTGAACTCGGTGCTCGCCCCGGCGCTGCGCGAGCCGGAATCCTTCGCCGACGGCTTCATCGAACTGTATTCGATGCTGGCGAACGATGTGCTGTATCCGGACCCCAACGCCCTGGTGATCTTCGGCGACAATCACGACATGATGCGAATCTGGTCGCAACTCGGCGAGGACTACGGCCTGTTCGAATTGGCCATGACTTATCTGGCGACCATGCGCGGTGCGCCCCAGGTCTATTACGGCACCGAATTACTTACCGCCAGCAGCGGCGACCATGGCGTCATCCGCAGCGACTTTCCCGGCGGCTGGGCGGGGGACGCCGCCGACGCGGTTTCTGGAATGGGACTGACCGAACAGCAAATCCAGGCCCAGGCGCTGGTCGCCACGCTGTTCAACTGGCGCAAGGCCTCCGCGCCGGTGCATGAAGGGAAACTTACCCACTTCCTCCCGAAAGACGGCGTTTACGTGTATTTCCGCTATCTGGAAGACGAGCGCGTCATGGTGGTGCTCAACAAGAACGAGGAAGCCTACGCCCTCGATACCGCGCGATTCCAAGAAGTCCTCGGCGACACCCGCAGCGGCGTGGACGTCATCCGCGGCGAAACCTGGGACCTCACCTCCCCCATCGACCTCAGCCCGCGAACCGCCCTGGTGCTGGAAATCGATTGATCCGTCACCCGGGACCCCCAATTCCGTCATCTCCTTCCCCGTCATTCTGCGCGGAGCGAAGCGCAGTCGCAGAATCTCATGCAGTGGCCTCCCACAGAGATTCTGCGACTTCGCGCAGAATGATGAGAGGATGTTTGGCAATGTGCGTCGCCAAAGTCCATAATCCGGAACTCCCCACCCATCTCGCCAGACAAGCATGCTCAATGACCTGATCGAAGCCAGCGGCTGGAGCAACGAGCAGTTTCTCGCCATCAGCATCATGGCCTTTGTTGTGCTGGCCCTGATGGCGGTAGTGTTCCGCATGCTCAGGATTTTCCGCATGGCGAGCCGCAAGCCGCGCTACCAGCCCAATCTGCGGCCATTGCGACGGTTGCGGACTTCACACGAGCAGGGTGGGCGCAACGACGCGGGTGACAAGGAATGAGCGGAGTGCGGCAAAAACCGGTCTGGCTTGCCGCCTGCCTTGCCATGATCGTCTGGCTGCCCGATACCTCCGCCATCATCATCCGCCACGATGTCAATTCCCGCGATCACGAGGTCCGCGGCAGCGACTTCCCGGCGGTGTTCTTTCTCGAACAGCGGGGCGGCGACCGCATTTGCGCGGCTACGATGATCCACCCCCGTTGGGCCATTACCGCGGCGCATTGCGCCCACGAGACCACGCTGCTGCGAACCCTGGATGATGGCGAAGCTTTCCCGGTCCGGGTCGCCGGAAGGGACCGGCTGATCGAATCCGTCACCCTGCACCCGGATTACGACGCCAATCTCACCGCAAGAACCGACCTCGCCCTGCTACGTTTCGCCGAGGCACAGCACGGACCAGTGATTCCGCTACAAACCGGCAGCGATGAATCCGAACAGATCGTCACCCTGGTGGGCTGGGGCTTTTCCGGCTGGGGAACCACGGGCCGCGAATTCTCCGACGGCAGAATCCGCATGGCGGTCAATCGCATCGAGGCAGCCGGCGAGCGTCTGCAAATGCGCTTTGACGATCCCCGCCTGCCGGATTCCAGCGCACTTCCCATGGAAGGCACCCCCGGCCTCTGGGACAGCGGCGGCCCCGCCCTGCTCGGCAACCCCGGCGCCTACCGCCTCGCCGGCGTCGCCGTCGGCGAAATCGAAGGCGAACGCTTCACCGAGGAAACCCAGGGCCAATACGGCGCGATAGCCGTCTACGAGCGCATCTCCCGCCACATCGCCTGGATTGAAGGCGAGATCCCGGGACTTCGCGCAGAATGACATGTTGGCTTTGGCGGCTGTAACCGAATTAGCAACCCGCGGCAAATCTGCTACCATGCGGGCGATTCCGGTATTGGACATTGTCAGCCTCGGCCGGTGGCTTTTCCTTTCAGGCAACAGATCAGGAGCGGACTCAGATGACGATAGCGGCAGGCGACCGGGTTCCGGCGGCGACTTTCCGGGTGATGACCGACGATGGCCCCGAACCGCTGGGAAGCCATGAGGTTTTCGGGGGTAAGAAAGTGGTGATGTTTATTGTTCCGGGGGCATTCACGCCGGGCTGCTCCATGGCGCATTTGCCGGGTTATGTGGTCAATGCCGACGCCATCAAGGCGAAGGGCGTTGACACCATAGCCTGCATGGCGGTGAACGACGCCTTCGTCATGGGCGCCTGGGGCAAGGCCCAGAATGCCGGGGAGCTGCTCATGCTTGCGGATGGCAATGGCGAATTCGCCGCGGCGGCCGGGCTGAATGTGGATTTCAGCGGCTATGGCATGGGCAGCCGGGCCAAGCGCTGCGCCATGATTGTGGACGACGGCGTGATCAGCCATTTGGCCATCGAGCCCGCGGGAGAAATCAGCGTCAGTTCGGCGGAGTCGATTCTGGAGCATCTCTGAGCGGCGAATCCAGGAGAGCCGGGGCATGATTACCGAACTGATTGAATACAACGATGGCGATACTGTCCTTGAAGGCTATGCCGCTTATGAGGAATCCGCCACCCAGAAACCGCTGGTGCTGGTGGGCCACGACTGGAGCGGACGCGGCGAGTTCGCCTGCAAGGCCGCCGAGCGGGTCGCCGGGCTGGGCTATGTGGGCTTCGCCCTGGATATGTATGGCAAGGGCATTGTCGGCGGCGCGAGCGATGCCGAACGCAATGCCGCCCTGATGGGGCCTTTTGCGACGGACCGCGCGATGCTGCGCCGCCGGGTTCGCGCCGCGCTGGTGGCGGGCCGCAATATTCCCCAGGTAAAGGCGACCCAGGTTGCCGCCATGGGCTATTGTTTCGGTGGCATGTGCGCCCTGGAGCTTGCCCGCTCCGGGGCCGACGTGCTTGGCGTGGTAAGCATCCACGGCATTTTCACACCGGGGGATGTGGCCAACGAGGAAATTCGCGCCCGGGTGCTTTGCCTGCATGGTCACGACGATCCCATGGTGCCGCCCGAACAGGTGCTGGCCCTGCAGCGGGAAATGACGGAAGCCGGCGTGGACTGGCAAGTACACAGCTACGGCGGCACGATGCACGCATTCACCCATCCCCTGGCCAACGACCCCGGTTTCGGCGCGGTGTACAGCGCCACCGCGGAACGCCGCGCCTACCAGTCCCTGGAAAATTTTCTCGCGGAAGTCTTTGCCCGGGGGACATGAGCGAAGCCGCCGCCAGCGAGCCAGCGCCGGAGCCGGGCAAGGCCATTCCCCTGCACAGCCGCGTCGGGCTCTGGCTGGGACCGGCGGTATTCCTTCCCACCCTGCTATTTGTCGATCTCGACCCCGGCAATCCAGCCGCAACCCGGATGTTCGCCATCATTCTGCTGATGGCGATCTGGTGGATTACCGAGGCGATACCGCTGGCGGCGACCGCGCTATTGCCCATCGTGCTGTTCCCCCTGCTCGGCATCATGCGCGGCCGCGAAGTGCCCGCTGGCGGCCTGGTGGAGTATGGCGAAGGCGTGCTTCCCGGCGACATCGACGTCATCTTTCCCAATGTCGCCGACCAATACATGGATTGGGTCATCCTGCTGTTCATGGGCGGCTTCATGATCGCCGTGGCGGTGGAGAAATGGAGCCTGCACCGGCGCATCGCCCTGCATGTGCTGCGAATCATCGGCGGCCAACCCCACCGGCTCGTGCTTGGCTTCATGGTGGCGACGGGCTTTCTGTCGATGTGGCTGTCGAATACCGCCACCGCCATGATGATGATGCCCATGGGCCTGTCGCTGATACTGCTGTACGAGGACCTCAACCGGCAGGCACTGGCCAGCGGCGGCGAAGTTCCCGCCAATGCCGGCAATTTCGCCCTGAACCTGCTGCTGGGCATCGCCTATTCCGCCTCCATCGGCGGCTTCGCCACCCTGATCGGCACACCGCCCAATGGCGTGCTCGTCACCCAGCTCGGGCAGTTGTTTCCCGACGCGCCGGACATCACCTTCTCCGCCTGGCTGCTGTTCGCCTTTCCCCTCACCGTGGTCTACATGCTCATCGCCTGGGTGTTGCTGACGCGCATCGTGTTTCCGCTGCCGAAGGAAACGCCTTTCAGCGGCGAAGGTTTCATCGACCGGGAAATCGGCAAGCTCGGGCCCATGAGCATCGAGGAGAGGCGCGTCGGCTGGGTGTTCTTCACCGTGGCGCTGCTGTGGATGACCCGCAAGGAGCGCCTGCTCGGGGAAGAGATCGACCTGTTCGGCTGGAGTTACTATCTCGATTCGCTGCTCACCAGCTTCGGCGGTTCTCCCGTGGGCTACATGATCGACGACGGCACCGTATCCATCGCCATGGCGCTAACCCTGTTCATTATCCCGGCGGGCAAGCAGACAGGCGGCAGGCTGCTCGACTGGGACGATGCGAAAAAGATTCCCTGGGGGATTCTGCTGTTGTTCGGCGGCGGCCTCGCCATCGCCAAGGGTTTTACCACTTCGGGATTGTCGGACTATGTCGCCATGCAACTCGGCGAACTGCTCGGCGACGCCAGCCCGCTGGTGATCGTGACGAGCACGGTGGCCTTCATTACCGCCCTGACCGAAGTTTCGTCGAACACCGCCACGATTTCCCTGTCGCTGCCGATCATGGCGAGCCTGTCCCAGGCCATCGAAGCGCACCCCCTGCTGCTGCTGATTCCCACCACGCTGGCGGCCTCCTGCGCCTTCATGCTGCCGGTTTCCACGCCGCCCAATGCCATCATCTACGGCTCGGGGCGGGTCCCCATCGTCAAGATGGTGGTCGCCGGCGTCTGGCTCGACCTGCTCTCGGTGCTGCTGCTGACGCTGTTCGTCTACACCGCTGGCCACCTCACCTTCGGCGTCCTTGGCGACCTCCCCGCCTGGGCGCTGCCCTGATCGGTTTACCCTGGCCCCATCCCGTGATTCTGCGTACCCCCCCTCGTCATTCTGCGCGTTGCGAAGCGGAGTCGTGGGTGAGACCCGGTCGCCGCAGCCGACGAAAAGCACCGCTTTTGGAGGGTCGAATGGTTCGACAGGATGTCGAAACCGGGGCTAATCGAATTCAGTGAATTCGCGCCATGGACGGCATGAACAACCCCACAGAATCCCCGATAAGATTCTGCGACTGCGCGCAGAATGACGGGATGGGGGTACAGAATGACGGGATGGGCAACGGATGGCATCTCCGGAATTCTTCCGTTCCCTGATTACTATGTGCTAACTTCCATTCGTCGGGAACTGAATGTTGCAAGCGACTTGCCCGCAGCCCCGGGAGTGGCGCGATGCAGGACCGAGAAAACCAGCCGCCGGCGCAGGAAACCTTGTCCGATTTGGAATCACTGCGTCGGCAAGTGGAATACCTGCGCGCCCTCGTCCATACCGACGAGCTCACCGGCCTGTCGAACCTGCGCCATTTCAACCACACCCTCAGCCTCGAACTCGAGCGCACCCGGCGCAGCGGCCAGCCTACCTGCCTGATCCTGATGGATATCGACCAATTCAAGACCGTAAACGACAGCTATGGCCACGAAGTCGGTAATTCGGTGCTTTGTCATCTCGCCCAACTCATCCAGGGCGCGATCCGCCGCCTCGACACCCCCTGCCGCCTCGGTGGCGACGAATTCGCCATCATCCTGCCCTCCACCAATCTCGAACAGGGAATCCGGCTATCCCGGCGGTTGCAAACCCAATTCGGGCGCTCGCCCTTTCAAATGGGCGACATCCACTGGAAAATCCAGGCCAGCACCGGAGTCGGCGTCTACGAGGCCGAAGACGGCGAACTCGCCGAAAGGGATTTCGTAGAAGCCGTGGATCAGTTGCTGTACCTGTCCAAACGCGACGACCGCAACCGCGTCGGTCATTCACTCGCTATGCAGCCACATCAAGAGTGACGTGCATTTTTAGATTTTCCACACGAACGGGATCATCTTCCAGCGTGGCCCATACATGTCGAATCGATTTCCAGTATTCATTTTTTGAGCCTCTTCAGTATTGTCAAAGCTGCTTCAATGCGTGAGTATGCGTAGTCTGGAACTGCGAAATAGCACACATGAAATCACTGAAACAGCGCCTGAATTGCTCTCTGGAAGGCGGACTCTCATGAGGCGCCCGGCCGTACTGGACGTATTCGCCGGCGTCGGAGGACTGAGCCTTGGTTTTGAACAGGCCGGATTCGACATCACGGCGGCTATCGAGATCGATCCGGTTCACGCGGCCACCCACGAGTACAATTTTCCGTTGTGTCGGATGCACTGCGCCGACGCGACCGAGATATCCGGAACCGCCATCAGGCAAGAGCTATCGGGGCAGATCGACGTAATCGTCGGGGGTGCGCCTTGCCAGGGCTTTTCCATGATTGGCAAACGTGCTCTGGAAGATCCGCGGAACCAGCTCATCAAGCATTTTCTCCGTCTGGTAGTCGAACTCGAACCGCCCGTATTCGTACTTGAGAACGTTCGTGGACTTACCGTCGGGGGGCATCGCCAACTCCTTGACGAATTGACCGTTGAGTTCGAGGCAGCGGGATACTCGGTGACGCTCCCTTGGCAGGTATTGAATGCACGTCATTTTGGAGTTCCCCAAGACCGGCAACGTCTCTTTCTGATGGGCGCCAAGGACGCAGTCGCTCCACGATACCCGATCGCTGAGATTCTCGTGCCTACGCCGACATGCCAAGACGCTCTGGACGATCTGCCAGACGCTGAGCAATATGACGAACTGATTTGTTCCGACAGCGTGTTTGTTGGAGAGCCGACATCAAGTTTAAGCGCATACGCCAAGGAGATGAGGTGCCTCGGCAGCGAAGCCTGGCACAACGGGTATGTACGCGAGTGGGACCCGAGACTCATGACGGCGAGTTTGCGAACGGCTCACACCGAAATCTCGCGAAGAAGATTTCGTAAAACAAAGCCCGCCGCCGTCGAACCCATCTCGCGGTTTTACAAGTTGGCCACGGGAGGAGTGTCGAATACGTTGCGCGCCGGAACTGACTCCGCTCGTGGCGCTTTCACGAGCCCCAGGCCGATTCACTATCGCTATGACCGTTGTGTCACGGTTAGGGAAATGGCACGGCTCCACGGGTTTCCCGACTGGTTCCGCTTTCACGTCACCAAGTGGCACGGTGGGCGGCAGATCGGAAATTCGGTGCCTCCGCCCTTGGCGAGAGCGGTTGCGGTTTCCGTGCGCGAGGCGCTGGGCGTAAAACCGATCCCCCCTGAGCGGTCTATCCCGCTAGGCTCTCCGGGATTGCTGGAAATGGACATGACAGAAGCCGCCGCCTATTGGAGCGTGGACGTTCCCATCGCAAGACGAGACCGGAAGAGCGGTGCCACCAAGCGTAAGCAGCAGGATATCGAGCGAGAACTCGCTCGCGCCAGCGCATGAGTTACGATGCAATAATCGAGCGCGTTTTCTTTGACCGGTACCAAGCCGGTTATGTCGAAGTCGAATTCGTTAGAGACGATCTTATTGGCGCGGCGAAGGTTCTCGGTGTATCCGTTCCCAAAAACCTGGGAGACATTATTTACACCTTTCGTTATCGCCGCCCTCTGCCCAAAGCCATCCTGGAGACCGCGCCTTCCGATAGAGAGTGGACGATTCGCGGGTCAGGATTGGCTGCCTACAAATTCCGTCTGGTTGGCGTTAATCGAATCGTTCCGACTACCATGCGGATGACGATCAAGATTCCGGATGCAACACCGGAAATCGTCGCAGCCCATTCCATGTCGGACGAGCAAGCGCTCCTGGCGAGGATTCGATACAACCGTCTGATCGATGTATTTCTGGGTGTGTCGGCATACTCGCTTCAAAATCACCTGCGCACCACAGTCCAGCAGATTGGTCAGATTGAAGTGGACGAAATTTACGTTGCGGTCGACAGCACGGGAAGGCAATTCATTCTTCCTGTCCAGGCAAAGGGTGGAAGCGACCAACTGTCGGTTATTCAATCGGAACAGGATTTCCTGTGGTGTCAAGAAAGACTACCCGACTTGATTTGTCGCCCGATCCTCACCCAATTCGCCGAAAACAACCTGATCGCGATGTTCGAAGTCACGATGGAGAACGAAGAAATCAGGGTCGTGCAGGAGAGGCACTATCGACTAGTGCCAGCATCCGAAGTGACGTCGGACGACCTTATTCGCTACCGCAACTCCGCATAGAGTATCGAATTCGATCAAAGAGTACATCGAATGGATAGGTGACCGAGGTCTCGATGGCGAGAAGCAGATAGAGGTCGGTAAGGGTGTTGTGTTGCTTACTTTCGTGCGAACGTTCGTGAACCCTGTTAGATTGTACTTTCACGGAATTGCTACACGATACCGCAGTTTTCGGCGCGCCCGCCAATCAGACGAGCGCTGGTACGTGGCTGGCGCAATTCGCCAGACGGACATCCATCCTCTGGAACTCGATATGATGCTGTTGTCCATTCTGAGAGGCGCAAGATCATTGCTTTCATCAAGAGATGTTCAACGCGATCTGAACAGTAACAGTTCATTTTGGGCAGTCCTTCAGCCTGTGCAGGAATCTTTCAGGAATCAGATTTTTGTCGATGAAGCTACAGACTTTTCCCCGGTTCAGCTTGCTTGCATGTCGGCCCTATCACTACCGGCTATGCCCTCATTCTTTGCATGTGGTGATTTTAATCAACGGCTGTCTTCTTGGGGTACGCGCTCGGTCACAGAGGTCGAATGGGCTGATTCAAGAATAGGCATAGAGAGAGTCACGGTTGGCTATAGACAAAGCCGAGAACTTAATGAGTTTGCCCGCGAGATTGTACGCATCGGGGGAGGAGCGGACTACGACGTGGTTCTTCCTGAACATGCGATTCGAGATGGATTCCCTCCCGTTCTGGCTGAGAACATGTGCAACGACCCAGATGTTGGCATCTGGCTCGCGGATCGCGTGACCGAAATCGAGAGATCTGTCGGTCAATTACCGTCAATAGCAATATTGGTTCCCGAAGAGGAACAGGTAAGATCAGTTGCTAAAGCGCTTCAGGAAACGCTAGCGGAACAAAACATCAACGTGGTGGCATGTCCCGATGGCCAAGTTATCGGGCAAGACAACGACATACGCGTATTCGATGTGCAACACATAAAAGGACTTGAGTTCGAGGCAGTCTTCTTTAAGGATGTTGACCACTTGGCGGAAGTCTATCCAGATCTGTTCGACAAGTTTCTCTACGTAGGCGCAACTCGGGCGGCGACCTACCTGGGCCTGACGTGCTCAGGCTCGCTCCCCCCTGCGATCTCGAAACTGCGGCCGATGTTCTCAAAAGAATGGAGTGGAAAATGATCAGTACGGATTAAATCTGTCTTTTGGTGCTGTCCATGTCAGTCTGTCGTAGCGGGGTCATCTGCGCCAGCGCATAGCGCCGCCAGTCTGTGCAGTATGGCAGCCGTGGCGCCCCAGATTCGGTAGTCTTGCCAGGGGAGTTCCAGTGTGCCGCGGGTTTTGCCGGCGTGGAAGTAGCTGCTGCGGGCGTAGGCTTGTGGGTCGAGGATGAGCGCCAGGGGGGGCTGGAATATCTCGGCGACTTCCCGGGAGCAGGGAGTGAATTCGAGGCCCGGGGGTATCAGGCCGACCACCGGCGTTACGCGGAATCCCGAAGGCAGGTCCATGGGGCCGAGCCGGCCGATGACTTCCACCTGCTCCGGCGGCAGGCCGATCTCTTCTTCGGCTTCGCGCAGGGCCGTGGCGGCGGGGTTCCGGTCTCCCGCTTCCCTGGAGCCGCCGGGCAGGCTGATCTGGCCCGCATGGCTTTTGAGGTTTTCCGAGCGCACCGTCAGCACCACCTGGCTCGGCAATTGCGCCCGTTTTATGCCTGCAGCCGGATCGCCGCGATCTTCCGGCGAGCCGCCGCGCTTTTCGCCCACGCCAGAGGGCCGGGTAACCGGAATCAGCACCGCGGCTTCGCGCAGGGAATCCGGCTCCACGCCAAAACCCGTTGGATGGCTGATGGGTTTCAGCCTCCGCCTCGCCGGCGCCGCGAACAGCGCCAGCAGGGACTGAAGAGCGGGATCGTTTATCGGAAATTCCAGGTTGCCGCGATATGGACCCGGGCCGGCTGGCCGACGAAATAGCGGTCACCGGTGAAGGTGGTCCAGTCGGCGCGCTCGGCGTAGAAGTCGTCGAACACGTTGAGCACGGCGAAAGTCCACAACAGGTCTTCGTTCATCTGGTACTGGGCCCGGAGATTGAAGATGTCGTGGCCTTCGTAGGAAGCGGTGTTTTCCGGGTTGGTGAAGTATTCGCCCATGTTGACCCACTCGAATTCCGCCCGCAGCCTGTCGCTGGCCTGCCAGCTCAAGCGGTAATTGCCCCAGAGGTTTGGCGCGGTGTCGACTTCCTTGCCCTGGATGTCGATGCCGCCGGATAGCTGGGAATGTTCATAGCTGTGTTTGGCGTAGTTGCTCACCGCATGCAGGGTAAGGGTATCGCTGAGGTCGTAGGCCAGCGCGAGTTCCAGACCCCGGTGGCTGGTGGCGGCGCCATTGAGATTTTCCCGGGAGCTGTTGGTGATGATCTCGTTGTCCTTGTCCATGGCGTAGATGCTGGCGGAATAGCTCAGGGCGTCCACGCCGCCATTGAAGGCGACTTCGATACTGTCCAACTCCACCGAGTCGAGGTCGGCCACGGTCTGGGCATTCTGCAGGCGATACAACTCGGTTGCCTGGGGCGCCCGGAAACCGCGCTGGAGGCGGAAATCCACCCGGTTGTTGTCGTCGAGCCGGTAGCTCAGGGCGAGTTTGGGGGAAACATTGCTGAAGTCGTCGCCGCGGTCGGCGGGGCGGCTGTAGCGGCAGCCGCCGAAGCCGCAGGCGACGCCCTGGTCATTGGTGCGGCCGTCGAGCATCAGGTTGTCGTATTCATAATCGACTTTCTCGATGCGCAGGCCCAGGGAGAGGGTCCAGTCCTCCGCCAGCGGCTGGTCGTAGCTGAGGAAGCCGCCGATCATGCCGGCGTCCACGGTGAAGTCGTAGTGTTTGCCCTCGGGGATGGTATTGCGGAGAAAAGCCGAACCCACCGTGGGATTGGCCTGGAACTGCAGCAGCTTGCCCGTGGTGGATTCACCGTCGATGCCTATGGCGAGGCGGCCGCCGTTTGCCACGTTCCGGTAGGCGCCGGACTGGAATCCCGCGCTGCGGTGGTAGAAATCCTCCACCGGGTCGCCCGGGAGAAAGTGTTGCATGAAGGTCATGTTCACTTCCCGGGCGTAGGGGGTGAATACCAGATCCCAGTCGCCGGATTCCCAGTTGAAGGAGGTCCACAGGCGCCCGTTGCGGCTGTCGCGGAAGGCTTCCGGGTTGGGGTTGGTCTTGCGCCGCTCGGCGTCCTCGTAGGCGTTTGCGCCGGTGACATAGCCCGCGGTTTCCTGATTCAGGTTGATCATGGTAAAGCCGCCGTCGAGCCGGACCCGGCCAAAGTCAAGCTCATACAGCCAGGTGAATTTCTGCTGATCGACGCCGCTGTCGGCCTGGTAGCCTTCTTCCTCCACGCCGTTGATGAGGAACAGGCTGGCGACGCCTTCGTCTTCGGTGCCGAACTGCGCCTGATAGCGCTGGCTGCCCCGGGGGCCGGCCTCCAGGGTCAGCGAGCCCGCCTCGCCGGGTTCCGGCAGCACCACGTTAATCAGCCCGTGCATGGCGTTCGATCCCCACAACGCACTGCTCGGGCCCCGCACCACTTCGATGCGCTCGGCGTTCTCGGTGTGGGCGTCGAACATCTGATTGACGTTGCAGAAGGCGTTGGAGCGCAGGGGAATGCCATTCTCCGCCATGAGGAAGGCGCCGCAGGCGCCGGCGCCAGTGAGCACCGGAGAGCGAATCGAGGCCAGGCTTTCCTGGCCGTTATTGCGGTTCACATTGACCCCGGGAACGCGATTGAGCGCTTCCTGGTAATGGGTCAGGCGCAGCAGGGACAATTCTTCCCGGCCGATCACCGAAACCGCCGCATTGACATCGGAAAGCCCTTCGGTCCTGCGGATATTCGATACGACCTGGATTTCCTCGATTGTCCGCTCCTGAGCCAGGGATTCGGTGGAAAGCGGCGTCAGGGCGCAGAAGATGGCGGCGGGAAGCAAACTTCGATTCATGATTCTCTCCAAGGCAGAATGCAGCCGACGCTGCGAAATCGCCGCGCAAATATAACATGCCCCCGCTGCTTCCCCGGCGTAATTGATTGTTACGCCGGAATTTCTCATTTCGTGGCTCCGCAGATTCTTTCCGCCCTGTGCTATCTTTGCGCCCCGGGGAATTTTTCAGCCATGTCCGCAGTCAGCACCGCCCGGGAGCGCCGTGTCATTGTCGCCATGGTGATCCTCAACTCGTTCACCACGCCGGTGAGCCTGTCGGCCACCAATGTGGCCCTGCCCGCAATCGCCGAACATTTCGCCCTCAGCGCCGCAGTGCTGAGTTGGGTGCCCATGGCCTACCTCATGGCGAGCGCCATGTTCATCCTGATCTTCGGGTGTCTGGCGGACCAGTTCGGGCGCGGGCGTCTGTTTCTTCTGGGCACATGCGCGATGGTCCTGTCCTCCTCTTATACCGGGCTGTCCGCCAACAGCTTCATGCTGTTCAGCGGCCGCTTTCTCCAGGGCGTCAGCGCCGCCATGCTCTATGCCACGCATCTGGCGATCATCGCCTCGGCCTATCCGCCAAAACAGCGCGGCAAGGCCATTGGCATGGTGATTTCCTCGGTCTATGTGGGGCTCATGGCCGGCCCGGTGCTGGGTGGCCTCGTGACGGACGAGTTCGGCTGGCGGGGCAATTTCTTTCTGCATGTTCCCCTGTCCCTGGTGGTGCTGGTCATTGGTTACGGCCGGATTCGCGAAGCGACGCCGGCGGCCAGGCCCGCCTTCGACTATACCGGCGCCGCGCTGTACTGCCTTGCCATTCTGTTTCTTTGCCTGGGCGTCAGCGTACTGCCAAGCGCCGCCAGCGCGCTGCTGTTGCTGCTTTTTGTCGCCGGGCTGGCGGTTTATGTCCGCTACGCCGCCTCCGCGCCGAACCCCATCTGGGATGTGCGGCTGTTCTTCGGCAATGCGATTTTCACCCGTTCCTGCGGTGCGGCGCTGATCATGTATACCGCCACCTACGCCAACATCGTCCTGCTCAGCCTCTACCTGCAGGAGTTGAAATCGCTCAGCGCCTCACAGGCGGGGCTGATCCTGATTGTCCAACCCGCCGCCATGGCGCTGCTCTCGCCCATCGCCGGAAGGCTTTCGGACTGGGGCGAGCCCCGGGTGCTGGCCTCGGGAGGGATGCTGCTTACCGCCCTGGGTTTGCTCTTGCTCAGCAGTCTCGACACCGCCAGCGCGCTGTCCACGGTGGTGATCGCACTGGCGCTGACCGGAGTTGGATTCGGGCTGTTCACTTCGCCGAATTCCAACGCCATCATGAGTTCGGTTCACCGAAAGGACTACGGCGCCGCTTCCGGGGCCATCGCCACGGTGCGTGTTCTGGGCCAACTCGGCAGCATGGTGCTCGTGGCATTGGCGATGACGCTGCTGGTCGGCGACCGCCTGATCGCCGCCAGCGCGCTACCCCAACTCGAAAGCGCCATACAATTCACTTTTGGCACCGCGGCGGCAGTCTGCGCGCCGGGCATTCTGCTCTCCATCATGCGCGGTCGCATGCACCCGGCGCGCACCGGGACGGATTCATCATGAATAACCAGTAATTCCTATTTTGGCGCCTCTCACCTCATGTCATTCTGCGCGGAGCGAAGCGCAGTCGCAGAATCTCTTTCAAAGGCCACGCAATGAGATCCTGCGACTGCGCGCAGGATGACCGAAGAGGGCGAACTCAGTTCCATAATGAGAATCGACGATGAATGACACCAATACCGGAAAACCTCGCAAAATTGTTGCCTGCGGTGAATGGGACTCGCCCCTTACCGCTGAGTTGATCTTCGGCCAGCGCCAGACCCCGGCCAAACCCCTGCCCTGGAATGGCGGCGTGCTGTTCCTCCTCAATATGCCCGGGGAAGGCAATGCCCAGGCGCTGATGTTCGGCGATGGCAGGGGCGAGCCGGTACGAATCTCGCCGCCGGGATTCAACTTGCGCTCAAAAGTTCACGAATATGGCGGCCAGCCCTATTGCGCCAGTGTGAACGAGATTTTTTACTGCAACTTCATTGATCAGGAAATCTACCGTCAGGCCCTGCATCCGGAAACCGGCGAATTTTCCCCGCCGCGGCAGCTCACCGATTCGGCGGCGGGCCAGTTGCGCTATGGGGACTTGCTCCACGACCCGCATCGTAACCGGTTGATTTGCGTGCGGGAAGATCACCGCGGCGCCGGGGGGAATCCGGCGGCGGTAGCCAATGCCCTGGTGGCCATTCCCCTGGATGATGACGAGGCGCCGCAGCAAACCCACCAGCAGACAGTGCTTTACGATCACAGCGACTTCGTTGCGGGGCCAAGCCTGTCCGGCGATGGGGAATGGCTCGCCTTTGCAAGCTGGTCACATCCCGACATGCCCTGGGACGCAACCACCATCCACTGCGCCAGATTGAACTCCCCGGGCGGGATTGAAGACTGCTTCGCAACGGATTCGGCAGAGCCCGCCTCACAGCTGCAGCCACGATTCGACCGTGAGGGCAACCTGTATTTCCTGTCCGACCGTTCCAATTTCTGGAACCTCCTGCGGGTCGATGCCGAAAAGCTGAAGCCCGGTTGCACAGGCGAGGCGATGTATCCTGTCGCCGCGGACTGCTGCGGCCCGCCCTGGGAACTCGGCAACCGCAATTACGCAATCGGCGAAAACGGCGCCATCTATCTCACCCTCGTGGACCGCTGCCGTTGGCGCCTGCTTGCGATCAAGAACGGCCAGGCGCGGGAACTTGAAGCGGGCATGGGCCTGTTGGAACATCTTGGCACGGATTCCAGCGGCAGGCTCTGCCACGTCTCGGCCGGGGACCACGATTACCCCGCAGTCCACCTTTGGGACACCCATTCCATCGAGCGTTCAACCGAGCGGCTTCAGCGGCTTCAGGACACCCACTCGGCAGCGACCACAAGACGCATCGTGTACCGCTCCGCCGTCCCCCCGGCGCTGGATGCGGAACGGATTTCCCGGCCGCGTCACTTCGAGTTCCGCACCCAGGGCGGCGCGAGCGCATACGGCCTGCTGTATGAACCGCGGAATCCCGATTTTCAGGCTCCCACCGGGGAACTGCCGCCGCTGCTCGTCAATGTGCACGGCGGGCCCACGGGCACCGCCCGGGCAGCGCTCAATCCCCTGCACCAATTCTGGACTTCCCGGGGATTCGCGGTGCTCGACATCAACCACCGCGGCTCCACCGGCTACGGCCGCGAGTTTCGCCGGGCGCTGGAAGAACAATGGGGCGTGGCCGACATCGCTGACGTAATCGCCGCGGTGGGACATCTGATCGCCACCGAACAGGTGGACCGTGAGCGGCTGGCCATACGCGGCGGCAGCGCCGGCGGCTATGTGGTGCTCGCCAGCCTCGCCGCCTGCGAGCTGTTCTCCGCCGGGGTCAGCTATTATGGCGTTGCCGATCTCGAAATGCTGGCCCGGGACACCCACAAGTTCGAATCGCTCTACCTCGACCGGCTCATCGGTCCCTATCCCGAAACCGCGCAGCGCTACCGGCAAAGATCGCCCATCAACCGGCTCGATGAAATCTCCGCGCCGGTGCTGATCCTGCAGGGAACCGAAGACAAGGTGGTGCCGCCGTCCCAGGCCGAACTGCTGTATGAAAAGTTGCGGGGACGCATCGAAGGAGTGGAGTACATCAGCTTCCCGGGCGAAGGCCACGGTTTCCGCCAACCGGCAAACCAGATCCGTGCCCTGGAAGCGGAACTCGACTTCTACCGGCGCAATCTGCTCACCCGGACATCCTGAACTCCGCCTCCGTAGTCCGGCCCATAGCCACAGTATATCCCTACGGGACCGGTCGCATGGCAGGATATTTACCGCCGTCTCGGAGCCTGCGCCGTAGGAATTCACGGCTGCAAATCCGTTCTAATCCACGCCCCTGGCCTCTCGATTTCGTTGCATATTCACCAATACTCGCCTCAACCGACCGGCCAGGGGCGCGACGACAGCGAATTTTCGCTTTCGCGAATTCCTATTGCACAGTCTCCTCGGTCTGGCGTATCCTGTGCAACATGTCCAGCGTGGTGGACAAGGAAAGCAGGAAATGACCGAATCATCCGATCCGCTGGCCGTGCAGGTGGCCCGCCTGGAGGAACGAATGAAGACCATGCAGGCCGACTACAAGACCGACATTGCCCGCCTTGCCGAGGACGCGGCCAAGCGCGATGCCGAAGCCGCCAAGCGGGAAACCCGCCTGATTCTTGCGATGGCGGGGTTTATTGCCGTAGCGGTGGCTATCCTGAGTTTTACCGGGTAATCAAGACCGGAGTCTTCCTGCGACGACAAGCGGTTCGGGGTACTCGAACAAAGGTCCCGCATCGAAAGGTGCGGGGCCTTTCTCATGTCTGACAAGGCGCCACAAACGAATTCGCGCAAAGTTCTTTCCAAAAGTTGCACATCGCGTGAAATCCCGTTCCGGAGCGGTTGCGGCAGTGCGTGGATTTGGAGTAAAGTCCGCGCAGTCTGGGCCGATGGGTTCAGGGGAAAATTCCAATAACTCCGTACTGGGGGGCTTGACAATGCAAACGAGCAAGCAAGACTGTATTAACAACGAACCTGATCGTCCCTCCTTGCCCGAACCCGCCTTTCCGCCTCCTGGCGCCACTGTCCAGGGCGACCTGCCTCCCAAAACCGAGCCCTTCGTTTCCGCGGGTTGCCGCTTCCGGGCAAATTGCATGAGCGCCGTGGCCGAAGCTCTGCGCGCCGCCCAACGCCTGCGGCGCGGTCCATTGGCGGCCCTGCTCGGCCTGCCGCTGCTGTTCGCCCTCGCCGCCCCGGCCGCCGCGCAGACCGTCTCCTTCTCGTCGCCGGACTACCCTGTGTGGGAGGGCGATGCGGCGAAGCTGGATGTGGTGCTGTCCGCGTCCCGCGCCGCAGCCACGACGGTGAAATTCCAAGCTTTCGGCACCAGCGCGACGGGACAGGGCGTCGATTACATTGGCGAACACTACACGGTCACGATACCGGCGGGCCACCCCCGCGCCACGTTAACGATCCGCACCGTGCAGGATGCGCTGAAGGAGAATACGGAAAGGATTAACGTGGCCATCGTTGAGGCCGGAGTCGACATCGGCTTTCAGTGGGCTGCCGACGTGCACATCCAGGACGACGACCAGGACGCGGGGAGAATTCCGCGGCTCAAAATCCACCGCCAGGGCACGTTGGTGCCCGGGCTAGGCATGAGCTACGCGGTGGCTGAGGGGAACCCGGCGAGCTTCTCGGTGTCGGTAGGCACGGACTGGGCCTCGCCCGAAGAGTTGACGGTCTCCCTCAAAGTCTCGGAGGACACGAGCGAGGGCCAGGATTTCGTGGCGTCCGGTAACGAAGGCGCGCGGACGATGACCATCCACCCCTGGCGAGACGGCGCGGCGAAGATATACCAGGTCGCCACGGCGACTGACAGCGTCAGGGAGACCGACGGCGCCGTCACGGTGACGCTGGTGCCCACGAACGACTACGCGGTGGATCCGGGCCACTATCAGGCGACGGTGGAAGTGGCCGACGACGATGAGCCCCGCGACCTGATACTGACCTCCAGCACCCCGATGTTCGGCGGGCTGACCATGCCCGAGGGCGGCGGGGGCGGCTACACGGTGCGGCTCGCATCGCCGCCCACGGGTACCGTGACCGTTTCGGTGACGGCGCGCGACGACGGGGACGGGGACGGCGACTGGGGCAACGTCAAGGTAAAGAGCCAGAGCCAGAGCCAGAAGCAGAGCCTGAGCGAGAGCCAGATCCTGAGCCTGACCTTCACCCAGGACGACTGGCACATACCGCAGGGGATCGGTGTTTTTTCGCAGGGCGACGCCGGCTACGTCAACGACCGCTTCTCGCTGGTGCACACGGCCTCGGGCGGCGGCTACGGCGGAGTCAGCGGCGCCATGCGGGTCGGCGTGGTGGACAACCCTCCGCCCCCGGCGCTATTCCAGTCCGTTGCCGACAACTGGGCGCTCAAGCCTTCCGGTATTGGCGTGGGCGGCCAGTTTCGGTTGCTGTTCCTGACCGCAGCACGCGACGCTACCCCCAGCGACATCGCCACCTACAACAGCTTCGTGCAGACCGAGGCCGCGGGCGGCCACACGGCCATCCAGTCCTACAGCAGCCATTTCAGGGTGGTGGGCTCGACCGCCTCGGTCAGCGCCCGCGACAACACCGAAACCACCGGTGCCGGCGACGGCATACCCATCTACTGGCTGAACGGGGACAAGATCGCGGACGACTACGACGACTTCTGGGACGGCTCCTGGGACGCGCAGATGTCCAGCGACACCCGCGGGGCGAATGGCATGGCCGTATCCGGCGCCCTGAGGGTCTGGACCGGCGCCCGAACGGACGGCGGCATCCATTCCAACCCGCTGGGATCAAGCAACGTCCGCTACGGCGAGTGGGGAGCAAGCACGAATCCGATCAGCAACGGAACGGACGTCGGCAGCGGCGCGCGGCGCATGCTGGCCCTGTCCCCGGTGTTCGAGGTCTTGTCGGGCTTGGGTATGCAGGCCGCGCCGCCGCCCTCGCAGGCCGTGTCCAACGTACAGGTAACAGCCGTCGACGCCGCCAACGCCAGGGTGACCTGGGACGCGGTGGAGCACGCCACGTTCTACCGGGTCGAGTACGAATCCACCAGCGCGCTCGTCAATTCCGCGAACTACGTCTATGGGGCCGTGAACCGCTTGACCGGGACGAGATATACCTTCCAGCACGATGCGGCCGAAGCCATGACGCTCACCGTCACGGTCACCCCGGGCTACGTGGACGACCAGGATGCCTGGCGGCTCCTGGACGATCTCGCCGCCACGGCCACCATCGACGTGGGCCCGGCCGGCGGCGGCGATTCGATCCGCGGCGGCGGTTCCACGGACAACGTGGACGCGGGAACTGGCAATACGCCGCAACCGCCGGACTTCAGCGCCCTGAAGGCGACGGTGCGGGGGTACGCGGACGAAACCCAGCACGGAGATGCCCATGTGAACCGCTGGAAGCGGGCGCTGGCCGGGCTGGGCGACGGGGACGCCATCGCAGAGGGCTACAAACCCATGACGGCGGCCGAGGCCCAGGACATGGCGGACACCTACACCGCCAGCCGCTGGGATCCGGTCGTGGAGGCCCTGACCGAACTGGAGTCGAGGGAAACCGAACCGGACCCCATTCCCGAGCTGAGCCTGTCGGCAGGCTCCGCAGTGGATGAAGGCGCAAGCGCATCGTTCACGATCCATGCTGCCCCGGCGCCCGCTTCCGACGTGACGGTGAGCGTGACCGTCAGTCAGTCCGGCGATTATCTCGATGCGCCCGGCGCGGGTAGCCGTACCGTCACCCTCCCCGCAGGCGCGGCAACCGCCCGTCTCTCTGTCGCCACCGCCGACGACGGCGCCGACGAGCCCGACGGCTCGATCAGCGTCAGTATCGACAGCGGCACGGGCTACACCGTGGCGTCATCGAACCATACGGCTTCGGTCACGGTGCGCGATGACGACGATCCGCCGCCTGTCAAGACGATCGGCGCGTGCGTGAGTGTTTCCCAGTGGGATACGGTCAAGGGCTATTACGACAGCAACGCCTACAGGTCTCCGAACTACGGGGCCAACTGGTATCGCGTGCTGATCGCCTATCACGAAGACCGCAGCGACCAGACGCTGCCGGATTGGGTCGGCGCCACATCGAAGCCTTCCAGTGCCTACACCGTAAAGGAAGCCGAACGGAGCGAGACCGTATGGTCCGGCTGGACGGCGGTGCGCAAGGTGCTTCAGTGCCTTGAGAAGGAAAGCGGCCAGTCGTTCGCCCCGCTGCTGCCGAGCTCCTCCAATTCGGCTCATGAAGGCGTGGTGCGCTTCGTCAATGCCTCCCCGCAAGGCGGCTCGGTGCATATCCGGGCCACCGACGACAGCGGCTGGAGCCCGCCCCCGGTCACGCTTCATGTCGGCCCCGGCGAATCCGTCCATCTGACCACCGGCGACCTCGAGCAGGGCAACGCCGCCAAGGGGCTGAGCGGTTACCTCGGCGCGGCCACGGGCGACTGGCGGCTCGATGTTTCGAGCGAACGGGACATCCGGATGCTGCCGTACGTGCGCGCCTACGACGGCGTTCTCGCCCCCATGCACGCGGTCGCGGAGGCGGAGCGGGGGGTGCACCGCGTATCGACCTTCGCCCCGGCGAACGATCCGGGCGCCCCGGGCCGGACGGGCCTGCTGCGGCTGATCAACCGGGGAGGCGAGGCGCTTACGGCGCACATTGCCGGCACGGACGACAGCGGCGCGGCAAGCGGCGAGGTATCGCTGGCCATTCCCGCGAGCGAGTCCGTCCTTCTCACCGCGGCCGAACTGGAAGGCGGCGCTTCCGGACTGCGGGGCGCGCTCGGCGACGGCCGGGGGATGTGGCAGCTGAACATCGCCTCGGACGGCGACCTGGCGGTGATGAGCCTGCTTCGGAGCGGCGGCGGGCATCTGACGAACCTGTCCGGTAGCGCTTCTCCGGCACTGCGCTCCGGAGAAGTACACACGGTGCCCTACTTCCCCTCGGCCTCCGACCCGCTAGGCCGGCAGGGCCTGGTGCGCATCGTGAACGATACGGCGACCGACACCGCGGTGCGCGTGCAACCCTACGACGGGACCGGAAGGTACTACGAGCCGCTGACGCTCATCGTCGGCGCGGGCGAGGCGGCGCATCTGAACTCCAGGGATCTGGAGATTGGCAACGCCTCCGGGGGCCTGTCCGGGCGCACCGGATCGGGGACGGGCGACTGGCGGCTGGACATTGCCGGCCCGCCGGGCGTCGAGGTGCTGGCGTACGTGCGCGCGCCGACGGGTTCGCTGATGCCGGTCCATGACGTCGCGGACGCGGCGGAACTCAAGACCGGCCAGGGGATCGGGGGCGCGCTCATGCCGAGCGCGTCGAGGTCCTCGCGCAACGTATCGCCGGGATGGATGGGTTCACGCATGTCAAGCCTCGGCCTCGATGTCCAATGAGACAAGAGCCTGAACGGGGAGCGGTAGTCCACAGGGCTATCCAAAAGTCGGGGCGTAGCCCGGGGCCATGGCCGGTGAGCGATGAAGTCGGGCTGTGCGGGGCCTGGCTATTCAGAAGTCGTTGTTGTATAACGGGGCCATGGCGATCCCGGCGCATTCCCATGGGCGGT